>NZ_ACQL01000097.1 GCF_000175195.1 Actinobacillus minor NM305 | reverse complement strand
GAGTTTCCGGCTTAGTTGGCTGAGTTTCAGGTTCAACAGGGTTTGTTTCTTGTTCTACATGAGGCACAGTACTAGCTTTGGCATGATTATAAATGCTTGTAGCAACGACAGCGGTAGTAGCAGCTCCTAAAGAAATGCTGGTTAATTGCGCTACACTTAATGAGTTAGCAATAATATTCCTAGTTATAGAAACACTATTTTCAACTACACTAGCTATATTTTCGCCAGAATAATAGGTATTGTATTTTTCCAATATTAAAAGAGGTTCTTCAGTAGAGGGGGTATAAAAGACTAAATCGTCACCAATTTGTTCTACTTGCACATGCTCAATTAATACACCGTTCTCATCAGTAATGCGATAACGCACTGCGCCTTCTGCTTTTTTGATGACTGTTTTTCCTTGTTGCAATGCAATAGATTCCGTTTTATTGCCTTTTGCGATAGTTAAAACTACTTTTCTCATAAAATGATTTCCCTTAGAAAAAATATTGATGTTAGGAGCTATTATTTCTCTTTCACTAAAAGACTACGAGGGTTCTGATTTTGAAAAGATAAACGAACCCTAGTCAGCAGTTACACAAACTCTTCACAAATAAGATCTATGACCACCTTGCGCCAATTGCTACATAATACCCCAAAAGAGAATACATAAATTCTTAATTTTACTGGAGATAGCGTAATTTTACTAGATGCTGAATCTTTTATGATCAAAAAAAACAAGCGATATTAAATCCTAGTTTTCATATGAAGTCGCCTCTTCCAACTCTTCAATCCAAACATCGTTTACATTCACTTGGGTTGTATATACCACTGAGTGGCGGGTTTAATTTTCATTTCTCGGGCATCAAAAATACCTAAGAAATGGAAACGGTAATAAATGTGCCAAATGCCGTCAGCGTAAGGCTCAAAGGCAACTGGCTCATTGGTGAGTACTTGACTGAGGTAGAAAGTTTTACCTTGCCGTTTTACTTCGCCGCTTTAGACAGCTTACTGATACCACCCAATGCTTGTGAGGCAAAGGGTGAGCCGTTATCAGTACGAATGGCACAAGGAATTCCGAACACCGTAAAAAGGCGTTTAAACTCAGCGATAACAGGGGCTGAGCGTGTATTCGCCAGCCCTTTACAGCAGAACAAAAATCGGCTGAAGTTATCCGTGACGGTAAGCGGATAACAGAGCTTTTGATTACCAAGTAAGAACTGCCCCTTGAAATCGGCACTCCAAACGGTATTCGGTGCCGTGCAGTCGCTAAAAGGCTCAGTATCTGCACTGATACGCCGTTTGAGCTTTCTCGGCTGCACAAGCCCTGCACGAGCTAAAATTAAATCGCCGGTGCTGTCTGCGGGCTTTTTCACGTCAGGAAAATGACGTGCGAAGCTATCTAGCAGTTTTTTAGCACCCCAATGAGGACGTTTAATCTTCTCATTGATAAGCCACTCACAAATCCACTTTGGTGTGGCGTTTGGGCTATGATGCGGTTTACGAGATAACTCGCTCAACCCCTCAAAGCCTACTTGTTCGTGGCGTTCAATCCATTTGTCCGCCGTTGGGCGACTTATATTGAACCGTTTACAAAGTTCAACTTTAGTATAGCGTCGGCTAAGCCACGCTTTAATAAAAAGTACACGCTGTTGCATCGCATTTGTCTCTATCCAAGGCATCATCAATCTCCTGAGGAATTTTGATGATGAGTTTACGAAAGAATGTAAACGATGTCTTTGGGTTCGAGTGTAAACGATGTTATCAGGTTGTACCACTCCTTCACTTCGTTTTAGGGGGGTAGAATATATAACGAAGTGAAGGGGTAATGAGACAAATAAGAGTATATTGTCAGTAGTCTGAGTCCTCCGTTTCGGAGGACTTTTGTCTATTATGTTTGTTTATTAGCGTTGAATTAAATAACGCAATTTCGTACCGTCTTGCTCTACGCTTAATAAGGTATAACCGTGGTTTTTAGTATCTACGGGGATATTGTTGATAGATTGGGCGCAATCACTTAATAATTCTAAGATCTCGCCTTTTTGCAATTGTGGCATTGTTTCTAACATCACGATGGCAGGGTAAGGGCAAGGTTCGCCTAAAGTATCAAGCGTGTAATCTGGTGTAATCTCTTTCGGATCTTTATCCAATTTTTGTACAACGGTAAAAGCCATAATTAAATTCCTTATTTAGTAAAATTAGTTTGAACAACAAGCTGTTGCAGCAATTTTCGCTTTTGCTTTCGCTAGGAAACGTTTTTCCCACCAAACAACCGCGATTAAACAGAGGATCAATAGAGCGTAATTCACTAATAAACCGCCTACATCGCCAAATTCTTTGAGTAAATTGAGTTTTTCGTAATCTAAAGCAAGCGCTGGAGCAAGGTCGTCCCATAAGTAAGCTAATAGGGTTGAACCAATCACGTTACCAACGCCAACCCACATAAAATGGACTTGTCCTTCCATTGAGCGATACATCCAACCGGTTTCACAACCGCCTGCTAAAACAATGCCAAAACCGAATAATAAGCCGCCGATAATTGCATTTGGACCTGCCCACATAATTTTAGGTGAAACACCTAATTGAACGTAAGAAAATACGCCAATAGTACCAACGATAATCCCGAAGATGATCGCTTTTGCCATATATGCACGCCCTGTTACCCATAAGTCCCGGAAAGCCGAGGTAAAGCAGATTTGCGCTCGTTCAATTAAAAGCCCGAAAGCTAAACCGCATAGCATCGCAAAGCCAAGTTTAACCGAAGATTGCATCACATAAAGCGAAGCAATAAAGTAAGCAAAGAAAATTACCATACCTAAGCGGAAACGGCGAGTGGCTTGTTTAGGGTCGGTTTCCTGTAATTTTGCAGCGCCTTTTTTCAATTCCAATTTCACACGGAACATCGGGAGTAAAGTAAATTTCACCCCGAAATAAGTGCCAATTGCCGTTGCAATAGTAAAGAACCACGCATGAACGGAAAACTGTGGAATACCCGTAAATAAAGACGCAAGATTACAGCCCATTGCTAAACGAGCGCCAAAACCAGCAAGAATTCCACCGACAACGGCTTGTACAATACGGCGTTTATGGGGTTGATTTCGCCATTTGACATTATTTGCCCATAGCGCTGCGGAAATACAGCCTGCGAACATTCCTAAAATCATCACGCCATCAATACGCGTAAATACACTTCCTTGCATACCAATGATTTTATAGTAGCTCCATTCACTCACATTAATGCCTAAGGCTTGTAGTGCGTGTCCACCCCAGCGAGTAAATTCGCCAGTCACCGCCCAATAAGTGCCTGTGATACCGAAATAATAAGCTGAAAGTAACCCGGCTGCGATCACCGCTGCCACAGGATTCCAATATTTGATGAGATAGTTTTGTTTGAATTGTTGCCAAATCTCTAACATAAGTCCTTAAATCCTTAAGAGAAAGTTAATCGATTTGCAAGAAAGGTATAACAATGAAAACGAGAAATGTCGTTGAACAGATTTTATTTATTCATTTCCTATACACAACACTTGCGATATATCAATGAGATGTCTTGATGACTTAGCCATTATAACGCAATTTTAGTTGAGTGGAATAATCAAATATCAGAAATTTTATATAGTGCAACGTGGCTTATTTTTTTATGCCTTTCTTATCCATGAATTTTTTTGGTAAAATGCTCACATAACTCTCTTACAAAGGATATTAAACATGACTCAAGCACTCAGCGTAGTAATTTTAGCCGCAGGCAAAGGCACTCGTATGTATTCTGACTTACCGAAAGTATTACATCCCGTTGCCGGCAAGCCGATGGTTAAACATGTGATTGATACAGCAAAACAATTAAATGCACGTCAAATTAACTTAATTTATGGACATGGTGCAGATTTATTAAAGGAACGTTTAAGTGATGAGCCTGTAAATTGGGTATTCCAAGCAGAGCAATTAGGCACGGGGCACGCAATGCAACAAGCAGCACCATTTTTTGCCGATGATGAAAATATTGTGATGCTTTATGGCGATGCACCGCTAATTCAAAAAGAAACTTTAGAAAAACTGATTGCAGCTAAACCGGAAAATGGTATTGCTTTATTAACGGTTGAATTAGATAACCCAACAGGTTATGGACGTATTATTCGTGAAAATGGCTCTGTGGTAGCAATTGTTGAACAAAAAGATGCCAATCCGGAACAATTAAAAATTCGTGAAGTAAACACAGGCGTTATGGTTGCAAGCGGAGCAAGTTTTAAAAAATGGCTCGCAGGTTTAAATAACAATAATGCTCAAGGCGAATATTACATTACGGATGTAATTGCAATGGCAAATCAAGACGGTTTTACCGTTCAAGCCGTTCAAGCCTCTGAATTTATGGAAGTAGAAGGTGCAAACAATCGTTTACAGTTAGCCGCATTAGAGCGTTTCTACCAAGAAAAACAAGCTGAGAAATTATTGCTTGCAGGCGTAACGATTATTGATCCGAAACGTTTTGATATTCGTGGCAATATCACTCACGGTAAAGATGTTTCTATTGATGTAAATGTGATTTTAGAAGGCAATATTCAATTAGGTAATAATGTGAAAATTGGCGCTGGTTGTGTGTTGAAAAACGTTATTCTTGGCGATAATGTTGAAATCAAACCTTATTCTGTTTTAGAAGACAGTGTGATTGGCGAAAGTGCTGATGTAGGTCCGTTTGCTCGTTTACGTCCGGGGGTTGAACTTGCAGCAAAAGCTCATGTAGGTAACTTTGTTGAAATCAAAAAATCAACCATTGGCGAAGGCTCGAAAGTGGGGCATTTAACTTATATTGGTGACAGTGAGGTAGGTGCAAATGTGAATATCGGTGCAGGTACGATTACCTGTAACTATGATGGTGCGAATAAGTTTAAAACGGTCATCGGCGATAACGTGTTTGTCGGTTCAGATAGCCAATTAGTTGCTCCTGTTACTATCGCTAATGGCGCAACCATTGGTGCAGGTGCAACCATTACGAAAGATGTGGCAGAAAACGAACTTGTGATTACTCGTGTGCCACAAAAACACATTCAAGGTTGGAAACGTCCGACCAAACAGAAATAATCCCACAAGCGGTTGTTTTTTAGATATAATTTGCAACGTTTTGAAAACGTTAATGTTAAATGAGGAAAGATTATGGGCTTTTTAGCTGGTAAAAGAATTTTAATTACAGGTTTAGCAAGCAATCGTTCGATTGCTTACGGTATTGCAAAAGCAATGAAAGCACAAGGTGCAGAATTAGCCTTTACCTATTTAAACGACAAACTTCAACCACGCGTTGAAGAGTTTGCCAAAGAGTTTGGTTCAGACATCGTATTACCATTAGATGTAGCAACCGATGAAAGCATCACAAACTGCTTTGCAGAATTAAGCAAAAAATGGGAAAAATTTGACGGTTTCGTTCACGCAATCGCCTTCGCACCAGGTGATCAATTAGATGGCGACTATGTAAATGCTGCAACCCGTGAAGGCTACCGAATCGCCCACGACATCAGTGCATACAGCTTTGTAGCAATGGCACAAGCAGCACGTCCATTCTTAAACAAAGATGCTGCATTATTAACCCTTTCTTATTTAGGTGCAGAACGTGCAATCCCTAACTATAATGTGATGTGTTTAGCAAAAGCATCACTTGAAGCAGCAACTCGCGTAATGGCTGCAGATTTAGGTAAAGAAGGTATCCGTGTTAATGCGATCTCTGCAGGTCCAATTCGTACGCTTGCGGCATCAGGCATCAAAAACTTCAAGAAAATGCTTGCAGCATTCGAACAAACCGCTGCATTACGCCGTACTGTAACAATTGAAGATGTGGGTAATTCAGCCGCATTCTTATGTTCTGACCTTGCTTCAGGCGTAACAGGCGAAGTGTTGCACGTTGATGCGGGCTTTAGCATTACTGCAATGGGCGAATTAGGCGAAGAGTAATTGCTTTATTGAATTGATTTAGAGGACAGGCTTTATGCCTGTCCTTTTGTCTACTATGCCATTTTATCAAATTAAGGGGTTGTGCATTTACTCCATAATACTGGAAAAATCGTGATTTTCTCAGACAGAATGACTGAAATCCGTTATAATCCCGTCAATTTTACAGGTGCATTTCGCACCGCTTTTTATTTTTACTAACTAGAGAATTTATGTTTCAAAACAATCCATTATTAGCGCAGTTAAAGCAACAAATTGAAGCGAGTAAAGAATACGTTGAAGGGCGTGTTAAAACCTCAGATAAAGCTTATGGTTTCTTAGAGTGTGAAAAAGAGAGCTTTTTTATTCCGCCGGCAGAAATGAAGAAAGTGATGCACGGTGATACAGTTAAAGCGGTGGTTAAACGTGAAGGCGATAAGGCATCAGTAGAAATTGATAGCCTAATTGAGCCCATGTTAGATCGCTTTATTGCACAGGTTCGTTATAACAAAGATAACAAGCTTCAATTATTGGTAGATCACCCAAGTATTAAAGCACCAATGCCTGCGAACACCCATAAAAAGGTAACAGAGACATTAGAAAACGGAGATTGGGTTGTTGCGCAATTACGTACGCACCCATTAAGAGATGACCGTTTCTTCTTTGCACAGGTTACACAGTTTATTTGTAAAGAGAGTGATAATTTTGCACCATGGTGGGTTACATTAGCACGTCACGAGCAGCCTCGTGAACCGGTGGCTACAGAAAAACATTACGCACTAAATGATGAATTAGAACGCCAAGATCTTACAGAACTTTATTTTACTACTATTGATAGCGCATCCACTCAAGATATGGACGATGCGTTATATATCTCGCCAATTGAAGAAAATGGTGTTCAAACAGGTTGGCGTTTAGTCGTTGCGATTGCTGATCCAACCGCCTATATTCCAGAAAATTCACAAATTGAAAAAGCAGCTCGTCAGCGTTGTTTTACGAACTATTTACCGGGTTTTAATATTCCAATGTTGCCGAGAGAGCTATCTGATGATCTTTGCTCTTTGGTTGCAAATGAAAAACGTCCAGCATTAGTCGGTTTTATCGAAACCGATCTTGAAGGAAATATTGTTAAACAAGCGGAGTTCGTTTCCGCTTGGGTCGAAAGCAAAGCTAAATTGGTTTATGACAATGTGTCAGATTATCTTGAAGGCGTTGAAAATGCGTGGCAACCAGAAAATGCACAAGTAAAACAGCAGATTGATTGGTTACATCAATTTACGCAAGCTCGCATTAACTGGCGCAAAAACAATGCATTGGTTTTTAAAGAGCAAGGCGATTATTCCTTTGAGTTAAATGAAGATGGCTCGGTACGAGATATTCATATTGAATACCGCCGTATTGCCAATCAAATTGTCGAAGAGAGTATGATTATTGCGAACATTTGTGCGGCGCAATTCTTAGATGCTAATGCACAAACGGGGATATTTAATACTCATTCAGGTTTTGACCCTAAAAATTATGAAGCGGTAAAAACCTTTTTATTAAATACTTTAACGAATGAAAATACCGATGAGGCAACATTAGCAACATTAAACGAACGCTATTCAAGTGAACGTTTAGCTACCTTAGATGGATATTGTGAAATGCAACGTGATGTGAGAGATTTTCCAGAGAGTTTTCTTGAATTACGTTTACGCCGTTATCTGACATTCGCAGAATTTAAAGCAGAAGTTGCGCCGCATTTCGGTTTGGGCATTAGCCATTATGCCACTTGGACTTCACCAATCCGTAAATATGGCGACATGGTAAATCATCGAATTATCAAACAGATCTTACAAGGCAAGTCTGTTAATCCGGTAGAAACGAGCATTTTGGAGCGATTACAGGAAGCTCGCAAGCAAAATCGTATGGTAGAAAGAGATGTCGCGGATTGGTTATATGCTCGCTATCTTTTCCCAATGGTTGAACAAGCGGTCGAATTTGAATGTGAAATTGCAGATGTTTCTCGTGGTGGAATTCGAGCGCGTGTATTAGAAAATGGTGCATCTATTTTTGTGCCTTATTCAACGTTACACGATAACAAAGATGAAATGGATTACCGTAGTGAAGAAATCGCGCTTTATATCAAAGGGGAAAAAGCGTACCAAATCGGGCAAGCGGTTAAAGTAAAATTAACAGAAGTCCGTTTAGAAACTCGTTCTATTGTTGGTAATATTGTTTAATAAACTGTTATAAAATCAAAAGAGGAATGGCGATACAAAGCATGATTCCTCTTTTTTTATCATAAGATAATGTTATACTAATCATATTCTAAGTATTTTATTTTTAGCGAGATTTTAATGGCAAAGAAGATTATTCAAGCGGTTATTTTTGGTCTGTTTTGTGCAGCCTTAATTCTGTTTGTTTTCCCTTGGGTGAATACGCAAGTTAAGAAATTTAATCTTTTTCAGCCAGAAATCGTAAGTTACCATGATGCTGTAAAAGTCGCATCTCCGGCAGTTGTGAATATTTATACCCAGATATTAGACAATAGTAGTGAGAGTGGTACGCGTCTAAATTTAGGATCGGGCGTGATCATGACGGACGCAGGGTATATTTTAACAAATAACCATGTTATTAAAGATGGGTATCAAATTGATGTTTATCTTCAAAATGGAAAACGCTTTAATGCTTATGTGGTAGGGTATGATGTTTTAACCGATCTTGCGGTATTAAAAATTAATGCGGATAACCTTCCGACAATTCCTCAAAATAATAAACGGGAATTACGTGTAGGTGATGTGGTATTAGCAATCGGTAATCCTTATAACTTAGGGCAAAGTGTTACACAAGGGATTATTAGTGCAACAGGGCGTAATACGCTATCAGATCGTACTCGTCAAAATTTTATCCAAACGGATGCGCCAATCAGTAAAGGTAATTCAGGTGGCGCATTAATTAACACGGCAGGAGAATTGATCGGTATCAATACCATTAGTTTGAAGAATAGTGGTGAAATTAAAGAGCTAAGCGTAACAGGGACAGATGCCATTGCAGAAGGATTAAATTTTGCGATTCCGATCAATCAAGCTATTGGGATTATGAAAAAGATCATTAAAGACGGTCGAGTAATTCGAGGGTATTTTGGTGTAAGTAGCGATTTATTCTATTCGGCAGAACAGCTTGGTGTAGAACGAGGTGTATTGATTACTGGTGTGGCTGCAAATGGTCCCGCAGAAAAAGCTGGCATTCATGTTGGTGATATCGTATTAAGAATAGATAAAATTGAGGCTGTTTCTCCTTCACAAATGATGGAGGTATTAGGAAACATTAGTCCTAATACCAAAGTGAGGGTAGTTGTTCTTAGACAGGGTAAACAGCTTGAATTTGATGTTGTTATCGGCGAATTTCCCGATGTTCAAATCAATGATGAATAAATAAAATAAGGAAAAATATGAAAAATGTGATTATCACGGTAGATGGACCAAGCGGTGCAGGTAAAGGCACATTATGTTATGCCTTAGCTCAAAAATTGGGCTTTGATTTCCTTGACTCAGGGGCTATTTATCGTATCACAGCATTAGCGGCAACTAAAAAGGCAATTCCATTAAATGATGAAAATGCATTAGCGGAAATCGGTCAAAATCTAGATGTGCAATTTATTCCGCAAGATGGCGAAGTGAATGTTATTTTAAATGGTGAAAATGTTGGCGACCAAATTCGCACGGCAGAAGCAGGGCAAAATGCTTCAAAAGTTGCGGCTTTCCCTAAGGTTCGTCAGGCTTTATTACAACGCCAGCGTGACTTTGCAAGTGAAAAAGGATTGATTGCTGATGGAAGAGATATGGGAACAGTTGTTTTTCCTGAAGCACAAATTAAGCTCTTTTTGGATGCTTCAGCAGAAGAACGTGCAAAAAGACGTGTAAAACAGTTGCAATCTAAAGGATTTAATGCTAATTTTGACGAGATTTTAGCCGAGATAAAAGAACGTGATTTCAGAGATAGAAATCGTGCTGTTGCACCACTTGTGCCTGCAGCAGATGCGCTACTTTTAGATTCGACAAATTTATCGATTGATGAGGTTATTCAACAAGCATTAGATTATATTTCATCAAAAGGTATTCTCTAATTTTAGTCCAGTGAAGCAATGGATTGCTTTACTTTTATTATCAACCCCGTTTAACAGGATGTTAGATGGTAGTTTATTTTTATTAAGAAGAAAATTATGTCAGAAAATTTTGCTCAACTACTTGAAGAATTCCTTTCTAACGAAGCTCGTTTAGGTTCTGTTGTTAAAGGTACTGTAGTAGCTATCCAAAAAGGCTATGTAATCGTTGATACTGGTTTCAAATCAGAATCAGCAATTGAAGCTTCAGAATTTACAAACGCACAAGGCGAATTAGAAGTTCAAGTTGGTGACGTTGTTGATGTGGTATTAAAAGCTGTTGAAGACGGCTTCGGTGAAACAGTAGTTTCTCGTGGTGACGCAAAACGTAACGAAGCTTGGATTGCTTTAGAAAAAGCATTCGAAGAACAAGCGACAGTAACAGGTTTTGTAAATGGTAAAGTAAAAGGCGGTTTCACTGTTGAATTAAATGGTGTTCGTGCGTTCTTACCAGGTTCATTAGTTGATACTCGTCCAGTACGTGATTCTTTAAACCTTGAAGGTCAAACTTTAGAGTTAAAAGTAATCAAATTAGACCAAAAACGTAACAATGTTGTTGTATCTCGTCGCGCAGTAATCGAAACAACTAACTCAGCTGATCGTGAAGAAGTATTAGCGAACTTAGTTGAAGGTTCTGAAGTGAAAGGTGTTGTTAAAAACTTAACAGACTACGGTGCATTCGTTGATTTAGGTGGCGTTGATGGCTTATTACACATCACAGATATGGCTTGGAAACGTGTTAAACACCCAAGCGAAGTGGTTACAGTAGGTCAAGAAGTTACTGTTAAAGTACTTAAATTCGACAAAGATAAAACACGTGTATCATTAGGCTTAAAACAATTAGGTCAAGATCCATGGGTTGCTATTGCACAAAATCACCCAGTAGGCAGCAAATTAAGCGGTAAAGTAACTAACTTAACAGACTACGGCTGCTTCGTTGAAATTTTAGATGGTGTTGAAGGTTTAGTTCACGTTTCAGAAATGGATTGGACAAACAAAAATATCCACCCTTCTAAAGTAGTAAGCGTTGGTGATGTTGTTGAAGTAATGGTACTTGAAGTTGATGAAGAACGTCGTCGTATCTCATTAGGTTTAAAACAATGCAAAGCAAACCCATGGGAACACTTCGCAGCGACTCACAACAAAAACGACAAAGTTTCAGGTAAAATCAAATCAATCACTGATTTCGGTATCTTCATCGGTTTAGAAGGTGGTATCGATGGTTTAGTACACTTATCTGATATTTCTTGGGAAGTTCAAGGCGAAGAAGCTGTACGTAACTACAAAAAAGGTGATGAAGTAGAAGCGGTTGTTTTACAAGTTGATGCAGTTAAAGAGCGTATCTCTTTAGGTATCAAACAATTAAGTTCAGATCCTTTCTCTAACTTCATTGATTCAACTAAGAAAGGTGCTATCGTTTCTGGTAAAGTAACAGCAGTTGATGCAAAAGGTGTTACTGTTGAACTAGAAGGCGGCGTTGAAGCTTATATTCGTGCAAACGAAGCTACACTTGATCGCGTAGAAGACATCACTTCTGTAATTTCAGTAGGCGATGCAATCGAAGCGAAATATACAGGTGTAGATCGTAAAGCTCGCGTAATCAACTTATCTGTTCGTGCAAAAGCAGAAGCTGAAGAATCAGCAGCAATTGCTCAAGTGAACAAAGAAGAAGTTGCTATGCCAAATGCATTTGCAGAAGCATTCAAAGCAGCTAAAGGCGAATAATTAATTTATTCTTCTCTAAAGCGGGTATGTAAAGCATACCCGCTTATCTACGTGTTATATTTAAGCAAAGGGTATTCGTTTCTTTAAATATAATTCGTATAGGTGGAAAAGAAATGACGAAATCAGAATTGATTGATAACTTATTTTCACAAAACCCCTCACTTCATTTAAGTATGGTTGAAGACGGGGTAAAAGAAATTCTTGAGAAAATAATGTTCTCTTTAGAAAATGGTGAACGTATTGAAATTAGAGGATTTGGTAGTTTCTCTTTACACCATCGTGATGCACGAGTAGGGCGCAATCCTAAAACCGGGGAAAGCGTCAAATTAGAAGCGAAGTCCGTTCCGCATTTTAAAGCGGGTAAAGAATTAAAAGAACGTGTAGATTTATCTTAACTACGTGAGGTTATGATATGAAATATATATTAGGCTTAATTATTGTTTTAACGGTTGTTATTGTGGGGATTACCATTGGTGCTAATAATGATCAGTTAATTACCTTTAACTATGTTATTGCACAAAGTGAAATTCGTTTGTCTACTTTAGTAGCGGTATTATTTGGTTTCGGTCTAATCCTAGGCTGGCTTTTGACTGGTATTTTTTACTTAAAATTAAAACTTCAAAACTTAGCGTTAAATCGCCGAGTTAAACGTCAATCACAACAGATTACCGAATTAACCACGCCTAAGGCTGAATAATGCTTGAATTATTGTTCCTTTTACTTCCTATTGCCGCTCTTTATGGCTGGTATATGGGGCAACGTAGTGCTAAAAAGGATCAAGAATCTATCCAAAACAAATTTTCCCGTGACTATGTCACGGGATTGAACTTCCTTTTATCTAATCAGCAAGAAAAAGCCGTTGATCTTTTCCTTTCTATGTTGCAAAAGCAAGAATCGGAAAATCAAATCGCAACCGAATCTCAATTTGAAGCAGAATTAACACTTGGAAATCTCTTTCGCTCAAGGGGCGAAGTTGATCGTGCATTGCGGATTCATCAGGCGTTAGATTTAAGTCCAGATTACTCCATTGAACAAAAATTACTTGCTAAGCAGCAACTTGCGAAAGATTTTATGGCGGCAGGTTTTTATGATCGGGCAGAAAACTATTATATTCTTTTGCTGGATGAACCTGAATTTGCGGTTAATTCACTTTCTCAATTGATGTCAATTTATCAAAAAACCAAAGAATGGAAGAAAGCGATTAATGTGTCCGAGAAGTTATTAAAGATAGCACCGGAAACAGATCGCATACCGCTTGCTCATTATTATTGTGAATATGCTCAAGCGGTTAAAAATGAAGATCAAAATGCATTTTTATCTCTTTTGGAGAAGGCTTTAGAACATTTCCCACAATGCGCTCGTGCTTCCATGATGTTAGGTGATTATCATCTCGAAAATCAACGTGTTAGAACTGCGGCGGATTATTATGAGAAAGTCTTGATGCAAGATTCAGATTATATAGGCGAAGTGCTCGATAAAATACGTACTTGCTATTTGACATTAAAAGATCTTGGTGGATATGAAATTTTCTTGATCCGAGCGAATCAGGTAAAACATAATGCTGGTGTGGACTTAGCACTAACGCAATTGATTGAGGAGAAAGATGGTGTTTCTGCAGCACAATCAAAACTTTACCAACAGGTAAGGCAATATCCTCATTTACTGACTTTCCATCGCTTTATTCATTACCAAATCAATGAAGCTGAAGAAGGAAGTGGGAAAGAGAGTCTCATTTTGCTTCATAATATGGTTGGTGAGCAGATAAAAAAAGGATTCAAGTATCGTTGTTTAAACTGTGGCTATCAAAGTTACCGTTTAAATTGGTATTGCCCATCTTGCCGGCAGTGGGAAAAAATTAAACCTATTCATAGTATTGACACAACAATTTAAAATCATCGGAGTTCCATATGAATAATAAAGTTATCGTTGCATTAGATTACGAAACCGAACGTGAGGCCCTAGCATTTGTAGATCAAGTCGATCCTTCACTTTGCCGTTTGAAAGTAGGGAAAGAAATGTTTACAACATTAGGAACCACTTTTGTAAAACAACTTCATGAGCGCAAATTTGATGTTTTTCTTGATTTAAAATATCACGATATTCCTAATACAGTGGCTCGTGCCGTTCGTTCAGCTGCAGATCTCGGTGTATGGATGGTAGATTTACATGCTTCAGGTGGCTTAGCAATGATGGAAGAAGCAAAGAAAATCTTAGAACCGTATGGAAAAGATGCGCCATTATTGATTGCGGTAACCGTATTAACAAGTATGGAAGATTTAGACTTATTGCAAATTGGTATTAATGCTTCTCCAATGGAACAAGTTATTCGTTTAGCGCATTTAGCTCAACGCGCAGGCTGCGATGGCGTGGTATGTTCTCCACAAGAAGTTGAAGTATTACGTACACATTGCGGTAAAGACTTCAAACTTATTACCCCAGGTATTCGTCCAGAGGGTAGTGATTTTGGCGATCAACGTCGTGTAATGACGCCAAAACAAGCAATTGAAACAGGTTCGGATTTCTTAGTGATTGGCAGACCAATTACACAGGCGAAAGATCCTTTGGCGGTGTTAAAATCCATTAATGCGAGTATTGCATAATAATGATGCTTTAATGTGCCTCTTATGATCTGTACTCTAAAACTTGGAGTAACTCTTCAACGGATTAGGGTGCCGATTTTTTATAGTGGAATATTCTCAATTGTCAAAATGGAAACGAATAGATTCTTATTGGGAATAAAGATACTAAATTAAAATGACATTCTCTTGAAATTAAACCTAAAGAATAGGTTCAACACTAAATAGAAAAATTTCTATTTTTTATGAACTTTTCCGTTTTCCTAGAGTCTGATTAAACGTAACTGATTTATCAGCAGCAAGTTTTTTTCATTTTCTTAATAAGACCTCCGCCCGTATTCGAATATTGAATACGGGCTTTTTTTTGAGCGAGATTTACTAACGGTAGGACTAGGTTGTGATACAATCATACTAATTTGATTTCACGATAAAATTAGTATGGAAAAAGCATTAACATTTTTCTTTTATGATTACGAAAGCTTTGGCGTTAATCCTGCCGTAGATCGCCCTGCGCAATTTGCTGGCATTCGTACCGATGATCAATTCAATATTATCGGTGAGCCTGTAATGTTTTATTGTAAGCAAACATCCGACTACCTACCATCGCCCGAAGCAGTAATGGTAACGGGGATTTTGCCGCAACAATGTAACGCTGAAGGACTTTCTGAACCCGAATTTGCAGCACGCATTCATGCCGAATTCAGCCAGCCAAATACTTGTGTGATCGGGTATAACAATATTCGATATGATGATGAAATGACACGTTATACCTTCTTCCGCAATTTTTTTGATCCCTACGAATATAGTTGGAAAAATGGAAATTCTCGTTGGGATTTGCTTGATGTAGTACGTGCGTGTTATGCATTACGTCCGGAAGGGATTGACTGGGTAAAAGACGAAGAGGGAATTCCTAATTTTAAATTAGAAAATTTGACCAAAGCCAATGGGATTGCCCACGAAAATGCGCATGATGCTATGTCGGATGTATATGCAACCATCTCAATGGCAAAATTGATCAAAGAGAAACAGCCTAAATTATTTCAATTTTTCTTTGAGCATCGTGGAAAAAAAGAAATTGAAAAATTGATTGATACAGCTGAAATGACACCACTTGTTCACGTATCAGGTATGTTAGGGAATTATCGTGGTAATACAGCTTGGGTCGTACCCCTTGCATGGCATCCAACAAATCAAAATGCGGTTATTGTGTGTGATTTATCGGGCGATATTCAAGGTTTATTAAATGAAAGTAGCGAAGTATTAAAAAATCGTCTTTATACAAAAAGAACGGAGCTTTCTGAACAAGAAAAGCCAGTGCCGTTGAAGTTAGTGCATATCAATAAATGTCCTATTCTCGCACCGGCAAAAGTATTACTTCCCGAAAATGCTGCCCGTTTAGGTATTGATAGAGAACAATGCCTAGAGAATTTAAAAGCATTAAAGGCACAAAAAAGCCTTGTGCGTGAGAAAGTGATTGAGATTTTTACTGAAGATCGTACTTTTGCACCGAGTGATAATGTTGAAACATCGCTTTATGATGGCTTTTTCTCGCAAGCGGATAAAAATAATATGAGTATTTTACGTAGCTTAGCGCCAGAAGAGTTAGCCCATCACGGCTTACAATTTGCGGATCTTCGTGTAGAAAAATTATTGTTCCACTATCGAGCAAGGCATTATCCGGAAACATTAACACGCGCTGAACAAATTAAATGGCAGAAGTATTGTCATCAACAACTGGATTTACGGGCGGAGCAATTTGCACAATCCATCGAAACATTATTCCAAATTCATCACGATGATGAAGAAAAGGTAAAATTATTGGAAGAATTGACCGCTTATGTAGCTCAGATTTCACAGGATCAAGGTGTAACCTATATACAAAAAGAACAGCAGCCTAATTTAGTAAATGAGTTAAATCAAGTGGCAGAAAATACGATGAGCAAAGCAGAAAAGTTAGCAATGTTAAAAAATTTGATTAAATAATCTAAAGAAAAGGGCAAGTATTCAAACTTGCCCTTTGTCTGTTATGCCTCTTAATGCATAACAGCAATCATCATTGCCATCATAAAACTAACGACAGCTAGCAGATAAAATTTCAATGAAAAAGGTTGTGTTTTCTTAAAGGCTTTAGCTGAAAAAACAATATAAAGCACAATAAATAAAAATTTGCCTAATAACCAACTTAATTCTGAAAGCGTATAAATACCATTAGAAAGGTAAACCGAAACGACAATCGCACCGCTTAACAGAAGTAGAGTATCGACTAAATGAGGTGCAATTAGTAACACTTTCACTTTACGCCAATTTACGCCTTTAGCACTCAAAGCCCCACGAGTTAACAATAAAATTAGACTTAAATAAGCAAAGCCGGCATGGCTATGAATCAATTTTGGTAAAATTTCTAACATTTAACCCTCTGCAATTTCTGTTTTTAAGTATTGAAAAATCTCACGATAGGCTTTAGGTGCTTTGTTTGCTTCTTTCTCTTTTTGCGCTGAACGAATGAGATTGCGTAAATGTTGGCGATCTAATTGTGGGTATTCATCCATTAAATGATTTAATGACGCATCCCCCATTTCAATAAGTTGATCTCGAACTAATTCAAGTTTATGCAATAACGCCTGTTGTTGGTTATGGCGGTTTTTAATTTTATCTAGTGCCTCTTGGATTGGTTCAGGATCTCGGTTGCGCAGTAATTTCCCGATAAATTGAATTTGACGGCGACGTGCTTCTAATTTAAAACTTTGTGCTTGGCGTACCGCATCTTTTAAATCTTCATCAAGGGGAATTTTCTCTAAATTTTGTGGGCTAAGCTCAATGATCTCCGCGCCAAGCCTTTTTAGTTGCTCTGAATCACGTTTGATTTCACTTTTACTGACCCAAATAATTTCTTCATCTTCATCAGTCCAATCAATTTCATTTTTACTACGTTTTTTTGCCATTATTGCTCCGGATTTATTAAAAAAGTTATTATGTAGTACTACATAATAGTGAACATGTAGCTAGTTTAACAGAAAATAAGAGATCATAAGACATTTTTTGTTTTTATATGAGGTTATCAAATGGAAAAATCTAAATACTTACACCAAACGTTACATTAGTTTATGATAGAATTTATCTAATTTTACAAATTAAAGAGGATTTTATGGATCTCGCCTATCTCGCTCAACTTCCTGAAGCTGAGTTTGTGGAACGCCGCAATCGAGTATTTGAGCAAATGCAAGATAATTCTGCGTTTATTATTTTTACTGAAACAGAAAAGCGCCGTAATAATGATTGCGACTACCTATTTCGCCCAGATAGTTACTTTTGGTATTTAACAGGTTTTGCAGAACCGAAATCCGCTTTGCTATTGATTAAGCGCTCGGGGAAAACAGAAAGTATTATGTTTGTTCGCGCGAAAGATCCGCTCATGGAAACTTGGAATGGAAGACGTTTAGGCGTGGAGTTTGCAGCAGAGCAACTTCATGTTGATC
The DNA here is from genome assembly GCF_000175195.1 of Actinobacillus minor NM305. Taxonomy (GTDB): domain Bacteria; phylum Pseudomonadota; class Gammaproteobacteria; order Enterobacterales; family Pasteurellaceae; genus Haemophilus_A; species Haemophilus_A minor. The sequence continues at coordinate 95,128 of NZ_ACQL01000097.1, read as the reverse complement.
AAGCCTATGATATTGAATCGTTCGCAACTATTTTTGCAGAAAAAACGCAAAATTTAACCGCTTGTTATTATGCTCAAGGCTGGCAGGCATGGGGCGATGGGTTAGTTGAGCGTGTATTTTCAGATGTGATTGATTGGCGCCCGATGTTAGCTGAAATGCGTTTGATTAAATCCACCGCAGAAATCGCCTTGATTCAACAAGCGTGTCATATTTCTGCTTTAGCGCATATTCGTGCAATGAAGCAAACTCGTCCAAATCGTTATGAAATGGAGATTGAAGGAGAGATCCAGCATGAGTTTACCCGTTTTGGTAGCCGATTCCCGTCTTATAATTCAATTGTGGCGAGTGGTGATAATGCTTGTATTTTACACTACAACGAAAATAACGCTGTAATGAGAGATGGTGACTTATTGTTAATTGATGCCGGTGCAGAATTTGCTTACTATGCAGGCGATATTACTCGTACGATTCCTGTCAATGGTAAATTCAGTGAGCCGCAAAAAGCCCTTTATGAATTAGTTTTAACGGCACAAAAAGAAGCGATACAATTATTAGTTCCAGGTAGCTCTATTAAAAAAGCAAATGACAGAGTCATTGAGGTGCTAACGGAAGGATTGGTGCGTTTAGGTATTTTGAAAGGTAATGTAGAAACGTTGATTCAAGAGAAAGCTTACCGCCAATTCTATATGCATGGTTTAGGGCATTGGCTAGGGCTAGACGTGCATGATGTGGGCGATTATAGCCAAGAACGTAGTCGTCCGCTTGAAATTAGTATGGTAATTACCGTTGAACCGGGTTTATATATCTCTCATGATTCGGATGTGCCGGAAGAATATAAAGGTATTGGCATCCGTATTGAAGACAATTTATTGATGACGGAATATGGTAACAAAAATCTAACCAGTGGTTGCCCAAAAGAGATTGCAGATATTGAGGCGATTATGGCTAGCTAAACGATTGCTTTTTTGTTAGAGTAAAGCCCAACTTTTAATAATGGAAAGACGTATGAAAAAACATCATCTCGAAACATTGATTAGCACGCAAGACGTGAATACTCGAATTGCTGAATTAGCAGCAGAAATTAACACCCACTATAAGAAATCAGGTAGTCAAAACCTTGTTGTGGTAGGATTATTGCGTGGTTCATTTATGTTTATGGCGGATTTAGTTCGCCAACTCGATTTACCTGTGGAGGTGGATTTTTTAACCGCTTCAAGTTATGGCTCGGGAACTGAATCAAGCCGTGATGTTAAAATTCTAAAAGATCTTGATGGTGAGATCAGTGGCAAAGATGTACTTATTGTTGAAGACATTATTGATACAGGTTTTACGCTAAGTAAAGTGCGTGATATCTTAAAATTACGTGAACCACGTTCAGTAACCATTTGTACCCTATTAGATAAACCTTCACGCCGCGAAGTAGAGGTTGAGGTAGATTGGATCGGTTTTGCAATTCCGGATGAATTTGTGGTGGGGTACGGCATTGATTATGCGCAACATTATCGCAATTTAGATTACATTGCAAAAGTCATTATTGACGAATAGTTGCAAGAAAAAAGAGAAAAATGACCGCTTGAATGACTTGATATGGGGAACTTCAAGCGGTCTTTTTCTTCTAATGTTTTACGAAAAATAAACAGAGAATGCTATGTGGAAAAAATCATTATTGGCGATGTTAATGTTTTCGCCTTTGACGTTAGCGGTCGAGAAAACGGCAACACCTACAACACAACCTTTGACGGAAGTTGAACGCATACAGCTTAAGCAAGCGTGGTTAGCTGACCAACAGGATAAAAAACAAGAACGAGAACGCCAACGAACCAATTTTTTACAACTGCTAGCATTAGTGGAAGCAGATAAATTAACGCCTCCTTCTTTAGCGCTAGCGACTCGCTTACGTGAATCATTAACGGATTATCCTCTTATTGAAGAGGCGGATTGGGCGTTGATGAAGGCAAAAATAAAAGCGATGATGGTTAGCGAGAATGAATTAGCTTCATTTATTGAAAAATATCCGGACACCGCAAAGCGAAATAATTTAAATCAAATACCTTTTGAGCAGTTATATCAAAAACAAGATTTCTCGGCTTTAGTGGCTTATGGAAAAACCATTTCTGCAACAACGATACTAAATCAATGTCGCCTTTTTTCTGCACAATATCAATTGCTTGCAGAGCAGTTACAGCTCAACCCGGAATTGGAACAAGCGAAGGATGAAACAACAGAATCGGTGGAAATGGTAGCGTTGCTCACTCAATTTGACCAATTTTGGTTAAATAATGCAACGTTGCCTTCAGAATGTCAGGGGATCGAGGCATACTGGCGAGATAAAGGATTTAAAACTACAGATAAAATCAAACAAAAGGCGGTTATTTTATTTCAACAAGATGCCAAAAAAGGACTTGAAGATCTTATTACTCAATCGCAATCACCAGAGTTAATTGCTTGGTTAGAATCGGTAAAAACATTATTGAATCAGCCAACTACATTGCAAATTTTTGTGGAAAATCAACCGCTTACTCCTGAAAATAAAGTTCTGGTTCTAACGACCTTTCCTAAATTTGTGAAAACATTAAAAGAGCAAATAGAGAATCCTGATTTCTCACGCTATCAACAATGGGCGGAAAAATGGCAGCTTAGTGCAACAGAGGTGGATAGCTGGAAAGTTTCTTTTATTAGTCGCTTGTTTGATAATGTTGATCCGATTTTTCAACTTTGGCGAGATGAACAGCTAAAAGTGTTGAAAAACGATAATCTGACCGAACGCCGTTTACGTTTAGCAATAAATCAAAAAGAAGCCCTAGAAAGCTGGCTAGAACTATTAAGCAATGAAGCCAAAAATAAAGTGGAATGGCGATATTGGCAGGCAAAGCAAGATCCTAAACATCAACATCGCTTACTCTCCGAATTAGCGAAAGAGAGAGGATTTTACCCAATGTTAGCGGCTCAAGCTTTGGGGCAACCTTATCAAGTCGCCATGTTACAGGCTAAGCCTCTCACAGATGAACAACGCTCGGCTTGGAAAATACAACTTGAAAGGATAACGGAACTACGAGCATTAAATCGTTTGAATCAAGCGAAAGTACTATGGATAGAGTGGTTGCAAGCGGTTAATTTTGAGGAAAAATTAGCATTATCAGAATGGGCTCTGCAACAAGATTGGTATGACTTGGCAGTTGAAGGAACGATTCAAGCAAAAGCGTGGGATTATATCCCTCTTCGCTTACCCAATGCCTATTCAGATTGGTTTGATATGAATTTGGTTGATAAGCCTATCCCCAAAAGTTTTGCAATGGCGATTGCCCGTCAAGAAAGTGCGTGGAATCCGCAAGTCAAATCTCATGCTAATGCGATAGGACTAATGCAAATGTTACCTTCTACGGCGCAAAAAACAGCAAAAGATAATTTACTTCCTTTCCAAAGTGAACGAGATCTTTTAGAGCCGTTCCGTAATATTATGCTAGGAACAACCCATTTAACGGAGCTAAATGCAAAATATCCGAATAACCGTATCTTAATTGCTGCAGCTTATAATGCCGGTGCAAGTCGGGTAGAGCAGTGGTTGAAACGAGCAAGCGGTCGATTAGCATTTGATGAGTTTATTGCGTCAATTCCTTTTGTTGAAACAAGAGGTTATGTGCAGAACGTATTAGCTTACGACTATTACTATCAGATCTTACAAGGCGTAAAAACACCGGTGATGTTTACAAAGGAAGAGGTGGAGCGGAAGTATTGATCGTTGTTAAACCCTATATGAACTGTATAGGGTTATTTAATTTGAGTCTATTTTTTACACTTATAGGAAATAAAAGGGAACTAACAAACTTTAAGAGTAGTTTATGTTAGGAGGTAAAATTTGTTTTCACAGGATGAGTACTTGTTATTTCGATAATAACTTAGTATTCTTTAACTGAATTTCATCAAAAAATAGGAGAAAAAAATGAAACAAAAGGTATCATCTCGTTCAGCGTTTCAGCGTTTCAGCGTTTCAGCGTTTCAGCGTTAGCTTGCTTAAGTCTTACCGCTTGTCAAGGTGTCAATGATGTCCTTTCTTCTGTCAATAGCACTTTAGGTGCTGTCAATTCTGTCCTATCTGGTAGCCCTTCTTCTAGTTCATCATCTTCGACTGTTTATATTGACAGTAAAACTCAAGCTTCAGTGACAACTGCTGCAAATAAAGCAAAAGCAAGTAAAGATGCAATGAAATTATTCAATGATGCAAAACCGACTATTGAAAAAATGGTAGCATCCGTAGCATGTATGGCAACTTCAAAACAAATGCAGCGATATACCGATCCTGAAGGTGGTATTCACGCAGATTTGTCTTATAGCCTACATTATCATAAATCAGGTTGTGCAGATGTACTAAGAATTAACAATATCAATAAAAAAACAGCTAATGCATTTAGTTTCTCTGTTTACTATATCTCACCGCAAAGTGAAGAAACTGTAAAAAGAGATTACACCGCAATTAAGCAACCAGAAGGTGAATGGTTATTTAAGTGGTATTAAATTGGTATAACAAAAGGCGGAAATCATAAGATTTTCGCCTTTTTTAACCATTTACAAGTGGTTAGATTTCATAAACATTTGCAAACTAGAAATTCGCATTACGCGGTGCACGTGGGAATGGGATTACTTCACGAATATTCTGTAAACCTGTGACATATACGATTAAACGCTCAAAGCCTAAACCAAAGCCTGAGTGTTGCACTGTATCATAACGGCGTAAATCACGATACCACCAGTAATCTTCTGGGTTTAAGCCCATTTCTACCTAGAACAGGTTGCTAAAAATCATTTAGCAACCTTTTGTTTTAGATAATAGCTTATTTATTCAAACAACCCTGCATGTAAAGCACGAACAATATCATCAGCTTCTTGGTTTTTCACTAATGTACATACATTATTTGTGCTTGCTCCATAACTAATTAAACGAATATTAAAGCCTTCTAAGTGATGGAATAATTGTTTTGCTACACCGGCTTGTGTGTGCAAATTGTTACCAATGATAGCGACAAGTGCTAAATCATTCTCAACTTGTACATGACAATGTTCATTTAATTCATCAAGCAATGCTTGTGATAACATATCGGCACCAGATGAAGCAGAACCTGTTTTATCTAAAGTGACTGCAATACTGACTTCAGATGTTGTAATCACATCCACAGAAATGTTGTGTTTTGCAAGAATCGTGAAGACTTTAGCTAAAAAGCCTTTTGCATGAAGCATAGAAAGGCTTGATAGTGTTAAAAGTGTTTGATGACGGCGTAAAGCAATCGCACGGAATGTTGGACGAGGTTGTGGATCTCGTGTTACCCAAGTACCGCCTTGTTCAGGTGCTTTACTTGAACCGACATAAACAGGAATGTTGCTACGCACCGCAGGTAATAAGGTTGCTGGGTGTAAAACTTTCGCGCCAAAGGTTGCCATTTCAGCAGCTTCATTAAATGCCATGGTATCAATACGTTGAGCATTTGGTACAACACGGGGATCTGTTGTGTAGATCCCTGGTACATCAGTCCAAATTAAAACATCATCAGCATCAAGAACTTCTGCTAAAAGTGCTGCAGAGTAGTCAGAACCACCACGTCCTAACGTTGTTGTTTTTCCTTCATCGTTACGGCCAATAAATCCTTGAGTAATCGCTACTTTGCCAGCTGAAAGAAGTGGTTTTAAAATGGCGTCAGCTTGTGATTTTGTTTTTTCATCATTCGGTGCGGCTTTTCCATATTGACTATCCGTAGCCACAATATCACGAACATCAACCCATACGGCAGGATAACCACGCTCTACGCAAAGTTGAGTAAAGATCTTAGTGGACATCATTTCACCGTGCGAGATAAGCTCATCAGTAAGTGCATCCGATGTCGCTAAGCTTGCTGATTCTGCTAACGCAGTAATATGATTTAACAAGGTATCAATTTCCGTACGGATTTGCGTTTGATCTTGAAGTTTGTCAATAATGTTGTATTGGATTGCTTTAACCGCTTCAAGAATTTCAGTACGGCGAGCTTTATCACAGCCGTTTGCTAATTCCACTAAGTAGTTTGTTACACCTGCTGAAGCAGATAATACGACAACACGTGTATTTGGATCTGTTGTTACAATGTTTGCACATAATGTCATAGCGTCAAAATTTGCAACGCTGGTACCACCAAATTTAGCCACAGAAAGTTTAGACATAAGATTTCCCTAAAAAGATAATAAAAAATGTGGTTGTAGTGGATTCGGAAAGGAAATTGAGTAGATTAGTCGGTTGGTACCATTCAATCAGAGCACTCCATTTAAAACAAATGTGTTTTAAATGACAGCTAGTAGGATTCAACCTAACCTAGCCGATGTTCATTCCAGTCTAGTGAATTCACACCTCGGCAATCACTCCCATCGTCTAATCCTCAATCGGCCCTAGTTGCCTTAGATTAGCTTACCTGAATGTTGCGCCTCTCTGTTTCGCAAACGATTGGCTTGCGACAACGGAACTAAAAATACGCTTTTTTTACAAAGTGTCAAGTATAAATTAATCAAATGAAGTGAAATGATGAAGGATTAAACAAATAAGATGAGTAAGCGGTTAATTTGTTAAAAGAAATTGCAAATAATTTGCAGAAATTAACCGCTTGGTTGGAGTTATGAAAATTATTCAGCTTTCTCTGTTGGTGCTTGTTTATGAGCTGCCATTTTTTGACGAATTTCACGGCGTTGTTTAGAGAGCTCAGCGTTACGAATCATATAATCATCAACACGATTTTCATAGTCATCACGCATATTAGCGATGATCGCACGAATTTCATTCACGCTCATAGAATCATTGATATATTGTGAGAGGTTATCAAGTAACAATACGCGTTTTTGGTTATCGCGAATTTTACGGTCGTTATCAGCCGTTTCACGATGTAATTTATTCTTTAAGCGGTATAAATGCACATAATCTAACATATCTTGGAAAGATTGTTTTTTTACATCAGCCATAGAAAGATCCTCTAAATTAAAGATAGAAATAAAAACGCTATAAATCCTAGACCTTTTAAATCCATTCGTCAAAAACTTTTACAGCAGATCATGCATTTGCACAAAGAAACATCAAAAAAAGTGAAAAAAGCCGAGGAAAACAAAGCGATTATTAAGAAAAAATGATACACTCAAATCATTTAAATCTACGTCACTCCATAAAGCAGGGTATTTGCTAATGCATTCTGATATTCATTCCGGCGCCAATTCCCAACGAGAATTTGCAGCCATTGATCTCGGCTCAAACAGTTTTCATATGATCGTAGCACGTATCGTGAACGGATCGATTCAAGTGCTTTCTCGCCTTAAGCGGAGAGTACGCTTAGCCGATGGTTTAGATGAAAATCGTATTTTAAATCAGGCGGCTATTCAACGTGGCGTGGATTGTTTGGCGTTATTTGCAGACCGTTTACAAGGTTTTGCGCCTGAAAATGTGAAAGTAGTCGGTACTTATACATTACGCCGAGCTTTAAATAACCAAGAATTTTTAGAGCAAGCTAAAAAAGTTTTTCCCTATGATATTCAAATTATTTCAGGGCAAGAAGAGGCTCGTTTAATTTATTCCGGTGTTAGCCATACCCAACCCGAAAAAGGACGGAAATTTGTGGTTGATATCGGCGGTGGTTCTACAGAAATGACCATTGGCGATGAGTTTCAACCGCTCCGTGCAGAAAGCCGACATATGGGGTGCGTCAGTTTTGCTAAGCGTTTTTTTCCTCAAGGGGAATTAACACGTGAAAGGTTCCAAGCAGCGTATCAGCTTGCAATGGAAAAAATTGAAGATTTAGAAGCCGATTATCGAGCGTTAGGTTGGCAACATGTATTGGGGTCTTCCGGCACCATTAAAACGGTATCGAAAGTGCTTGTTGCTAATGGTTATCGAGATGGCGTTATTAACGAAAAACGGTTACAAGCGATTATTCATGACTGCTTAAAATTTAATTCTTTACACGATATTCAATTAAAAGGTTTACTTGAAGAGCGTGCAGATGTGCTAATGCCGGGACTAGCTATTTTGTTGGCACTTTTTCATACCTTTAAAATTGAAAGTATGCGATATTCTGATGGCGCACTACGTGAAGGTGTTATGTATGGATTGGAAAAAGCCTTTCAGGTTGATGATATCCGTCAGCGTACGGCAGAATCCCTTGCACTTCAGTTTAACTTAGATCGTGCCCAAGCCCATCGAGTAGAGCAAACCGCATTGCGTTTATTTGATCAAGTTCACTTATGGAAAAATCGCCGTCAAATTCCCGAACTACGTGAAATGCTCAAATGGGCGAGCGTATTGCATGAAATCGGTATTGTTATTAACCATAATAATATCAATAAACATTCTGCCTACATGATTGCCAATAGTACTTTAGCCGGGTTTGATGCGGAGCAACAAAACTTATTAGCTACCTTGATGCGCTATCATTTAAAATGCTTTAAGCGCGGTGATATTCGTAGCACAAATCGCTATCAGTATCGAGATATTATGACTTTATTACGCTTATTCCGGTTAGCGATTTTGTTAAATCGTTCTCGACAAGCCACTCATTTGCCAGAAAATCTGGCGTTAGAAATTACGCCAGATTATTGGCAGTTACAATTTGATGAGGGCTTTTTAACGCACAACCCGCTCATTCATGCCGATTTACAAGAAGAGCAGAAAGTATTGAATGCCATCGGCTTTAATTTACAAGCGGTTTAAATGGTCGAATATTTTGCAAAAAAGGCACGAAAGTGTCTTTTTTTGTTAATAAGCAAAGATAAAATTTGATCCACTTCTCATTTTTTATGATTTCTTCTTGTTATTTTTCCTCAAAAAATTTACTCTAGCCATACTGAAGTAGAACTTCAAATGATTTTGTTTTGGAGTAAATCAACTCCACTTTAATTAAGGATACAATATGTTACTAGGTGATCTTTCTCGTGCAGATTATGCCAAATCTCTCCCTCCTATTTTTGCACGTCTTTGCGAAAAACTAAAATCGCTTGACTTAGTTAATCTTCCGTTAGGTTGGCAAGATTTAGAAGAGGGTATTCGAATGAATGTGATGGCGTTTGAAACCTCCCCAGCTGAAGATAAAAAAGCAGAAATGCACCGTAAATTTATTGATATTCAACTCCTCATTTCTGGCACAGAGATGATCGAATACGGTTTATCAGAACCTGATTTAACAAAGTTTGATGAATATCGAGAAGAAGATGATTACCAATTAACAGAGATGATCGATCATAAAAATGACTTGGTACTTCAACCTAATATGTTTGCAATTTTTCTGCCTTACGAACCACACAAACCGGGAAATAGTGTAAATGGCAAAAATGCACAATTAAAAAAATTAGTGGTAAAAGTGCCGGTTACCCTTTTATAACGAAAGGAGGCAAACAATGTCTGCCCGAGGAAAAATTCTGGATACCATAGGTGCGCTACAAACCAGTTTAACAAAAACCGAAAAGAAAATTGCGGCAGCGATTCTTTCTCAACCACAACTGTTAAATCAATGCTCTTTGTCTGAAGTAGCAACCCAACTTGATGTTGGCGAAGCCACGTTCATTCGCTTTTGTCGTACATTAGGCTATAAAGGCTATACGGATTTCAAGTTAGATTTAGCGATTGAGTTGGCAACCCAAGAAAAAGATAAGCGAGTATTGCTTGAAACCGATGTTTTAGAGCAAGATACCTCTCGAGAAATTGGAACGAAGCTTCAAACCAGTCTAAACAATGTTATCAGTGAAACATTGAACTTATTAGATTTTGATGAATTAGAAAAAGCAGTTCAAGCATTGAAAAAAGCCAAACGTATTTTTATCTTTGGCTCAGGCGCATCAGGATTAACTGCAGAAGATTTTAAATATAAACTCATGCGAATTGGTTTTCAGGTTGATGCAATCAGTAATAACCACTTCATCTATATGCAGGCCGTGTTGCTCAAACCAGATGATGTCGTGATAGGCATCAGCCATTCCGGTTATTCAGAGGAGACCAATCGAGGTTTACGCCTAGCAAAAGCCAATGGTGCAACCACCATTGCTTTAACGCATAATCTTCGCTCGCCGATTACTGATGTTGCTGATTACGTGCTAATTAACGGAAATCGCCAAGGGCAAATTCAAGGCGACTCATTAGGCACAAAAATGGCGCAACTTTTCGTGTTAGATTTGATTTATATCTTGCTTGTCCAAAGTGATATTGAATCGGCGTTACGACAAAAACAACGAACAATGGATATTATTTTAGAATATCGTTCAAAACAGGCATCAAACGATCTAAATAACGCAACATTGTAACGCTAGGTAAAATTTCAAGCGGTTTAATTTGTAAAAAATCTTGCAAATTAAACCGCTTGTTATTTGCAATGTAAAACGTTTTCGCTAGAATGGAACCACTTTCATTTAAAAAAGAGGCAAACACAATGACACAAGTTTACAATTTCAGCGCAGGTCCGGCAATGATGCCGAAAGCCGTTTTAGAACACGCTCAAAAAGAGCTTTTAAACTGGCAAGGTCAAGGTACTTCAGTGATGGAAGTAAGCCACCGTGGCAAACTTTTTATGGAACTGATTGCAGAAGCCGATAAAGACTTCCGCCAATTATTTAACATTCCGGACAACTACAAAATTTTATTCCTGCAAGGCGGTGCAAGAGGGCAATTTGCAGCCATTCCAATGAACTTAATTGGCACAAAAGGCAAGGCTCTCTACTTAAATAGCGGACACTGGTCTGGTATGGCAGCAAAAGAAGCACGTAATTTCTGTGAGATTGACGAGCTTAACATTACGGAAAAAGATGAAAATGGCGTGATTTCGATTACTCGCACTGATTTCAGCGACATTGCTGACCAATATGACTATGTCCATTATTGCACCAACGAAACCATCACCGGTGTTCAATTTAAAGATCTTCCAAACGTAGGCAATGCGGTATTAGTGGCGGATATGTCATCTGATATTCTTTCTCGTAAAATTGATATTAGTAAATTTGGCTTAATTTATGCAGGCGCGCAGAAAAATTTAGGGCCGGCAGGTATTACGATTGTGATCGTGCGTGAAGATCTTATTGGTAAAGCACGTCAAGCAACGCCTTCTATTTGGAACTATGAAACACAAGCTAATGCGGACTCAATGATTAATACCCCACCAACCTTTGCGTGGTATCTTTGCTCATTAGTGTTCAAACATTTATTAGCCGAAGGTGGCTTAGAGAGCGTTGAAAAACGTAATGAAGTAAAAGCGGAAAAACTTTATCAATACTTAGATAACAGCACCTTCTACCGCAACTACATTGCGAAGCCAAACCGTTCAGTAATGAATGTAACCTTTAGCACAGATAATGATGAACTGAATGCAAAATTCGTGGCAGAAGCAACCGCTTGTGGTTTACAAGCCTTAAAAGGACATAAAGTGTTAGGTGGTATGCGTGCTTCTATCTATAATGCAATGCCGATTGAAGGCGTTGAAGCATTAATTGCCTTTATGGATAAATTTGCAAAAGAGAATGCGTAAATCTCAAACTCTCTCCCCTTGAGGGAGAGAGTTGTACAGTCAATATAGGGAGGGAAATACCCCTCAACAAACAATCATCAAAGGATCGCTATGCAATACATCAACATTGCCAATGAAGGCGTAAAATCACTTTCGCCTTACCAAGCAGGTAAACCGATTGAAGAACTTGAACGAGAACTCGGCATTACCAACATCATCAAACTTGCCTCAAATGAGAACCCATTTGGTTTTCCGGAAAGTGCCAAACAAGCGATTATCAACCAACTTAACGATCTCACTCGCTATCCGGACGCAAACGGCTTTGAATTAAAAGCTGCTGTATCAAAAAAATTTGGTGTCGCACCAAATCAAGTTACATTAGGCAATGGCTCAAATGACTTATTAGAGCTTTTTGCCCATACATTTGCCGGCGAAAAAGATGAAATTATCTATTCCCAATATGCATTTATTGTTTACCCTCTCGTAACCAAAGCGATCAACGCAGTTGCACGTGAGATCCCTGCAAAAAATTGGGGACACGATTTAGATGGCTTCCTTGCGGCAATCAATGAAAAAACCAAACTGATTTTTATCGCCAATCCAAACAACCCAACAGGTAATTTCTTAACAGAAGCAGAAGTTGATCGCTTCTTAGCTCAAGTACCTGAAAATGTGATTGTTGTGTTGGACGAAGCCTACACGGAATTTACCGCAGAAAACGAGCGGTTAAATTCTTTCGGATTATTACAAAAATACCCGAACCTCATTATCTCCCGTTCGCTTTCTAAAGCCTACGGATTAGCCGGTTTACGTATTGGGTATGCGGTGTCTAACCCTGAAATTGCCGATTTACTGAACCGAGTTCGCCAACCATTTAACTGCAACAGCCTTGCATTAGCTTCAGCTGTTGCGGTAATGAATGATGATGAATTTGTCAAAAAAGTCGCTGAAAATAACCGCTTGGAAATGGCTCGCTACGAAGCATTTTGCCAAGCGCAAGGCTTAGAGTATATCCCATCAAAAGGCAACTTTATTACGATTGACTTCAAACAACCGGCAGCGCCGATTTATGAAGCCCTATTGCGTGAAGGCGTGATTGTCCGCCCAATCGCTGGTTACGGTATGCCAAATCATCTACGTATTAGTATCGGTTTACCGGAAGAGAACGACCGTTTCTTTAAAGCCTTGATTAAGGTATTAAAGGATATGGCGTAATCACATTTGAATATGGGGACATGATAGTGTCCCTCAAATACTTCGGATTTCGTTTTTACAAATATCAATAATCCAACATTGTAGAGACACACTGCGTGTGTCTCAGATTACTGACAAAGGTTATATTTGAGCAATAACCTAGCACGAGCCGTGCTAGGTTCATTAAGCCCAGCCCCGCTGGGGCTGAAAGGAAGAGCCGCAGAGCGGCTCAGATTAAGTAACCCTATACGGCTCGTATAGGGTTTGTCAACGGTCTGGAACACGCTACGTGTGCCCCAGATTACTGACAAACTTTTTTATTTAAAAAATTTGAGATATTTTGGTTATCAAAATATCTTAATATGACCAATGGTTGTAGGTAAAATAACATTTACTCCATTTTCTAATTTTGTAGGGGCGAAATATCTTTCGCCCTGAACAATTAAGGGCGAAAGATATTTCGCCCCTACAACAATGTTATTTATTTGAGGTTTATCATCAGTCTAGGATACACTATGTGTATCCCTATACACTGGAATTTTTTACGGAGATATAGTATAATGCACAGCACAGCACAGCACAGCACAGCACATCTGGCTGAAAATTTAGCTACTCAGCAAGCAGATCAACAAGCCTTTCTCAACAAACTCGATGCCGACCTTTGGAAAGCCGCCGATAAACTTCGCCAACAGCTTGACGCTGCCAACTACAAACACATTGTTCTCGGTTTAATCTTCTTAAAATACGTTTCCGACAGCTTCTCGGCACAACAAGACATCATCAAACAACGCTACACCGATCCAACGTCCGATTTTTATCTCGATCCGACCGCTTACAGCGAAAGCGAACTTGCCGATATTCTCAATGCCGAACTGGAAGAACGAGACAACTACGCCCAAGACAACGTATTCTGGGTACCACAACAAGCCCGTTGGGACGAAATCAAAGTCGTTGTAGGGGCTAACATTGGCGACAAAATCTGGGGCGAGAAAACCTTTAAAGGCATTGCCAACTTGATTGATGACGCTTTTGACGCTATCGAACAAGACAACCCTAAACTCAAAAACGTCATTCAACGCATCAGCCCTTATAAAGTCGATGAAAGCATTTTATTAGGCTTAATCGATCTCTTTTCCAATACCAATTTCATCCGCCCAACCCTAGACGGCAAGCCGATTTCCTTGGCGGCAAAAGATATTCTTGGTCACGTTTATGAGTATTTTCTCGGGCAATTCGCCCTTGCGGAAGGCAAAAAGGGCGGTCAATATTTCACGCCAAAATCTATTGTTACCCTGATTATCGAAATGCTCGAACCCTACAAAGGACGCATTTACGACCCTGCAATGGGGTCTGGTGGCTTTTTTGTGCAAACAGAACGCTTTATCCGCGAACATCAAGGCAACGTCAGCGAAGTGAGCATTTTCGGGCAAGAGTTCAACCCAACCACTTGGAAACTTGCCGCAATGAATATGGCAATTCGTGGCATTGAATTTGACTTCGGCAAAGGCAATGCCGACACCTTCAGCAATCCGCAACACCGTGATAAAAAAATGGATTTTGTGATGGCAAACCCACCCTTTAATATGAAAGACTGGTGGCATCCAAGCCTTGCCCAAGACCTACGTTGGCAATACGGCATACCGCCTGAAAGCAACGCCAACTTTGCGTGGCTACAACATATGATTTACCACCTTTCGCCAAACGGACGAATGGCGTTGTTGCTTGCCAACGGCTCAATGTCGAGTAATACCAACAACGAAGGCGAAATCCGCAAAAATATTCTCAAAGCCGACCTTGTGGAAGCGATGATCGCCCTGCCAAGCCAACTCTTTACCAACACCCAAATTCCAGCTTGTATCTGGATTTTGAACAAAGACAAAGCACGCAAAGGCGAAGTGCTGTTTATTGACGCACGACAACTTGGCTACATGAAAGACCGTGTCTTACGCGACTTCACCGCAGACGACATCGCCAAAGTCGCCGACACCTACCACAGCTGGCAACAATCCGCCGACTACCAAAATATCCCTGCATTCTGCTACACCGCAAGCCTTGACGAAATCGCCCAAAACGACTTCGTCCTTACCCCAGGGCGTTATGTCGGTGCTGCCGAACAAGAAGATGACGGCGTGCCATTTGCAGAAAAAATGCAAGAACTGACCGCGCTTTTACAACAACAATTTAAGCAAAGTGCAGAATTAGAAGCAAAAATTAAAGCGAATTTGGGAGGGTTGGGGTATGAGTAGTTGGGAATTAAAAAAATTATCAGAAGTTGCAGATATTATTGGTGGAGCAACACCTAAATCCGATGTAGATGAGTATTTTAATGGAGATATACCTTGGATAACCCCTAAGGATTTATCTGGATACAAAAATAGATATATTTCAAAAGGCGAGAGAAATATCACTAAGTTAGGATTGGAGAATAGTAGTGCCAAATTATTACCTAAGGGAGCAGTGCTTTTTACAAGTAGAGCACCTATTGGCTATGTAGCTATTGCTGATAATGAAGTATCTACAAATCAGGGATTTAAGAGTTTGGTTTTAAAAGATGGAAATATTCCCGAATTTTTCTATTATTTATTAAAACATAATATTCCTTTATTTGAAGCAAGAGCAACAGGTTCTACATTTAAGGAAGTATCAGGACAGGTTGTTAAGAATACAGAATTACTTATTCCAAGTATTGATATTCAAAAGAAAATAGTAGATTTAGTATCGCCATTAGATGAAAAAATCGAACTCAACACCCAAATCAACCAAACCCTAGAACAAATCGCCCAAACGATTTTTAAAAGCTGGTTTATTGATTTTGACCCCGTTCACGCCAAAGCCAACGCACTGGCAAGCGGACAAACCACTGAACAAGCCACCCAAGCGGCAATGGCAGTGATCAGTGGTAAAAACACGCAAGAATTACACCGCTTGCAGACGGCAAATCCCGAACAATACCAACAACTATGGGAAATCGCAGAAGCATTTCCGAGTGGGTTTGATGAAGAGGGAGTGCCAAGGGGGTGGGGACTATCCACTATTGATGAAAACTATAATGTTGTAATGGGACAATCCCCCAAAGGGGAAACTTACAATGAAGAAAGTAACGGTGCATTGTTTTATCAAGGTCGGGCGGAATTTGGTTGGCGTTACCCAGAACCAAGATTATATACAACAGATCCAAAACGAATGGCTAAAAAGGGTAATATTTTGATGAGTGTTAGAGCTCCAGTTGGCGATTTAAATGTTGCATTGGAAGATTGCTGTATTGGACGAGGTTTGGCGGCTCTAAGTCATAAAAGTAATAGTTTGAGTTTTGGATTATATCAAATTAAAAATTTACAAAATGAATTTGATATTTTTAATGGTGAAGGTACGGTTTTTGGTTCTATTAACCAAAAGGATTTAAAAGCAATAAAGGTTATAAATCCTAGTTTTAAGATAATTAAACTTTTCGATGATGTTTGCAGTTCAAATGAACTTCAGATTGAAAATTTATCAAGAGAAATTATTTTCTTAAGAAAGATTAGAGATGAATTATTGCCTAAGTTGTTGAGTGGGGAGAAAAAATATGTCTGTAAATAAAGTATTAGAAAAATTACTGCTAAATGCAAAACAATCTATTCAACTAGGTGTGGAAGATTATCAGTTATCTATTGATGATGATAAAAGAAAAATATCTGCTATTAGAAATTTCTTAGCGGGTTTACTTTTATTGTACAAATATAAGCTGGTTCACTATGCAAGAGAAAATGAAGACCCTTATATGTATATAAGAATTGGAAATGATAGAACAGTACCACCCAATAAAACAATAAATGTCAATGGTATTAAGAAAAATCTAATAGCATTAAATATCTATATAGATGCACAGAAATTAAATAACTTGGTTTCTAATAGAAATAAAATAGAGCATTTCACGATGCTCAATGATATTGATATTTCATTGTTGGTTTTTCAATCTTTTCATCTTTTTTCTGAATTTTATGATAATTATATTTATCCAGATAACAACCTTGATTTAAAAGATTTTATTGATAGTAATATTTATGAAGTTCTTCTAGAAAATGAAAGTGTAGTGTTATCTCGATTAAAAAAATTTAAAGAAAGAATAGA
Organism: Actinobacillus minor NM305; assembly: GCF_000175195.1. Lineage (GTDB taxonomy): Bacteria > Pseudomonadota > Gammaproteobacteria > Enterobacterales > Pasteurellaceae > Haemophilus_A > Haemophilus_A minor. Next base: position 78,341 of record NZ_ACQL01000097.1, on the reverse strand, counting down.
AAATATAGATTTTCCTAATAATACTATCTTGGATATGTTAAAAGATAGTAATGAGGATCGTATAAAGTGTCCTTATTGTTTTTCATTAATGGTAAAAGATATAAAAAGGGAGTACGAAAGTTTAGAACTTGAATGTGAACATTGTGAGAAGACTTTTGATATTTATGATCTATTAGGTGTAACTCATAAAGCTATTCTTGATGGAGATGATCCCAGAAGCGAATGCCCAGAGTGTTATGCTTTTGATGTGGTTGGTGGAGTATGCCTAGCTTGTGGATATGAGTTAGATCCTGATAGAGATTATGAAAGTGAAGCAAGAATGATTTATTTATTTAATAAAAATGATTGACTTTAAATTGAGGCTTTATAGTGAATAACAAGCGGTAACATTCCCATAAATTTTTGCAACCCCGACAGCGACTTTGTCGCAATCGGTTAGGCATAATTGGGTGGCGTTGCCCCCCGTGGTTGTAGGGACACACTGCGTGTGTCCGCAGAGGGGTTAATCAAATCAATAATATGTCGAAAATATTGATAACGGACACATGCAGTGTGTCCCTACTGGTTGGTTGGGTTTAATTGAATTTGCAGATGTTAATTTAAATCACAAATATGAAAAAACATTGATAACGGACACACGCAGTGTGTCCCTACGGGTTGATTGGGTTTAATTGAATTTGCAAATGTTAATTTAAATCACAAATGTGAAAAAACATTGATAACGGACACACGCAGTGTGTCCCTACGGGTTGATTGGATTTAATTAAATTTTGTATGTTCAAAAAATATTTATCCGTAAAAACAATCTTGTTCCCATTGTATAACATTGTTCTGAATATAATCATAAATAAAATTGAATGCTTTTTCGGAACGAATAATGTGTTCGTGGAAACGGGGTTGCCATTTAAATGGAATTTGATTTTTAATGGCAAAACTGGTTAATGATGATTTTATTCCGCGAATAATGGCGGATAAATTGTTGCTTTGTCCGTTACCGAAATAATGTTGATGTTTGTCTGTATCACTGTTTATGGTGATGATTAAATGAAAATGGTTTGGCATTACGGTAAAAATAGGTATTTCGATAAATTGATTTTGTCTTAAATTTATTGTGTCTTGAATGATATTTTGTAATTGTTTACCTAATGTTGTTAATTGTATTGTTTGATTTTGAATTTCGCCAAAATAATGAATTTTATTTTGGGTACAAACTGTTACAAAATAACAGCCATTTTGATAGGTATCCCATTTTACACGGACAGATTTGCGATTTGGATAATTCATCAGTATCTCCTAAAACGGACACACTCAGTGTGTCCCTATGGGTTAATTTGTAATGTAACGGACACACGCAGTGTGTCCCTACGGGGTTGATTTTATTGGGATTTTAATTTGGTAGGGACACACTGCGTGTGTCCGCCAACGAATTTAATTCAACGAAAATTGGAACAAATTTTGATGGAACCAAACACATTCCATCAACCATCAAAAATCATTTTTTCGATCTGTGTCGAAAAAATAAAATGAAAAAGGAAAAAAACAATGCTCATTAACGAAAACACCATTGAACAAGCCTGTTTGCAACATTTGCAGGAATTGGGTTGGGATTATACGCACGGTTCGACCATTAATGCTGATGGGGAAAATCCTTGGCGGTTGCGGACGGACGAGGTGGTGTTTCGTTCGGTGTTGCGTGAGGCTGTGGAGCGGTTAAATCCGCAGTTGCCGTCTGCCACGGTGGACGAAGTGGTGGCGTTGGTGTGCAAAACGGATATTACAGATTTAACAGAACGCAATCAGCAAGCCTATCGCTACTTGCGTGAGGGCGTTCGGGTGGAGTATCGGGAAAATGATGAGCAAAAGGTGGAATTTGCCCGTTTGATTGATTTTCAACAGCCAAGCCTGAACCGTTTTGATGTGGTGAACCAGCTGACGATTTTGGGGCGGAAGGGCAATCGCCGTCCTGATGTGATTTGTTATATCAATGGCTTGCCTGTGGTGGTGTTGGAGCTGAAAAATCCCTTGAAAGAGAATGCGGATTTGCCACAGGCGTTTAATCAGTTGCAGACGTATAAGCAGGAAATCGGCGATCTGTTTGTGTATAACCAAGCCCTTGTGATCAGCGATGGTATTTTGGCGAAGGTCGGTTCGCTCACGGCAGATTTGGAGCGGTTTACCCCTTGGCGTGTGGTGGACGAGAAGAACAAGCAACGTATTTCCTTTGAACACGAGTTGGAAGGCTTGGTGCGTGGTTTGCTTAACCCTGCGAGTTTGTTGGATTATATCCAAAATTTTATTGTGTTTGAGCAAACCTTAAGCGGTCGTTTGGTGAAGAAAATTGCCGCTTATCATCAATTCTACGGCGTAAATGAAGCGGTGGATTGTACGCTGTGGGCGGCGAGCGAGCAGGGCAATGGCAAAATCGGGGTGATGTGGCATACACAAGGTTCGGGCAAGTCGTTGTCGATGTTGTTTTATGCGGGCAAATTGTTGTCGCAAGCGGAATTACGCAACCCGACTATTGTGGTCGTTACCGACCGCAATGATTTGGACGGTCAGCTTTATGCCACCTTTTCAGGCGGTCAGGCGTTAATTCGTCAGCAACCTGTGCAGGCAGACGGCAGGGAGGCGTTGCGTGAAGAACTTGCCAAGCGTGAAACAGGCGGTGTGATTTTTACCACTATTCAGAAATTCGGTTTGCAAGAGGGCGAGCAGGCTCACCCTGTGTTAAACGAACGACACAATATTATTGTGATCAGCGATGAGGCTCACCGTTCGCAATATGGTTTTAGCCAAAGTGTGAAACTCAACGAGCTAAATCGCACAGGAACATATCGTGTCGGCTATGCAAAACATTTGCGTGATGCTTTGCCAAATGCCTCTTTTATTGGCTTTACCGGCACGCCGATTAGTCTTGAAGATAAAGATACGCAGGAAGTATTCGGTAAATATGTGTCAATTTACGATATTACCGATGCGGTGGAAGATGGGGCGACAGTGCCGATTATTTATGAAGCACGGCAAATTCCGATTGCACAGAGTGCCGAGTTTGATAATGTGGTGCAAGAAGCCCAAACGTTAATTGATGAAGATGATGAAAGTAGCTACAACTTCCGTTTGCGTGAAAAATTAATGGGAACAGAGGGGCGTTTGAGCCGTTTAGCCGAAGATTTTGTGAAACATTTTGAACAACGCACCGCTTTAATTGATGGCAAGGCAATGGTGGTGGCGATGAGCCGTCAGATTTGTGTGAAATTGTATGAAAAAATCACCGCACTTCGTCCAGAGTGGCATAGCGATGATGTGAATGAAGGGGCGATTAAAATTGTGATGACGGGCTCGGCGAGCGATCCTGCGGAAATTCAAAAACATATCTATTCTTCGCAAGATAAAAAGCTGTTGGAACGCCGTTTTAAAGATCCTGACGATCCGCTGAAAATTGTGATTGTGCGTGATATGTGGCTAACGGGTTTTGATGCCCCTTGTTGCAATACGATGTACATTGATAAGCCGATGAAAGGGCATAATTTAATGCAGGCGATTGCACGGGTAAACCGTGTGTTCCGCAACAAAAGCCGTGATAATGGCGGTTTGATTGTGGATTATGTGGGGCTAACCAGCGAACTTCGGGAAGCGACAGAACAATATACTCGCTCGCACGGCAAAGGGCAGATGACCCACAATATCGCCGAAATTAAGGCAAAGATGTTGGAATATATTGATGTTGTGCGTGGGCAGTTTGCTACACCTGTGAACGATCAGCCGTTTAAGCTGCGTGATGCCTTGAAAATCGAAGATGAACTGGCGTTGTTCCAGCAAGTGATGTTGGCGGCGAACCATATTTTAGCCTTAGATCATCAAATGGTTGCGGATAAAACGGAGAAAACCCCAAGACGCAATGCGTTTTTAAAAGCGGTTCGTTTGGCGAAAAAAGGGTTTAGCTTATGTGGTGCAGACGGCGATGTTCAGCAATATCAAAAAGAGCTTGCCTTTTATGATGCGGTGCGAGCGATTTTGGCAAAACGTGAGCCAAATTCCACCGCTTCAAACGAAGAACGCCAGTTGCAGTTGGTGGCATTATTGAATAAAGCGGTGGACGCAAGCGGTGCGATTAACCTGTTTGATTTGCTCAACCGTGAACAGCCGAATATCAATATTTTGTCGGAAGAGTTTTTAGAGAAAATCAAAAACAGTCAAACCAAAGAGCTTTGGCTGTTGGCGGTGGAGCGTTATTTGCGTAGCCAAATCAATGAAAAAGGAACAGGCAATTTGGCGGTGCAAAAAGATTTTGCCGAGCGTTTGAAAGAAGCGTTAAACCAATACCACAACCAAAATCTCACCATTATGCAAGTGTTGGAAGAGTTGCTGAATATGAGCAAGGAATTTACCGAACGCTTGCAACGTGGGGAGAAATTGGGTTTATCGCCGGCAGAAATTGCCTTTTACGATGCCCTTGCCCGCAATGAAAGTGCGGTGCGAGAATTGGGCGATGATGCCTTGAAAAACTTGGCAAAAGCGATTACCGATAAACTGCGTAAATCCGCTACTATCGACTGGCAATACAAAGAAGCAGTGCGTGCCAAAATGCGAAACTTGGTGCGTGTAACGTTGAGATTATTCAAATATCCACCGGATAAATGCGATGAGGCAATCCAATTTGTGTTGGAACAAGCGGAAGTGATTGCGGATGAATTGACGAGTTAAGGATTTTACTAGACAAAACAACGGTTCCCCGTTAGGATTGGGCTATTTTTAGATAGCCCTTTTATTTTATGAGCCAAGTCATTCAACCTATCGAACATCATCCTTTTGCGCCGATTTTACCGCCGAATGCAACGGTGGCGATGATCGGCACTTTTCCACCTACCAACGAAAAACGCTGTATGCAATTTCATTACCCTAATTTCCAAAACGATATGTGGCGGATTATGGGGCAGATATTTTATGGCGAGAGTGATTATTTCCGAGTAGGAGATGAAAAGCGTTTTGATCCGATTAAGATCGAGGCGTTTTTACACGAAAAGGGTATTGCGCTTTGTTCTTCAGCAAAAACGGCTATTCGCTTAAAAGGGAATGCGGCAGATAAAGATCTAAAAATTGTTGATCCGATTGATATGGACGAGTTGTTAGTTAAGTTGCCTAAATTACAATGGTTGTTTACTACGGGCGGTTTAGCGACAGAAACATTGTTAGGTTTATTAGCAGAAAAGGTTAAAGCGCCTAAAACTAATGAATGTGTGCCTTATTTTTATTCGACTGACCGATCACTTTATCTTTATCGTTTGCCTTCTACTTCTCGAGCCTATCCGCTTAAATTTGAGAAGAAGGTAGAGGCATATCGTCAATTTTTCAAACAGGCAGGGTTAATTGATGAAGTATGATTTACACACACATACAACGGCTTCCGATGGTTTACTGAGCCCGACAGAATTAGTGTTAAGAGCCGTAGAGCAAGGCGTTGAAATGTTGGCTATTACCGATCACGATACGGTTGCTGGGATTGCGGAAGCTAAAAAAGCAGCAGAAAACCAATCAATCCGATTGATCTCTGGGGTTGAAATTTCAATTGTTTGGCAAGATAAAAACATTCATTTAGCTGCTTTAAATGTTGATGAGCAAAATCCTCAACTCTTAAAGCTTTTAAAAAAACAGGCATTCTATCGAGAGCAACGAGCGGTCGAAATTGGCGAGAAACTTGCAAAATTAGGTATTCCTGACGCTTATGAAGGCGCAAAAGCTTTAGCCAGTGGAGAAGTTACACGTGCCCATTATGGGCGTTTTCTTGTTGATAATGGCTATGTGCGGAATGTCGAACACGCCTTTAAGAAGTATTTAAGCGGTGGAAAACCAGCTTATGTGAAACCGACGTGGTGTGATTTAGAAACAGCCATTGATACCGTACATCTTGCCGGTGGTGTGATTTCCATTGCGCATCCATTACGCTATAAAATGACGGGGCGTTGGCTTCGCCGTTTGATTGTAGCCTTTAAAGAAGCAGGGGGCGATGGTATTGAAGTGGCAGGCTGTGGGCAAACACCAGACCAACGACAACAAATTGTACGTTGGGCAACAGAATTTGATTTATATGCTTCAGCAGGTTCAGATTTCCATTACCCAACAGGTTGGATCGAATTAGGCAAAGGTTTGGAATTACCTCAAACGTGTAAGCCGATTTGGTCTTGTTTTCGTTAAATATTTACCATTTATTAGCGGCCTCTTGGTCGCTTTCTCTTCCTTTAATCCAACGGTCGCCGTGGTCGGTGGTTTCACGTTTCCAGAATGGGGCTTTGGTTTTCAGATAGTCCATAATAAATTCATTGGCGTGATAGGCGTTGCCACGATGAGCGGAACTGACGCCGACTAAGACGATTTCATCGCCCGTATAAAGCTGTCCGATACGGTGAATAACCGCAACGCGTTGCAGTTCCCAACGGCTTCTTGCTTCATCAACAATTTCTCGCAAGGCTTTTTCGGTCATTGCAGGGTAGTGTTCCAAGTATAAACCTGACACGCTATCGCCCAAATTCATTTCACGCACTTTGCCGACAAAAAGGGTGGTCGCACCAACGGAATGTTGTTCACTCAACCATTTATAGATCGCATTTTGATCGAAGGGATCTTGTTGAACTTGAATAAGTGTTTGTTCCATTTAGCCCCCAGTTACAGGTGGAAAGAAAGCCACTTCATCGCCGTCTTTAATTTCAGCAGACAAAGGGGAAATGGTTTGATTAATGGCGACTAACAATTTCCCTGCTTGTAATGCTAATGCCCATTTGTCGCTACGCTCGGCTAAATGTTGGCGAAGCTGTTCAGCTGTGGCAAAGGTTACTTCAACCTCTAAGCTATCTACGCCCACTAATTCACGGGTTTGGGCGAAAAAGAGTACTTTAATCATTTTTAACTAATCTTATCAATAATTTGTAGGGGCGAATTACATTCGCCCTTGTGATATTTTGAATTATCGGGGCAAATATGATTTGCTCCTACAAAATGTTATGGTTTGGCAACGAAATCGCCTGATTTCCCACCGCTTTTACTGAGCAATCGAACTTGTTCAATCACCATATCTTTTTGTACTGCTTTGCACATATCATAAATCGTCAAAGCAGCGACACTGGCTGCGGTTAAGGCTTCCATTTCTACGCCGGTTTTGCCCGATAGCTTACATAGGGCTTCAATCCGTACTTGATTTTTTTCAGGCAATGCTTCAAGTTGCACTTCTACTTTAGAAAGCAGAAGTGGGTGGCAAAGGGGAATGAGTTCCCAAGTTCTTTTTGCTGCTTGAATGCCGGCAATGCGAGCCGTGGCAAAAACATCGCCTTTATGGTGGTTGCCTGAAATGATCATCTGTAATGTTTCAGGGGTCATTGTTACAAAGGCTTCCGCACGAGCTTCTCGCACGGTATCTTGCTTGGCGGAAACATCAACCATATTAGCTTCGCCGTTTTGGTTTATATGGGTAAAGGTGTTCATTATTTTCTCTTTTTCTTAAGCCCTAGGGCTAACACCCTAGGTTATGCATAAATAAGCTCCTACGGAGCTTAAGGCATTTTCCTGTCCCGTAGGGACAGATTTATACTTAACCGTGGGCGAGTAGCCCACGGTATCTATCCCCCAATCGATGCCAAATTATTTCTCACGCCACTATCGCCAATATGCAAATAATGGTGTTCACGCTTGCCTTGCAGAGCGGATTTTAATCTGGCTTCGAGTTGAAATTGTTGCTCGTCCGATTGCAATAAATCCCGAATATCGATCCCTTCTTCGCCGAACAAACAAAGGTGCAATTTGCCTAATGCCGACACTCTTAAACGGTTACAGCTGGCACAAAAATTCTTTTCATAAGGCATAATCAAACCGATTTCCCCTTGATAATCAGGGTGGGCGAGAACTTTAGCCGGTCCATCAGACATCGCTTTAGGTTGCAATTGCCAACCTTCTTGAGTTAATCGTTCTAAAATAGATTGCCCTGAAAGGTGCTGTTGCTGGAAAAAGTGATCCATTTCGCCGGTTTCCATTAACTCAATAAACCGCATCTGAATAGGGCGATCTTTAATCCAATGCAAGAAATCGTCCAAACCTTTAGCGGTATATTGCTTCATCAACACAGCATTAACTTTGACTTTTTTATAGCCAATCTCAAAAGCACGATCGATACCGTTTAACACCGTTGCGAGTTTATTTTCCCCCGTAATCAAATGAAATTGGCGAGGGTCTAAGCTATCAACACTCACGTTTAAATGGGTAATTCCAGCTTGTTGCCACAACTCAACATCACGTTCCATTCGATAACCGTTGGTAGTTAATGCAATTTGGCGAATACCTGCCGTTTGTGAAAGGCGATGAGCGATTTCTAAAAAATCCTTGCGTAAAGTCGGCTCGCCACCGGTAATACGGATTTTTTCCGTGCCTAAATTGGCAAAAGCTTGAGCAACACGTTGAATTTCATCGACAGATAGAAAGGTTTGTTTATGCGACGGCGGACGATACCCATCGGGCAAACAATAGTTGCAACGAAAGTTACAGACATCGGTAATCGACAACCGTAAATAAGTGTATTGACGCTGGAAACGATCTACTAAAGTAGAATTGTTTCCAATCTGTTTAATTGGAATTTGCATTTGACACCTTTCTAAATACGAGTGGCCCGATAATTTCTCAGCGAACCATGGAATTATTTGTTATATAATTCTGGCATTGTTTCCATATCGTTTTGATTTTGACTTAGGAAAACAAGCTCGGAGTCTGTTATGGATAAATCTACTCTATTCTAAATAGGTCATAAAATAAAGCAATAGCTAACAAGCGGTAGAAAACAAAAAGTTTTTTGCTAAACGATTGCTTTTTATCAGGAGGAAAAAATGAAAAACAAATTTTTAGCTTTTGCCGCATTCAGCGGATTTTTTTGTATTGCATTTGGTGCTTTTGCTTCCCATGCATTACAGAAAACATTAGAGCCTAAAGCGATTGATTGGATTGCAACAGGCTTGCAATATCAAATGTTCCATACCTTAGCATTGTTTGGATTAGGTTTATTCCAAATTGCAAATCAATCACAAAATCCGCCCGCTTGTCGAGCAAAAGCATTTAATATCATTGGTGGTAGTTGGGTGTTAGGCATTTTATTGTTTAGTGGAAGCCTTTATAGTCTTGCTTTGGTTGGGGCGCCATGGTTTGTTTGGAGTACGCCGATAGGGGGCGTTTTCTTCATGATTGGCTGGGGAGCATTGGTTTATATTAGTTTAAGAAATCGCTCTCACTAAGTATTAAATATCAATAGAAAAAAGATGAAAAACGTACATCCAAATGCCCAAGCGGTTGAAAAAATCGAAAATCTTGCAAAAAAATCAGGCGAAGATGACTTCGCCTGATAGAATGTGAGAGCTGAATTTACTTCGCTTCAAATACTAAAATTGCGCCTCTGTTTGCCATTTCTTTTGTTGGTACGCTATTTTTACCCATAATGTAACCAGCGTTATCGGTCGCGACATAAATTTTGCTTGTATCAGGGCTAACAAGCACCATACGGTAGCGATTGTCGGTACGGAAATGGGTGATTACCTCGCCTTGTACTTGTTTTGCATCTGCATCTAATGGTAAGCGATAGAGCGTACCTGTTTTCACACCGGTAACTAACAATGAATTTTGGAATTCTTTGATTTTACCGTCTTTCGGGTAGTAGGCAATGCTGGTTGTTGCCACAGTTGGCCAGCAAACATATTCCCCATTACATTTTGGATCGTGGAAGTTATAGCTATTTGGTACGGTATAAAACGTTTTCATTGGTTCTTTAAAATTATCCAATTTGGTATCAGTTTCTTTTTGTGCTTCTACTTTCACGCCTTCTGGCACGGTGGTTCCATCATACATTGGTGCATTGGCACAATTTTCTACCGTTGAATAGTTTACATAGCGGTACGCCTGATTATCTTGATAACCCGCAATATGTGGCCAGCCGTAGTTACCACCAGCTTCCATTAAGTTGATTTCATCATCCGTCCCTGGACCTTGATCGATTCCAAAGAGTTTATCGCCTGCATAAACCATACCTTGCGGATTACGTAAACCATAAGCGAAAACATGACTTTTTACTCCCTTGATTTCAGGATTATCTGTTGGGATTGAGCCGTCTAAATTGATACGTAACATTTTGCCACGGTATTTATCAAAATCTTGTTTTGCCAATTCATCAGCACTTGGGATCATCTGTGAACGGATTTCTTTACAACTGTTACCAAATTGGTTGTAACCGCTGTCGCCAAGGGTAAGCAATAGTTTGCCCGATTTATCGAAAATCAAGCGACCAGCTGTGTGATCGTCATTTGCAGGTAATTTGTCTAATACGGTAATTTCATTGCTTAACGTTTGTGTTTTCGGATCGTAAGTTAAACGCACAATACGACCAAATTCTGATTTTTCCCCTTTAACCGAATAGGTGTAGTAGGCATAGACGTAATCTTCATTGCTGCCTTTCATAAAATTAGGATGGAGCGCTAAACCTAATACGCCTTGATGTGGGGGAGCAACAAAAGCATTCTCTAAAGTATAAAGCACTTTATGTATCCCTGTTTCAGGATTAACGATAGAGATGTGTTTACCTTGGCGTTCTGTTACCCAAATATTGCCATCTGCGCCCCATACCATATCCCACGGATTGTTGAGATTATCGATCAAGACACTCGCTTTATAATTTGCTTCGCTTGTATTAACGGTTGGGTTTTCGACCTTGGCATAGCTTGCTGCGGATATAAAAATAAGTGTCGCAAGAATCGTTTTTTTCATGTTGTTTTCCTTTAAAAGGTTAAATAGTTTTGCAGATATTTTATCTTAATCAAAATTCGCACGACATAATCAAAAGTAGGATAAATTATCCGAGAAATGCAAATAATCAAAAGGTAAAGAATTACGAAAAAGTAACCGCTTGTTAATCCTTCCCCCACATTGGATTATTTTCAAATAAACTTGTAGCCCAATCAACAAAGGCTCGAACACGGGCAGATAGTCGCCGAGAATAGGGGTAAACAATGCTAATAGGCATACTGCTAGTTTGCCAGTTCGGTAGCACTTCAACTAATTCACCACTTTCAAAATAACGCTGTACCGAAGCACGTGGCATCGCAATAATGCCTAAGCCGGCAAGGCTGGCATTGCAATACACATCAGCATTGTTAAAGGTTAAATAAGGCGAAAGTTCCACATTGTATATTTCGTCCCCGTTTTTTAACGTGTAAGTATGAAGTTTATCTGTGACTGGAAAACGAAAGCCAATATACTGATGTTGAGCCAAATCCCGAGGGTGGGAGAGTTCTGGAGCATTATTTAAATAGCGAGGCGCAGCACATAAACAAAAGCGCATTTGCCCAACAGGTTTACACACTAAATCGGGTTCGGTAACAGGGCCGCCACGTAAGGCACAATCTACACCCTCTTGAATTAAATCGACTGCCCGTTCGCTACAACGGATTTCGAGCCGAATTTCAGGGTATTTTTGCAAAAAATCGGGCAGTGCAGGGATCAACAAATTTGACCCTAAAGGTGCAGTCGTTTCGATTTTTATTTTTCCCCTTAGCGTGCTTTTGTCTTGAATTAGGTTTTCAAGATCATCAAAGTTTTCTAATAAGATTTTTACTTGCTCATAGTAAGCCGTGCCGTCTGTTGTCGGGTAAACACGCCGTGTGGAACGGTGTAATAACGTCATTCCTAAACGTTCTTCAAGAGCTTGTATTTGTCCCGAGATCGTTGTTTTTGCCACGCCCAATACTTCTGAAGCCTTACTAAAGCTACCTAATTCAACAATTCGGCAAAATGCACGGATTGCTTCAAGTCTATCTAATGCCATTGTTCGATTTCTCGTATAGATTAAATGATTTAATACACTTTATATTTAAAACTCGTTCAAGTAAAGTAGCCAGCGTTTTATATTCAACCCCAAAAAGGAGAAATTATGCAACGTTTAAATTATGCATCAGTTGGTTCAAAAATTTATAGTGAAATGTTAAAAGTAGAAGGCGCATTGGCGCATTTATCTATCGATCTGTTTATGAAAGAGTTGATTAAAATTCGTGCTTCACAACTCAATGGCTGTGCATTCTGCCTAGATATGCATGTTAAAACCGCACGTAAACACGGCGAACGTGAAATGCGTTTACATCACGTTGCAATTTGGCGTGAAAGCAATCTGTTTAATGAAAAAGAGCGTATGGCATTGGAATTGACAGAAGCATTGACCCGTATTCAGCCGGAAGGGTTAAGCGATGAGCTTTACCAGCGTGCAAGCCAAGTATTTAGCGAGCAAGAACTTTGTGATGTGATTTTTTCCATTGCACAAATCAACGCTTGGAACCGTTTAGGAGTCGCTTTTCATACCGAGATTGGCTCAATGGATAAAATGATGGGCTTAGATACCATTCAACTTTAAAGTAAAAATTCTAAAACACCTTGTATCTAATCCTATATCGTACTAAGATAAATTTATTTAGTACGATATAGGATTTTTTATGACCTTTTATGAGCGTATTTTCCATTCGATATTGTTTGAATTTGGCGCAATGACAATCGGTGCGCTTGCGGTGTTACTGGCTGGAGATTTCAGTCTTGAAGCAGCGGCAGGGACGGGAGTTGCAACATCTGTAATGGCAATGGTGCTTAACTTCTTCTTTAACTATGTGTTCGATAAAATTTTTACAGGCAAGCGGGAAGAGCGCAGTCTAAAATTACGGCTTCTGCACACGGTCTATTTTGAGGGAACGTTATTATTGTTTACTATTCCTGTGGTGGCGTATTTATTGGAGTTAAGTCTGTGGCACGCCTTTTTAGCGGATATTGGATTGAGTTTGCTGATTATGCTATATGCGTTGGTATTTAACTGGCTTTATGACATTACTCGTGTCAAATTTGTGGAGCGTGAAAATGACTCCCTTTGATAAATTGGTGGAGCTGGCGGCAAAATTATCGGGCATTTATGCGGCTGTTGCGAAACAGCACCAACTTACCTTAAATGAATTGCATTTTTTATATTCCATCGGGCGATACGGTGCGACTTCGCCGACCGCTATTGGCGATAAATGGAGCTTGCCGAAACAGACGGTAACATCCGTTTGTAAGCAATTGGATCAGAAAGGATTTTTAATTTTTCTGCCCGATGCAAACGATAAACGCAGTAAGTTGATCGCTTTAAGTGCCAGCGGTAAAGTCTTTATTGAGCCGATTATCGCTCGCCTAACCGAAGCAGAATTACAAGTCAGTCGGCAGTTCGGTATGGAAAAATTTGAGGTATTGCTTGATGATACCGAAAGGGTATTAAATCAACTTGTGACACAATTACATATTATTTAGGCGAAGCGATGAACCTGCAAAAAAACACCGATGTGGTATGTATCGCTGAGTTGTTGTATCAAGTTCACGCGGTTCATGTTGAAACTCGCCCCGATATTTGTCAAGCAGGTAAGTGTAAACTCGTTCTCTATCGCATTTTTGCGATCTAAAGCTTTTTAGTTATTCTGTTGTGGTAATTTAAGGTAGAATATACGCCAAAATTGATGACTCACATTGGAAAATTATGTCTTTAGTAACAAAACAAGAATTACAAACGCAAGAACAAGAACTTCGACAAGCGGTTGAATTTGCACTGAAATTTGCAAAAAAAGCAGGTGCAGAAGCAGAGGTCAGCGTCACGAAAGTGGCTGGCTTATCAGTTTCAAGCCGTTTGGAACAGGTTGAAAATATTGAATTTAACAATGACGGATCTTTAGGCATTTCTGTTTATTTAGGTAAACGTAAAGGGAATGCTTCAACTTCAGACTTACAAACAGCTTCCATTCAACGGGCAGTGGAATCAGCGCTCGCCATTGCCAAATATACTTCAGAAGATGAGTGTACGGGATTAGCGGATAAAGAGGAAATGGCTTTTGATGCGCCTGATTTAGATCTTTATCATCAAGCGGATATTTCTGTTGAACAAGCGTTAGAAATGGCGATTAGCACAGAGAATGTTGCTTTAAATGCTGATGAGCATATTGTGAACAGTGAAGGCGCAAGTTTTAATTCGCATAGCGGTGTTCGTGTTTATGGAAATACGCACGGTATGCTCCAAAGTTACCTTTCCAGTCGTTATTCGCTTTCATGTAGTGTGATTTCAGCTTATGAAGATCAGCTCGAACGAGATTATGAATATACGATTTCACGTGAATTTGATAAATTAAAATCGCCGGAATGGGTAGGGCAACAGGCTGCGTTTAAAGCGGTAGATCGTTTAAATCCACAGAAAATCAAAACGTGCGAAGTTCCAGTGATTTATTATAACGATGTGGCTACAGGGTTAGTCGGACATCTTGCAGGTGCGATTAGTGGCGGTGCTTTATACAGAAAATCCAGCTTCTTGTTAGATCATTTAGGTAAGCAAATTCTACCTGAATGGTTTGAAATTTCGGAAAGACCACATTTATTACGCCAACTCGCTTCATCTGCTTTTGATAGCGAAGGGGTAAAAACACAAAATCGTGAAATTATTACCGAAGGCGTGTTACAAACTTATTTAATGACCAGTTATTCAGCTCGTAAAATGGGGTTAAAAACGACAGGGCATGCTGGTGGCATCCATAACTGGCTTGTCCAACCAAACCGCACGGGGGGCTTAGAGGCGTTACTCAAAGAAATGGGAACAGGTTTATTGGTTACGGAGTTTCTTGGTTCGGCTATCAATGCCGTAACGGGAGAGTACTCTAGAGGTGCAGCAGGTTTTTGGGTCGAGAATGGCGAAATCCAATATCCTGTTGCAGAAATTACTATTGCCGGACAACTTCAAGAAATGTTTAAAAATATTGTTGCAGTCGCAGGTGATATTGAACACCGTTCGAATATTCAAACCGGTTCAATTTTAATTGAGAGAATGAAAGTGTCTGGGGAGTAGTTGCAAGAAGCGGTTAAAAAATTAGATCTTTTACAAATTCAAAAGGGCAAATAAGTGATATTTGCCCTTTTTGTTAAACTTAGGCGAGTTTTGTGATTACCCAATCCAGCCCTGAATTAAAATCTTCCGTTAAATTTGGTCGGAGCTGTTCAAGGAGATCGATAAGAACATTTTTATCGGGATGACAAAGATTTATGTGCCCCACCTTTCTACCCGCTCGAACTTCTTTACCATACCAATGGAGTTGAGCGAAAGGAAGATCTAACCATTGGTTAGTATGCTCAATGCCGATAAGATTGACCATCACACTTGGTGCTATTGGTGTCAATTTTGGGGTTGGTAGGTCTAATAATGCTCTAAGGTGTAGTTCAAATTGACTAATTGAGCAGCCTAATTGGGTCCAGTGGCCACTATTGTGTACACGCGGTGCAAGTTCATTGATGAGAAGTTTATCTCCCACCACAAAACATTCCATTGCCATGACACCTATATAATCCAATTCTTGCATAATCGCGCCAAGCATTTTTTCAGCTTGTGCTTGGAATATGTCCTGATTAGGTAGCGTTACATCTGATACACTGTAACGCAAAATACCATTTTGTTGGAGGTTATGCGTAATAGGGTAGAAGCGTGTTGAACCATCTCTAAATCTTGCACCTACCACTGAAATCTCGCCATCAAAGGGAATAAATTTTTCGACAATCACTTCGCCGAATAGATCATCAGTAATTTGGTCGGTATTTTCTGCGGTAACGATCCATTGCCCTCTGCCGTCATAACCCCCAGTACGGCGTTTAACGACAACTTTTTCGCCAACTTCAGCAAAAATTTGTTGCCACTGCGCTTTATTTTCAAGAAGTTGCCACGGAGAAGTGGAAAGATTTAATTGATCGAGTAGGCTTTTTTGCGTGAAGCGATCCGCTAAACGCCCAAAAACATTGAGGTTCACAAAATTTTTGTGATTACCTAACAGTTGGGTAAGCGGTGTATCTGCCCAGCGTTCAATTTCTGCTGTAATAATGCTGTTTTCTTCAAGTTCAAAAACATCTGCATCGAAGGCAAGCGGCTTAACTTCAATATCTAATGGCGCGCCTGCATAGCGTAACATTCTGCCAAGTTGTCCGTTTCCTAGAACATAAATGGGTGGGTAGATTGCACTTTTTTGCATTTGAATTAACCTCGTAAAATTAGAAGTAGTCGGCTAATGGTTTTTCTCGTTGCTGATTAAGCAATACCATTAACTTGATGCGGGCTTTTTGACCGCTTAACCCCGTTGTAAAAATAACGCCTTGTTGTTTGAGTTGTTTTCCTCCTCCAACATAATCATACACGTCTTGTGTTACGCCGTGGAAGGCTCGAGAAACAAGTACAACAGGAATGCTGTTTTCTAATAAGGCTTTAACACCTTTTAAACTAGCCGGAGGTAAATTTCCAGCACCTAAGGCTTCAATAACCACACCATCACAACCGTGATGAGCAAGCTGCTCTAATAGGAAACTATCCATTCCAGCATAAGCTTTAACGAGTTGAATGTTCGATTTGGTAATTTCACGAATCGGGAAGCGTTCGTAATGACTTAGTTGTTGGAAATAAAGCACTTTATTTTTTGCTATTAATCCACAAGGACCAAACGTTGGTGTTTGGAATGTTGCTACGTTAGTTGTATGCGTTTTGGTAACAAATTTCGCATTATGAACTTCATCGTTCATCACAACTAAAACGCCTTTTCCTTTGGACTCTTCACTTAACGCAACTAAAATTGCACTTTGAAGATTGATTAAGCCGTCCGCACCCAATTCGTTACTTGAACGCATTGCACCTGTAATAGCAACAGGGACATTGATATTTAAGGCTAAATCAAGAAAATAGGCAGTTTCTTCGAGCGTATCGGTGCCATGGGTAATCACAACACCGTCAAAATGTTCTTCATTTACCGCTTTCTCAATACGACTTTTAAGTAATAACCAATGTTCAAGGTTAATATGCGGTGAAGGTACATTTAAGACTGCTTCTTGAGAGAGTTCCGCCGGATGATTTAAACGTTCAAGCGCATCTAATAATGGATTGCGAACAGAAGGGGAGACTTTTCCATCTTCCCCTTCACTCATCGAAATGGTGCCGCCTGTGTGTAAAATAAGAATACGTTTTGCCATATTATTCTGCTTATTCCACTCGCGGATCCGGATTATCTAAAACCAGCTGTGTTTGCGCATGGCGGAATGCATGTAATTTTATAGCAAGCTCCGGTTTAAATGCGGCTAAAATTTGTGCTGCCAGTAGCCCTGCATTTGCTGCGCCGGCAGGACCAATTGCTAATGTACCGACTGGAATACCTTTTGGCATCTGTACGATAGAGTAGAGACTATCAACACCGCTTAACATTGAGCTTTTCACAGGAACACCAAGTACAGGCACAATGGTTTTAGCAGCAATCATACCCGGTAAATGTGCCGCTCCGCCTGCGCCAGCAATAATCACTTTATAACCGTTTTTTTCTGCATTTTCAGCAAAAGAGAAGAGTTTATCCGGTGTGCGGTGTGCAGAAACAACTTCAACGTGATAGGGTAATTCAAATTGATCTAAAATTTGGGTTGCTTCAGACATAGTTGCCCAGTCGCTTTTAGATCCCATAACAATAGCAATTTCAGGACGATTCATTTTTTCTTTTCCATATTTAAAAAATTGTGCGTAAGCATACCATAAAAGGCAATCGGTTGCCTGTCTATTTTTATGTTATGTTTCAAGCGGTTAATTTTTGTGATTATTTTACAAAGGGATGATGATATTCGGCTAAATGGTTGTTTAAATGCTATTATTTTCATAGTAGCTTATGTTATAATAACCCACTATTCTTAAATGAGTTATCGGAGAAGTAATAATGACAAACAGTGCAAATAAACGTTCTGTAACCACACTTTTTTCAGAAAAGACGGATATTTATAGTCATCAGGTGCGTATTGTATTAGCTGAAAAAGGCGTACCTTATGAGATTGAGAACATCGCTCCCGATACCATTTCAGAAGACCTTGCTGAAGTGAACCCTTATGGTAGCGTACCAACTTTAGTGGATCGTGATTTAGTGTTATTTAATTCACGTATTATTATGGAGTATTTGGATGAGCGTTTTCCACATCCACCATTAATGCCGGTTTACCCTGTCTCACGTGCTAAATGTCGTTTAACGATGTTCCGTATTGAACAAGATTGGTACTCATTGATCGATATTGTAAATAAAGATCCGGCTTCAGCAGAAGGGCAAAAAGCATTAGCTCAATTACGCGATGAAATTCTTGGTCTTGCTCCAGTCTTTGAAGCAATGCCGTATTTTATGAGTGAAGAATTCAGCCTAACAGACTGCTATATTGCGCCATTACTCTGGAGAATGGTTAATTTAGGTGTTGAATTTACTGGAAATGGTGCTAAACCAATTAAAAATTATATGAGCCGTGTATTTGCTCGTGATAGTTTTGTTCAATCAGTTGGTGGTGCTGCACCAAAACATTTAATGGATGATAAAGATTAATGAAACCGCTACGTCCTTACGTTTATTACGCTTACTATAATTGGATCACAGATAATGATAATACGCCTTACTTACTGGTAAATTGTGATTATCCGAATGTAGATGTGCCAATGGAGTATGTACGTGAAGGAAAAATTATTTTAAATATTGCCCAACGTTCTATCGGTAATTATGTCGTAAACGATGAGAGTATTAGCTTTAGTGCTAGATTTCAGGGAATGTTACGAGATATTTATATTCCATTTGGCGCCGTTGAAGCGTTATATGCACAAGAAACCGGCGATGGAATTATGTTCCAAGAAGAAGCCTATTATAGCGAACAGAGCTATTTAGAAAGAACCTCTATGGCAGAAAGCAATGAGGTAAAAACTAAAAAAGTTGTGAAGAAAAAATCCTCACACTTGAAGCTAGTTAAGTAATGGATTTTTAAACCTCAATAAATTTGTTTTTATTGAGGTTTTTTATTATGAATTTGATAATCACTCTTCCAAAAATTTGTAAATTTAGAGTAAAATCAAACCGCTTATCAGAAATAAGTTGTGCTTTCACAACACTAAGTTACAGGAATGAATATGACATTAAAAATTGCAATCGTGGGTGCAGGCGGAAGAATGGGACGCAACCTTATTCAAGCTGTACAAAATATGGATGGGGTAGAATTAGGCGCAGCATTTGAACGTCAAGGTTCATCGCTCATTGGTTCTGATGCCGGAGAAGTGGCAGGTATTGGGCATTTAGGAGTGAAAATTGCGGAGAGTTTAGCGGAGCAAGCAGATTGTTTCGATGTGTTAATTGATTTCACTCGCCCAGAAGGGACTTTAGCACACCTTCAATTCTGCGTAGCACATCAGAAGAAAATGATTATCGGCACGACTGGTTTTGATGATGCCGGTAAACAAGCGATCAAAGAAGCATCAGAAAAAATAGGCATCGTATTTGCATCTAATTATAGTGTAGGTGTGAATTTAGTTTTCAAATTACTCGAAAAAGCGGCAAAAGTGATGGGAGATTATTGTGATATTGAAGTCATTGAAGCGCATCATCGCCATAAAGTCGATGCACCATCGGGTACAGCATTATCAATGGGTGAGCATATCGCTAAAACGTTAGGTCGTGATTTGAAAACACACGGTGTTTTTGCTCGTGAAGGTATTACTGGCGAACGTAAACGTGATGAAATTGGTTTTGCAACCATTCGTGCGGGCGATGTAGTTGGTGAGCATAGTGTTTGGTTTGCTGATGAAGGCGAACGAGTTGAGATTGCTCATAAGGCCTCTAGTCGTATGACGTTTGCGAACGGTGCAGTACGTGCGGCAAAATGGTTAGCGGATAAAAACAATGGTTTATTTGATATGACCGATGTGCTAAATCTGAACCAATTATAGACGCTGAAAGGAATATAAAATGACAAAATTTAATAATATCGAAACAACATTAGTTCAGCTTGGCAACCGCTCTGATCCTCGTACAGGTGCTGTCGCAACGCCAATTATATTATCGACCGCTTATGGGCGAGAAGGGCTTGGCGAATCAACAGGTTGGGATTATACCCGTACTAAAAATCCTACTCGAGCAGTGTTAGAACAAGGCATTGCAGATTTAGAAGGTGGTGATGCAGGTTTTGCGATGTCTTCAGGTATGGCGGCTATTCAATTAGTGATGTCACTTTTCAAAGCACCTGATGAATGGATTATTTCAAGCGATGTTTATGGTGGCTCATACCGTTTATTTGATTTTAGCCATAAAAATCACGGTACACTTAAACCTGTTTATGTGAATACTGCAGATTTAAATGCAATCGAAGCAGCAATTACGCCAAATACAAAGGCTATTTTTGTTGAAACACCTTCAAATCCACTTATGGAAGAGTGTGATGTTGCAGCTATTTCAAAAATTGCGAAAAAACACAATTTAATGTTAATTGTAGATAATACCTTCTTAACGCCGGTATTATTCCGCCCGATTGAACACGGTGCTGATATTGTGATTCACAGTGCGACTAAATACTTAGCAGGGCATAATGATGTGTTAGCCGGTTTGATTGTTGCCAAAGATTCGGAAGCAACGAAAGTCAATGGGCAGAACTTAACGGAACGTTTATTCTATTTCCAAAACTGCGCTGGTGCGGTACTTTCTCCGTTTGACTCTTATTTAGCGGTTCGTGGCTTAAAAACATTGGCATTACGTATGGAACGCCATCAATCAAATGCAACGGAGTTAGCAAAATTCTTAAAAGAGCAACCGGAAATTGATAGTGTGTTATATTCGGGTAAAAGTGGTATGTTATCTTTCCGCTTACAAAAAGAAGAGTGGGTGCCATTATTTTTAAAAGCGATGAAGCTTATTACCTTTGCAGAAAGTTTAGGGGGAACAGAGAGCTTTATTACTTATCCGGCAACACAAACGCATATGGATATTCCGGAACACGAACGTATTGCTCGTGGTATTACCAATACGTTATTACGCTTCTCAGTGGGTTTAGAACACGTGGAAGATTTAAAAGCGGACTTACGTAGAGCGTTTGATCAATTGAAATAATCATCTCTATAGCATAAAAGGCATACTATTATATAGTATGCCTTTTTATTTAAAAATCATTTGCATTTAGATTTATTGTTTCATATAATGGTAAAACCATAATTAAAAAAGGGAGATTTATCTAAATGAAAAAACTTTTAATTGCATTAACTACATTATTTATTACCGCAATGCCTCTTTCGGCTAAACCATTTAAAGTGGTTACGACCTTTACGGTTATCCAAGACATTGCTCAAAATGTCGCAGGGGATAAGGCGGTGGTCGAGTCGATCACTAAACCAGGTGCGGAAATCCACGATTATCAACCAACGCCACAGGATATTGTGAAAGCACAATCTGCGGATTTGGTGTTGTGGAATGGTATGAACCTTGAAAGTTGGTTTGAGCGTTTCTTTGCACAGGTGAAAGATAAGCCTGCAGTTGTGGTAACGGAAGGCATTGAGCCGATTTCTATTTATGAAGGGCCTTACAAAGATAAGCCAAACCCACACGCTTGGATGTCTACGAAAAATGCCTTGATTTATATTGAGAATATTCGTCAAGCCTTAGTAAAATACGATCCAGCAAATGCAGAAGCCTATAATGCCAATGCGAAAGCTTATGCCGATAAGATCGTTGCCTTAGATCAGCCGTTGCGTGAGCGTTTGGCAAAAGTGCCTGAAGCACAACGTTGGTTAGTGACGAGCGAAGGGGCGTTTAGCTATCTTGCTAGAGATTATGGCTTCAAAGAGTTATATCTTTGGGCGATTAACCAAGATGAACAAGGCACGCCAAAACAGATCCGCAAAGTGATCGACCAAGTGCGTAAACATCAAATTCCAGTGGTATTTAGCGAAAGTACCATTTCAGATAAACCGGCTAAACAAGTGGCAAAAGAGAGTAAAGCACGCTATGGCGGTGTGTTATATGTGGACTCTCTCTCAACCAAAGATGGCAAAGTACCAACCTATATTGATTTACTTAATGTGACGGTAAGTACTATTGTTGCTGGATTTGAAGGTAAATAGATAAGATTAATATGATTAAAAGGTAGGGGCGGACCGATGTGTCCGCCCATAAATACCGCAGAATTTGGGAGAACAGCTTTGGTTCGCCCTAGATTTACAAAATAGGATTACCTAACAAATATGAACATTCCCCTGAGTTCTCTTTCTGTTTCTGATGTCACCGTTCGTTATAGCAACGGACACACGGCAATTCACGATGTTACTTTTCGCCTTGACGGTGGCACAATCTGTGCATTACTTGGGGTGAACGGCAGTGGCAAATCAACCTTATTTAAAAGCATTATGGGCTTAGTTCAGCCAAAAGGAAAGATTGAACTATGCGGACTGCCTGTCAATCAAGCCTTAAAACGCAATCTTGTTGCTTATGTGCCACAAAGTGAAGAAGTGGACTGGCAATTTCCTGTATCGGTTTATGATGTAGTAATGATGGGGCGTTATGGCTATATGAATTTTCTGCGTATCCCTTCTGCGGTGGATAAGCAAAAAGTTGCCGAAGCAATGGATCGGGTCAATATTGCTCACCTTGCTGATCGTCAAATCGGCGAGCTTTCTGGAGGGCAGAAAAAACGCGTGTTTTTGGCACGTTCGCTTGCTCAAGAGAGCAAAATTATCTTACTTGACGAACCTTTCACTGGCGTGGACGTAAATACCGAAAATGCGATAATCGATCTGCTCAAACAGCTTCGGGACAGCGGTCACTTAATCCTAGTTTCTACCCATAATTTAGCCGCCGTACCAAGTTTTTGCGATCAAGCGGTAATGATTAATCGCACGGTGTTAGCAACAGGAACGATCGAAACAACATTCACCCCTGAAAATCTTGAGCGAGTATTCGGTGGTGTCTTGCGTTATCAGCAGTTACTCGGAGAACATAAGGAATAATCAATGCTTGAGTTACTGCTAGAACCTTTTTCCTACGATTATATGTTTAAAGCGATTGTGGTAAGCGGTGCAATCGGGGCGGTCTGTGCTTTTTTATCTGCCTATTTAATGCTCAAAGGCTGGTCGCTGATTGGTGATGCCTTATCGCACGCCGTTGTTCCTGGTGTAGCACTGGCTTATGCCCTGTCCTTGCCTTATGCTGTTGGGGCTTTCTTTTCGGGATTTCTTGCCACTATTGCTATCTTAGCGGTTAAATCCGTCACAAAATTACGAGAAGATGCGGTAATTGGCTTTATTTTTACCACCTTTTTTGCCTTAGGTTTATTGATTATTTCAATCAATCCAACCTCCGTTAATGTGCAATCCATCATTCTCGGCAATATCTTAGGTATTGCCGATGAAGATATGCTACAAGTGGTGATTATTTTAGCGGTATCACTCTTTTTTCTAGTGATTTACTGGAAAGATTTATTACTCGTCTTTTTTGATGAAATTCAAGCCAAAGCCGTAGGCATTTCGCCGATGCGACTTAAAGTACTGTTTTTTAGCCTACTCAGCGCTTGTATCGTTGCTGCATTACAAAGTGTCGGTGCAATTTTAGTGATCGCAATGGTTGTTACACCAGGGGCAACGGCGTATTTATTAACGGATAAATTCGGCAAATTATTGATTATCGCAATTTCACTTGGCGGTTTTAGTGGATTTTTCGGGGCTTATCTAAGCTATTTTGCTGATGGTGCGACAGGTGGATTTATTGTCACGCTACAAACCCTACTGTTTTTATTAGCGTTCTTCTTCGCCCCTAAATATGGTTTAGTTTCACGCAAATTTGCAAAAAATCCAGTCAAACCGACCGCTTGTCAAGGGGGAGAATAATGGACGCGCTCTATCAATGGTTTGCTGAACCGCTTGCTTTTCCTTTTATACAACAAGCTTTGCTCATTGGTGTTGTGGTTGCCCTCATCTGTGCCGTGTTGTCCTGCTATTTGGTACTAAAAGGTTGGGCGCTAATGGGTGATGCAATCTCACACGCCGTATTACCAGGGATTGTGATTGCCTATCTGCTTGCCATTCCATTAGCCATCGGGGCTTTTGTTTCGGGTATTTTTTGTGCCGTTGCCGTGGGCTATCTCAAAGAAAATAGTCGCATTAAAGAAGATACGGTAATGGGGATCGTCTTTTCGGGAATGTTTGCGTTAGGCTTAGTGATGTTTGCCAAAGTTGAAACCGATCAACATTTAATGCACATCTTATTTGGTGACCTACTTGGGATTACCAACAGTGAATTTTACCAAACCCTAGCGATCTCTCTTGTGGTGTTATTAGTTATCTTAGTGAAACGCCGAGATTTCCTACTTTACTGCTTCGATGCCAGCCACGCTCGCACCGTTGGCTTTAATATCAAAGTGTTACATTACAGCTTACTGGTTTTATTGGCATTAGTAATTATTAGTGCAATGCAAGTAGTCGGCGTGATTTTAGTGGTCGCAATGTTGATTACCCCAGGGATCACAGGCTACATACTTGCCAAACGCTTTGACCGAATGTTGCTGATCGCCATCTTTACTGCGGTAAATAGTGCTTTCTGGGGCGTGTTTTTAAGTTTCCATTTTGATGTCGCCACAGGGCCTTGTATTGTGTTGTTGCAAGCGGTAGGGTTTTTGATTTCACTTACAATAAGTCGATTTTCAGTATTACATAGATAAAAAAATCCCCCTCAACGGGGGATTTATTATTAGAACGCAACGCTTTCTTTTAGGCTAACTGTCAAGTTAAAGACAAGATGATCTGCACTACCATCTTTACTATCTAAACAGTAATAACCCTCACGTTCAAATTGATAGCCTTGTTCTGCTTTTGCATTCGCTAAACTTGGCTCAACGAAGCCGTGTTTAATGACTAAAGATTGCGGATTTACCACAGAGCAGATGTCTTCTTCAGCCCCTGGATTTGCTACGGTAAACAAGCGGTCGTAAATACGGAACTCCGCAGGTTTATTATGTACCGCAGATACCCAGTGAATTACGCCTTTCACTTTACGCCCGTCCGCAGGGTTTTTACCTAAAGTTTCAGGATCGTAGGTGCAATAAATTGTAGTGATCTTACCGCTTGCATCTTTTTCTACACGTTCCGCTTTAATCACATAGGCATTACGCAAACGTACTTCTTTGCCTAATACAAGGCGTTTGTACTGTTTGTTTGCTTCTTCACGGAAGTCTGCTTCATCAATGTAAAGTTCACGGGTAAACGGCAATTCACGGCTACCAAGCTCTTCACGGTTTGGGTGATTTGGTGCGGTTAGCCACTCTTCGCCTTCAAAGTTTTCAATCACAACTTTAACTGGGTTAATCACAGCCATTGCACGCGGTGCGTTGGTATTTAAGTCATCACGAATACAAGACTCCAACGCGCTGTATTCCACCACGTTATCTTGTTTTGTTACACCAATACGACGGCAAAATTCACGGATAGAAGCAGGGGTATAACCACGACGACGTAAGCCCGAAATTGTCGGCATACGAGGGTCGTTCCAACCATCAACAATACCGTCGTTCACCAATTTCAACAACTTACGTTTAGAGGTTAATGTACCTTCTAAGTTTAAACGTGAAAATTCATACTGATGCGGTAATGGACGTTCAATCGAAATATTTTCTAACACCCAGTCATATAAACGACGGTTGTCTTGGAACTCCAATGTACAAATTGAGTGAGTAATACGTTCAATGGCATCTGAAATACAGTGAGTAAAATCGTACATCGGGTAAATGCACCATTTATCGCCTGTTTGGTGGTGGCTCGCAAATTTGATACGGTATAACACAGGATCACGCATTACGATAAATGGTGAAGCCATATCAATTTTTGCACGCAAGCTCATTTTCCCTTCTTCGATTTCGCCATTTTTCATTTTTTCGAATAACGCTAAGTTTTCTTCAATCGGACGATCACGATAAGGGCTGTTCTTACCCGGTTCAGTTAATGTACCACGATATTCACGCATCTCTTCTGGAGAAAGCTCATCAACATAGGCTAAGCCTTTGTTAATTAATTCAATGGCATAGCCGTAAAGTTGATCGAAATAATCAGAGGCATAACGTGGTTCGCCTTCCCATTCAAAGCCTAACCATTTTACATCTTCTTTGATTGAATCAACGTATTCCACGTCTTCTTTAACTGGGTTAGTATCGTCAAAGCGTAAGTTACATAAGCCTTTGTAATCTTCTGCAATCCCGAAGTTTAAGCAGATAGATTTGGCGTGACCGATATGTAAATAGCCATTTGGCTCAGGTGGGAAACGAGTATAGACGTTATTATGTTTACCTGATGCTAAATCTTCATCAATAATGTGGGTAATAAAGTTGGCACGTACATCTTCGTGCGTTAGAATCTCTTCGCTCATAATTATCTCTTATAGAATTAAATAAAATATCCCGATATTCTACACTGTATTTACAGTGAATTAAAGGAACTCATCAAAGCGGTTGAAAAAGAAAATAATTTTACAAAAACATTTGACTTTATTTTCTTTTCCTCTATAATGGTCGTTGGTTCAAATCCGGCCCCCGCAACCAGTTTTGTAGGCTCACATTCCTGATTAGGTCTGTGAGCTTTGTTTTATGTGATTTATCTTGAAAATTGCAAAATAAAGCATAAAACAAACCGCTTTCACGTTTTTCAAAAATGTTTAAAAGCGGCTGGTACAATATATTTCGTATCATAAAGAGCTGGTAAGGCTCTTTTTTTATATCTGGAGAAAATGCTTTGGCAACCTTAGAGCAAAAATTAACAGAATTAACGCAAGATACCATTGAAGCAATGGGCTGTGAGTTAGTGGGTATTGAATGTCAGCGTGCAGGTCGTTTTTTAACTGTACGTTTATATATTGATAAGGAAGGCGGTGTAACTATTGATGATTGTAGTGATGTTAGCCGTCAAGTAAGTGCAATTTTAGACGTAGAAGATCCGATTGCAGATAAATACAATCTTGAAGTTTCTTCACCTGGGTTAGATCGTCCATTATTTACGTTAGCGCATTATGAACGTTTTGTAGGGCGTGAAATTACCATTCATTTACGTATTCCGATGTTCGATCGCCGTAAATGGCAGGGGAAATTGGAAAAAGTTGATGGCGATTTAATTACTCTGATTGTGGATAATGAAGAACGTCAATTTGCTTTCGGCAACATTCAAAAGGCAAATTTAGTGCCAGTGTTTAATTTTTAACTTAATCAAATCTATTCTTTAGAGAGAAATTCCAATGAGTAAAGAAATTCTTTTTGCCGCAGAAGCGGTTTCAAATGAAAAACAATTACCAAAAGAAGCGATTTTTGAAGCTTTAGAAACAGCTTTAACAATTGCAACCAAAAAAAGTAGCGATTTAGATATTGATGTTCGTGTTTCGGTTGATCGTAAAACAGGTAACTTCCAAACCTTCCGCCGCTGGTTGGTGGTAGAAGAAGTGCATAATATGACCCGTGAAATTAGCTTAGAAGCAGCACAATTTGAAGATCCTAATATTCAATTAGGCGATATTGTTGAAGATGAAGTTGAATCTATCGAATTTGGTCGTGTTGCGATCCAAACTTTTGGACAAGTCGTTAAAACGAAAATCCGTGAAGCTGAAAAAGGTAAAATTATTGATGAATTCCGTTCTGATGAAGGAAAAATTATTAGTGCTACGGTTAAGAAAGTAACACGTGATAACATTTTCCTTGAGTTACAAGGTAAAACAGAAGACATCAAAGGCGAAGCTGTGATTGTTCGTGAAGATATGCTTCCTCGTGAAAACTTCCGTCCGGGTGACCGTGTTCGTGGCGTTTTATATGCGATCAAACCTGAATCAAAAGGACCACAAATTTTCTTAACACGTGCTAAGCCGGTAATGCTTACGGAGTTATTTAAATTAGAAGTGCCTGAAATTGGCGAACAAACGATCGAAATTAAAGGTGCAGCTCGTGATCCGGGTTCTCGTGCAAAAATTGCGGTAAAGAGCAATGATAAACGTATTGATCCAGTAGGTGCTTGCGTAGGTATGCGTGGTGCACGTGTTCAAGCAATCAGCAACGAATTAGGTGGCGAGCGTGTTGATATCGTGTTATGGGATGATAACCCTGCGCAATTTGTGATTAATGCAATGGCACCGGCAGATGTAAGCTCAATTATCATCAACGATGAAACTCACTCAATGGATATCGCTGTTGAAGCGAAAAATCTAGCACAAGCAATCGGTCGTAATGGACAAAACGTTCGTTTAGCAACGCAATTAACAGGTTGGACATTAAATGTGATGACCGTTGAAGAGTTAGAGAAGAAAAATCAAGAAGAAGACGGTAAAGTTATCAATTTATTAACATCAGCGTTAGAAATTGATGAAGAATTTGCACAAGTGTTAATTGAAGAAGGTTTTACCTCTTTAGAAGCGATTGCTTATGTACCAGTGGATGCTTTAACCGCAATTGATGGTCTAGAAGATGAAGATCTTGTTGAAGAACTCCAGGCTCGTGCAAAAAATGCAATCACAAAACAAGCATTAGCGGAAGAAGAAGCTCTAAAACAAGCGCATATTGATGAGAAATTATTAAATCTTGAAGGTATGGAACGCCATATTGCCTTTAGATTGGCAGAAAAAGGCATTACTACACTTGAAGATCTTGCTGAACAAGGTACTGACGAATTAGCGGATATTGAAGAATTATCTGCTGAAGCAGCCGGTGAATTAATTATGGCTGCTCGTCAAATTTGTTGGTTTAGCTAAGAGAGGAATTTGTAATGACAGAACAAACAGAGAAAAAAACGCTTTCATTAGGCGGAGCACGTAAAACTAACAAAGTAAGTGCGACAACAACAGCGGGTAAAACAAAAGCGGTTGAAGTAAAAGAGAAAAAAGTAAAAATTGATGCGAAAGCGTTAAAAGAAAAAGCAGAAGCGGAAGCAAAATTAGCCGCGGAACAAGCTGCTAAAGAAAAAGCAGAAAAAGAAGCCGCGGAACGTGCAGCGAAAGAGGCTGCAGAGAAAGCAGCTCAAGAAGCAAAAGCTAAAGAAGAAGCAGCAAAAAAAGAAGCTGAAAAACAAGAAGCGGCTAAAAAGGCTGTACATAGCGTACCGGTTATGCCAAACAGCAAACCAAAAGCGGTAGCGCCAAAAGCAGAACAGCCAAAACAAGAGAAAGCGATTGATCCTGAAAAAGAAGCGAAGAAAAAAGAAGAAGCAGAACTTCGCCGTAAACAAGAAGAACTTGCACGTCAAAAAGCAGAAATGGATGCAAAACGTGCCGCAGAAAATGCTCGCCGTTTAGCTGAAATTGAACGTGAAGAGGCTATGGACAACGGTAATGATGATTATGAAGATGATCGCTTTACCTCTAGCTATGCACGTGATGCAGATCGCGATAATGATCGCCGTAGCGAAGGTAATCGTGGTCGTAATGGTAAGACGGGTGTAGCAAAAGCGAAAAAAGGTCGTGAAGACGATAAAAATGAACGTAATGCTGATCGCCGTAACCAGAAAGACCAAAAAGGTAAAGGTAAAAACGGTAAAAAAGGTGCTGCTTTACAGCAAGCCTTTACTAAACCGGCTCAAGTGGTTAAAGCGGATGTTGTTCTTGGCGAAACCATTACCGTTGCAGAACTTGCGAATAAAATGGCAGTAAAAGCAACAGAAATCATTAAAACCATGATGAAAATGGGGGAAATGGTAACAATCAACCAAGTTATCGACCAAGAAACTGCTCAACTTGTTGCTGAAGAGATGGGACATAAAGTCATTATTCGTAAAGAAAATGAACTTGAAGAGGCTATTTTAGAAGACCGTGATTTACACGCTGAACAAGTTACTCGTGCGCCAGTTGTTACCATTATGGGACACGTTGACCATGGTAAAACCTCATTATTAGACTACATTCGTAAAGCGAAAGTAGCAGCAGGTGAGGCGGGTGGTATTACTCAGCACATCGGTGCATATCACGTTGAAACCGATGACGGTAAGATGATTACCTTCTTAGATACACCGGGACACGCGGCATTTACCTCAATGCGTGCGCGTGGTGCGAAAGCAACGGATATCGTTGTTCTCGTAGTGGCGGCAGACGATGGCGTAATGCCACAAACCATTGAAGCAATCCAACACGCGAAAGCAGCTGGTGCGCCGATTGTGGTTGCGGTAAACAAAATTGATAAACCGGAAGCAAACCCAGATCGTGTCGAGCAAGAGTTACTTCAACACGAAGTAATTTCTGAGAAATTCGGTGGTGATGTTCAGTTTGTACCTGTATCAGCGAAAAAAGGCTTGGGTATTGATGAATTACTTGAAGCGATTTTACTTCAATCAGAAGTGTTAGAGCTTACTGCAGTGAAAGAAGGTATGGCAAGCGGTGTTGTTATCGAATCTTACCTTGATAAAGGTCGTGGTCCGGTTGCAACCATTCTTGTTCAATCAGGCACATTGAACAAAGGCGACATCGTACTTTGTGGTTTCGAGTATGGTCGTGTTCGTGCAATGCGCGATGAAAATGGTAAAGACATTGAATCAGCAGGCCCATCAATTCCTGTGGAAGTATTAGGTCTTTCAGGCGTACCAGCCGCAGGTGATGAAGCAACTGTTGTACGTGATGAGAAAAAAGCACGTGAAGTAGCGTTATATCGTCAAGGTAAATTCCGTGAAGTGAAACTTGCTCGTCAGCAAAAAGCGAAACTGGAAAATATGTTCAGCAATATGACCGCAGGTGATGTGGCAGAGCTTAACGTTATCGTTAAAGCAGACGTACAAGGTTCGGTTGAAGCGATTTGCCAAGCATTAGCAGAGCTTTCAACAGATGAAGTAAAAGTGAAAGTAGTCGGTTCTGGTGTAGGTGGTATTACTGAAACCGATGCAACTTTAGCCGCCGCATCCAATGCCATTATTGTGGGCTTCAATGTTCGTGCCGATGCATCAGCACGTCGTATAATCGAAACGGAAAACATTGATTTACGTTATTATTCAATCATTTATGAATTATTAAACGAAATCAAAGCAGCAATGAGCGGTATGTTACAACCTGAATTCAAGCAAGAAATCATCGGCTTGGCAGAAGTTCGTGATGTCTTCCGCCATCCGAAATTTGGTGCAATCGCAGGTTGTATGGTAACCGAAGGTGTTGTAAAACGTAACAAC
This sequence comes from Actinobacillus minor NM305, assembly GCF_000175195.1. Lineage (GTDB taxonomy): Bacteria > Pseudomonadota > Gammaproteobacteria > Enterobacterales > Pasteurellaceae > Haemophilus_A > Haemophilus_A minor. The sequence continues at coordinate 47,332 of NZ_ACQL01000097.1, read as the reverse complement.
CCAATCCGTGTGTTGCGTGACAACGTGGTGATTTTTGAGGGCGAGTTAGAATCTCTCCGCCGTTTCAAAGACGACGTTTCAGAAGTACGTAACGGTATGGAATGTGGTATTGGCGTGAAAAACTACAACGATGTGAAAGTCGGCGACCAAATCGAGGTATTCGAGGTGGTTGAGATTAAACGTTCGATTTAATCTATTGATATTAGGGCAAATGTCATTTGCCCCTACAAATTTAACGGCATAATGGTTTCTCGTTATGCCGTTATTTTTTTTATTCTTCGAATAAAAATTGGGTTTTATAACCAATCCCAATAATATATTGGGATTTTTTACACCTAATATCCACTTTCGCTGTAGTCGAGCGATAGTTTCTTTTGATACACTAACGCCTAAATCCACTTGACAAATTAGGCGATATAATGAACAAACAACAACTTGCAGCAACACTTTGGGCGTCAGCAAATGATTTGCGTGGCAAAATGGACGCGTCAGAATATAAAAACTACATTCTCGGTTTTCTTTTCTATAAATTTCTCTCTGAACATCAAGAAAATTATTTAGTTCAAAATGAAGTGAGTTTTGAAGAGCTGGATAGCGATAGCATTGAAACCATTAAAGAAGATTTAGGTTATTTTATTGCTCAAGAGGATTTATATCGTACTTGGATTGTGAATATCAGCGAAAATAAATGGAAATTGTCGCACGTTACAGACGCAATCAATCATTTTAATGAAAATCTCTACGACAGCCAAAAAGATGATTTTGAAGGCGTATTTTCTGATCTCAATTTAACCTCTGAAAAATTAGGGAAAAATTTGAGCGACAAAGAAAGTGCGGTTAAAAAATTAATTGAGCTTTTAAACGGGATTAAAATTACCGATAACTCTGAATATGATGTATTTGGTTATATCTATGAGTATTTGATTGCCCAATTTGCAATGGCATCAGGTAAAAAAGCAGGCGAGTTCTACACGCCTCACCAAGTTTCTCGCATTATGGCGGAAATTGTGGCAGATGAATTACGTCAAAAAGAACAATGTGCTGTTTACGATCCTACGGCCGGTTCTGGCTCGCTTTTATTGACCGTAAGCGAAGCGGTTAATCGCAATGAACATCGTGATAATATCCAGTTTTTCGGGCAAGAAGAAAACAACACTACCTACAACATTGCTCGAATGAACCTGTTAATGCGAGGTGTGAAACCAGCCAATATGATTTTGCGTAATGCCGACACACTAAAAAGCGACTGGCCTTATGGCGAAATCAATGGCGAAGATACCCCTCTTTTTGTGGATTGTGTGGTCGCAAATCCGCCATACTCTGCAAAATGGGATACTGAACGAGCGGATAAAGATGTTCGTTTTAAAGAATACGGCACAGCCCCAGCCACTAAAGCAGATTATGCTTTCTTACTTCATTCACTCTATCACTTAAAATCTGATGGCATTATGGCGATTGTATTACCGCACGGCGTACTTTTCCGTGGTAATGAAGAAGAAAAAATCCGTACAAAATTATTACAACGCCGTCAAATTGATGCCATTATTGGCTTGCCAGCGGGTATTTTTACTAACACAGGTATTCCAACAATCGTAATGATTTTACGCAAACAGCCAAAACATAATAACGTGCTGTTTATTGATGCCTCTCAAGGGTTCAGAAAAGAGAAGAACAGCAATGTATTGCGTGAGCGAGATATTAAGAAAATCCTTGATGTTTATCGAAAACGTGAGGTACGAGCTGGTTTTAGTCATTTAGCAGATCTCACTGAAATTGAAAGTAATCAGTTTAATTTAAACATTCCACGCTACATTACCCCAGTATCAAAAAACGAAAGTCAAAATATTGATGCTCATCTTAATGGCGGTATTCCCGATGAAGATATTGATCAATTTAGTGACTTCTGGCAGGCATTCCCTACCTTAAGAAAAACCTTATTTAGCCCATTACGCACAGGCTTTTCAACCTTAAACATTAAGGCAGAAGAGATTTTTAATACCATTGAGCAAGATAGTGATTATCAAGCCTTTATTGCAAAAACGCATCGAGGCATTGAGCAATGGAAACAGAACGTTGTAGCACAACTGCTAGGCGAAAATCCTGTTGCAAGCGGTGAAATTTTACCGATTTTTGACAAATTGGAAAACGCACTTTTCCAACAATTTGAAACATCTAGCTTTACTGACCCTTACGAAGCCTATCAACTTTTTGTCGATAATTGGGATACACAAATCAACAACGATTTAACCGCTTTTGCTGAAAACGGCTTTGAATATGCCCGCACTTTAGTACCAAATCTTGTTACCAAAGGTAAAGAAGAGGTAGAAGACGGCAAAACAGGCGCTATTTTCTCTAAAGCATTGATTGCTGATTATTTCTTCGCAACAGAAAAAAATGCCTTAGATGAAATAAAACAGCAAATTAGCAATGATGAAGAAACCTTAACAGAACATCAAACGGAATTAACCGGCGGTATTGAAAACGAAGATGATATTGCGCAACTTGAAAATATCGTGAAAACGGCAAAAAGCAATGCACAAAAAGCGATTTCTGCTCTAAAAGATTGGGCGGAACAATCGGCTTTAGAATGGACTGAAAGCGAATTATCGGAAAAATTTGACCGCTTGCAACAAATTCAAGCCCTTTCACAAGGTGTGAAACAAGCCAAAGAGCAACTTAAACGAGAAGAGCCACGTTTTGATGAAAAAGTGGAAGCCCAATTTGTACAATTAACGTTGCAAGATATTCGCCAGTTATTAGAACAAAAATGGCTAAATGCGCTGATTGTCGAGCTGGAAAATATTGCCCATTCCTATTCAAGAAATGTAGCAAATCAGATTAAAGCCTTAGATGAACGTTACAAAGAAACTTTGGACGAAATTCAAGCACAACGCAAACAAGCGGAAGAGGCTTTTTGGGCAATGGCGAAATTGTTGGGGTAAACACGATGAAAGAGCAAAAAAAATGTGTACCAGAAATCCGCTTTGCAGGGTTCACTGATGATTGGGAACAGCGAAAGTTGGGGGAGATAGCTGAAATTGTTATGGGACAATCTCCAAATTCAGGAAATTATACTAATAATCCGAAAGATCATATCCTTGTACAAGGAAATGCTGATATAAAAAACGGGAAAGTTTTTCCAAGAATATGGACTACACAAATAACTAAAATTGGAAAGAAAAATGATCTGATTATGAGTGTTAGAGCTCCTGTTGGCGATATGGCTAAAACTGATTATGATGTCGTTCTAGGACGGGGTGTTTGTGCAATCAAAGGAAATGAATTTATCTACCAAATTCTAAGTAAAATGAAAATTGATGGATATTGGAATGCTTTAAGTACTGGTTCAACATTTGATGCAATAAATTCTAACGATATTAAAAAGACTCTGATTTCTATCCCAAAAGAACAAAAAGAACAAACCGCCATCGGTAACTTCTTTAAACAGCTTGATGACACTATCGCTCTTCATCAAAGAGCGCTAGAAAAGTACCAAAAGTTAAAGATTTCATACCTTGAAAAAATGTTTCCAAAGGAAAATGAGCAATTCCCAGAGCTAAGATTTCCTAATTTTACGGACGCTTGGGAACAGCGAAAGTTGGGGGAAGTTGTTGATATTTTTGATGGTACTCACCAGACACCTAAATACACAGATAAAGGTGTAATGTTTCTAAGCGTTGAAGATATAAAAACATTATCTTCTAATAAATTTATTTCAGAAGTTGATTTTAAAAAGGAGTTTAAGAATTTTCCTAGAAAAGGTGATGTATTAATGACAAGAATTGGGGATGTAGGTACAGCCAATGTTGTTCTTTCAGATCATAAAGTTGCTTATTACGTTAGCTTGGCTTTATTAAAGCCAAAGGGAATACATTCATTTTTTCTCGCTACAGCAATATCATCATCTAGCGTTCAAAGCGATATATGGAAACGTACACTACATATTGCTTTTCCTAAGAAAATAAATAAAAGTGAGATTGAAAAAATTGATATTTTTCTTCCAAGCTCAGAAGAACAACAGAAAATTGGCAACTTCTTTAAACAGCTGGACGACACTATCGCTCTTCATCAACGAGAAGTTGAAAAATATAAAAAAATTAAACAAGCATACCTAGAAAAGATGTTTATTTAATATTTTTATGTAAAGCATATATCTCAAAAGCGGTTAAATTTCTCTCTTATTTTGCAAAAAATAAAACAAATTTAACCGCTCTTTTCTTTTTTAATTTAAAACAATTATTTTTCTAAAGCGAAAGTGCAGTTTTTAGGGATGTAGTCATTTTGTTATTTTTGTAAGTATATGATTTTACTTGAATAAAATTTATAAGATTAAAGCACAAGACTTACTTTTGGGAACAGCGAAAGTTGGGGGATGCAGCTGATGTGAGAGATGGTACTCATAGCTCACCAAATTACTATGAAACAGGATATCCTCTTGTTACATCTAAGAATCTAACAGAATATGGATTAGATTTATCAGATGTATCTTTTATTTCCCTTTGTGATTTTAATGAAATCAATAAACGTTCCAAAGTTGATGAGGGAGATATATTATTAGGGTTAATAGGGACAATTGGTAATCCTATTTTAGTTGATAAGAGCGGCTATGCTATAAAAAATGTTGGTTTAATAAAAGAGAAAGAGGAACTAAAGAATATATTTTTAGTACAGCTTTTGAAGAGCTCGACTTTTAACAATTATATTTTTCAGAAAAATACTGGGAACACTCAAAAGTTCCTTAGTTTAGATACTTTGAGAAATTTTAACTTTTTGTGTCCTAAAATAGAAGAACAAACCGCCATCGGTAACTTCTTTAAACAGCTTGATGAAACTATCGCTCTTCATCGGCGTAATTGCATTAAATTTCAGAATTTAAAAACAGCGTACTTAGAAAATATTTTTAGTACAAAATACATACAAATTCAAAATGAAAATAAAAACGCTTGGGAACAGCGAAAGTTGGGGGAGGTAGGCTATTGCCAATCAGGAATAGGTTTTCCTGAACGTGAACAAGGAAGAAAAAAAGGTATTCCATTCTATAAAGTGTCTGATATGACTTTGATAGGAAATGAGTTAATTATGGTTACTTCTAATAATTATGTATCAGAAGAACAGATCTTAAAGAATAGATGGAAAGTGATAAATAGCATTCCAGCAATTATATTTGCTAAAGTCGGAGCTGCATTATTATTAGATCGTAAGAGACTGGTTTTAAACTCTTTTCTTATTGATAATAATACAATGGCTTATATTTTAAATGAACAATGGGACTATTATTTCTGTAAAACTTTATTTGATACTATATATTTACCTCAATTATCTCAAGTTGGAGCATTACCATCTTTTAATGGCAAAGATGTAGAAAATTTAAATGTAATAATACCAAAGAGCAAAGAAGAACAAACCACCATCGGCAACTTCTTTAAACAGCTTGATGAAACTATCGCTCTTCATCAGAAAGAATTAGCAAAATATCAACAAATTAAAGCCGCTTGTTTAGAAAAAATGTTTGTGAAATAAGCTAATAGAAGAACTTGCAGTTATCTTGGACTTATTTATAATGTATTACGTTTTGCATTACAAAAGGGGGCTTTATGGCAACATTAAACGTGCGATTAGATGAAAATTTAAAACAGCAAACCTATGCTGTTCTAGAACAGCTTAACATTTCTCCTAGCGAAGCAATACGCCTTTACTTTCAATATATTAGCCAAAATCATTGCTTACCTATAAAACAAGCGGTTATTACAACTGAAGAAAATGAGTTACTTGAAACCGTTCGTTATCGTTTAGCTAATCCACAAAAAGGAATTAAGGTAACGTTCGATGAGTTATGAATTGGAATTTGATCCGAGAGCGTTAAAGGAATGGAAAAAGAGAACGGCTTGAAGCCTATAATAAAGCCAAAGAGAGACTATAAGAATTAAGGAAATCATTTTTATGCCAAAATCCACCTCAGAATTAGCCTTTGAACAGTCAGTTATCCGTTCCCTTGAAGATAATGGTTGGCGCTATCGCCCTGATTTAAGTCATACCACCGAAGAGACTTTGCTTGCTCATTGGCGTGATATTTTATATCAACGCAATATTGAGCGATTAAAAGACCAGCCATTAACTGATGACGAGTTTGAGCAAATTAAATCGCAAATTTTTGCGATAAATTCACCGCTTGAGGCAGCCCGTTTTCTTTCTACGGGGCAAGTAATGATTTCTCGGGTGTTAAATGGGGTTAAGAACGATATTATTTTGGAGTGCTTTTGGTCGCATGATGTGGCAGGCGGTAAAAATAGCTATGAAGTGGTTAATCAAATTACCCGTAAGAAAAATCGAGCGACAGGGCGAGATCACCGTTTTGATGTTACGCTACTGATTTCAGGTATTCCCGTTATTCATTTAGAGTTAAAGCGTGAAGGGGTAAGCTTATCTAATGCTTATTGGCAAATTCGGGATTATATGGCAAATGGGGATTTTGGTAATTTTTATTCTTTGGTGCAAATCTTTGGCATTTTAAATGGCGATGAGTCGCGTTATTTTGCCAGACCAACGGATCATCGTAGTTTTAACCCTACGTTTTGTTTTGGTTGGGCGGATTTCGATAATAAAAGAATTGATGAAAGTAGCCAATTCATTAAACACGCTTTAAGGGTGCCGATGGGGCATAAATTGATGTCGCTTTATACCATTGCCGATAAGCCAAAAGGCGTATTAAAGGTGTTGCGTTCTTACCAAATTTATGCAGTAGAGCAGATTTTATCCCGTTTGCAGAAATGTCAATTTAACGGTTCAGAGCAGGATTTCTTAGGCGGTTATATTTGGCATACCACAGGCTCGGGCAAAACGATGACTTCGTTTAAAACAGCTCAACTTGCTAGCGAATTAAAGCAGGTGGATAAAGTAGTCTTTTTGGCAGATCGTAATGAATTAGTGAAACAGACTGTCAATGAATATAGCGGTTTTGTTGATGATGAAGACGATGTAACCGCCACGAAAAATTCACATAAATTATTGACCGCACTTTTAGATCCAAAACAGCGTTTAATCGTGACCAGTATTCAGAAAATGGATAACGTAGCGAAACTGGGTAAGCAACAAAAGCTAGCTAAAACTAACATTGTTTTTATTGTCGATGAGGCACACCGCTCGACATCGGGCGAAATGTTGATGCGTATTCGTCAGCATTATCCGACAGCGGTTTGGTTTGGGTTTACCGGCACACCGATTTTACTTGATGAACAAGCTAACACCAAAACCGCAGATTTATTCGGCAATCCTTTGCATATTTATTCTGTTGCAGACGGGATTTTAGATAAAAACGTGTTGGGGTTTGAAGTCCGTCAAAATTTCCCTATTCCGAAAAAGAAATTACGAAATGAGGTTGCTCTTTGGAAGGATGATAGCTATGGCGAAGTGTATCGTGATTGGCTTGATCCGAAAAAAGTGTCTGATTTAGAGATTGAGCAAGAGTTATCCAAATCTTTTTATGATAAACCAGAGTGGGTCGAGCAGGTTGCTAAACATATTTTAGAGACTTGGTTGCAAAATTCTTATAACCGTAAATTTTCGGCAATGTTAGCCGTCAATGATATTCGTTCGGCAAACTGTTATTTTAATGCTTTAAAACAAAATCATTTGGGGTTAAAAATTGCGGTGATTTACGATCCGAATGGCGATTATGACGAAGGCAGTTTTGAAGATACGACAGAATTAGAACAGGCGATTATTCATTATAATCAACAATTTGGCACGCATTTTGGCTTGGATACCGTGCCACAATATAAAGAAGATTTAATGAACCGTTTGGCTCGCCGTGAAGAATATAAAAAAATCACCACCGAAGAGCCTGAAAAACAATTAGATTTAGTGATTGTGGTGTGGCAGTTATTAACAGGTTTTGATGCCCCTTATGTGAATACCTTATATTTAGATAAAACCCTTGACTATGCGAATTTAATTCAGGCATTTTCTCGCACAAACCGTATTTTAAATAACGATAAACCGCAAGGGATTATCGAATATTTCCGTACGCCAATTCGAATGGAAAAAAATATTGAAACGGCGTTTAAACTCTATTCCAATAAAAAAGAGGCTGGGGCATTTTTCGTGCCAAGCAAAGAAGAAAACTTAGTCAAAATTAACCGCACTTTTGCCGATATTTGTCGCCTTTTCCCTGAAAAAACGGATTTAACAAGCGGTGAGATTTTGTCTGATTTTTCCAAATTACCGAAAGATGAAGAAGCACAAAAACAGTTTGCGAAGTTTTTCAATGAATTGGAAAAAACAATGATTGCGTTACGTCAGCAAGGTGTGAGTTGGGATAAAGTAGAAGAAGCACAAAAATTGGCTTTTAGTGAAGCCCAATATCACGAGTTGCAAGCACGCTATGCGGATTTGGATAAGGCAAACCGTGATCCGAGTGCGAAAAAACCGAAATTCGACATTGATCCGATGTTGGTTTCGGGCGATACGCTGGTGATTGATAAAACCTATTTAATGAAATTATTGAATGATTTAGCTCAAGCTCAAGCTACGGAACAAGCAGAGCAAGCTCAAGCCTTAGAAGCCCATATTTTGCCGCTTTTCAATCAATTAAGAGAAAACGACCGCTTGCACGCAGAGCGTATTTTAGCCGATGTGAAATCAGGTAAAATCAAGCAAGTCGATAATTTTGAGGTTTTATTAGATCAATATCGAGCCAATGCAGAACAATCTACGGTTAGCGATTTTATTGCTCTTTTCGGTTTAGATCGGACAAGTTTCCAGAAATTACAAGCACATCACGTTTTGGGTAAAGATGACTGGAAAGATTTTGGTTTGTTAGATAATTTGATCAAAACCGCAGATCAAACGTTGGTTACAGCACAATTTGTGCAAGAAAAACCAAACGACAATCCCAATCCGTTAAAATTGAAAGGTTATTTGCGAGAAAAGATTAAAACAGAAATTGAGCATATTATTTTGGCAAGATAAGGCGTTAAAATAGGCCGCAATGAAAATAGGGGCACCAAGCTGGGTGTCCCAGATTGCTGACAAAGTTCATCTTTGAGAAACTACCTAGCACGAGCCGTGCTAGGTTCGTTAAACCCAGCCCCGCTGGGGCTGAAAGGAAGAGCCGCAGAGCGGCTCAGATTAAGTAACCCTATACGGCTCGTATAGGGTTTGTCATCGCTCTAGGACACCACGCTGAGTGCCTCAAAATTTTAACAAAGCCCTGCCAAATGTCGCATTACGATGTCCGTGTCTTGATTTTCCAATTCTTGAATAATGTGTAAATAGGTGTGTTGCGTGGTTGTCATACTGGAATGACCTAATCGCCGTGCTACACTCGCAATAGATACGCCAGCAAAGAGCAATAATGATGCGTGTGTATGGCGTAACCCGTGAATAGAAATAGTGGAAACTTTAGCTTTTCGGCAAATTCTTGCCAACATACCGTTAATGGTTGAGTTATAGATTGCGGTATCGCAAGGGAAAATGGGTTTATCTGGTGGTAGGTCTTTGATCAGTTGAGAAAATTGAATAACCGTTTGCCAATCCAGCTGAATTTTACGAATAGAAGAGCGGTTTTTTGTTGGTGAAAATCCACCTTTTTCTTTGTAATTCCACGTTTTATTGACCTGCAAGGTTTGATGTGCAAAATCAAAATCTTCCGGCGTAATGGCAAGCGCCTCCGAAAATCGCATTCCTGTTTTGGCAACCAATAAAATAAACCAATCCCAATTGATTTTTTGCTCTAATTCAAGGCTGTTAAGCAAGGCTTGCAGTTCAAATTGGTTGAGATATTTGATCTTTTTGCTTTTTGGAGCTTTGCCTTTGATAATCGCCTTACGAGTGGGATCGGTGTCCAATAAACCTTCATCAACAGCGTCCAAAATCGCTCCTTTGAGTTGATGATGAAAATCCATTGTCGTCTGGCGTTCGTGGGTTTGAGCGTAATCATTGAGCAGTTTTTGATAAGTAATGCGGCTTAAATCGCCAACTCGCAATTTCGGTGCAAGGGTTTCAATCCAATGTAACGTAGAACGATACTTTTTCATTGTAACTAACCGAATTGCCCCTTCCTTATAGGTTGCGACCCAGTCGCTGAAATATTGAGAAAATAACTGCTGAGAAAGTGTTGATTTTTTCATAGTAAAGTCCTCTTATAAATTGATAATGCCAAATGGCAGGTTAAGTTTATAAGAGTTTCTTTTGCTCGTTGTTTATTATGTCGAACTGTGGTTAAATGCGCACTTTATTTGCTTTTACGTTTAAAAGCCGGTAATGAAGCGGAGCTTGCGTTCCCGGCCATTCCGGGGCGGGTTTTTAAAGCGGAAGTGATTGGCGTTTTACCTGCTATCGGCGAACACGAATTACAAGCAAACGGAACGCTTTATACCCGCCGTTTTATTGATAACGAAGCGATGCCATTAGTGGTGTTGAAATTAAAAGAGGATATGTCCGAATATCAACTGCCTTACGGCACAACCGCAGAAGTGGCAGTTTATACGGAACACGCCCATCATTTAGCGATGATGCGTAAGGTTTTGCTGCGTATGAATAGTTGGAAAAATTATTTATATTTAGATCATTAAGCCTGTCATTTAATTTGTAAGGACGGATAGAATGCAAGATAATACCCAACAATCGACAATTAGACACGGACAATATTGTCTATTTAAGATAAACCCAAATGCCGCACAGGTTAGTTATGGCGAGAATAGCGAATTAAGGGATTTTGTTACTATTTTAGTTTCAAATAATGCTAAGTTATTGATTGGCAATAATGTTTTTATTAACAGCTATTCCAGTATTAACTGCTTACAAGAAATTGAGATAGGCGATCATACTTTAATTGGCGAAGGGGTGAGAATGTACGATCACAACCATAAATATGACCAAGAGAAAATCGAAGGCAATATTTTCTATATGGCACCGATAAAAATTGGGAAACATTGCTGGATTGGTTCGAATGTGGTGATTTTGAAGGGGGTAACTATTGGCGATCATTGTGTGATTGGTGCGGGTTGCGTGGTGCATAAGGATATTCCTGCCGGTTCGGTGGTACTGAATAAGCAGGAATTGATTGTAAAAGAAATCAAGTGATCTGAATTGTAAAAACCGCTTTTAGGGCGGTTTTTTGCTATTTATTAGGGGCATTTGATGGTAAGATTGCCTGAGTTGCAAGCTTTAATTGAGCTTATATAACGTATTATTAGTATTAAAGGAGAAATTATGAAAAAAGCACCTAGATATTCAGAAGTTGCATTATTATCATTATTTGCGACCGCTTGTAGTGGGGGAGGGGGTTCTTCTCATCAGCAGCCTATGCCTGCAACGCCAAATAATGAAATTACGCCGAATGAAACGCTAGACACGACAGAAAAGGCAAATTCTGTAACAGAAATATTTAGTCAGACTGCTGCTGAATTAACCGAAAAAATAACCAATCCAACCTCTCAACTAGAAAATAACAATAATAAAGAAGAGTTTGTTTCAAGCTCGACAATGCCTGAAAATCCCAAATCGGAATCTTCCAGTCCGGAAATAGAAATTTCAAATCCATCAAATGAAGCAAAAGTTGAAGAAGAAAAACCTTCAACAACGCCGGTTGAAATTAGTGAAGTAATAGAAGAAGTTAAAACCGAACCTGAAATTTCAAATCCATCAAATGAAGCGAAAGTGGAGGAAGAAACCCAATCAACAACGCCGATTGAAATCAGTGAAGTAACAGAAGAGGTTAAAACCGATCCGGAAATTTCAAATCCATCAAATGAAGCGAAAGTGGAAGAAGAAAAACCTTCAACAACGCCGATTGAAATCAGCGAAGTAACGGAAGAAGTTAAAACCGAGCCGGAAATCTCAAATCCATCAAATGAAGTGAAAGTGGAGGAAGAAAAACCATCAATAACACCGATTGAAATTAGTGAAGTAACAGAAGAAGTTAAAACCGAACCTGAAATTGAAGTCGCACAAGAAAATAAACCGGTTATGGTAACCGAGCATATTGAGCCAATGGGAATGTATTTACCGAAAGATCCGACAAGGATTTTTGACGAAGCGGCGAAATTTACTCAAAACGGTATGATTGAAAAACTCTCTCCGCTAAATAATGTTGTTGTAAATGATGAAAATTTAACTCACAAAATAGGGGTGATCGACGTTGATTTCTCTGCGAGAAATGATACGGGCAAGGCGTTTCAATTTAGTAATGGTGAAAATAGATTATTGCTAAATTATGACTCGCCACGTCAAGCAAAAGGTAATAAACATTCTCACGGCACAATGGCAGCAGGTGTGATTGCACTCAAAAATGAGAAAGGCTATATCTATGGTTATACCGCTGATTCAAACAATATGGTGAGTGCCTCTAACCAATATTATGAAGCAGCTTATGCTCAAGGCGTGCGGATTTTCAACAACTCTTATGGTAATACACCGTGGGAAAGTCGTTTAAAAGAGAAAGGCGGTTGGCGTTATTTTGCACAAAACCCGATTTATGAAATGTTGGCGAAAATGGCTGCCCAAGATAGCATTTTTGTTTGGGCTGCCGGCAATGATGGGCAAAGTAAACATTCGGGGCAAAATAAATACGCAACGACGGAATCGCATATCCCAGTGTTGAATGATGACGCCCGCCGAGGCTGGATTACCGTGGCTGCAGTGGATTGGCGAGGGCAGAATTTAATGTCGTATTCTAGCCAAATCGGTGAGACGGCTAAAAATTGGGGGATTGCAACCCAAGGAGAGTGGTCGTTATTTGATAATAGCGTGAGTACCACCGGTACATCTTTTGCCGCACCGGTGGTAACCGCCGCCGTTGCCAATGTTTGGGATAAATTCCCGTGGATGAGCAATCATTTGGTCACGCAAACCATTTTATCGACCGCTAATAAATTAGGTTCAACAGAGGTAACCACTGATCCGAATGAGAAAGTCGGTTGGGGGGTATTAAATGAAGCTCGTGCATTAAAAGGCCCGGCAAGATTTGATAAACGCTTATTGGTTAAAAGCGATAATGGTTTTGTTACGGCAGATTTCGCTGCTCGTAATTATCAAGATCGCTCTCGTTTGACTTGGAGCAATGACATTGCCGGCGATGCAGGATTTAGAAAATTAGGTACGGGGACGCTCTATTTTAGCGGATATAATACTTATTCAGGGCAAACAGTTGTCGAAAACGGGACGTTGTCGCTCTCTAATGCTTTGATTAACTCTGCGGTTAGAATTGAAAAAAATGGGACATTGCGCACAGAAAACGATACGCAAGCGGTCAAAATCGGGCAATCTGTTGCAAATAACGGCTCTTTTGAAGTTTATGGCAAAGGGGTAAATATTGATGGTGATTACCAAGCAGATAAAGATGCCCGTACGGTGATTGATATAGATACCGCATTGCTTAATGTGAAAGGCAAAGCTGATCTGCAAAATTCTCGTATTTTGGCAGATGTGGTAAATATCAATGAAGTGCCGACTCAAAATGAAAAAACAAGAACTATCTTAAAAGCAGGATCTTTAATCAATTACGGCAATTTCTATACTGTTTCGGATCATATTGCCCCTTACATTTTGGTGAGCAAAGTTGAGCAGCAAGAAAATGAGGTAAAAGCAACCTATAAACGGAATAAGACGGCTAATGTATTAAGAAGTGTTGGCGCACTTTCTCGCAGTGCTGAGAATACCGGTGAAAATTTAGATAAGGTTTTTGATGAAGTGGCACAAACGCCAAATAGCAAGATTAAATCTGACACCCTTGCCATTCTGACCGCTGCGCCATTAACGGCAGCACAAACGGTCGAGTCGCTTGCGGCAGAAATTTATGCTTCAGCGCAAAATATGCTGCTAAATGAGAACCGAGTATTTAGCCAAAATATTGCGGATCGCGCATTCCAAAATTTTGCTTCGGAAAACAGCAATGTATATGGCGCAATTACTCATCAGACTTACCGCATTGCGCAAACCGGCTATAAAAATGCCAAAATTAGCGGCAATCAAACCTATTTGGGAGCGGATAAGCAGATTGGCGATTTATTGGTCGGGGCAGCACTTTATCATAGCCATCAAAAAGCTGATTTCGAACAAGCGACCGGCACGGCAAAACTTAATCAGCAAGGCGGAACACTGTATGCCGGCTATCAAAAAAATAGCGGTTACATACTTGCTCAGGCAGGAATGGCGCAAGCTAAGAATGAGGTGAAGCGCACAATTTTACTGCCGAATGAAACCCGCTCTTTGGCTACAGATGTGAAATCCCGTCTCTATTCTGTTTATACTGAATTAGGTTACCGCTTTGCGCTTCAGCCGTTAGAACTTAGCCCATTTATTGGCTATCAGTTGGATTCAATTTATCAAAAAGCCTTTGATGAACAGAAGAATTTCGGTGTTCAGGCAGATCGCACAAAATTCTCGCTTAACAGCTATTTAGCCGGTTTGCGTGCAACAATGAAATTAGGCGATTTAAGCCTAAATGCGCTACTTTCGCATCGCATTACGCCAAATGCTAAAGATGCCTTTAATTTTGACGCACGCTATATTGGTGCAGAAAGTAACATTCATTTGCAAGGTATTTCGCCGGCGAAAAATATCACCACAGCGAAGATTGGTTTAGGTTATAAAATCACAGAAAACTTTGATCTCTTTGGCGAATATGCGATTGCTTATCCGAGCAGCGGAGAAAAATGGCAAAATGTGAGCTTAGGTGCAAAATATCGGTTTTAACCGTTTTTGCAAAAAACTTTGTAAATATAACCGCTTGTTTCTTGTGAAATAAGCCGTTTTGCACTATTATCACGGGTCGATTATAAGCGGTCGGATTTTAAAATCTGACCGCTTAATGTATTTATGGGTAATTTATGAAAACCACGAAAACAGAGCTGTTTTTATATTCAGGATAATCAATGAATTATATTGGCTCAAAATTAAAATTATCTGATTGGCTTAAAGATGAAATTACGAAGGTGGTTGGAAATAATCTTTCAGATAAGTTTTTTTGTGATTTTAGAAAAAAATAGAAATTAAGGAAAAAGTATGTCTAGAGAATTTAAACGTTCAGATCGTGTCGCTCAAGAATTACAAAAAGAAGTGGCAATTATTTTACAGCGTGAGGTTAAAGATCCTCGTATTGGTATGGTAACGGTATCAGATGTTGAGGTTTCGCGTGATTTAGCCTATGCCAAAATCTTTGTAACCTTCTTATTTGATAACGATCAAGAAGCAATCAAACAAGGAATGAAGGGCTTAGAAAAAGCGAGTCCGTATATTCGTTCTTTAGTGGGTAAGGCAATGCGTTTGCGTATCGTGCCGGAATTGCGTTTTATTTACGATGAATCTTTAGTGGAAGGGATGCGTATGTCAAACCTTGTTTCTAACGTGATTCGTGAAGACGAAGCAAAACATAAAGAGGACTAAGGCGTGTCAAGACCTCGTAAAAAAGGGCGTGATATACACGGCATATTTTTATTAGATAAGCCTCAAGGTATGTCTTCTAATGATATTTTGCAGAAAGTAAAGCGTATCTTTCAGGCAAATAAGGCCGGGCATACGGGGGCGTTAGATCCTTTAGCAACGGGAATGTTGCCGATTTGCTTGGGTGAAGCGACCAAGTTTTCACAATTTTTGTTGGATTCGGATAAACGTTACCAAGTCACGGCAAAACTTGGCGAACGAACGGATACTTCAGATGCAGAAGGGCAGGTTGTTGAAACAAAAGTTGTTAATGTAACCGAAAGCGATATTCAACAAGCCTTAGCGCAGTTTCGTGGCGATATTTTACAAGTGCCCACGATGTTTTCTGCGTTAAAACATCAGGGCAAACCCCTTTATGAATACGCTCGAGCAGGAATTACCATAGAGCGAGAAGCACGCCCGATTACCATTTTTGAGTTGAAATTTATTGCCTATGAAGCACCTTTTTTAACATTGGAAGTGCATTGTTCGAAAGGAACTTATATTCGCACATTAGTCGATGATTTAGGCGAAGTGTTGGGTTGTGGTGCTCACGTAACTGTATTACGCCGTTTGGCGGTGGCAGATTATCCGATTGCGGCAATGATGAGTTATACCGATTTGCAAAATATGGCAGAAAATCAACCGCTTGATGAGCTAGATAAGCTGTTATTACCTATGGATACCGCCGTATCTACTTTACCGAAAATAAATTTAAATGAGCAGCAAACTAAAGCGGTTGGTTTTGGTCAAAGAGTAAAATTTGAGAATGTTGAACAAATTTATGGTTTAGTTCGATTATTCTCAAATACAGCGCAGTTTTTGGGTGTTGCGGAGATTACTGCTGACGATGTTATTCGCCCAAATCGTATGATCAACTTATAAAAACAAGCGGTTAAATTTCCAAAAAATTTAGCAAATCTAACCGCTCATTATCGTTATGAAATTAAAACAAAAATTAACAATCCCTTTTACTGTTTTTACACTGGTGATTGCCGGATGTTCAAACCATTCCGAGCAGTATGTTTCATTGCCTTTAGATGCAAAATATACTCAATCACGCGCTATAAGTAATTTTAATGATTACGTGAATTTCCTAAAGCGTAAGGCTGCGGGGGCGGGTGTTTCAGAAAAAACGTTAAATGCACAAAAATTTATTCAATATAACGCAAGAGCGGTGCAGTTGGATCAAGAACAAGCCGCACGCAAACGTGATCCTAATACACCGCCACCACCGCCAAATCCTAATGGTGTAACGAATTATTTAAATAAAGTCCTTACCCAAAAGAAAGTGGATATGGCAACAGAACGTTGGTATGAATACAATGCTCAGCTAACCAAAGCAAGCCAGAAATTTGGTGTTCAGAAAGAATACATTATGGCTTTATGGGGTATGGAAAGCAGTTTTGGTAATTACCAAGGCGATTTTGATGTGCTTTCTGTATTAGCAACATTGGCATTTGATGGCAGACGAGAAAAGCTATTTACGCAAGAGTTTGTGAATGCGATGAAGATGTTAGATGATGGCACGATTAGTCGCTATGAACTATTAGGCTCTTGGGCGGGGGCAATGGGGCAAACACAATTTATGCCAACCGCTTATCTTAGCTATGCGGCAGATGGCGATGGCGACGGTAAAAAAGATATTTGGAATAATGAATATGATGCTTTTGCCTCAATAGCGTCTTACCTTTCAACGGTTGGTTGGGATAAAAATTTGCCTTGGGGAGTAGAAGTTAAATTATCTAGTCCTATTGATATGTCTTTTGCCGGCATTGAGTCCAATAAAGGAAAAAGTTTAGGCGAGTGGCAGGCTTGGGGAATTTACTTAGCTTATCCAAATGGACAAGAAACAGCAAAATTAGCCCAAATGAACGATACTAAATTATGGTTGGTTCGACCGGATAAAGAAGCTGGACGAGCTTTCTTAGTTACAAATAATTTCCGAACGTTAATGGATTGGAATAAATCGAATAACTTTGGGATAAGTATCGGGAAGTTTGCAGATCGGATTTTAACAAGTGTAGATCAATAATATATAGCGTAATGCTCTTTGAGTGTTACGCTATTTTTTTATTTATTTCATCTTTTTGATAAAGATCAGGAAATGATATTAAAGTGTATAAAAGGCGTTGTAATTACTTACGCTTTTTATACAATGCGAGTATAAATTATGTTGGTATTGGTTGAAGGATAACCAATCTAGAATGGCGAGAGACGTTGCTAGAAGATACTTAAAGTAAACTGTGCAAATGCTAACGCTAAATAAGGAGAAAAATTATGACTAAATTCGTTTCACAGGAAACAATTAATAATTTCTTTGATGGGAAGCATTCAGATCCTTTCTCTGTATTAGGTATGCATGAAACAGAGCATGGTATCGAAATTCGAGCACTATATCCCGATGCCAATAAAATTGAAGTTATGGGTAAAAATAACGAAACACTTTGTGAGTTGCATCAAGTTGATGAAAGAGGTTTTTTTGCTGGAATCGTACCTAATACTCGTAGCTTTTTTACTTATCAACTAAAAGTATATTGGGGATATGATGCTCAAATTATTGAAGATCCGTATCGTTTCCACCAAATGATCAGTGATTTAGATAATTGGTTATTAGCGGAAGGTTCTCATTTACGGCCTTATGAAATTTTGGGAGCGCATTTCACAGAATGTGATGGTGTATCGGGAGTGACTTTCCGCTTATGGGCTCCGAATGCTAAACGCGTTTCTGTGGTTGGAGATTTTAACTATTGGGATGGACGCCGTCACCCGATGCGTTTTCATCAAAGCAGTGGAATTTGGGAACTTTTCTTACCAAAAGTTTCTTTAGGGCAAAATTATAAATTTGAATTATTAGATTGCAACGATCATCTCCGTTTAAAAGCCGATCCTTACGCTTTCCGCTCTCAATTACGTCCAGACACAGCTTCTCAAGTTAGCGTGCTTCCGGAATTTGTTGAAATGACCGAAAAACGCCGTAAAGCAAATCAGGCAGACCAACCAATTTCTATTTATGAAGTTCATTTAGGTTCTTGGAGACGTAATTTAGAAAATAATTTCTGGCTAGATTACGACCAAATCGCTGATGAATTGATCCCTTATGTTAAAGATATGGGCTTCACACATATTGAATTATTACCTATTTCTGAGTTTCCATTTGATGGTTCTTGGGGTTACCAACCTATTGGTCTTTATTCTCCAACCAGTCGTTTTGGTACGGTAGAAGGATTTAAGCGTTTTATTGATAAAGCTCATCAGGCTGGTATCAATGTTATTCTCGACTGGGTTCCAGGACACTTCCCAAGTGATACGCATGGTTTAGCAGCATTTGATGGAACATCTCTCTATGAATATGCTGATCCAAGAGAGGGTTATCATCAAGACTGGAATACCCTAATTTACAACTACGGGCGACATGAGGTTAAGAATTTCCTAACAGGTAATGCTCTTTATTGGTTGGAGCGTTTTGGGCTAGATGGTATTCGAGTAGATGCGGTTGCTTCAATGATTTATAGGGACTATAGTCGTAAAGACGGGGAATGGATTCCAAACCGTTATGGCGGTAGAGAGAATCTAGAAGCCATTGAATTTCTCAAGCAAACAAATAAAGTGATTAGAGATGAAATTCCTGGCGCAATTTCTATTGCAGAGGAATCCACTTCATTTGCAGGCGTTACACATCCTGTTGAAAATAATGGGCTTGGTTTTAGTTTTAAATGGAATATGGGGTGGATGAATGACACGCTATCCTATATGCAAAAAGATCCTATTTACCGTCAATACCATCATAGTCAAATGACATTTGGCATGATGTATCAATATAGCGAGCAATTTGTGCTTCCATTATCGCATGATGAAGTTGTTCATGGTAAATATTCTCTGTTAGGTAAAATGCCAGGGGATACATGGCAAAAATTTGCTAACTTGCGTGCTTATTATGGCTATATGTGGGCATATCCAGGTAAAAAACTCTTATTCATGGGTAATGAATTTGCACAAGGTAGAGAATGGAACTACAAAGAAAGTTTAGACTGGTATCTTCTTGATGAGCAACACGGTGGACCTTGGCATAAAGGTGTATTGAAATTCGTTAAAGATTTGAACCATACCTATACAGGAAATGCTCCACTTTATGAATTAGACTTTGATCCTAATGGTTTTGAGTGGCTAGTGGTTGATGATGCACAAAATTCAGTGTTTGCATTTGAAAGACGTAGCCGTAAAGGGGAAAGAATTATTGTTATTAGCAATTTTACCCCGATTCCTCGTGAAAATTATCGTATTGGGGTTAATGAATCTGGCGAATATGAAGAAATTCTAAATTCTGATTCCAGCTTCTACCAAGGTTCCAATATGGGAAATGGTGGTAAGGTGTTAAGTGAAGAGATTGAAAGTCACGGGAAATCACAATCCATCAATGTTGTTATTCCTCCATTAGCAACAATTTATCTTAAGTTTAAAGCGCAAGCGGTTGAATCAAAGAAACGTTTTGCGAAAAAAGTAAAAGCTCAATCTCATAAAAAACAAAAATAAGGCTAAATATGTTTCATACAGCAAAAGGAACACCTTACCCAATGGGTTGTACCCATCAAGAAAATGAAGGCAAACAAGGATTTAATTTCTCACTCTATTCTTCACAAGCGAAAGCAGTAGAGTTATGCCTTTTTAATTCTGCTGGGAAAGAAGTCCGATTTCCAATGTATAAAACAGAGGATGTTTGGCATATTTGGCTTGCTAATTTAGATTATGGTACAGAATACGGTTTCCGTATTTACGGGAATTCCGAATCTATCAGTAATTTAAATAAATTAATGCTCGATCCTTATGCAAAAGCGGTAAACGGAAAACCTGATTTAAGCAATAACGAGAAGCGGAAATGGTTTCTACTCTCTGATGATCGAGATAATGCTGCCTTTGCTCCTAAATCAGTTATAACACAAACAGATTTTGATTGGGGAGATGATAAGCCTCTCCGAACATCTTGGGCTGAAACAATTATTTATGAAGTGCATGTAAAAGGGTTTACACAATTGCATTTGGATTTACCTGAGGAGATCAGAGGTTCTTATGCAGGATTAGCACATCCTAAAATGATTGCTTATTTAAAAGAGCTAGGCATAACCGCCGTTGAATTATTGCCTATCAATTATCACTTAGATGAACCGCATTTACAGGAAAAAGGTTTGCAAAATTATTGGGGATATAGCCCGCTTGCAATGTTTGCAGTTGAATCGAAGTATTGGTCTGGAAGAGAAGGCACGACACCATTAACAGAATTTAAATCTATGGTAAAAGCCTTACATCAGGCTGGTATTGAAGTGATTTTAGACGTGGTGTTTAATCATTCGGTTGAATCTGAAAAACATTTTCCAACCTTTTGCCAACGTGGTATTGATGATCGGGCTTATTATTGGCAAAACGAAGACGGGGAGTATCACAATTATACTGGATGTGGTAATTCGCTAAATCTTTACCATGATGCTTCTCGCCGCTGGGTATTAGATTGTTTACACTACTGGGTTGAAGAGTGCCATGTGGATGGTTTCCGATTCGATTTAGCTTCAACGCTAGGTAGAGAGCCTGATTTTAATAAACAAGCATTATTATTTAGAGAAATTGAACAAGAACCTTGCTTAAAACATTGTAAATTGATTGCTGAGCCATGGGATATTGGGAGCAACGGTTATCAAGTTGGTAATTTTCCAGTCTATTTTGCTGAATGGAATGATCGCTTTCGTGATGATGTCACGAAATTCTGGTTATGGAAAAGTGGGGAGCTGGGCGTATTTACAGAACGCTTTGCAGGCTCAAGCGATATTTATAAACATGATGGGCGTTTACCACATCACTCGATTAACTTTATTACAGCTCATGATGGTTTTACTTTACGTGATTTAGTCAGTTATAACCATAAACATAATGAAGCAAACGGAGAAAATAACCGTGATGGGCGTAATGAAAATTACAGTTATAACCACGGTTTTGAAGGCATAGAAAATGCACCGCCAACGGTGGAACAAGATCGTATTTTAAGCCGAGCAAGTCTTATGATGAGCCTCTTATTAGCGAATGGCACACCAATGTTATTGGCTGGCGATGAATTTGGGCATACTCAATTTGGTAATAATAATGCCTATTGTCAGGATAATGAAACAAGCTGGTTGAAATGGTCAAATTTTGATGTATTATACTTCCAATTAGTTAAGCAAACGATTGCGTTGAGAAAAAAAATAAAAAGCTTAAATAAAGATCAGTGGTGGAGTATTGAGAATGTACAGCTTTTTAATACGCAAGGCGATTTGATGAATCTCGAGGATTGGCATAATAGAGATACTAAGGCAATGCAGATCTTATTGGATCATCAATATCTTTTGTTAATCAATGCCAAAACAGAATTACAAACCTTTATCTTGCCGAAAGGGCGATGGAAGATTGTAGAAGACGCAGCATTTAATAAGAATCAACACTGGGAAAATGGTTTTCTTACCTTAGAAAACGTCGATTTTTGTGTGCTGCAAAAGTGATCGATTAAGGTCGGTTAAGGTTAAGTTCTTTTATATTACAGGGAGTAGCTATATGAATAGCAGTATTTCTCAATTACCAAACAGATATGAATTGGTTAAAGATACATTAGTATTGATTCTTGCCGGAGGGCGAGGTTCAAGATTACATGAGCTTACCGATAAACGTGCAAAACCGGCACTCTATTTCGGAGGTAATCGCCGTATTATTGATTTTGCATTATCAAACTGTATTAACTCTGGGTTAAATCGTATCGGTGTTATTACTCAATATGCAGCACATTCTTTACTACGCCATCTACAAACAGGTTGGTCATTCTTACCACAAGAGCGTGGCGAGTTCGTTGATATGTTACCTGCACGCCAACAAATTGATGATTCAACATGGTATCGTGGCACAGCGGATGCGGTTTATCAAAATATGGCGATTATTCGTGATCACTACCGTCCAAAATATATTCTTATCTTAGCGGGCGACCATATCTATAAACAAGATTACAGTCAAATGTTGTTAGATCATGTTATGAGTGGCGCACAATGTACCGTAGGTTGTATTGAAGTTCCTCGTTCAGAAGCCTCCGCATTTGGTGTAATGGCGGTGGATGAAAACTTAAAAGTAAAAGCTTTCGTTGAAAAACCGAAAGATCCACCTGCTATGGTTGGTAAACCGGATATTTCATTAGCGTCAATGGGCATCTACGTATTTAATTCAGATTACCTCTATGATGTGTTGGAGAGAGAAGTTCACACGCCATGTACTTCTCACGATTTTGGCAAAGATGTGTTACCTAAATCCCTTGAGGAGGGAGTTTTATATGCTCACCCATTTAGCCGTTCTTGCATGGGACGTAACACAGAAGGCGAGATTTATTGGCGTGATGTAGGAACATTAGACAGTTTCTGGCAATCAAATATCGACCTTGTGTCAGAAAATCCACAGTTGGACATTTACGATCAACGTTGGCCAATTCGAGGTAATCCGGTACAAACCTATCCATCTAAGTTCTTCTATAAAAATGCAAGTATTCGTCCGGTGGATAACTCATTGATTGCAGGTGGCTGTGTTATTACCGATGCTTCTATTAGTTATTCTGTGTTATTTGATAAAGTGAAAGTTAATGAAGGCTCTTCCGTAGAATATTCAGTCGTATTGCCAGAAGTAGTTATTGGCAAAAACTGTATACTAAAAAATTGCATCATTGATCGTCATACAAAAATCCCTGATGGTATGAAAATTGGTGTTGATCTTGAAGAAGATCGTAAACGTTTCCGAGTAAGTAGTACAGGAAAAGTAGTTTTAGTAACAGCATCTATGATTAAAAAATTAAGCGGTGAAAATATTATCTCTGAGGCACATTTAGATTAGGAAATATGAGAAATACGGCATAAGTCGTATTTCTCCTCTTTTATATAGGAATAAAAAAGAAATGAGAGTATTACACGTCTGTTCAGAAATTTATCCGTTATTAAAAACCGGTGGGTTAGCGGATGTTATGGGCGCTCTTCCCTTTGCACAAAAAGAGATTGGAATCGATGCTCGTATCGTTGTTCCCGGATTTCCAGCTATTTTTGCAGGTATTGGCGAAACGGCTGTTGTGACAGAATTCCATAATTTTGCCGGACATATCACATTGCGTTACGGCGAATATAAAGGCATTGGTGTTTATATTATTGATGCACCTCATCTTTATGCACGAGAAGGGAATCCTTATCATGACCCTTGGTATAACGACTATATTGATAATTATAAACGTTTTGCATTATTAGGCTGGGTAGGGGCAGAGTTAGCAACAGGGCTTGATTTTTGGTGGAAAGCAGAAGTGGTGCATGCACATGACTGGCATGCCGGTTTAGCTTCGGCTTATTTACATCAAAAAGGAAGACCTGCAAAATCTGTCTTCACGATTCATAATTTAGCTTATCAAGGTAAATTTTCTTATCATCATCTCTTTGAAATTGGCTTGCCGTTAGAAATGTTCCACGTTCATGGCTTAGAACTTTATGGTGAAATGTCTTACTTAAAAGCCGGGTTATATTACTCAGATGTTTCCACTGCAGTGAGTCCAACTTATGCAAGAGAAATTACCACACCAGAATTTGGTTATGGTTTACAAGGCTTGTTGAGTGTTTTACGTGAACAAGATCGTTTAGTCGGTATTTTAAACGGGGTAGATGAGAATATCTGGAGTCCAAGCAAAGATGGCTATATTGAAGACCACTATAAATTGAAATCAATGGTTGGAAAACGGAAAAATAAAGAAAAATTACAAGCTTATTTTAACCTCCCACAAAATCCGGATGCGCTGGTCTTTGTGATGGTCACACGTTTAACGGAGCAAAAAGGTGTTGATCTTCTTATTGACAGTGCAGAAAGTATTGTACAACAAGGAGGGCAGTTAATTATTTTAGGATCGGGTTCTCCGCACATGGAATATCATCTCAATCAATTAGCACAACATTATCCGGAGCATATTGGTGTAAAAATTGGTTATGATGAAGCATTATCCCACTTACTCATTGCAGGTGGTGATGTGATTTTAGTGCCAAGCCGTTTTGAACCTTGTGGTTTAACACAACTTTATGGTTTGAAATACGGGACATTACCGCTGGTACGAGCAACAGGTGGACTCGCAGATACAGTAGTTGATAGTTCATTAGAAAACATAAAATCTCGCACAGCAACGGGATTTGTTTTCCATAACGCAACGAAAGAAGATCTCTGCACAGCAATTTCGAATGCATTTGCTTTATGGCAAAAACAACGCTCGTGGTTTAGTGTTCGAACGGTTGCAATGGAACAAGATTTCAGTTGGCAGATTTCAGCATTACAGTATCAAAAACTTTATGAACGTTTGCTCGGACATCATTAATTATTTTTACTCATTTAGGAGCTCTTATATATGGTAATCGATAATATTGATTTTCCATTTTCTTATAATCGCCCGGAACATACGACCGACTCGTTAAAAAAGGCGATTGTTTATAAACTTATCTTCTTAATCGGGCGTTCACCGCAAGAAGCAAGCCAACGAGACTGGTTAAATGCCACATTATATGCGGTACGTGATTTGGTAACAGAAGGCTGGATTTCGACCGCTCGTCAAGCTCGAGCAGATGAAACTCGCCGTGTTTACTACCTTTCAATGGAATTTCTGATTGGTCGAACTTTATCAAATGCACTCATTGCAGAAGGACTTTATGATCTTGCTAAAGATGCGCTTTCTGAGTTAAAAGTGGATTTAGAAGAAATTTTAGAGAAAGAAGTTGATCCGGGTTTAGGAAATGGAGGCTTAGGTCGTTTAGCTGCATGCTTTATGGATTCGATTGCCACATTGGGTATTCCGGCAATGGGTTATGGTATTCGTTATGAATACGGTATGTTCCGTCAAAAAATTGAAGATGGTCGCCAAGTTGAAAAACCGGATGCATGGTTAGAGAAGGGGGCACCTTGGGAGTTTATGCGTCCTTCTAAACGTTTCCATATTCGTTTTGGCGGACATATCTATTTTGAAGGTAAGAAATGTATTTGGAATCACGGTGAAGAAATTACTGCATTAGCCTACGATCAAATGATTCCGGGCTATGATAACGATTCAGCTGCAACGCTACGTCTTTGGAGCGCTTATGCAGGCGATGTATTTAATCTGCAAGACTTTAACCGTGGGGACTATTTCCGTGCGATAGAAAACCGTTCTTCAACCGAAAATGTTTCTCGTGTACTTTACCCTGATGATTCAACCTCAGCGGGGCGTGAATTACGTTTACGTCAAGAGTATTTCTTAGTATCTGCATCATTACAAGATATTTTAAAACGTCATAAACGTACACACGGTACGCTTGAGAATTTGGCGGATAAAGTTGCTATCCATTTAAATGATACACACCCTGCGTTAGCAATTCCTGAATTGATGTATATCTTAGTGGATCAAGAAGGCTTCTCATGGCAGCACGCTTGGGATATGTGTCGCCGCATTTTCTCTTATACCTGTCATACTTTAATGTCAGAAGCATTAGAAACATGGCCTGTAGAAATGATGGCGAAAATTCTTCCACGTCATTTACAGATCATCTTCGAAATCAATGATCATTTCTTAGATTACGTGAGAAAACACGTAACAGACGAACACGATTTTATCCGCCGTGTTTCACTTATCGAAGAAGGCGATTATCGTAAAGTTCGTATGGGGTGGTTATCTGTTGTTGGTTCACATAAAATCAATGGTGTAGCTGCAATCCACTCTGATTTAATGGTTACTTCAACTTTCGCTGATTTTGCGCGTATCTATCCGGAACGCTTTACGAACGTAACAAATGGTATTACACCTCGCCGTTGGATTGCCGTAGCAAACCCAGATTTATCTGCGCTATTTGATAAATATATCGGCAAAGAATGGCGCCGTGATCTTAGTCAATTAGAACAACTGAAGGCGCATATTCAAGAAGCTGATTTCAAGGCGGCAATTCCACAAATTAAATATGCGAATAAAGTTCGTTTAGCAGAATATGTGAAGAAAACGCTAGGTATTGAGCTTGATCCAAATGCGTTATTTGATGTTCAAGTAAAACGTATCCACGAGTATAAACGTCAAATTCTAAACGTATTACATATCGTTACACGTTATAACGAAATGCTGGCAAATCCGGAAAAAGAGTGGACACCTCGAGTCTTTATTTTAGCCGGTAAGGCTGCTTCAGCATATTATGCGGCAAAACAAACTATTCATTTAATCAATGATGTGGCAAATATCATCAATAACGATGAACGCTTAAAAGGACGTTTAAAAGTTGTCTTTATCCCAAATTACAGCGTAAGTTTGGCACAGTTGATTATTCCTGCTGCAGATATTTCTGAACAAATTTCATTGGCTGGTACAGAAGCATCAGGTACAAGTAATATGAAATTTGCCTTAAATGGTGCATTAACGTTAGGTACGTTAGATGGTGCGAATGTGGAAATTCTTGAGAATGTAGGTAATGATCATATCTTTATCTTCGGTAATACCGTTGAGCAAGTTGAAGCATTACGCCGTCAGGGTTATCGTCCGTTTGAGATTTATCAATCAGATGAGCAGCTTCGTCAGGTTGTAGATCAAATTACGTCTGGTTATTTCTCACCAAATGACCCGAACCGTTACCAAGATCTCTTAAATAACTTATGCTACCACGATTATTACCAAGCATTTGCAGACTACCGTAGCTATGTGGAAGCACAAAAAACGGTTGATGTGAAATATCAAGATCAAGCAGCTTGGGTAGAAAGCGCAATCCAAAATATTGTGAATATGAGTTTCTTCTCTTCAGATAGAACCATTGCGGAATATGCAGAAAAAATCTGGAAAGTAGAACCACTCAAATTAGAAGCATAAGATTTTGATTTATTGATTTTGAATTTATAAGGGCGAAAGATTTTCGCCCTTTAAATTTGCAAAATTCTCGAGAAATCAAACCGCTTATAAATTATTCCACCCAGTATTTTTTCTTCGTAGTTTGCCCAATACCTGGGTTAAAGCTGTTTGTTGGATCAAGCGCTTTATAGAATTTACGTAAGGTCGGTTTTGCTTCGTATAAATGCCCAACATTATGTTCTGCCGGATATTGCGCTCCACGCTGGTCGAGCAGTTTTAACATCTCGTGTTCCAATTCAACACAATCATTGCCTTTTTTCACAATATAGTCTTGGTGAAAAACGTGGCACATAAAGTGTCCATAATAGAGTTTATGACTGATTTTATGATCAATTTCTGGCGGTAAATGCTCAAACCATTCATTATCATTGCGGCGTAATGCAATATCTAGTGCAACAATATCTTCAACTTCTTTTTCGTGAATAGCTCTATAACGAATTGCCGCAGAAGCAACTGCGAAGCGGTGGAGCATAGCGGCTTGGGTTTCTATCGCATTACATTCAAAATAGCCCCCTTTTGTGCTATCGCTAAAGTATGTTTTTAGAAACTCTCTAGCTTCATTGACGCCTTTCCCTCCCATTTTAACAATTAAATGGTGTTCGTAGCGATCACGATATTCCCACAAACTTTTTGGTAAATGCTCCGGTAAAACCTTTGACACAAGCTGCATAAATTTATCACTTAAATGTTGAGGTAGGAATGGTAATTTTTTCCCTAGACGATCAACATTTGCTTTAAGCGCAAAGAGTTTCGGTAGCCAGTGCGTACCAAATTTCTTAATTACCCAGAAGGTGTCTTTTCCATAACGAGCAGCAATATCAAAAGCATCACGGTGGATATATTCACCTGAAATCGGCAGTTGTTCGAAATTTGCTAACATATGACGGCGTACATCATTTAAGACAGAAGTTTGGTTTGTACCAATATAGAAAACGGCTGTTTCTCGCTCAAGAGGAAAGGTATCTAAGCGAACTGCAAAAATGGCTAATTTACCGGCACTCCCTGAAGCTTCATAATGACGAGCAGGATCGGCATTAAAACGAGCAGGGGAGTTTTCATCAACCTGGCGCACGTGATTACAATAACTATGGTCGTGTCCTTTACCGCAATCAAGCGTGATATCTTTCTGCTGGTAATGTTGCCCTTGTAGGTTAGTTAAAATTTCTTCTGGTGTCGAACCTAAATCAATGCCGAGATGGTTTTTTAACTCCAGTTCGCCGTGTTCATTTAATTGAGCATACAACGCCATTTCAGTATAAGCCGGCCCACGTTGAACAAGCGCACCACCGGAGTTATTACAAATTCCCCCAATAACAGAAGCCCCAATGCAAGATGAACCAATGACAGAGTGAGGTTCACGGCTATGGGGCTTCAATTTATTCTCAAGTTCATTAAGTGTAGATCCGGGAAGGCAGACGACTTGCGTTGCATTGTTTATGAGTTGGATACCATCGATACGCATTGCGTTAATAATAACAATATCTCGATCATAATCATTGCCACTTGGTGTTGAACCACCTGTCAGACCGGTATTTGCCGCTTGGTTGATGACAATCACATCGTGTGCAACGCAGGCTTTTAAAACTTTCCAGAATTCTAATAAGGTTGCAGGGCGCACCACCGCGAGAGCATTCCCCGTACCAAAGCGATAGCCACTTCGATAGGCTTCTGTTTTTGCGGGATCAGTAATAATGTATTGCCCACCGACAATTTCGGTAAGGGTAGAGATGAGTTGTTGAGCAGACATAGTTTGTTATCCTCTTGTAAAAAGAATTAACAATATCATAACCAACACTTGCGCATTTGTTAAGCAAAAAAAGAGGGGTAAGCGGTCAAATTTAGAAGATTTTTTGCAAATAGGGGAGAGGTAGGGAGTCAAAAGGCTCCCAAATGGGAGCCTTATTTATAAAAGAGCAATTAAGCTTGAGTTGCTTGGATTGCGGTTAATGCGATGGTGTAAACGATATCATCAACCAACGCACCACGAGATAAGTCATTAACCGGTTTACGCATACCTTGAAGCATTGGACCGATAGAAACTAAATCTGCTGAACGTTGTACCGCTTTATAAGTTGTATTACCTGTATTTAAGTCTGGGAAGACAAATACAGTCGCTTTACCTGCAACCGGAGAATTTGGCGCTTTAGAACGAGCCACATCTTCCATTACCGCTGCGTCATATTGTAATGGACCGTCAATAATTAAGTCTGGACGTTTTTCTTGTGCAATACGTGTTGCTTCTTTCACTTTCTCTACATCTGCACCAGAACCTGATGTACCGGTTGAGTAAGAGATCATTGCAACACGAGGCTCAATACCAAAGGCTTTTGCAGAATCTGCAGATTGAATTGCGATTTCAGCTAATTGTTCTGCATTTGGATCTGGGTTTACCGCACAGTCACCATATACAAGCACTTGGTCTGGTAATAACATAAAGAAGATAGAAGATACAATTGAGCTACCTGGTGCTGTTTTGATAATTTGCATTGGTGGACGAATTGTATTCGCTGTGGTGTGAACGGCACCTGAAACTAAGCCATCAACTTCGTTTGCTTCTAACATCATAGTACCAAGTACAACAGTGTCTTCTAATTGCTCACGAGCAGACTCTTCCGTCATACCTTTTGCTTTACGTAACTCAACTAAACGAGCAACGTAATTTTCACGGACATCCGCAGGATTAATAATGGTAATACCTTTACCTAAAACTACGCCTTGTGCTTCTGCAACACGTTGTACATCAACTGGGTTTGCTAAAAGTACACATTCTGCAATACCACGTTCTGCACATAATGCAGCAGCTTTCACTGTACGTGGTTCGTCACCTTCTGGTAATACGATACGTTTTTTCGCTGAACGAGCAAATTCTGTTAATTGATAACGGAATGCTGCTGGCGATAAGCGGCGAGCACGTGTTGCACCTTTAGAAACCTCTTCGATAAAGCCTGAATTTAATTGGCTTGCAACGTATTCTTTAATTGCTAAGATACGTTCTTTGTCATCTACCGGTACTTCTAAACTGAAGCTTTGGAGGTTAAGTGCAGTTTGCCATGTGTTACCTTCTACACGGAATACCGGTACACCGGTTTCAAATGCTTGTTGGCAAAGTTTAGCAATTGAGTTTTCAATTTTATAACCACCGGTTAATAAAATTGCACCGATTTCTACACCATTCATAACAGCTAATGAAGCTGCAACTAATACTTCTGGGCGGTCTGCTGAAGTAACTAATAAGTTACCTGCTCTAAAGTGATCAACCATATGTGGTAAGCTTCTTGCACAGAAACTTACACCACGAATACGGCGAGTATTAAGTTCACCTTCATTGATGATTGCAGCATGTAAATGTTTTGCTAAGTCTACGGCACGTGTTGCAATAAGATCTGCTTTCCATTCAACACAAGCGAGTAGTTTAATTGGGCTTTTTGCAAATAATGCTTCAACCTCAGCAACATTTTGTGTGCTGTGTTGGAATGAGTCGAAAATTTCTGTTAAATCTGGGCGAGTGCGACCAGATTCATCAACCGGCGCATTGAATTTATTGATCACAACACCAAGTAGGTTAGGGTTATGACGACCACCAAATTCTGATGCTGCTGCTTCAACACGCTCTTTTAATTGAGCCGGTTTATCTGAACCAGGTGCTGCTACTAATACGATCTCAGCATCTAATGCTTGAGCCATTTCATAGTTAATGCTGTTCGCATAAGAGTTTTTACGGGTTGGAATTAAACCTTCCACAACAATGATTTCGTTGTTTTTTGCTAATGCTTGGTGGCGTGCAACGATTTTTTCTAATAAAACATCTGTTTGATTTTGACCGATAAGCGTTTCAGCCTCACTTAACATAAATGGCTCACCAATTTCAGTCGTTTGAGATGCTTTAATGATTGAAGTAGAGCGGTCTAAGGTATCTTCGCCAGTGATTGGCTGAGCAATTGGTTTTAAGAAACCAACTTTAGTACCTTTTTGTTCCAATGCGTGAACAAGACCAAGACTAACACTGGTCAAACCCACGCCCGTTGTTGTAGGGATAAGAATAATAGTTCTAGACATTTTAATATGTTCCGATTTTAAAAGTGAAAAAGGGCAGAGTGGTCTGCCCTTAGAAATTATAATGCTAATTTAGCGGTATCTTGTGCAATCACTAATTCTTCGTTTGTTGGGATAACAATCGCTTTGAATGCAGAATCGTCTGTTGTAATTACACCTTCTTTACCGAAACGTGCTGCTAAGTTACGATCGTTATCAACTTTAATACCGAATAATTTTAAGTGGTTTAAAGTAAGTTCACGTACGTGACCTGAGTTTTCACCAATACCACCAGTAAATGCAATAGCATCTAGGTGTGAATCACCTAAAATTGCCATATATGCACCGATGTATTTTGCTAAACGGTACGCATAAACATCTAATGCACGTTTTGCTTCAGGTTTAGAAGCATCATCATAGTTATCTTCTGCATAACGGCAGTCACTTGTTACTTCAGTTAAACCTAAAAGACCTGATTTTTTCACTAAAGTATCTTCAATTTGCTCCATTGACATACCAAGGTTTTTGTATAGGTAGAAGATGATAGCCGGATCGATATCGCCTGAACGAGTACCCATTACTAAACCTTCTAATGGTGTTAAACCCATTGATGTGTCAATACATTTACCGTTACGAACCACAGAAACAGAACCACCATTACCTAAGTGACATACAATAGTATTTACTTGATCAACTGGTTTACCTACGCGCTCAGCAACTTCACGAGAAATGAATAAGTGGCTTGTACCATGAGCACCATAACGACGAATACCATGCTCTTTATATAAAGCATATGGAAGCGCATATAAATATGCTTCTTCTGGCATAGTTTGATGGAATGCAGTATCAAAAACTGCAACATTTTTCTCTTTTAATTCAGGGAAAATACGGAATGCTTCTTTAATACCGATTAAGTGAGCAGGGTTGTGAAGTGGTGCAAATTGAATTGCATCTTCAATACCTTTAACAACGTCATCATTGATAACAACAGATGATGTGAATTTCTCTCCACCATGAACGATGCGATGACCGATAGCACCGATACTTGCTTTTAATTCTTCTGATAATAACTCATTTGCGATAAATGTAAGTGCCTC
This sequence comes from Actinobacillus minor NM305, assembly GCF_000175195.1. GTDB lineage: Bacteria > Pseudomonadota > Gammaproteobacteria > Enterobacterales > Pasteurellaceae > Haemophilus_A > Haemophilus_A minor. The sequence goes on along the minus strand of NZ_ACQL01000097.1, from coordinate 14,857 downwards.
GCTGTGTGCTGCACCAGCACCTAAATCAGCATTGCCTTTTTCGCCATTTAATTTCCATTTAATGCGAGCATCTTCTAAATGAAACGCTTCTGCTAGACCAGATAATTTTTCATCACCTGTTTTTGGATCTAAGATAGCAAATTTTAAAGATGAGCTACCACAGTTAAGGATAAGAATTAAATTTTTAGACATGTCAAATACCTTAATTTCGTTTGAACGGATTTATACCTAAACACGCAAGGCGTGAATACTTGCATAGAATACACAATTCACGAGTTGAATTAAAGAAATAATAAATAAATTTTGATCTAGATTAGCAAAATACCATCAAAGGTGTATTAAAAATAAAAATATTCGTAAATTAACATATAATTTAATTTCGTATAATGTAGATTATGTTAAATATAATAAAATAAGAAGAAATCCGATTTTAATGTTTCTACTCATCCCCATCAGATTTCTTAATTATTTACACATTATTGTGCAATCGAACCAAATTTACCTGCTTGTACATCACGAATTGCTTGCACAATTTCGGCTTCGCTATTCATAACAAATGGACCATAACCCACAATAGGCTCATCAATTGGTTCGCCGGTTAAAATCAGGATTTTTGAGTCTTTATTGGCTGCGAGTTCAACATCTGAACCTCCTCGCACAAATGTAGCTAATTCACCTGTTTTGGCAACATCGCTACCATTGATTTTAACTTCGCCATCAAGCACCAATACAATTAAGTTATGGCTCTCTGGTACAGCAAACAGATTGCTTTTACCTGCATTTAGACGAACATCCCACATATTTACAGGTGTAAAGGTACTTGCTGCACCATTTACATTATTTAAATTCCCTGCAATTAAACGAGCGTAACCGGCATTATCGGCAAACTCAACAACTGGAATTTCTGCTGATATAATGGCTTGATATTTTGGGGTTGTCATTTTGTCTTTTGCCGGTAAATTTACCCAAAGTTGCACCATTTCGAACATTCCTCCCTCTTTAGAAAATTTTTCAGAATGGAATTCTTGATGCATTAAGCCTGAGCCGGCTGTCATCCATTGCACATCGCCAGTCCCAATTGTACCGCCTCCACCATAAGAGTCGCTATGCGAAACTTCGCCTTGATAAGCAACGGTTACCGTTTCAAAACCACGATGCGGATGCTCTCCTACTCCACGTGGGTGGAATTCTCTATTTGGTTCAAAATAACGAGGTGGATTATAATCCACCAATAAGAACGGACTTAAATTTTCATTTCTCTCGTTATAACTAAACATTGATTGAACTTCAAAACCATCTCCAACCCAATATTTTGCTGGAGCACGACGAATATTTGCTAATTTTTTCATATAAACCTCACATTGTTATCTGATGGACGCTATTATATACTTTCATATTTATAGATAAACTATAAAAAGGTAAAAACACTATTTACTTATAGTAAATAATTTTCTTTAGATAACAATGCTTTTAAATTAACGTAATTTCTCTGGTACTCTTGGTGCAGGTAAACGCTTCAATACCGTTCCTTCCAAATTAATATCGCCAAAACGGGAGTGACCGTTATTCCAATCTTCCACCGCTTGTTTAAGCGCTTCTTTGCTGTTTGCCACAAAGTTCCACCAAATAACGGTTGGATGAGGTAAAGGCTCTCCGCCTAATAGCATAATGTGAGAACCGGCTTCAGCCCAAAGATCTAATTCGCCATTTGCATTTTGGCAGTCAAATAAGACCGCTAGCTCATCCGCTTTATAACTCACGCCGTTTACTTTGACTTCGCCTTTTAGAACCAAAATGCCATATTCAAAGGTTGGTACACGGTCAATATCAAAAACTTGGGCATTTCTAAATTGCATATCTACCCCAACCAACGGGCTAAATTGCGTAGTTGGTGCAGTGCGACCTAAATAACTACCTGTGGTTAGTACATAATCAATACCGTTTTCGCTCCATTCAGGTAATACAGGATAATGCTCAAAATTCGGTTTGATTTCTTGGTTCATCGGCAAGGCAATCCAAAGTTGTACCGCATGTAAATCGTGCACACCTTCAGGGGTTTGCTCCGTATGGCTAATACCATAATTTGCCCCTGTTCCAGCGGTCATCAAATTCACTTGTTTAGGGCGAATAAGCTGGCGATTACCAAGACTATCTTGGTGCCAAACTTCGCCTTGTAGCATCCACGTAAAAGTTTGAAGATTGGTATGCGGATGTAAGCCTACTTGTAAGCCTAATGAATTTTCCTCAAATTCCGCAGGACCTGCATGATCTAAAAAACACCACGCCCCAACGGTTTTTCGCTCTGGTTGTGGCAATAAACGCGCAACAGAAATACCGCCTACATCTTTTGTTTTTGCTAAAATTTTATCTACGCTCATGATGCTCTCCGTATAAAAATCTCGTGGATTATAACCGCACTTTAAATGACAAAAAAGCCGAGAGTGTTCTCGATTCGTAGAGAGTACAAATAGAGAGGTTGATTTAATTAAAGAACGGCTAGATTTTGCTTTGCGCGTTCGTCCGTATCCATTTGAAGATAGTGAAATTGTTACCAAAACACTCTGCTTGTCGCAACATTATTTTGTTGCTAGCCCTAAGTTGATCGGCGAGCCATCAGCCCGATTATTGATTGATTTTCTTGCGGTTAAATTTGCCGAGTCCGATATTGTGATTTAAAAAAAATCCCCTTAATGAGAAAATTAAGGGGATTGCAATTTTTAGGGTAAAAAAGACCGCTTGTTAAAATTGGCTATGAATATCCATAGCCAAATTAGACATTTCAATTAGGAATTATTTTCTCTTGCTCGAGTGAGAATATTTTGAATTTCAAGCATCGTTTCTTGATCTTCTGCTAATGCAATTTTCCGCATTTCCGCATTTTTGAAAATCTCAAGTTTAGGATCATAAACTTCTGCCATTAATTTCACACGATGACGATCTCGGTCGAAATAGTATTTGCAGATTTCATCTGCCACTTCGTGTTCAATACCTAAAATTTCTAATGCTTTACGACTGCTTCGTACCGCAGAGTCAAAGGTTTCTCGAACTTGAATATCTGCACCTGATTTATAAAGCTCAAATACATGGCGACGGTCATAAGCTCGAGCTAGAATTTTAATATTCGGATTCATTGAACGAGCAAGTTCTACAATATGTAGTGCTTGTTGTTTATCATCCACCGCAACAATCAATAATTCAGCGGTTTCAATTCCTGCATTGTGTAATAACTCCGGACGTGTAGCATTACCATAGTAACTTTTAATACCAAAATGCCTTGCTGATTCAACCTGTTTTGCATTGAGGTCAATAACCGTTGGATGATAGCCAGACATAGTTAAAATGTGATTAACAATCTGCCCATAACGCCCAATTCCCACTAAAATAATTGGGTGCTGCTCATCAATATGATCTTCAGATTGTTGCTCGCCTTTATCAGCTAAACGAGGCACAACAAATTTATTGTGTAAAATAATCGTTAATGGCGCAAAAATCATTGAAAGCACCACAATCGCTGTAAAATTCGCTTGGATTTCAGAGGTAATTACGCCTTGGGTTGCAGCTGCTGCATAAAGCACAAAAGCGAACTCCCCACCTTGCGCCATTACAACGGCTCTATCCATAGCTGTCGAATTAGTGCTTTTTGCCAATTTAGCAATAATGAAAATTGCCAGTGATTTAACAAACATCATCGCTAATACAATAGAAAGAATGACTAACCAGTTATTAAAGACGATATTTAAATCTAACGCCATTCCTACACCAAGGAAGAATAAACCTAATAGCAAACCTCTAAACGGCTCAATATCTGCTTCTAATTGGTGTCGGAAGCTTGATTCAGAAAGTAACACCCCAGCGACAAAAGCCCCCATTGCAGTAGAAAGCCCACCTTTTTCCATCAATAATGCCGAACCTAAGACTACGAATAACGCTGCAGCAGTCATCAGTTCACGGATTTTAGTTTTTGCCAAAATACGGAAAAGCGGGTTTAGTAACCAAATTCCAGCAATCACTAACGCTGTAACAGACAAGCCGGCGATCCCAATTTTTTGCCACACTGGTTGTGCATTAGCAACGTCATTAGCTTCTAGTGGAGAAAGGAATGTAACAACCGCTAACAATGGCACAATAATCAGATCTTCAAAAAGCAAAATAGAGACCATCTTTTGCCCACGGTAGCTTGCCATATCACCACGTTCGCTTAACACTTGCATCACGATAGCTGTTGATGTTAAAACAAAGCCTGCTCCACCAATAAATGCCACTTGCCATGGAAAACCAAAAGCCATACCGACAAAAGTCAATAAAATGGCACTCGTAACGACTTGAGCGCTACCTAACCCAAAAATCTGACGGCGTAATCCCCAAAGATGGGAGGGTTTCATTTCTAATCCGATAATGAACAGAAACATTACTACGCCGAGTTCAGCAATATGTATGATAGATTGGGAATCCGAGAAAAGTTTTAGTCCAAAAGGACCAATGGCGATCCCAGCGGCGAGATAGCCTAATACTGAACCTAATCCCAATCGTTTAAAAATAGGTACAGCAATAATTGCTGCGCCCAGTAGCGTAACAACGCTCACTAATTGATTTGCACCTTCTGCTGCCATATACCCTCAATATATAAAATTTACTATTATTCTTATGTCTGTTTAAATTTTATTAAACAGCGCCTTATTATTGAATATATTTTACAAAATATCTAGTATCATATCCTTGTATTTACTTAGATTTAACGATTTAATTTAATAGGTAAATAAATAGAATTTCAAATTAAAAAAGTCATAGTTTTCCCCTTCCCTCTTCGGGTAAAATAACTACCAATTTAGATTTAAGGAAAAAGTATTTATGACAATACCAATGATTGATTTACAGATTGCCTGTGAAAATAGTGAAAATTTACCCAGCTTAGAACAATTAACTCTTTGGGTGAAAACAGCGCTGGCTTATGAAGCTCAAACGGAGGATTTTCCTGAAACGGAAATGACTATTCGCATTGTTGATGAAGCCGAGAGCCACGAATTAAACCTGACCTATCGTGGTAAAGATAAACCAACCAATGTACTCTCTTTTCCTTTTGAGGTGCCGGAAGGTATTGAATTGCCGCTATTAGGCGATTTAGTCATCTGCCGCCAAGTGGTAGAAAAAGAGGTGGAAGAACAGCAAATATCCCTTGAATCTCATTGGGCGCATTTAGCCATTCACGGTACATTGCATTTGTTAGGCTATGATCATATTGAAGATGAAGAAGCCGAAGAAATGGAAGGGCTAGAAACGGAAATTATGCAAAAACTCGGTTTTGCTGATCCGTACCTCTCTGAAAAAGTTATCGAAAGCTAATTTCCAAGGCTATGAGAAAACTCGTTATTTTGACTTCAGCACCTGATTTTCTTGAAGGTGCTGAAAACTTTTCCCATATTATCCTTCCTGTTCTATCTTCTGATAAAGAAAAAAGCGTTACATTGCCACGAAACTATAGGTTCTCAAATTGGCGAAAAATCCCATTTTCCAATGCTAAAACGTTGTTAGGTTCGGAACACGCTTTCGCTTTTTTTGATATGAGAGCTTCAAATGGCGTGAATTTTCATTTGGAAGCCTTTGCTATTGTTGCAGGTACAATTCAAGATAATGGAACACTTTATCTTATCTGCCCTCATTGGCATAATTTAAATGAGATTATGGATGAAGATGCGTTACGTTGGAACGATAACGAACTCATCGCCACACCTCATTTCTATCATTACTTCAAAAAATGTATTCATGCGTTTCATTTTGAGGTTACGGCAGAATTTTCTTATCCTACAAGCGGTCAGAATCCCGTTGGATTTCACCAATTTACGCCGCAACAGCAAAATATTTTTGAAAATTTACCGCTTGATAGTGCAGACATTCATCTTATTATCGCACCTAGAGGACGAGGGAAATCCACCCTAGCGGGCAAATTAGCAGAACAAATTGTACAACACTCCCCTGTGCTTATTACCGCCCGTAGTCAAACTGCTTTACCTAACTTTTGGCGAATAAACCAATCTGAGCATATTCAATTCCTTTCGCCGGATGTGCTTATCAAGCAGATTGAAGAACAAACGTACAACGCTCAAAGCTGGCTATTTATTGATGAAGCTGCCAGTTTGCCTTTGCCGTTACTCGTTAGGTTTTGTGAGGTGTTTCATAAAATTGTTTTAACGACAACAACGCATAATTATGAAGGAACAGGACGAGGCTTTTCGTTAAAATTACTACCGCTTCTAAGTCGAAGCGTTAAACAATGGCAATTAACTCAGCCGCTACGTTGGCAGGAAAATGATCCACTCGAACATTTTGTGGATCGATTATTACTACTCGATGATGAAATTCATCACGCTCATCAAAAAAATATAACAAAAACCGACTTTTATCGCCTTCTTGCCGCAGCGCACTATAAAACAACGCCTACGGATTTACGCCGTTTATTTGATGGCGAAAATCAGATTTTATTTCCTTATTCAGAAAACGGGCTGCTTATTGGTGGGATTTGGGCGATCAATGAAGGAGGGCTAGATAATGAACTTTCTCAAGCCATTTGGCGAGGAGAACGGCGCCCTCAAGGGAATTTAGTGGCGCAATATCTTTGCTATCAAGGTAATCTACCCGAAGCTCCGCAGTTATACTCTATCCGAATTTCTCGTATTGCCGTTGAACCTCATTTCCAAAATCAAGGTATTGGCAAGCGGTTAATTTCTGATTTCATTTTGCAAATCTCAAAACAAAAACAACCGCTTGTTGATTTTATTTCGGTGAGTTTTGGACAAACCGCAGCATTAACCCATTTTTGGCAACAATGCGGTTTTGAATTAGTCCAAATTACGCCGAATAAAGAAGCCAGTAGTGGTTATTACAGCGCAATGATGCTCTATCCTTTGACGGAGAAAGGCAAACAATTTGTCAAAAAAGCGCAAATGCAATTTAGCCGAAATCAAGCACTTCTGCCCCATATCCAAAATGGCAATCAAAAAATGACGAAATATCTCAAGCTAGATAAAACTGATTGGCATGACTTATACGGTTTTGCTTATGCACAACGTTCTTTCCAAGCAAGTTATGCCAGTTTAAAAAGACTTTATTGGCAATATCCTGAACAATTTTCTGCGATGAAAGGTATTTTTGAACGTGAAGAGCCATTACCCAACAACAAAAAGCAATGGCTTAACCATTACAGAACGTTGGTACAAAAAATTTTACAGGAAAATGATGGATAGCCCTTGCTAAAAATGGCATTTCGCTTTATAAAGATTTCATTTCAAACACAACTTTTAGAGGACAATAGCATGTCAATGTTTAATCATATTCAAGCAGCACCAGCCGATCCAATTTTAGGGTTAGGAGAAGCGTTTAAAGCAGAAACACGTGCTGGAAAAATCAATCTTGGTATTGGTGTTTATATGAACGATGAGGGTAAAACGACTATCGTTAAAGCTGTTAAAGACGCAGAACGCCAATTATTAGAAACAGAAACGACCAAAAATTATTTAACGATTGATGGTGTGGCTGCTTATAACGCCCAAACCCAAGTATTGCTTTTCGGTGAAAATGCTGAAGTGATTACCTCTGGTCGAGCGAAAACGGCGCAAAGTTTAGGTGGCACCGGTGCTTTACGTATCGCAGCGGAATTTATCAAACGTAACACCTCTGCAAAAAATGTTTGGATTTCGGCGCCAACTTGGCCAAACCATAATGCAATTATGGCTGCAGTTGGCTTAAATGTGAAAGACTATCGCTACTACGATCCAAAAACAAACCGCTTAGATTGGAATAATCTCATTGCTGATTTAAGCCAAGCAGAAGCTGGCGATGTAGTGTTGTTCCACGGTTGTTGTCATAACCCAACCGGTATTGATCCAACACCGGAACAATGGGAAACATTAGCAGCTTTATCTGCGGAAAAAGGCTGGTTGCCATTATTTGACTTTGCTTATCAAGGTCTGGGTAATGGTTTAGAAGAAGACGCTTATGGTTTACGTGCCTTTGCTAAAAACCATAAAGAATTATTGGTTGCAAGCTCATATTCAAAAAACTTCGGATTATATAATGAGCGTGTTGGTGCATTTACGCTGGTGGCTGAAAATGCGGATGTCGCAAATCGAGCTTTCACACAAGTTAAATCCATTATTCGTGTACTCTACTCTAACCCATCAGCACACGGCGCAAGTACCGTTGCAACAGTATTAGCAGATCCAGCGCTTAAAGCTTCGTGGATTGAAGAATTAACAGAAATGCGTAATCGCATTAAAGAGATGCGCAATCAATTAGTTCAGTTATTAAAAGAGAAAGGTGCAACTCAAGATTTCTCTTTTATCAATGAGCAAAATGGAATGTTCTCTTTTAGTGGTTTAACACCTGAACAAGTAGACCGTTTACGTGAAGAGTTTGCTATTTATGCGGTTCGCTCTGGACGTATCAACGTTGCAGGCATTACTAGCAGCAATATTGAAGCATTAGCAGAAGCCATTGTGAAAGTGCTTTAAAAAGGCTAATGTTTTTTGCTAATAAACCTAGCACAAGCTGTGCTAGGTTTATTAATGATTTTTCCCTCATGTGAGGGATTTTTTTATTTATTCTCACAAATAATTTCTAATGTTGATTTTAAAATAGTAATTTGCGCTTGTATCATTTGAACTTGCCGTTTTAATTGTTTTTGTTTTTCTTCGAGCTGCCTAATTTCTTGGTGCAAATTGACCTCTTGGATAATACCCAAATCATATGTAGTGGGGGTTTCTCGGGCTTTATTAGCTAATTTATGGCATTGTTCTATCTGAGGGTGGCTTGAGCTTCGGCTACAACTTATTTTATGTTGTTGTATCAAAAGCGATAATTTTCGCCATAAATCCTGTTCCGATTTAGGCAATTCTAGAGAGGATAGTAATTTCTGAATACCGGCTTCAACAAATTGGCTATCAGTAATAATTTTCACATTATGTGGTTTTTTAAGGCTTTTTAACCCTTCCAAGACAGCAATAAGCTCCATTCGGTTATTATTAGACAAGTAGTATCCTTTGCTACCTTGCTCGAGAGTTTGATTATCTGGGAAATATAGAATATATCCTATTCCACCTAATCCTTTTCCCTTAAGATGGCTACTACAAGAGCCATCTGTATAAAGTTGTACATTTCGCATATTTTCCCTCCTTATGTATAATCCTAAACAAAAGCTTAAAAAAAAGAAAACTGCAAAATGCATTTTTTCGAGCAAGATCGCAAAAATTTATTATTGATTTAACCAAATCACTAAATCTGCTACGGTATGGAAAGAGCCAAAGACCAACACAATGTCCTGTTCCTTAGCTTGATTAAAAGCAATAGGCGTTGCTTGAGCAATATTTTCATAGGCACAAGCGGTCGCATTTGGTAAAGATTTTACCAATTTTTCCAATACCGCTTCCCCACGTTGTCCACGCCAGCAATCTAATCCAACACAGAACCATTCATCAATAAGATTATCTAACGGTTCAACAATACCGGATAATTCTTTATCTTCAAGGCAACTAAAAATAGCAAAAATTTTGCCTTTTTTAACCGCTTGCAGACGTTCTGCCAAATAACGTGCAGCGTGTGGATTATGTCCCACATCAATAATCACTTTCGCTTTAGGTATTATTCCACTAAATTGAGCAAAGTCAGAAGTTGTTAAGGTCTGAAAACGCCCTGTCATTTGTGCTTCAGATAGTGTTTCTCGAATAACCTGTTCACTAATGTTAAATGGTAATTGGGTTAGTGTCGCGATTGCCGTTCCGGCGTTGGGTATAGGAATAAGTGGCATAGGTAAATCAACAAACTGTTGATCTAATGCCTTCCACGAGAAACTCTCTGCTTTAACAAAATAATGCCAATCAACATCTCTTTGCATAACGTGACATTGTAATTGTTTAGCGTGAGTTAAAATGGAATTTGGGCAATCCGGTTCGCCAATAACTACGGGGATATGTTCACGGAAAATACCTGCTTTTTCTCGACCAATATCTTCTCGATTATCGCCTAAGAAAGCCACGTGATCGATGTCAATAGAGGTAATAACGGCTAAATGAGGATCAACAATATTCGTTGCATCTAAACGTCCACCTAATCCTACTTCCAAAATGACAACATCCAATTTTGCATTTTTAAATAATTGGAGCGCTGATAATGTACTGAATTCAAAATAGGTTAAAGAAGCGGTCTTTTTTTCATTAATATCTGCAAAAGATTGAATATGAAATTGATCTGCTAAAACGTCGCCATTGATACGGACACGTTCATTGTAGCGAATTAAATGAGGTGAAGAATAAACGCCCACTGTTAAACCTGCTTTGAGTAGCGCAACCTCTAAAAAACGGCAAGTTGAGCCTTTTCCATTGGTACCTGCAACGGTTATGACATAAGGTGCAGGATTAAGTAACTCAAGTTGTGCAGCTACGCTTTTTATCCGTTTAAGCCCCATATCAATGGGTTTAAAGTGGCTTTTTTCTAAATAAGCCAGCCAAGTTTCTAGACTATCAGAACGGTTTGGGATAATTAAATCTGTCATCATAAATCAAAAGAAAATCCCTGCTTTAACAGGGATTTATATATTTTCAAAAAGTTACTCTTCAATAATCAATTCACCCGTTTTAAACGGTGAAGGTTGATTTGTCATTTTGGCACACAGACGAGCAAGCGTGTCTCGCATATCTTTGCGATGTACGATCATATCTATTGCCCCGTGTTCTAATAAGAACTCAGAACGTTGGAAGCCTTCCGGTAATTTCTCACGTACCGTTTGTTCAATCACGCGAGGACCGGCGAAACCAATTAGCGCTTTAGGTTCAGCAATATTCAAATCGCCCAACATTGCTAAACTTGCAGAAACGCCACCTAATGTTGGATCTGTAAGCACAGAAATGAATGGTACGCCCTTTTCACGCATTTTCGCTAAAATCGCACTTGTTTTTGCCATTTGCATTAACGAGAATAACGCTTCTTGCATACGAGCACCGCCCGAAGCAGAGAAACAGATGAACGGAATATTTTCATTTAATGCTTTTTCTGCCGCGCGTACAAATTTTGCTCCTACAACAGAACCCATTGAGCCGCCCATAAATTCAAAATTAAATGCAGCAGTGACAACCGGCATACCGTAAAGCGTACCTGAAATCACGATGAAAGAGTCTTTCTCGCCGGTTTCTTTTTGTGCAGCAGATAAACGATCTTTATATTTTTTCAGATCTTTAAATTTTAAAATATCTTGTGGCTCTAATTCTGCCGCAATCTCTTGCGCCGAACCTTCATCTAAGAGATTTAATAAACGTGTTCTTGCATTGATACGCATATGGTGATCGCATTTAGGGCAAACTTCCATATTGCGTTTTAATTCTTCACTATAAAGAACTTGATCACAGCTAGTGCATTTTGTCCAAACACCTTCCGGTACTTTTGATTTGCCTACGCTTGATGAAGATTCTCTACCTAAAATTTTGTCTAACCAACTCATTTTTAAACCTTTTTGTTGTCGTTTAAAAGAAAAATCGCTGTATTAAAGCATAAATTTCATCAATTGGGTATGCTTTAATGCAATTATCTGCTCGGATCTGCAAAATAACTACGAATAAGTGTAAGTGCGATAAATAAATGCTGCGATTAAAATACACAGCATAATGATAATTTGCATCAATCTTTTCTTGGTCAGTTTCTCGTGCGCCATAAATTCCTTCCTTTTATTACTCTGTGCTAAAATGGCAAAATAATTCAAATTTTTTACCGCTTGTAAGGAATAATAATGCAAAAACGCCCTTCTATCGACCAATTTCTTGATGTTGTTACACAACTTCGTGATCCGCAATCCGGCTGCCCTTGGGATTTAGCGCAAAATTTTGACACCATGCTCCCCCACTTATTAGAAGAAACCTATGAAGTAGCGGAAGCTATCCATAAACAAGATCGAACCTCATTAAGAGAAGAGTTAGGCGATTTATTACTTCAAGTTGTTTTTTTAAGCCAACTAGCAAAAGAAGAAGGCAGTTTTGATTTTTATGATGTTTTAACGGATATTCATGATAAATTGATTTACCGCCACCCTCACGTTTTTGGTAATAAAAAAGCCAAAGATAGTGAAGAGGCATTAAAAACGTGGGAAGAACAGAAAGCAAATGATGAGAAGCATCAGCAACAAACTTCAATTTTAGACGATTTGCCTTTTGCACTTCCTGCTTTAACCCGAGCGCATAAAATGCAAAAACGTTGTGCAAAAGTCGGTTTTGATTGGGATAATCCGCAAGATGTATTAGCGAAAGTGGAAGAAGAGCTTCAAGAAGTCAAAGATGAAATTGCTCACTATCCAGACCGAACTGAACAACTTGGCGAGGAATTGGGCGATCTCCTTTTTGCAACGGTCAATCTTTGTCGTCATTATCAGGTGGAAGCCGAAGGTTGTTTACGCCAAGCGAATGTGAAATTTGAAAACCGTTTTAGAAAAGTAGAACAGACCGTAAAATCACAAGGAAAAATGATGAAAGATTGTACTTTATATGAGCTAGATGAAATTTGGAAACAAATAAAAACCCTAGAATAATTGACAATTTTTATAAAAACTGTAAATTGTTAGTATCAAGTAAACTCATTGAATTTACATAATTATAAATAATAGGAATTTATGTATGCCTAAAATACTACTTGTAGATGATGATGTTGAGCTAACGGAATTACTCGCAGAGTTACTCTTCTTGGAAGGATTTGGTGTTACCGTTGTACATAATGGTCAGGAAGCCTTAACTGAATTAGAACTTCAATCTTACGATATCATTTTGCTTGATATTATGATGCCTATTTTGAATGGTATTGAAACATTAAAGCAAGTTCGCCAAAAATTAACAACTCCAGTTCTCATGCTAAGTGCAAGAGATGATGATATTGACCGAGTATTAGGATTAGAATTAGGCGCAGATGATTATCTTCCAAAACCATTCAATGACAGAGAGTTAGTTGCACGAATTAAAGCGATTTTACGTAGGACAACTTCTATGCCTAATATGATAGAACCAGTTATTGCGGTATCTCTTGCACCAGAAGATAATGGCAAACAACTTTCTTTTGGTGGTGTTGAGTTGCATCCTGGTCGTCAGCAAGCTGTTTTTGAAGGTAAAGAACTTGATTTAACAGGGACTGAATTTGCTTTATTGCAAATCCTTATACGTAACCCAGGACAAATTCTTTCTCGAGAACTACTAAGTTTAGAAATTTTAGGTAAGCGTTTAACGCCTTATGACCGAGCAATTGATATGCATATTTCTAACTTACGCAAGAAATTACCAGAACGCAATGACAACTTGCCATGGTTCAAAACTTTGCGTGGGCGTGGTTATTTATTAGTAACTGAAAAATAATATTGATATAGTCCCCCGATAATCGGGGGATTTTTCTTTGGTAAAATATATGATTAGAAATATAATCTCTGTTAGAAACTATTTAGTTTTCAAACTATTTATCTATTTTAGCTGTACATTTCTTTCCATTCTTTTTATTACCTTTGCCTTTTCGCAACTAGATGAACGAAGATTAGTGCCAATAAAAGAACAAGATGTTAGTTTTTTAAAGAAAGAAAGTGAAAAAGTAAAAAAAAGATATGATCTTGATAATGCTTTTGAGCGTGATATTTCTATTGAAACCCCTAATGGTTTAGAGTTAATTCTCGTTGATACAGAAACAGATATTGTAAGTGGTATGGATCAAAGTAATGTGAAACCACTTTTAGCCTTTATTTATCAAACAGAAGGGGCTAATCACCCTATGTCTCGTAGTATTGATGATTATCGTATTAATGGCCCATTTCCCCTAGAAACAGTAAAACGAAAATATAATGCTTATTACCTTTTTAAAGTAAAAACACAAGAAACGTGGCTAAATAATATTTTTGACAATCCTTTAATGATGGCAGCAGTACTACTTGCATTTACACTTCCTGTCATTTTTATTCTATCATGGCGAATTACACGTCCATTACGAGCATTACGTTTAACTGCAAATGCGGTAGCAAGAGGTTCATTACAGATTAATCCGGAAATTGAACGACAAGGTGTAAAGGAATTTCGTGACGTAGGTCGTAGTCTGAATTATATGATCGCCTCTCTTAAAGAATTAAGACAACATCAGCAACGGCTTTTATCGGATATTTCGCATGAATTAAAAACACCTTTAGCGCGTTTACAACTTGCAACAGCAATATTGAAAAAGAAACTTGGCGAAAGTAATGAAACGCAACGTATCGAAAATGAAATCCAAAAAATGAATGCTATGGTACTTGATTTATTAGCCATTTCTCGCCAACAAGTAAATCAACATGCTACTCGTGCAATTTTTGTGGTAGATGATCTCTGGCATGAGATTTTAGAAGATGCAAAATTCGAAACAGAGCATAATAACATTACATTAGCGATAAAGAATGAGTTACCAAGTCATCAAAAATTTTATATCAATGGTAATGTCACTTTATTAGCTAGCGCAATGGAAAATATTATTCGAAATGCACAAAAATACGCACATTCTCAAATTAACGTGGTAATCTCCTTGGAGAATGAGAATGAGAATGAGAATGAGAGGCTGATTATCTCTGTTGATGATGATGGCCTAGGTGTTCCAGAAACAGAACTGGAACAAATATTCCGCCCGTTTTACCGTATTGATGAAGCAAGAGCAAGACATACCGGAGGAACAGGGTTAGGTTTAGCTATCGTTGCAAATGCGGCTAAACAACATCGAGGAACTGTAAAAGCAATGAAAAGCCCTATGGGAGGACTTCGTGTTGAACTTTCTCTTCCTCTCTGGTTTGAATAATCTCTGAACTTATTAGCAAATATTCAGTCTAGAATATTTG
>NZ_ACQL01000098.1 GCF_000175195.1 Actinobacillus minor NM305 | reverse complement strand
GCGGTTAAAAACCGCCTATTTTTCTATCCTAAGAATTTAATAAACCAAGTAATTACCCCTAGGTTGATTAAATCTACGAAGAATGCACCTACAAGCGGTACGATTAAGAAGGCTTTATGCGATGGTCCAAATGTTTCCGTTACTGACTGCATATTTGCAACCGCAGTTGGTGTCGCACCTAAACCGAAACCACAGTGGCCCGCTGTTAAAATTGCCGCATCATAATCTTTACCCATGACACGGAAGGTAATGAAATAACCGTAAAGAATCATCACTAAGGTTTGAACAAGTAAGATGATTAGCATTGGACCTGCAAGACCTGATAATTCCCATAATTTGATGCTCATTAATGCCATCGCTAAGAATAAGCTTAATGACGCGTTACCAAAAACATCGATCGCACGGTCGAACATATCGAATTTAAAGACTTTTGTTAAAACATTACGCAGTAATACACCAAAGCCTAATGCCCAAACAAATTGCGGTAAGCCTAAGTCAGAGAAGTTAGCCGCCATGACTGAAGAGAATGCTAAACAAGCTGCAAATAACGCCATTGTTTCAATGGTTGAGCTTGCTGTGATAAAACGTATGTGATCTTTTTCTTCAAAGGTTTCACCATCATATTGATCTGCTGATGTATCAATTTTTTTTGTATAAGCCTTTTTACCGCGTTTCATATTATTGACTAAACGGCGAGCAACCGGGCCACCAATTAAACCACCGGCAACTAAACCAAAGGTTGCTGATGCCATTGCCATTTCCATAACACCAGGTAAGCCATATTGTTTCGTAAAGGTTTCTGCCCATGCTGCACCTGTACCATGACCACCAGTTAAAGTAATCGAGCCTGTAATTAAGCCAATTTTTGGATCTAAGCCAAACATAGAAGCTAAACTTACGCCCACAGCATTTTGAATAAAGATGAGGGTACTTACAACAATTAAGAAGATAACGAGCGGAATTCCGCCTTGTTTTAAGCGTGAAAAGTCTGCTGATAATCCGATAGATGAGAAAAATACAAGCATAAACGCATTTTGTAAACTTTTCTCAAATTGGAACGAAATGCCAGCCCAATGGTAGAGGCAGAAAATAATTGCAGCAGCAATTAACCCACCTGCAACGGCTTCAGGGATGTTGAAATCCTGTAAAAATTTAATTTTTTTAACTAAAAGACGCCCTAAAAGCAAAACCAAGGTTGCTGCAATTAGAGTGTGATAGCCATTTAAAACAATCGGTTCCACGAAAATATCCTCTTGTGTAGGCTTGCTAAGCTAGCAAGCAGTAAAACGATTGCTCGAAATTATATGAATAATAAAGGTTTGTCAATATCGTAGAATGAAAATGATTTATTTATCGGATAATAAATATTTATGAAATAGGAAATGTTTACATAGTGCGATTAGATAAAATACTGTTAAGTTGTATGCTTTCCTTGTAGAATAAGTCATTTGATATTTAGATAAATAGAGAAACGAGAAGATACAATGAGTAGAACAAAGAAAACACGCCGCATTACGGATATTATGCCAACCCGCAAGGCGGATAAAAAACCTGAACAACCTAAATTAAGTGGTGGTAAAAACCGTAAACCGACACGTTATGAGTTGGATGCAAAAGCCCGTGAAGAGAAAAAGAAACGTAAACATAAAGGCTTGCCAAGTGGTTCTCGTCATATTGATCCGACTGTTAAAAAGAACGAGGTTGTTAAAGAAGTTAAAGACCCTCGTATTGGTAGCCGTAAGAAAGTACCATTGATGGTTGAATTTATCAATAAACCTGAAAAAGGTCAGCAGATCCAACCCGTAATTCCGTCAGAATTACAAAAACCGACACTTACGCCAGAAATGGAATTAGCTCAGTTGGAAAATAATGAATGTTTACATCAATTACTTGATGAATTAGATGCAGGAAAAGCGCTTTCTGCAGAAGATCAAAAATTTGTTGATGAATGCTTAGATCGTATTGATGAGTTGATGACAATTTTAGGTATTGAAGATGAAGAAGAGGACGATGGTAACGCATTACTTCGTCAATTTGAAACAGTAGATCTTAACCAATTTAAATAGTGATTTTTAAACGATGTTTAGATTTTTTCTTATTGTTCTTGCGGTATTGATTTTACTTTCTTTGCTGGGATATGCGATCTATTTGTGGATCAGATTGAAAAATCAAAAAGCATTAGAACTTGAATTACAGAAACAGGCAGAAGAAGCGCAGAAAGAGCGGTTTCTTCGCATTGTTGATAGTGTCGATGTGATTGCTCGAGCGATGATAGTGGAGCAATGTGATCTTTCTGAAGGCGTTTTAAGGCTAAAACCCTTATTAGATGTGTTAGGCAAAAAATTGTCTGATTATGTTGCAATGTGGGCGCTTTATCAATTTGTCGAAGATATGGCAATTTTAGATGAACGAAAAAATTTAAAACGTAATGAAAGAATGCGACAAGATCTAGCAAGGGAAGCCAAAGAAGCCGAACTTTGCGATGAAATTAAACGTGAATGTACACAGTTGTTAGACGATATTAACCATTTTACAAAGGCTCTCTAATGTCAGAAATTATTTGGGATTTAGCTCTTATTCAAAAATATAATCAATCAGGTCCACGTTATACTTCTTATCCAACGGCATTAGAGTTTAATGAGGCTTATACAGATGAGGATTTTAAACTTGCAGCACAGCGTTATCCTGAGCGTCCTCTCTCGCTTTATATTCATATTCCTTTTTGTCATAAACTTTGTTATTTCTGTGCTTGTAACAAAGTGATTACTCGTCATCGCCATAAAGTTGAAATTTATTTAGATTATCTTGAAAAAGAAATTCGTACTCGAGCACCTTTATTTAAACAACGCAAAGTTACCCAAATCCATTGGGGAGGCGGTACGCCAACTTATTTAGATGAAGATCAGTCAGCGCGTTTAATGGAAATGTTAAAGTCAAACTTTAATGTTGCTGAAGATGCTGAAATTAGTATCGAGATGGATCCAAGAGAAATCGAATTAGATATGCTCGATCATCTTCGTCAGATTGGATTTAACCGTATTAGTATGGGGATCCAAGATTTTAATAAAGAGGTTCAACTATTAGTTAATCGTGAGCAAGATGAAGACTTTATTTTTGCGCTAATGAAACGCGCAAAAGAGTTGGGCTTTGTTTCGACTAACGTAGATTTGATTTATGGCTTACCAAAGCAAAATGTAGAAAGCTTTATGTACACACTTGAACGAGTGGTAGAGCTAAATCCTGATCGTATGAGTGTTTTTAATTATGCGCATTTGCCAAGCCGTTTTGCTGCTCAAATTAAAATTAAAGATGAAATGTTGCCACCACCAGAAACAAAATTAACGATTTTGCAAAACTCCATTGAGTTCTTAGGTAAAAATGGTTATAAGTTTATCGGTATGGATCATTTTGCGAAGCCGGATGATGAATTAGCGATCGCTCAAGAAAAAGGGATATTACACCGTAATTTCCAAGGTTATACCACGCAAGAAGAGTGTGATTTATTAGGTATGGGCGTTTCGGCGATTAGTTTATTAGGTGATACTTATGCACAAAACCAAAAAGAGCTAAAACAGTATTATGCAGATCTTGAAGAAAAAGGTATTGCTCTGCATAAAGGTTTAGTCTTAAGTAAAGATGACTGTCTTCGCCGAGATGTGATTAAAGCATTGATTTGCAATTTTAAATTAGAATTTGACCGCTTGGAGAAAGCATACGATATTGATTTTAAACACTATTTTGCTGAAGATTTGGTTTATCTTGCGCCGTTAGCAGAAGATGGTTTATTAGAAATAAATGATAAAGCGATGGTTGTATCGCCTCGTGGTCGTTTATTAATTCGTAACATTTGTTTATGTTTTGATGTTTATTCAAGACAACTTGCAAAAAGACAACAATTTTCAAGAATTATTTAAGAGAAAAAATGATGAAACAACGTTACAACTTACTTTCTCTGGCTGTGATGGCGGCTTGTTATAGCGGTTATGTTCAAGCAGATTTGCGGGAACAATGTTTACTTGGTGTTCCTCATTTTCAGGGAGAAGAGGTAAAGGGTGAACAAACTGATTTACCTATTTATATTGAAGCCGACAGTGCTGTCATTAATCAGCCTAAAGATGCAACTTATACTGGTGATGTAAGCGTTAAACAAGGCAATCGTACCATTGTTGCAGATGAGGTACGCGTTGAGCAAGATGGTGATAAAGCGCGTAAAGCTTTTTTAAAAGGGCAGTATCAATATCAAGATAATATGATTCAAGCTCAAGGTCATGATGCTGCGATGGATCTGACAAGTAAAGAAGCGACACTCGCAAATACGGAATATCAGCTTGTTGGTCGTCAAGGGCGAGGTACCGCTGAAAGTGGCTCGTTTAGCGAAGATACTCGTACTTTGAAAAATGCAAGTTTTACGTCTTGCTTAACGAATGATGATTCTTGGTCTATTGAAGCGAATGAAATGATCCAACACGTTAAAGATGAATATGCCGAAATGTGGCATGCTCGTTTTAAAGTGCTTGGTGTGCCGATATTTTATTCTCCGTATCTCCAATTCCCTATTGGCGATCGCCGCCGTACAGGGTTATTGATTCCAAGTTTCCATCGTTCAAGTAAAGATGGATTTAGCTACTCTCAACCATTTTACTGGAATATTGCACCTAATATGGATGCAACATTTACGCCTACTTATTATTCTCGTCGTGGTTGGCAAATTAGCCCTGAATTCCGTTATTTAACAGGGGTTGGTGAAGGGCTTGTTGCCAGTGAATATATGGCTAAAGATCGTCTTGATGAATATCAACCGGCAGATGGTGATCGTAAACGCTATTTAATGCATTGGCGTCATTATATGAGCTTCTTAAGTGATTGGCGCTTATCTGTAGATTATACAAAAGTGAGTGATAAACGTTATTTCTCTGATTTTGATTCTGATTATGGAAATAGCACGGACGGATATGCGACACAACAATTTAAATTAGGCTATTATCAACCTAATTATAATTTATCTATCTCAGGTAAAAAGTTTCAGACGTTTGATGATTTAGATATTGGCCCATATCGAGTTTTACCTCAGATTGATTTTAATTATTACCAAAACGATATATTCCAAGGATTAGCCGATTTTAAATTTTTTGCGCAAGCGGCCCGTTTTGAAAATGACAGTAAATTAATGCCTAAAGCGTGGCGTTTTCATGCTGAACCAACATTGAATTTACCTCTTGCAAATCGTTATGGTAGTTTAAATGTTGAAACTAAGCTTTATGCAACGCACTATATTCAGCAAAAAGGATCTGGAAATAATGCGGAAGATATGAAGAAAAATGTAAGCCGTTTTATTCCGCAGCTCAAACTTGATTTCCAGACGGTATTAGAAGCGGATAAGCAATTATTTAGTGGATTTAGTCAGACATTTGAGCCAAGAGTGCAATATATTTATCGACCTTATAAAAATCAGGGCGATATTGGTTCTAAACGTCATCAAAGTGTAGGGTTGGGTTATGATTCAGCACTTTTACAAAATGACTATTTTTCATTATTTAATGATCGCCGTTATAGTGGTTTAGACCGAATTTCATCGGCAAATCTAATTACTGCTGGCGGAACGACTCGTTTCTTTAGTGATAAAACAGGAGCAGAAGTTTTTAACTTTAGTGCAGGACAGACTTATTATTTAAGTCCTTCAAAAATTGATGATAATTCGATTAATAGTACAGCTAAACGCTCTTCATCATGGGCATTAGAATCTAACTGGAAATTCCATCGTAAATGGAATTGGCATGGTAGTTACCAATATGATACCCGTTTAAATCAAACGTCTTTAGCGAATACGTCTTTACAATATAAACCGAGCGATAATAAGCTGATTCAGTTAAATTATCGTTACGCAAGTAAAGCGTATATTGATCAGAATTTAAGTACGAACCGTTATGGACAAGATATTAAACAAGTTGGTGGTGTTATTGGTTGGGAATTAACCGATAATATCGCAGTAATGGCAAGCCATTATCAAGATATTGCCTTGAAGAAACCGGTTGAGACACAACTCTCAATGAATTACAACACTTGCTGTTGGAGTGCTAATGTTTATGTTGCCCGTCGTTTGACCGCAACACCATCAAATGCAACCAGTGATACATTGAAAGATTTATTTTATGATAATAAATTCGGTGTGAACTTTGAGTTACGTTTTGGCACTAACTATAGTAGTGGTGTAAGCCGTATGTTGAAGAAAGGTTTAATTCCTTATACTGAAGTGTATGGAATTAACTAAATAAGAAGAACAAAAAAGTGAGACAAATGATTATCTCACTTTTCTTTTATATCTATCAACATTTAGCTATTTAATTTTGCTTTACGAGCTTTCTTCCATTTCCAATAAACATAAATGCCGATAACACCGAGACAAGCAAAGATAATATGTTGTCCGTTTTTAATCTGTGCATGTAACCAATCTATATTTTGTGCGCCATAATCTCCTAAATAGACCCAAATAGGCACTGAAATAATCGCTGCGCAAAAATCAACAAGGACAAAGCGAACAAAGCTGACGCGTTTTGTGATGCCCGAAACCAAATAGACAACAGCACGTAAACCTGGTAAGAAACGAGCAATAAATAATAAGCGGTTGCCTTGTTTTTCAAATCGTTCTTGAACCATTTTATAACGTTCTTCAGTTACTATATTACGAATTAGAGGGAACTGACGGATTTTTTCGCCATAAATACGCCCAAGCCAGTACATTGTACTATCTCCCACAAGAACACCAAGCATACTCACGACAAGCATCCAATGAACATTGGTATAGCCTAATCCTGAAATTACACCACCAGAAACGAGGGTAACATCTTCGGGAATAGGTAATCCAAAGCCACACGCTAACAACACAAGGAATACAGCCCAATAACCGTAGCTGCTAAAAAATTCAATTAAAAACTCCATTCAATATACCTTATTGATTTAAATTAAGTACAGATTTACGTTGTACAAGTTCTGGATGAAACTCTAAAATTTGAGGCTCATTTACCTTTTCTTCTTTTTTGATACGTTCTAAGAGTAAATTTAACGCTTGTGTACCTAAGCGTGATTTAGATTGATGAATCGTAGTAAGCGGTGGCGCATAAAAACGAGAACTATGAATATTATCGTAGCCAATAATAGAAATATCATTTGGTACTGATAATCCTCGTTCGGTAATTGCTGAAATTGCACCTAATGCCATAACATCATTAAAGCAGAAAATCGCCGTAGGAAGTTTTTCTAAACGGAACAGGTTATTCATGCATTCATAGCCATCTTCAGGCTCAAAATCCCCTTCGGTAATCCATTCTTGACGTACAGGCAAATTTGCTTCATTCATTGCTTCTAGAAAACCGTTAAAGCGATCTCTAGCGGTTGTTTTTTCTAAATTTCCTGCAATGACACCAATCTCTTTATGTCCATTATCAATTAAATGTTTTGTTGCAAGATAACCGCCTTCAAAACTGTTATCTAAAATACGATCACTCTTTTCATCATGTCGTCCCCAATCCATGATTACCATAGGAATGTTTGTTCCATTAAACAGCATAAGCGAGTTTTCAGTATACTCTGTACACATTACTAATACGCCATCTACACGTTTTTTAATTAACATGTCTAAGTGGTTTTGGATTTTTTCCGGGTTATTCTGGGTATTACACAAAAAGAGAGAGTAGCCTTGGCGATAGCAATACTCTTCAACTGCCAAAACGATTTCTGCAAAGAAAGGTGCTTCGCTTGTCGTAATAATCATCCCAATAGATTTTGTTGTATTGACTTTTAAACTACGAGCAACAGCGCTAGGTGAATAGTTTAGTGATTGAATTGCATCCCAAACAGCTTTAGTCGTATCTTCTGCGACAAAGCGAGTTTTATTGATGACGTGTGATACTGTTGTTGTTGAAACGCCTGCAAGCTTTGCAACATCTTTAATAGTAGCCATAATTGATACCTACAATAAAATTAACGTTTTATTATAACTAATTTTGGCTAATATAAGGGATTAAATTCACTTTTTCTACCTTTTATCTGCAATATCTTTGAAATACTTATCCTTTTAAAGCATGTTTAATCATGGGTTCAAAGAAATCATAATCAACGAGAAAGGAATCATGCCCAAAAGTGGAATTAAATTCGTGATAATTGACTTTAATTCCAGCATCAATTAAACGTTGACGGCTTTTATGAACATCAATCTGTTTAAATAATTGGTCGCTTGTTACCGCGACTAAAGTATAGTTGGCTTTTATGCGTGTTAAAGCAGTTCGTTCATTTTCGTAACCTAACGCAGGATCATATAAATCAAGCGCACGGAGTAAACGTAGATAACTATTAGCATCAAAGCGGTCTAAAAATTTTTCACCTTGATAAGTTAAATAAGATTCGACCTGAAAATGGTCGCCCCACATTTGTCCGTGTTGTTTTGTTTCTCTGCCAAATGCTTTTGCTAACTGAATATCAGTTCGATATGTTAGCATGCCTAACATTCTGGCTATTTTTAACCCGTTGTCAGGTGCAATGCCTTCGTAATAATCCCCTTGATTGAAACAAGGATCGTTGATAATGGCTTGGCGCATAACATGGTTAAAGCCAATGGCTTCGGCACTCAATGTTAGGGATGAGCAAAGGTTAATAATGTTGTTCACAAAATGAGGGTATGATATTCCCCATTGCGTTGCCTGCATACCACCAAAAGATCCGCCAACAACAGCATGTAAATGTGGAATATTGAGCTTATCGAGTAATGCTTTTTGTACATTTACAATATCTTGAACGGTAATAATAGGGAATAGGCTTCCGTAAGGTTTACCGGTTTGAGGATTGATTGATGAAGGCCCTGTCGTACCTTTACACCCACCAAGTACGTTAGAACAGATAAAAAAATACTGGTCGGTATCAAAAGCAAGTCCTGGACCAATAAAATCTTGCCACCAACCCTTGTTGGGTGGAGGTAAATATGGCTCGGCATCCCCCGTTAATGCGTGGCAAAGGAGTACAGCATTGCTTTTATCTTCGTTGAGCGTGCCGTAAGTCTGATATGCAACTTGAATTGGCGAAAGTGTTCCGCCAAATGTGAGCGAAAGCGGAGTTTCTTCAAAGAGAGTAAGAGATAGAGCCATATAACCTTGTTTGCAAAAAAAGACGGAATTTACACCGCTTGTTATCTTAATTATGTCAATAAGGTAGCGTTCACATGAAAGTTTGTCAAGAAATTTTAGACGTCTAAACGTCTAGAGCGCTAAGTTTTCACTTGTAATTTTTATTAGCTCCGCTATGCTTTACAACTGTATGATAAAAATTAAGTCTGAATTATGTCATTCTTGAATTCCCTACGGTATGAAAAAAGAAATGTCACTATCTCAACACAATGAAGTATTGCAACCTATAAAGAAATGGGGGACTTGCGGACGCTCTTTTATAAAATGGAGTGTCGGGGGATTTGTTTTTTTCATATTAGCACTATTAGGTATCGATTTTATTACGGGGTACTCCGTTAAAGATAGAATTTATACAGATATAAATAAATTGCCTGATTACCATACTGCGGTTGTATTAGGTACGGCAAAATTTTATTCCAAAGGTGTGCCTAATTTATATTATCAATATCGTGTTGAAGCCGCTTCACAATTAGTTAAAGAACATCAGATAAAACATTTATTAGTAAGTGGAGATAACCAAACACCTTACTATAATGAACCTAAAGTCATGACAGAGGATCTATTAAAGATGGGGGTTCCTAAAAACATTATTCAGCAAGACTTTGCAGGATATCGCACTCTAGATTCTGTTATTCGGGCGAATAAAGTTTTTAAACTTGCTCCTTTTATTATTATCAGCCAACAATTTCATTGTGAGAGAGCGCTATTTATTGCTAAAACACAAAATATTGATGCAGTTTGTTTGGTTGCCAAATATCCAGAAGGACATGTTAAGGTAAGAATTCGAGAGTTTTTTGCTCGGATAGGAATGATTTGGGATTATATTGTTAATAATCAACCAAGAACTTTTGAGAAGGTATTTGCTAAAGAATTGAAAACAAATTAAAAGTCCACAATTGTGTGGACTCAGATTGCTGACAAAGGTTATATTTGAGCAATAACCTAGCACGAGCCGTGCTAGGTTCATTAAGCCCAGCCCCGCTGGGGCTGAAAGGAAGAGCCGCAGAGCGGCTCAGATTAAGTAACCCTATACGGCTCGTATAGGGTTTGTCAATGGCCTGAGTCCACAATTGTGTGGACTTTTGGCTTTTTATAGAATAATGGTTTTATTTTGGTAAACAAAAACACGTTCATCAAAAACTAACTCAAGAGCTCGTGTCAGAACGGTTTTTTCGACATCACGCCCTGCTCGCATCATCGCATCTGCGGTATAAGTATGATCCACATTTATAACATTTTGCATAATGATAGGACCTTCATCCAGTTCATTATTGATAAAATGTGCAGTGGCTCCGATAATTTTCACGCCTCGCTCATAAGCTCTTTGATAAGGTTTTGCACCAATAAATGCGGGTAAAAATGAATGATGAATATTAACAACACGGTTAGGATAGCGAGCCACAAATTCCGGATTTAATACACGCATATATTTTGCGAGCACAATATAATCAGGATTATATTGATCAATTTTTTCTGCTAAAAGTTTATCGTGCTCAACACGCGTTAAACCTTCATGACTGACTAAATGGAATGGAACATCAAAACGCTCTGTGAGTTGGCGTAAAGAATCATGATTCCCCACTACGGCAGCAATTTCGACATCTAAACCACCATAATATGTTTTCATGAGAATATCGCCCAAACAGTGAGCTTCTTTTGTAACAAGAATAACAATACGTTTACGCGCTTTAGGTTTTAGTTGATAAGAAGAGCCTTCAGGTAAGGTAAATTGAAGATCGGCTAATAAAGTTTGATCATTAAAAATACCTTCTAATTCAGTACGCATAAAAAAACGCTTGGTTTCGTTTTCAACAAATTCACTATTTTTTAAAATATTAAGTTGATGTTTGTAACAAATATTTGTAATTTTAGCGACAAGCCCTGTACTATCAGGGCATTCAGTTAATAAAATTTTTGTTTCGAGCATGATTACACTTCCCAAAAAATAGAAAAAGAGAACCAATAAAGGTTCTCTTTATGCTTTATTATAATTAGATTTCAAAATCAGCGAGATTTTTACCTACTAATTCACGAGGCGTGCGACCTTGACCAGTCCAAGTTTTTTCATTTCCGTTCGCATCAATGAATTTGTATTTTGCTGGACGAGGAGCAATGGATTTGCGTGCTTTTTTCTCAACTTGTCCACCTAGTAACGCAACAAGTTCTTCCGCTGAAATGCCATCTTGAGCAAGCATTTCTTTATATTTATTTAAGCCTTCTAGGAATTTAGCTTGTTCTAATTCTTGGTTCTTTAACTCTTCGCGTTTTTCTTCAATAACAATAGCAAGCTTTTCTTGCAAACTTTCTAATTGTTCTAGAGATGTTTCGCGTGCAATAACACGTAAACTACGAATATTAGATAATGTTTTTAATGCGTCAGACATCTTTAGTTCCTCTATAAAAAATAAGTAACAAATATTTAGCTTTTGTTTTTTATATTAAACAATGCCTATTATATTACCCTAATATATTTAGAGGGTAAATAATAAAAATCAAAAATGATTTAAGGTAAAAGGCTATTTTATAAAAAATACTCTTGTTTAAGTCGTTGATTTCAGGTACTCTAGCCCCAATCCTACAAATTGTAGAGGCGCAGGTCCGATAAGTACTTTTTCTGAGTGGAAAACGATGAGGAAAAGAGAAAGGCGTATCTGCCGAAATCAATTAAGCGTCATCTTAGTTGGTTGGGGTCGTTATCGAAAGGGACGACACTGTCGTAATACTTATTTAAATGAAAAATGTTTGAATAAGATTGCGGAGTGCTACTGTAAGTTAGGTTAGGGTTCGTTTAGGCATCTTCTTTATCCAATTCCCTTCCTTGTAATTTACCTCTTTGCGTGAATCATTTCAGTAGATCTTATTTTTACTATATTTTTATCAAAAATAACTTTAGAGGTTTTATGAATCTTGTCGATTATTCAGCATCATTTTGGTCTGTTGTACCAGCGTTATTGGCTCTCATGCTTGCCATTATGACTCGCCGTGTACTGATTTCATTAAGCGTTGGTATTTTAGTTGGGGCATTAATGCTTTCAGGTGGAGATGTTATTGATGCGCTTATTTACTTAAAAAATAGTGTTATTTCTCTGATTTATAAAGGTGGTGATGAGGGATTTAATGCGAATAATATCAGTATTATTCTCTTTTTAGTTTTACTTGGCGTATTAACTTCATTGCTTAGTGCATCTGGCGCTAATCAAGCCTTTGCAAATTGGGCTCAAACTAAAATAAAAGGTAAACGTGGCGCAAAATTAGTTGCTGCTTGTTTGGTTTTCGTAACGTTTATTGATGATTATTTCCATAGCTTAGCAGTTGGTGCAATTGCTCGCCCGGTAACAGATAAATTTAAAGTTTCACGAGCAAAATTGGCTTATATTTTAGATTCTACCGCAGCACCTATGTGTGTCATGATGCCGATTTCAAGTTGGGGAGCATATATCATTACGCTTGTATCGGGTTTATTAACAACCCACGCTATTGCCGGATATACGCCATTAGGCGCATTTATTACCATGAGTTCAATGAACTTCTACGCCATTTTTTCTATTGTCATGGTATTTTTCGTTGCTTATTTTAGTTTTGATATTGGTTCAATGGCTCGCTTTGAGCGTCATGCAGCTCATCAAGAAGAAGTTGAAGATGAGATTATTGAAAGTAAAGGGAAAGTTTCTCATCTGATTTTACCTATTATTGCGTTGATTATTGGTACTGTCACAATGATGCTAAAAACAGGCGGAGATGCTTTAGCTGCAAATGGTACGGAATTTAGTGTATTAGGTGCTTTTGAAAATACAACCGTAGGGATTTCTCTTGTAACAGGTAGCGTATTAAGCTTAATTGTATTAACAATTTGCTTGACATCAAATCGTAGTTTATCTGTCGCTGAATACGTTAAATCTTATGGCTTAGGCGCTAAAATGATGTCTGGTGCGATTTTGATTCTTCTCTTCGCTTGGACTATCAATGGTGTGGTGAGCGACATGCAAACAGGGAAGTATTTATCTAGCCTTGTTGCAGGCAATATCAATCCCGCCTTTTTACCTGCAATTTTATTTGTTTTAGCTTCTGTTATGGCATTTTCAACGGGAACAAGCTGGGGAACATTTGGTATTATGTTACCGATTGGCGCTTCAATGGCAGTAAACTCAGATCCTAATTTAATTATTCCATGTTTATCTGCGGTAATGGCGGGAGCCGTTTGTGGAGATCACTGCTCTCCTGTATCAGATACCACGATTTTATCTTCAACTGGTGCGCAGTGTAATCATATGGATCACGTTATATCGCAACTCCCGTATGCATTACTAGTGGCATGTGCATCTATTGCTGGCTACTTAGTTCTCGGTTTTACGGAATCCGGTCTATTTGGTTTTGTAACAACGGCAATTGTCATGGCGATTTTAATTTTCGTATTTAAAGCGAGAAAAACAGATTAAAGTTGTCGTTTGATCAAGCGGTAAATATTTTTCTTTATTTTGCAAAGTTAAGTATTTACCGCTTTTTATTTTAAAAATATTGAGAAATGTGAACAAGCTCACATCATTTTTACTCCAAGAGGAGTACTATGATCCCATTCTACAAAACTTGTGTAGGATTAGGAGAATTAAAATGAAAACAAGTTATTTCAAACCTTTAGTTGTGGCGATGGGATTAGGTTTTTCAGTGTCTGGATATGCAGAGTCTCGTGTCGGCATAACCTTTTATCATCATGGCGATGACTTTATACAATTGATGAAAAAGGAAATGTCAAATAAAGCAATTTCTCATCATCTTCAATTATTGTTTAATGATTCTCAGAATTCTCAATTTGTTCAAAATAATCAAGTAGAAGGATTACTCAAACAGAGAATAAATGTTTTAGCGGTAAATCTCGTTTATCCTCACGCATGGGATACCGTATTAGGTAAAGCAAAAGAAAAAAATGTTCCCGTTATTTTCTTTAATCGAGATCCTGGGGAAAAAGCAATAGCCAGCTATAATAAAGCCTATTATGTGGGGGCTTTACCGGAAGAAGCAGGAAGATTGCAGGCTCAAATGATCGCAAAACAATGGAAAAAGAACCCACATTATGATTTAAATCACGATGGCAAAATTCAATATGCTTTGCTAAAAGGGGAAGATTTTCATCCCGATGCTGAAATTCGGACAAAAGCGGTGATAGATGAATTTAAAAAGTTAGGGGTTACCGCAGAACAATTAGCATTAGAGCCAGCATATTGGCGAAAACACATTGCGAAAGAAAAAGTAGCTGCATGGCTTAAAACAGATCGCAACCGTATTGAAGTCATTATCGCGAATAACGATGCAATGGCAATTGGAGCGGTTGAAGCAACGCTTGAACAAGGTAAAACATTACCTATTTATGGTGTAGATGCAACACCTGAAGCGCTTACCTTAATTCAACAAGGAAAACTTGCCGGAACGGTAAGAAATGATTGGATGGCACAAAGTCAAGCGATTATGGCTTTTGCTGAGAATTTAGCTAATGGCAAACCAGCTGATGCTGGAACTGCATGGAAATTAAAAAACCGTGTTTTACGGATTCCTTACATTAGCGTAGAGAAAAAAGATTTGAACTAAAAAAGTATAGTAGACAAAACCTCTCCATTTGGAGAGGTTTTTGCATTATGCTACTTTTGCCATTTCAAATTCAATGAGCATCATTAAAATATGAATCACTTTAATGTGAATTTCTTGAGTGCGATCGGCATAGCGGAAATGAGGCACGCGAATTTCAACATCCGCTAATCCAGCCATTTGACCACCATCTTTACCTGTCATGGCGATAACTTTCATGCCTTTTTCTTTTGCTGCTTTAATGGCATTTAGTACATTTTTAGAGTTACCAGAGGTAGATAAACCAAAGAGTACATCGCCTTTTTGACCAACGGCTTCAATATAGCGAGAGAAAACATACTCATAGCCAAAATCGTTACTTACACAGCTTAAGTGGCTTACGTCTGAAATCGCAATAGCTGGGTAGCCAGGACGGTTTTCACGATAACGACCTGTTAATTCTTCAGCAAAATGCATCGCATCGCAGTGAGAGCCGCCGTTACCACAAGAAAGCACTTTACCACCTTGTTTAAAGCTATTCGCAATAAGTAAAGCTGCATCTTGAATCAGCTGAATATTTTTTTCATCGTGCATAAATTTGTCTAATACATCAGCTGCTTCTTGTAATTCTGCTTTGATTTGATCTAAGTACATAGCATATTCCTTAAAATTTTTGTAAAAAAGTCAGAGAAAATGACCGCTTGTTAAAGCGGATAAAGTCTAGAAGATCAAAAGCTTATTGTAAATAGAAATTTATCAGGAAATGTTTATGTAAATCTGTAAACAAAACTTTCCAACTAGATGTTTTAAGAGTATGATTTAGGCATGACTATATTATGGACATTTTGATATGAGTACGCAGCAATCAATTTTTAATCAGCCATTTGATCAAGTTTTAACGCAATCGCCGGAAATGTTAGCGGTCATTGAGCAGGCAAAAAAATTTGCGCCTTTAAATGCCCCTTTATTAATTCAAGGTGAAACAGGAACCGGGAAAGATTTAATGGCAAAGGCTTGTCATCAATTTAGCCAACGCCGTGATCAAAAATTTATTGCAGTAAATTGTGCTGGATTGCCAGAAGATGAGGCGGAAACAGAGATGTTTGGTCATCATGGTGGCGGTAAAGAAAGTATAGGCTTCTTTGAATATGCCAATGGTGGTACGGTTTTACTTGATGGCATTGCGGAACTATCACTTGAAATGCAAGCAAAGTTATTACGCTTTCTGAATGATGGCTCTTTTCGCCGAGTGGGCGCAGATCAAGAAATTTCAGTGAATGTTCGTGTGATTTGTACAAGTCAAAAACCGCTAGAACAGCTCGTGGCAGAAGGTCGTGTAAGAGAAGATCTTTATTATCGCTTAAATGTTTTGACATTAACATTACCACCTTTACGAGAAAGATTGGTTGATCTGCCTTTGTTAGCGGAACATTTTATCGAAGAAAGTTGTAAACAATTAGGGATTAGTAAACTTGAATATGATCAAGACTTTTTAGATGCGTTGCGTCATTATCATTGGGCTGGCAATTTACGTGAACTTTATAATACGATTTATCGAGCTTGTACTTTATCGCATAGTTACCGCCTTTCGCCTAAAGATCTCAATTTACCAAGTCAATCTTCGGGCTCTTCGGTTGTTTCGTTACCTGAAACGGGGACATTAGATGAACTTATGGCTGAATATGAAGCCGCATTGTTACGTAAGTTTTATGCAGAATATCCAAGTACACGTAAATTGGCGCAAAGACTAGGGATTTCTCATACGGCAGTAGCCAATAAATTACGTGCTTATGGGATTGGTAAACCAGAATAGAGTAAGAAAAGAATGTATAGTTTTCATCGACAAGCGATTAAATTTTTCGTTTTTTTTACATGTATTTGTTTGAGTATTAAAATTTTTGCCGCCCCCCGTATTCCAAGTGAGTTATATAACCAAAGCCTTATTTATTGTACGAATGGGTTTGGCTTTTCTTTCAATCCGCAAACAGCGGATATGGGGGCAAATATGAATGTGGTGACAGACCAAATTTACGATAAATTATTTGAGCTAGAGCCATCTTCAAATAAGTTAAAACCGGCTTTAGCGGAAAGATATAGTATTAGCGATGATGGGAAGGTAATTACCTTATATCTTCGTAAAAATGTCGCATTTCATTCTACAAAATGGTTCACTCCGACTCGAAAATTAAATGCCGAAGATGTGATTTTCTCTTTAAATCGGATGATGGGGCTTGTCGGTGATTTACCCGCGTTAAACCGAGTGAGCGATGACGGAAGCGCTTTCCATCAAACTCAAGAAAGAGCGTACAGAAATAAAGCGAATTTAGTTCATTTTCCTTATTTTGAAAGTATTGCATTAAAGAAAAAAATTGCGCGTGTTTCGGCAGTAAACAATATGACTGTTAAAATTGAATTGGCAGAGCCTGATCATGCATTACTTTCACACTTAGCAAGCCAATATGCAGTTATTTTATCGAAAGAATATGCTTTGCAATTAAATGCAGACGAAAACTTATCTCAGCTTGATACGTTACCCGTAGGAACGGGGGTATATCAACTAGTGAGCTATACGCAAAATGATTATATTCGTTTGCAGCCTAATCCTCATTATTGGGGAAAAAAGGCTAAGGTGGGGAATATCGTTGTGGATTTTTCTTCCGATGGGACAGGGAGAATGGCTAAATTTTTGAATAAAGAATGCGATATCGTGGCATTTCCAGAACCTAGCCAACTTACACAAGTAAAACCTTCACAAATTGTTGAGAATGATGGTGCTAATTTGGCATTTATTGCATTTAATATGCAGCGCCCAGCGGTGCAAGATCTCGCATTACGCCAGCAAATTTCAAAGGCGATTGATCGTAAACGTATTGCAGATAAACTTTTTTTCGGGAGTGCGAGTGTTGCAGAACAGATTTTGCCTAAAACATTGTGGCAACAGGCTTACTCTAAAGGTAATTTTGATGTTTCATTTAAACCTCAAAGAGTGCAAAAGCCTCTCGTTTTCTGGGTCGTTGATGAGAAAAGAGTATTTAATTTGCATCCGATGAAAATGGCTGAAATGATAAAAAGTGCGTTAGCACAGCAAGGTATTGAGGTTCAATTAAAAGCAGTTAGTCGGGCTTATGTGATTCAACAAAATGATATCGGTAATGCAGATTATGATTTAATTTTAACAGGGTGGCTAGCGAATAATTCTGATCCAAATGGCTTTCTCGCACCAATTCTTTCTTGTGCATCACAATATGATATGACTAACTTGGCGAATTGGTGTCGTCCTATATTTGATTTCTGGCTAAACATTGCAAAATTAAGCAAAAATGTGAAGGTTAGAGATACAATGTATCAGCTCATGCAAAGTAAAATTGCTTCTGAAGTACCAATCATCCCGATTGTTAATACAAAGCGGTTGTTATTGGTTAATGATCGCGTGGATAATGTTGAAGTAAGCCCTTATGGACAAGTTCGTTTGGCTGATCTTCGGTTAAAAATAAATAAACAAAATTAATTTCATTATGTTATTAGCTTTATGTCGTAAATGTTTCTTAACGCTAATTACATTGAGCATCCTTTCTTTAATCAGTTACAGTATTCTTTTACGAGATCCACTGAATTCTTTAGGTAATGACTCAATTATATTAGGCTATTTTAAATATGTTGAAGGACTGTTGCATGCTGATTTAGGGATCAGTTATAGCAATGGTGAACCGCTTACAGCTCAAGTATTAAGCGTATTTCCGGCGACAATTACATTGTGTTTATCGGCATTGTTGCTTTCCCTCTTGCTGGGGATTCCGTTAGGATTCTTTGTTGCCTATATTCGTAAAACAACCATCGGAAAACTTTTAACCGTTGCAGGTTCGCTAAGTTTAGCCGTTCCTGTATTTTGGTTAGCATTATTATTGCTTTATTATGCTTCAATAAACCACTGGGGAATTGCTTCCGTGGGGGAATTGCATCCTATTTATGAAATTCAACCGCTTACAGGGTTTCGGATTTTAGATATTTTTTCTACGGATTCACCATATAAACTTAAAATGATACAGAGTGCATTACACCATTTGGTTTTGCCAACCTTAGTCTTAGGTATTCCTTCTACCTTAGAAGTCATGCGTTTTACGCAGGAAAGGGCAGAATATGTTTTGAAGCAGAATTATATTAAAGTCGCTCAAACCCGTGGGCTTTCCGCTTTTCATATTTGGCGAACACATGTTTTAGGAAATACTGTGCCGGCATTAATTCCGACTATCGCTCGACATTTTACGGTTATTTTTGCTTTTGGTATGTTAATTGAAAATATTTTCAGCTGGGGAGGCATTGGACGCTGGCTAGTAAATGCATTAGCTATTCAAAATTATAATGTGATCTCAGCCGGCGTTGTGGTCATCGGCTCTTTTGTTTTATTTGTGGACCTTTTAACGAGTTTAATCAAAACCCTTTTAGACCCTTCACAGAAAAAGGATTGGTATGCAAAATAATCGAGAACCGGAACAATTTAGAGAAATCAATCAAATAAGTCGCTTTTGGTCAAGTTTTAGGAACGATAAAGCGGCATTGATTAGTCTTTATCTTTTTATTGCCTTACTGATCTTAGTATTAATTGGTCATTTAATTGCACCTTATCATGCCGACCAACAGTTTGTTGGAAAAGAACTAATGCCGCCTTCTTGGGATGCTAAAGGACAGATTAATCATTTTATGGGAACAGATGATCTCGGAAGAGATATTTTTAGCCGTATTCTTGCAGGGTTCTATTATACAGTTGGATCTTCACTCGTGGTTTGTTTTCTCATTGCAACAGTAGGGGGGATTATTGGTATTTGGGCTGGATTAAATGAAGGAAAATCAATTTCTTTTTTAAGCCATTTGTTTGATACGTTTTTGTTCATTCCGGCTCTATTGATCACGATTATTATTGCAACATTGATGGAACCGAGTTTAATTAATGCAATGTTTGCGATTTTCTTGGCATTACTTCCTCATTTTATCCATCGAATTTATCAGGTCACTCAAGCGGAGCTTAAGCGAGAGTATGTGGTAACTTTACGTTTAGATGGTGCCAATCATAAAACTTTGGTCAAAGAGGTTATTTTACCAAATGTCATGAACGTGGCGACCAAGGAGTTATCTATGTATTTTGCGTTTACAATTTTGGATATTAGTGCATTAAGTTTTATTGCATTAGGCGCAGCAAGTGGTACGCCGGAATGGGGGGCGATGATTAGAGATTCCGCGGAACTGATTTATATTGCACCGTGGACGATTATTCTCCCTGGATTAGCGATTACCTTAAGTATTTTAATTATTACGTTATTAAGCAACAACATTATTCGGGTTCTTACGAAATATCGTAATGTTTCCTTATAAGATGGAATTATATTGATATGGCACTTTTAGATATCCGACATCTTAGCATTGAAATTGATACACCTCATGGTCGAGTCAAGATGGTTGATAATATCAATCTTACCTTAGATGATGGCGAAATTTGCGGATTAGTGGGTGAATCCGGCTCGGGAAAAAGTTTAATTGCGAAAGTGATTTGTGGTGTCGTTAAAGATGATTGGATTATCCGAGCAGATCGATTTCGTTTTAATGATATTGAGCTACTAAAACTTTCCCCACATCAACGAAGAAAATTAATTGGCGAACAAATCTCGATGGTATTCCAAGATGCTTTGATGAGTTTAGATCCAAGTAAAAGTATTGGTAAACAGCTTATTCAGAGCATTCGATTTAAAGGAAAATGGTGGCAGTGGTTTGGTTGGAAAAAGAAAAAAGCTATTGAATTATTGCACCGAGTAGGTATCCGTGATCATAAAGATATTATGCAAAGTTACCCTAGTGATGTCACAGAAGGTGAAGCTCAGAAAGTAATGATCGCAATGGCAATTGCAAATCAACCAAGACTACTTGTGGCGGATGAGCCCACAAATACAATGGAAGCAACAACACAACTACAAATCTATCGCTTATTATCAAGTATGAATAAAAACTTGGGGACTTCAATTTTACTCGTCAGTAGTGATATGAAAAATATGAGTAGTTGGGTTGACTCATTTAATATTCTATATTGTGGACAAACCGTTGAAATGGGGAATAAAGAAGATGTTTTAGAACGACCATTTCATCCTTATACATCAGCTTTAATCCATAGCATGCCTGATTTTTCACAGCCTTTTGTGGTAAAAAGTCGTTTAAATACGTTAAAAGGGACTGTGCCTATGTTACAAGAGATGCCAATAGGATGTCGTCTTGGACCACGTTGTCCTTTTGCTCAAAAAAAATGTGTACAAAAACCAAGTTTAAGAAAATATAAACAGCGTGAATTTGCTTGTCATTTTCCGATTAATTTTAAAGACGTGAATATCAGTAAGAAGAGCGATTTTGAACCTGTTGTTGTTAGCGAAATTGAGTAGTTTAAAATCTATTTTTATATTGCAAAATTTTATCTTGACCTTGTAGTGACTACAGGCTTTATGATTATGATGCTTTTAATATTCATTCTTTAAGAGGTTATTATGTCCAATTTGCATACTCATCATGATGATCATGAACATTCAGAACATCAACATTCACATATTCCACAAGATCGTAAAATCTTGGTATTAAGTTTCGGCATTATTAGCTTATTTATGGTTGTTGAGTTTATTGGTGGATATGTCTTTAACAGCCTTGCATTAATTGCGGATGCTGGTCATATGGCAAATGATAGTTTATCGCTTGGTCTTGCAATTGTAGCATTGTGGCTGGCATCTAGATCACCCAAAATTTCTCAGTGGTTGGCTGTATTAAATGGTAGCTCATTGTTATTGATTGCTATCTATATTATTTGGGAAGCGATTGAGCGATTACAACAAACACCACAAAGAATGGACGCATTACCTATGGTTGCTGTTGCTACGATAGGATTAATTGTGAATATCATTGTAGCTCGTATTATGCTAAAAGCTGATCATGAGAATCTAAATGTTCGTTCCGCATATTTACATGTGATGGCAGATTTAATGGGCTCTGTTGTTGCGATTATTTCAGGGTTATTCGCTTATTTTCTCGAATGGCAATGGGTGGATGCGGTGGCAAGTTTATTATTAAGTGTGATTATTTTACGCAGTGGTTGGCAGGTAACCAAAGGAGCTATAAAAGCTCTTGGGCAATAAAATTAAAATAAGAATATTGCAGGGGATTGTCGAATGACTTTTTTCATTGCATAATCAATAAGCCATGTTGGCAAGATAAAATAAGGATGCATCTATGAAAAAAACATTGATTACATTAAGTTTGGCATTTGCTGTATTACCTTTATCTGCTCAAGAAAAAGTTGCAGAACCATTAACGGTAAATATTGAATTATTAGATCCTGTAAAAGGGAATACAGCGGTCGGAACCGTATCTATTACAGAATCGAAATATGGTTTAGTTTTTACTCCTTCGCTTAAAGGCTTAACAGCAGGCTTACATGGTTTTCATATCCATGAAAATCCAAGCTGTGAACCTAAAGAAAAAGATGGGAAATTAACAGCGGGTCTTGCTGCTGGTGGGCATTGGAATCCAAATAAAGCAACAGGGCATGGTGCTCCATGGTCTGATGAGGCTCATTTAGGTGACTTGCCAGCGTTATATGTTGATCATGATGGGAATTCAATCAACCCAGTATTAGCACCTCGCTTAAAATCACTAAATGAAATTAAAGGTAAAGCTTTAATGATTCATGCTGGTGGAGATAATCATTCGGATCATCCTGCTCCATTAGGCGGTGGCGGCGCAAGAATGGCTTGTGGTGTGATTAAATAAGTAATGCCATAAATCAAAAAGGTGGGGGTGTTACCAGCACCCCTCGGCACACAGAAATTTCAACTCTGGCTGCTTTCTTCCGAACCTGACCAAGTAAGCTGAACACCGTTGCGAGGAACCAATAACACCCCCATAGGATTACGCTTAAATATAAACGTAAGGCTTGCAATTATAGTGAAATTTTAGGATAAGGCAAGCCCTTACAATAAGAATGCTGATAAAATAAGCATTCTTATTTTTTTACCAATAGGGCAACAGCTTCACAAGCAATGCCTTCGCCTCTGCCAGTAAAGCCTAGTTTTTCGGTTGTTGTTGCTTTTACATTTACTTGCATCACATCACATTGCAAATCTTCTGCAATCGTTTGACGCATTTGATCGATATAAGGGCGCATTTTAGGTGCTTGGGCAATAATCGTAATATCAACATTACCAACCTTGTAGCCTTGTTCTCGAACTTGACGGTAGGCTTCAATTAATAATTTACGGCTATCAGCATTTTTATATTGCATATCGGTGTCTGGAAATAACTTGCCAATATCGCCTAATGCAACTGCCCCAAGGAGTGCATCGGTTAAGGCGTGTAACGCAACATCGCCATCACTGTGTGCGATAAACCCTGTATGATATGGCACTTCTACGCCACAAATCATGAGCGGACGATCTTGCCCAAATGCGTGAACATCAAAACCGTGACCAATTCTAATCATGTTATTATCCTCTTATTCAGTTGAATGCGTTAAGTAGAACTCAGCGAGAGCCAGATCTTCTGGGCGAGTAATTTTTAAATTATCGCTTCTGCCATTAATAAGTAAGGGATGATATCCCATCAATTCCATTGCAGAAGCTTCATCTGTGACCGATTCCCCTTTCTCAAAAGCATGATGTAGCGCATGTTTTAATTGTTTTACAGGGAAAAACTGTGGCGTGAGTGCATGCCAAAGCGTAGATCGATCTTCTGTATGAGAAATTACGCCATTCTCGGCTCGTTTCATGGTATCAATAGCAGGGGTCGCGAGAATTGCACCTTGCTCATTCGTAATTTGTAAAAGTTTATCTAAATCAGACCGCTTGAGACAAGGGCGAGCTGCATCATGCACTAAAACCCAAGCATTTTCATCAATGGTTTGTAGCGCATTAAATACCGAATGAGCTCGTGTTTCTCCCCCTAAAACGAATTGAATTTTAGTTGAATGTAACAAGTCTAATGCTTGGTAATAGGTATCTTCAGCTGAAACTGCGATAATAATTTTATCTATTTGATGATGTTCCAAAAACAGAGAAACAGTATGCTCTAAAATCGTTTTGCCTAATAAAGGTAAGTACTGTTTGGGCAGTGCAGCATTCATTCTGCTACCAATGCCTGAAGCAGGAATTACTGCAACAATTTGACGACTCATATTCTCTCCTTATTGCCCGGAACGAGGTACGATGCGATAAAAGATTTCATCAGATTTAACCATTTCTCGTTCAAGTCGAGCTCTTTCTTCTAATGCATTTACGCCTGTTTTTAAATCGTGGATTTCAGCTTCAATCAGTTCGTTACGAGCAGTTAGTTTCTCATGTTCTTTTTTTAGCTGAGCAACTTCTGCTGTGGCTTCTTGATAATCAGTCCAACCATTTTTGCCAAACCAAAAACTATATTGAAAAAAACTCAATAAGCCGATTAAAAATACAATTAATAAACGCATTCTATGTCCTGTTACGTATTTAAAGAATATAAGCGGTTGAATTTTACCGTTATTTTGCAAAAAAAGAAAAACTTTCAAGTGTTTGGAGTGTTGTTTTATCGTACAGTTAAATAAAAATAATTACTCCACTTTCTAAAAATGTGAAGTAGTTGGCATTTTTTTATGAGAAAAGTGGTTACAATCGCCTCAGTTGTTAAATCTTAATTTTTATTCAAATGAGGTGATGCTATGTTAAGCCGTCTTGAGCAAGAACTTGCACAATTAGGAATTACAAATGTAAAAGAGATTGTCCGCAATCCGAGTTACGAACAATTATTTGAAGAGGAGATGAACCCTAATTTAGAAGGGTTTGAGAAAGGTCGTTTAACGACTTCCGGTGCGGTTGCTGTGGATACGGGGATTTTTACGGGACGCTCTCCAAAAGATAAATACATCGTTTACGATGAAACAACAAAAGATCATGTTTGGTGGACATCAGATGAAGTAAAAAATGATAATAAACCGATGACACAAACCACATGGCAAAGTTTAAAAGATCTCGTGACCCATCAATTATCGAATAAACGTTTGTTTGTGATTGATGCATTTTGTGGCGCAAGCCCTCGTCATCGTTTAGCCGTTCGTATTATTACTGAAGTTGCGTGGCAAGCACATTTTGTGAAAAATATGTTTATTCGCCCGACCGAAGAAGAGCTAAAAGATTTCCAACCAGATTTTGTGGTTATGAATGGTTCTAAAGTTACTAACCCAAATTGGAAAGAGCAAGGTTTAAATTCTGAAAACTTTGTTGCCTTCAACTTAACCGAAGCGATTCAACTTATCGGCGGTACTTGGTACGGTGGCGAAATGAAAAAAGGTATGTTCTCAATGATGAACTTCCTTTTACCATTTAAAGATATTGCTTCAATGCACTGTTCAGCTAACGTAGGCGAAGATGGCGATGTTGCGGTGTTCTTTGGTTTATCAGGAACAGGTAAAACAACACTTTCAACAGATCCAAAACGTAAATTAATTGGTGATGATGAACACGGTTGGGACGATGAAGGCGTATTCAACTATGAAGGTGGTTGCTATGCGAAAACAATCAATCTATCAGAAGAAAATGAGCCAGACATTTACCGAGCAATTCGCCGTGATGCGTTATTAGAAAACGTGGTTGTACGTGATGATGGTTCTATTGACTTTGATGATAAATCTAAAACAGAAAATACGCGTGTATCTTATCCGATTTACCATATTGATAACATTGTTGAACCGGTTTCAAAAGCGGGGCACGCGAAAAAAGTGATTTTCTTGACCGCTGATGCTTTCGGGGTATTACCTCCAGTATCGAAATTAACACCTGAACAAACGAAATATTATTTCTTATCCGGCTTTACGGCAAAATTAGCCGGTACGGAGCGTGGTGTTACTGAGCCAACACCAACATTCTCAGCTTGTTTTGGTAAAGCGTTCTTATCGCTACACCCAACCAGATATGCAGAAGTATTGGTTAAACGTATGGAAGCATCTGGTGCGGAAGCTTATCTTGTGAATACAGGTTGGAACGGCACTGGTAAACGTATTTCAATCAAAGATACACGTGGCATTATTGATGCTATCTTAGATGGCTCAATCG
Source organism: Actinobacillus minor NM305 (assembly GCF_000175195.1). GTDB lineage: Bacteria > Pseudomonadota > Gammaproteobacteria > Enterobacterales > Pasteurellaceae > Haemophilus_A > Haemophilus_A minor. The sequence goes on along the minus strand of NZ_ACQL01000098.1, from coordinate 41,988 downwards.
AAAAAGCAGAAATGGGGTCGCTACCAATTTTTGATTTGGCAATTCCAAAAGCATTACCGGGCGTAGATCCTGCAATTTTAGACCCTCGTGATACCTACGCAGATAAAGCACAATGGCAAGCAAAAGCAGAAGATTTAGCTGGTCGCTTTGTGAAAAACTTTGTGCAATATGCAACTAATGAGGAAGGTAAAGCGCTTATTGCCGCAGGCCCAAAACTCTAAGTAAATTCTAACCTAAGAGAAAAGGTAAAATCTGCATCTCACGCATTAGACTTGTCTAGTGAATACGATGCAGATTTTTTATCAAAAAAATAAATTTTATCTAATAACACCTTTTTCTTTTTCACTTTTTATAAAAAAAGTACTTGCATATTTTTATGTAATTTTGCAATCTATCAGCAGTATGCACATAAGAATAAGAGCACAGGAGTAGATTATGGCAATGCCTTTATTTCACGGTAGTATCGTAGCCCTCATTACCCCAATGACACACGGGGAAGTGAATTATGCAGAACTTAAAAATTTAGTTGAACATCATGTTAAAGCGGGGACTCACGCCATTGTTTCAGTGGGAACAACGGGTGAATCAACTACCTTAAGTATTGATGAAAATGTAAAAGTCATTAAGAAAACGGTTGAATTTGCAGATGGTCGAATTCCTGTTATCGCAGGAACCGGTTCGAATGCAACCAGTGAAGCGGTTACAATGACGAAATTACTTGCAAATAGTGGTGTGGCTGGCTGTTTAAGTGTTGTACCTTATTACAATAAGCCAACCCAAGAGGGGATGTATTTACATTATAAAGCGATTGCTGAATCAACGGATTTACCTCAAATTTTATATAATGTACCAGGTAGAACAGGAAGCGATTTAAAGCCTGAAACAATTGGTCGTTTAGCTAAAATTGAAAATATTGTAGGTGTTAAAGAAGCCACAGGCGATTTAAGCCGTTTGCCACTCATTAAACAACTTGCCGGCGATGACTTTATTTTCTTAAGTGGCGATGATGCAACAGGGCTAGAATCCATGAAATTAGGTGGACAAGGCGTGATTTCGGTAACAAATAACGTTGCTACAGCTGATATGGCAAAAATGTGTGAATTAGCTTTAGCCGGTAAATTTGATGAAGCTGAAGTGATTAACCAACGCTTAATGGCATTACACCATGATTTATTTGTAGAAGCAAATCCGATCCCTGTGAAATGGGCAGCTTATAAACTAGGTTTAATTAGTGAACCAACTTTACGCTTACCGCTTACAACGCTTTCAGAAGAAGCTCAACCAAAAGTATTAGCGGCATTAAAACAAGCTGGATTACTTTAAACCTTCAAATTGAGGCTTAAATAGGCACATCATTGTGCCTATTTTTGTAAATTTTTATGGAAAAATACCCGCTTACAGTTTCTTTATTGGTTTATTTTGATTATAATTCTCGCTCTTTCTGTTCTTTAAAATCTGGTGGAAATATATGAATCCAATGTTAAACATTGCTATTCGTGCTGCACGAAAAGCAGGAAATATTATTGCAAAAGGTTATGAGCAAGCGCCTCAAGATATGGAAGTTGCTCGTAAAGGTACAAATGATTATGTAACTGAAATTGATAAAGCGGCGGAAGCGGCAATTATCGAGGTTATTCGTAAATCATACCCTGATCATGTGATTATTGGGGAAGAATCTGGTTTACTTGAAGGCGAAAATAGCAGTGTACAATGGGTAATTGATCCATTAGATGGCACAACAAACTTCGTTAAACGTTTACCTCACTTCTGTGTGTCGATTGCGATTCGTGAAAATAATCGTACAACAGTAGGGGTCGTTTATGATCCTATTCGTAATGAACTCTTTACCGCTGTTCGTGGAGAAGGTGCTAAATTAAACGAATTCCGTTTACGTGTAGATGCTTCTCGCCGTGATTTATCCGGTACAGTGCTTGCAACGGGTTTCCCTTTCAAAAATCCTAAACATCGCCCAGCGCATTTAAATATGCTTGAAGGCTTAATGAATAATGGTGTAGCAGATTTCCGCCGTACTGGTTCTGCTGCTTTAGATTTAGCTTATGTGGCAGCAAATCGTGTAGATGGTTTCTTTGAGATTGGTTTAAAACCTTGGGACTGCGCAGCTGGTGAACTAATTGCACGTGAAGCAGGCGCTATCGTGACTAACTTTATCGGTGGAACTGATTACTTAAAATCAGGTAATCTTGTTGTTGGTCAAGCTCGTGTTGTTAAAGAAATTTTAAATACGATCCAACCAATCTTAACTGAAGATCTAAAAAATTAATCAGCATATACCCCTTAATCAATAAGCCGTAAGAATACGGCTTTAGTTATAGATGTATTGCGACTCTTTTATGGATTTTAATACTTATGCAAAATACATACCCTTTGCTAAGCAAAATCAACTCGCCTGAAGATTTGCGTTTGCTAAATAAAGAACAATTACAACCGCTTGCAGATGAACTTCGTGCTTACTTACTTGAATGCGTGAGCCAATCAAGTGGTCATTTAGCCTCAGGATTAGGCGTTGTTGAATTAACGGTCGCTTTACATTATGTTTATCAAACTCCCTTTGATCAACTGATTTGGGATGTGGGACATCAAGCGTATCCGCATAAAATTTTGACCGGACGTCGCGATCAAATTAAGACGATTCGTCAAAAAGATGGTATTCATCCATTCCCTTGGCGTGAAGAAAGTATTTATGACGTATTAAGCGTAGGGCATTCTTCAACCTCAATTAGTGCTGGTTTAGGCATTGCTGTTGCAGCCGAAAAAGAAAATGCAGGCCGTAAAACGGTTTGTGTGATTGGCGATGGTGCTATTACCGCTGGTATGGCGTTTGAGGCACTTAATCATGCAGGGGCATTGCATACGGATATGTTGGTTATTTTAAATGATAACGAGATGTCTATCTCTGAGAATGTAGGTGCATTAAATAATCATTTAGCTCAGATTTTCTCGGGTTCACTTTATACTACTGTGCGTGATGGCAGCAAGAAAATCCTTGATAAAGTACCAACGATCAAGAACTTCATGAAGAAAAGTGAAGAACATATGAAAGGTGTTATTTTCTCTCCGGAAAGCACACTTTTTGAAGAGCTTGGCTTTAATTATATCGGTCCTGTCGATGGGCATAATATTGAAGAATTAGTCAAAACATTAAGTAATATGCGAGAGCTAAAAGGCCCGCAGTTCTTACATATTCGTACGAAAAAAGGCAAAGGTTATACTCCGGCAGAAAATGACCCGATAGGCTTTCATGGCGTGCCAAAATTTGACCCCGCAAGCGGGCAACTGCCAAAATCGAAAAATGTGCCTACATATTCAGATATTTTTGGTAATTGGCTGTGTGAAATGGCTGCTCAAGATGCCAAATTGATTGGTATTACGCCTGCTATGCGTGAAGGTTCTGGTATGGTTGAATTTTCTAAGCGTTTTCCAGAGCAATATTTTGATGTAGCGATTGCAGAACAGCATGCGGTGACTTTTGCGGCAGGGCTTGCAATTGCAGGATATAAACCGGTTGTTGCTATTTATTCAAGCTTTTTACAACGGGCTTATGATCAACTTATTCATGATGTCGCAATTCAAAATCTTCCTGTGATTTTTGCGATAGACAGAGCTGGGATTGTAGGCGCAGATGGACAAACGCACCAAGGTGCTTTTGACTTAAGTTATATGCGTTGTATTCCAAATATGACGATTATGACGCCATCCGATGAGAATGAAATGCGCCAAATGCTTTATACCGCCTATACATTAAATACACCGGTTGCAGTTCGCTATCCTCGCGGAAATGCTCAAGGGGTTGAGCTCCAACCTATGAATCCTTTGACAATTGGCAAAGGGCGTATTTTACGTAAAGGCAAAAAGGTTGCCATTCTGAATTTTGGTGCATTATTAAATGAAGCTAAAATAGTTGCGGAACAATATGACTATACTTTAGTGGATATGCGTTTTGTGAAACCACTAGATGAACATTTAATTTCAGAATTAGCCGAGAGTCATGATTATTTGGTAACGCTTGAAGAGAATGCAATTCAAGGTGGCGCAGGAAGTGCGGTAAATGAATATTTGCAATCTATTGGCAAAATTAAACCGCTTATGATACTTGGTATTCCAGACTATTTTGTCCCTCAAGCGACTCAGCAAGAAGCTTATGAAATGCTAGGGTTAAATTCAACAGGTATAGCAAAAGCAATTCAGAAGTTGTTTGTATAACAGTGTAGTAGATAAAATTTCAAGCAGAAATGCCAAGCATTTTATCATACTTGAGCCATGATATTGAAAGCCTCCCTATCGGGAGGTTAGACCGTTGACAAACCCTATACGAGCCGTATAGGGTTACTTAATCTGAGCCCGCTCTGCGGCTCTTTTTTCAGCCCCAGCGGGGCTGGGCTTAATGAACCTAGCACGGCTCGTGCTAGGTTATTGCTCAAATATAACCTTTGTCAGCAATCTGGCCTCCCTATCGGGAGGTTTTGTTATATCTACGATATTTTTTATAGTTAATATTTTGTTTTTAATAGCAATAAATTGAATTTTGTTATCAAGGATAAGGGGATTTAAAAATTAAAAGGACTAAGTTCTATGAAATACATAACTTAGTCCTTGAATGAGATTACTTAATGTAGAGTATATTCTTATTTCTAGAGTCAATGATTATAGATCATCAATCACAACATAAATTTTTGAAACAGGTCCGTGTACTCCAACCACTTTAATCAATTCAATATCTGCCGTTGCACTTGGACCAGAAATGATATTGATGCAAGATGGCATACGTTCTCCAGCCTGAGCTTTTTCATGCAGAATTTGAGCTAACTGGGCTACACGTGGTAACACGGTACTTTTACGAACAACAACAATCGATTTTTCAGGTAATAAACTGGTTGAACGGCCGTTATCTTTGCTTGCAAACAAAACGATACCGCCAGATTCTGCTAAGCCATATTCGCCATAAACGATACCAATGTTAGCCACTGCAGACTTCGCAATGTTTTCTTCTCCTTTTGAGAAGTCCCAAATATAGCTATCAAATTTTTCTGTTACAGCGGAAGTAATTCCTAAATTTTCAAGGCGAGCATCATTATTTAATACAACGCTGCTTCCACCATATTTCTCACAAACTTCGACAACAGCTTGGGCAACATCGGCTTCTTTTGTTTCAACAATATCAACTAAAAGTACTTTGGCAAAATTCATAAATTCATTGCAAAGCTCATTTTGTGATAGATGCGTCAAACGTGTCGTTGGATGGTCATTCACAGGTGCTTCCATCGGCGCAGGAACTAACTGACGAGGTCTTCCCATTTTTGCCGCAAGTTTATTTAAAAAATTTTCTCTATTTTCTAGGTTCATTTTTTTATTCCTTTATTATTCTCCACAAAACGGTGGAGAATATGTTTAATTATTTACGGTTAGCAAACCACTCACGGAAGCTTTCGCCTTCAGGTGTTGGTAAATCACGTGCTTTTGTCCATTCGCCTAAAGCGCCCATTTGAACAGGTGCTTTACCGTTTTTGATAAATTTACCCATCAATTTAGCACCAACTTTTACCCCCATATTCCATACAGCAGGATGTGAGTTGGCAAAGGTAAAGCCTTTAATTTCTAATTGTTCAAGTTTTGGTGTGAGTCCTTGCTCAACCATTTTCTCACGATGTTTGAGAATAAGTTGAGCCAGTGGAATTTTTACCGGACATACGCTATTACATGCATTACATAATGAACATGCATAAGGTAACTCTTTAAATTCCTCATAGCCACCTAATAATGGCGAAATAACCGCACCAATCGGGCCCGGATAGATAGAACCATAACCGTGTCCACCAATTTGACGGTACGCAGGGCAGGTATTTAAACAAGCACCACAACGAATACAGCGTAAAACTTCTTGGAATTCACTTTCTAAAATAGCGGAACGACCGTTATCCACAATAACAAGATGGAAATCTTCAGGACCATCAACTTCGCCTTCTAAACGAGGACCGGTTAGCCAAGTATTGTAAGCAGTTAATTTTGCACCTACCGCACTACGACAAAGCATTGTGATCAATACGTCCACTTCTTTAAATGTTGGAGCTAAACGCTCCATTCCCATTACTGCGATATGGGTTTTTGGCACCGTTGTTGCTAAACGTAAGTTTCCTTCATTGGTTACCAAACAAACAGAACCGGTTTCAGGCACAGCAAAGTTACAGCCGGAAATACCGATATCAGCTTCTAGGAAGTCTTTACGTAATACTTGGCGAATAAAAGCATTCATCTCTTCCGGCTGTTCAGAACCTTCATAGCCTAATACTTCGTGAAGTTCTTTACGGATACGATGGCGATCTTTGTGAATTGCAGGCACAACAATATGCGAAGGTTTATCGCCTACGATTTGTAGGAGATATTCCCCTAAATCGGTTTCAACCACTTTCATGCCTTCTGCTTCTAACACGTGGTTCAAACCAATTTCTTCCGTTACCATGGATTTTGATTTCACGATGGTTTTAGCTTTCTTCTCAAGGGCTACTTTACGAATATAAGCGGTTGCTTCTTCAGCTGTTTCTGCAAAAAAGACGTGCCCACCGTTTTGGGTAACTTTTTCGCTTAATTGGTAAAGATATGCATCTAAATTGGCTAAAACGTGGTTACGGAATTGTTTTGAAAGATCTCGCCACTCTTCCCAGTTGCCTAATTCATCCACCATTTTTTGACGGTTAGCACCGATAGTCTCTTGCGCTTTAACCACCGCTTTGCGCATAACTTCGTTGTGTACTTGTTGTTCTACACGTTGTTTAAAGGGGAGTGTGCTGGTTTGTAAATGAGACATATTAGGCTTCTCCTTCTTCTTGCATTAAAACTTCCGCAATATGCATAACTTTTACATTTTTGCCTTCACGGCTTAAACGACCACCAATGTTCATTAAACAACTTACATCAGCACCTACTAAATAATCGGGTTCCACTTCGCTAATATTTACGACTTTTTCCGTAACCATTTCGCCAGAAATTTCTGCCATTTTGACCGAGAATGTTCCCCCGAAGCCACAACAGGTTTGTTGATTGTGAATTGGTAATAATTCCAAACCTTTTACATTTTGAAGAAGTGTAAGCGGCTCATTTACAACGCCTAATTTACGGGTCAAGCTACAAGAAGGGTGATAAACTGCTTTACCGTTTAAACGTGCGCCCACATTAGTAATTTTAAGCACATTCACAATAAAATCGGTTAAATCATAAAATCTTGCTGCCACTTTTTCCGCACGTTTAGCCCATTCACTTTCTCCAAAACGGTTAAAGTATTCTGGGTAATTTTTAATTGCGTACACACAAGAACCTGCTGGCGCAACGATAGGATAATCATTAACCTCAAAGGTTTCGACAAGGCTTTTCATTCCTGCAAGTGCTTGTTTGGTATAGCCACTGTTAATTGCGGGCTGGCCACAGCAACCTTGTTTTTCAAGGAAAATAACATTACAGCCTAGTTTTTCAAGTAATAAAACACTGTTTTTTGCGACACCGGCTTTTACCACGTCAGCAATACAGGTTACATAAAAATTTACATTCATTTGCATATTCCCACTCTAAATAAGAATAAATCGTATTTATTTAATCACATAGTATAAAAGGAAGTACAAAATACTTCCTTTTTACATAACAAGTCTTAATTTTAACCGCTTGTATAAGAGATTTTAACATATCTCATACAATTAGCTATTTGTTAATTAAGGTTAAAGAACATCGGTATGATAGTTAATGCAACAATCGCCGCAATCACACCATAAATAAACATTGGAAGAACGGTTTTCTTAATAATCGCACCTTCTTGGTTTTGAATATTCAATACAGAGTTCACCGCCACGATATTGTTGATACACACCATATTACCCATTGCGCCACCTACAGATTGCAATGCTAAGACAAGCGTAGCTGAAATACCGGTAAGTTCTGCGGTAGATAATTGAACACTACCAAAGGTTAAGTTAGATACCGTGTTAGAACCAGAGAAGAACGCCCCTACTGCACCTAAATAAGAAGCAAAGATTGTCCAATATTCGCCAGTTGCTTCTGCAAAGCTCTTACCAATGATTTTAACCATTGAACCATCGCCCCCCACTAGCATTAAGTTTACCATGATTAACGCACCGATAAGGGCGATAAATGGGTTGCGGATTTGTTTGAAGCTTGTGGTAAAAATATCTTTTACATTGCTTGCTGATACAGAGAATAGTGGAATAGCGATTAAAACGGTAACAACAAATGGAATTAACGCTGGTACATAAAGCAATTTATAACCCGCATTCATACCTGTGCCAAAAATGTTTTTTAAGCTAAAGATTAAACCTTCACTGATTTCAAATTGACCTAATGAGCCTAATTGCATTGATACCCAAGTTGTTGCGTTGTTCATCATCGCTTTAAATGGTAACTGTTGCACACGCGTAACAATTAAGAATGCAATGAGTAAACCGGTTGGTAATAATGCTTTCGCCACTTCTTTAGTTGTAACAGAAGAGTTGTCTAAAGTGTTTTCTACTTTTGCCAAACCAACGCCTTTATTCGCCAAGAAAATAGAGATAAACATACCAATTGCACCACCGACTAATGATGGGAATTCATAGTTCACTTGAGCAAGGAAGAAATAAGGCACCACACAAGCAAAAATACTTAGGTAAATAAACACAATGTTTTGACGAATTTCTTTCCATGTTACCACAAAACTTAATGCGATTACCGGAATAACCAATGCCGCAAATGCGTGAATGGTTGCTGTCATTGAGCCGATTTCAAGGATTTTATCTTCGCCTAAATTTAGCGGGCCAAAACCGAACCAAGTTGGTGTACCTACGGCACCGAAAGAAACCGGTACTGAGTTCATGATTAAGGCTAATACTGCAACTTTAATAGGATTAAAGCCTAAACCAACAAGAATTGGCGCAGCAATTGCCGCTGGCGTACCAAAGCCACTCGCACCTTCAATCATAAAGGCAAATGCCCAACCGATAATCATTAATTGAGCAACCGGATTTGGGTTGATTGTACCTAGCCATTTACGTAGCGTATTTGTTACACCAGAGGTTTCTGAGAAACGGTTAAATAAAATTGCACCAAAGATAACTGTAATTGGCGTTAATACATCTACGACTGCAGAAGCGATTTTGGCACTAATCACAGTAATGTCTGTTGCAAAGAATAATAAATGAATAATCAATACCACTGCTGCAATCCAAGGAAGAGCAACATAAGATGGTAGCGCGTTGCGTTTTACCATTAAATAAATGAGTAAAACAATGGGAAAGATACTAAGAAAGAGAGCCATAGGGTTCACCATTAAAAATTAAAATTACTTCTTTGATAGCGGGAGCTAATCATCGCAAATTGTAAACAAGTTATTAAAGAAAGAAAGCGCAATGTTAAAGAATTGTGATATAGATCACGAAAAAATAGGTAGATTGTTTAAAAATTAAGTTAAAAAAATGTAACTTAATTATAAATAGGTAGGTTAGTATATAGCCTGATTATGAGTTTAATGATAATTAAACATGAATAAAATTCAACTTTATTTTGTTTAAGTATTATTTAATTTAATAAATTGCTTTGTTAGAATGAAAAGGATTTAATAAGATAAAAGGAATACATTATGTCTAAACTTTTTCCTCAAGCAACACAACGTACAACCGCCCCTTTTCGCTTTGATATCGTGGGAAGTTTCTTACGTCCGGAAAATTTAAAACAAGCCCGCCAGCAATGCAGTTGTGGCGATATATCTTGTGAAGATCTTACTCAAGTTGAAGAGCAGGAAATTGAGAAATTAGTCGCACAACAAAAAGCGGTTGGTTTACAAGCGGTAACCGATGGTGAATTTCGTCGTACCTTTTGGCATTTGGATTTTTTAGCGACATTAGATGGCGTAGAGGAAGTGGAAGCAGAGAAATTCTCTGTACAGTTTAAACACCATAATGTTCGCCCTAAAACATTGAAAATTGTTGATAAAATTGGCTTTTCAGAAAACCATCCTTTTATCGACCACTATCGTTCGCTACAGAAAATCGCAGGGAATACAGCGGTTAAGTTTACGATCCCTTCGCCTTCAATGTTACATTTGATTACAAATGTACGAGCAACAGATTATCAACCTATTCCACGTTATGAAAATAATAATGCGTTGTTGCTTGATGATATTGCTGAAGCTTATATTAAGGCAATGCAAGCATTTTATGCCCTTGGTTGTCGTAACCTCCAGTTAGATGATACAAGTTGGGGCGAATTTTGTGCAGAAGATAAACGTACAGCTTATCAAGCACGAGGTTTCGATTTAGATCAGATCGCAAAAGATTATGTATATATGGTCAATAAGATCGTAGAGGCGAAGCCGGCAGATTTAGCGATTACAATGCATATTTGTCGTGGAAATTTCCGTTCGACTTGGTTTTCATCAGGGGGTTATGAACCGGTTGCTGAAATTTTATTTGGGCAATGCCGAGTAGATGGCTTTTTCTTAGAATACGATACGGATCGTTCGGGCGACTTTAAACCACTTCGTTTTATCAAAGATCAGCAAGTTGTCTTAGGGTTAATTACCTCGAAAAGCGGTGAATTAGAAGATCGCAATGAAATCATTGAGCGCATTAAAGAAGCTGCTCAATATGTGGATATTAACCAGCTTTGTTTAAGTCCTCAATGTGGTTTTGCCTCAACGGAAGAAGGGAATATCTTGACGGAAGAACAACAATGGGCGAAACTGGCATTTATTCGTGATATTGTTGAAGAAGTTTGGGGAAAATAACCTCACTTTACTTTAAGACGCACAGTTTGTGCGTCTTTCCATTTTTAGAAAAGGTATGGAATGAATTTAGCTCTCCCTCCACTCAGTTTATATATTCACATTCCTTGGTGTGTTCAAAAATGCCCCTATTGTGATTTCAACTCGCACGCCCAAAAAGGTGTTATTCCTGAAAAGGCGTATATTCAGCACTTACTTGCAGATTTATCGCAAGATTTAACCGCTTACAAAACAGCAATTGGTGAAAGAAAAATCCATTCTATTTTTATTGGCGGTGGTACTCCAAGCCTTTTTTCCGCAGAGGGTATTCAATACTTATTAGCAGAAATTCAAAAGAGAATTGCTTTTGAAGATCAAATTGAAATCACGTTAGAAGCTAACCCAGGAACAGCCGAAGCCGAACGCTTTTTAGGTTATGTTCAAGGCGGTGTTAATCGTATTTCAATGGGTATTCAAAGTTTTGAACCAGAGAAATTACTGAAATTAGGACGAATTCACAATCGAGAAGAAGCAATACAAGCGGTCGAATTTGCTAAAAATGCTGCAAGTTTGGGACTACGGAGTTTTAATTTAGATTTGATGCACGGTTTGCCCAATCAATCGGTTTCGCAAGCACTCTCTGATTTAAAACAGGCAATAGCGCTAAATCCACCGCACCTTTCGTGGTATCAACTCACAATTGAACCTAATACGATGTTTTATTATCGTCAGCCCACCTTGCCGGACGATGATGAGCTGTGGGATATTTTTGAGCAAGGTCATCAGCTTTTAACTTCGGCAGGTTATGAACAGTATGAAACATCAGCCTATGCGAAAAAAGGCTACCAATGCCAGCATAATTTAAATTATTGGCGATTTGGCGATTACCTTGCCATTGGCTGTGGGGCGCACGGGAAAATTACTTATCCGACCGGTGAAATTTATCGTTTCAGCAAGACGAAGCACCCTAAAGGATATATGCAAGGAGAATATCGCTATTCTCAAGAGTTAATTGCTTTAGAGGATCGTCCTTTTGAGTTCTTTATGAACCGTTTTCGCTTACTAGAAGCAACACCTAAAACGGATTTTGAACAACTTACAGGGCTTACACTTAAATCTATTGAGCCGATAATCACTCAAGCACTTGAGAAAAATTACATTATAGAAACGGAACAACATTGGCAAATTACGCAACATGGCAAACTCTTTCTTAATGAATTATTAGAGGGTTTCTTGGTTTAAATTGTAAAAAAACATAAGAAAACGACCGCTTGTGTAGTAATATACAAGCGGTTATTTTTATTTGAGAGATAAATATGCATACATTAAAAGTTGGCGATACAGCTCCTCAATTTACCTTATTAGATCAACATGAAAATTCCGTTTCATTAAATCAGTTTACGGGGAAAAAAGTGTTGGTTTACTTTTATCCTAAAGCATTAACACCAGGCTGCACAACACAGGCTTGTGGTTTGCGAGACAGTAAAAGTGAGCTAGATGAACTTAATGTGGTGGTATTAGGTATTAGCCCTGATTTACCGAAAAAATTAGCCCAATTTGAAGAGAAAAAAGCGTTAAACTTTACCCTTCTTTCCGATCCTGAACATCAAGTTGCAGAGGCTTTTGGCGTTTGGGGAGAGAAGAAATTTATGGGCAGAACCTATGATGGTATTCATCGTATTAGCTTTCTCATTAGCGAAGCGGGTGTTATTGAAGCGGTATTTGATAAATTCAAAACATCGGAACATCATCAAATGGTAGTAGATTTTGTGAAGGGGCTAAAATAATGGCAAATAAAGCGATTTTTTTGGATCGTGATGGCACGATCAATATTGATCACGGCTATGTGCATAAAATTGATGATTTCCAGTTTATTGAAGGCGTGGGAAAAGCGTTAAAACAGTTGCAAGATAAGGGCTATTTGTTAGTAATTGTAACAAACCAATCAGGGATCGCTCGAGGCTATTTTTCTGAAGAGCAATTTCATCAATTAACGGAATGGATGGACTGGTCGCTTGATGAAGATTACGGTGTGGTATTAGATGGCATTTATTATTGCCCTCATCATCCGGAAGGAAAAGGTGAATATCGAGAGGTATGCGATTGTCGTAAGCCAAATGCCGGTATGTTTTTACAAGCGATGAAAGATTTAAATATCGATCCGGCAAAATCTTATATGGTTGGCGATAAGTTAGAAGATTTATTGGCAGCAGAAGCTGCTGGTGTGAAAACCAAAGTACTCGTTCATACAGGAAAAACGGTTACCGAAGAAGGAAAGGCAAAAGCGGATCTTGTATTAGACAGCCTAGTGGATTTAGTGAGATATGTTAAATAGAGAGAGCCATGAACTATAATGATAAATCACTTTCTGCTTTAAAACTTGGGCAGAAAACCGAATATAAAAGCGAATATGATCCTAGTTTATTACAGCCGGTACCTCGCAAATTAAATCGTGATGGATTAGGTATTACCGATGTTCAGCTATTTAACCAAGGGGCGGATATTTGGACTTGCTATGAGCTTTCTTGGCTTAACCTCAATGGTCTGCCACAAGTAGCGATAGCTGATGTTGCGGTGGATTTTCAAAGTGAAAATTTGATTGAGTCGAAAAGTTTTAAGCTTTATTTAAACAGCTTTAACCAAAGTAAATTTGCCTCAGTAGAGCAAGTCGAGCAAGTGTTAGCAAGAGATTTAAGCCTCTGTGCAAGCGGTCAAGTTTCTGTAAAAGTTCGCAAATTATCAGAATACACCCAACAGCCTATCGTAGATTTTGAGGGCGAATGTATTGATGAACAAGATTTAAAAATCGAAAGCTATCAATTTTCTAATCAACATTTGACAGGAATTGCCGAAGGTGAAGTGGTTGATGAAACCTTAGTAAGTCATTTACTAAAATCGAACTGTTTGATTACCTCACAGCCGGATTGGGGAAGTGTACAAATTCATTATGTAGGCAAGAAGTTAAATCGTGAAAAATTGCTACGTTATCTTATTTCGTTCCGTGAACACAACGAATTCCACGAACAGTGTGTTGAGCGAATTTTTACTGATTTAGTGCAGTTTGCTCAACCAGAAAAATTAACTGTCTATGCTCGTTATACACGCAGAGGCGGTTTGGATATCAACCCGTTCCGTTCTAATTTTGAGCCTTTACCGAAGAACTTAAGAATGGCGCGTCAGTAAAGGCAGATATCACAAATAAAAGAAAAGAGTTAATTTCGATTTGAAATTAACTCTTTTTGCTTATATGAGGCTGCTTATTTGAAAATCACATCATTTTTCGGATCATAATCTGATGCTTTTAAGACCTTTTTCTCTTCAAAGAATTTTTTAAGCATTTCAGCATCAATGAAACCTGTGTTTACATAGGTTGGGTGAGTTTTCATGATTGGATATCCATCTCCACCTGCTGTTAAGTAATCAGGAATTGAGATTTTATAAGCCTTATTCATATCTAATGGCTGACCACCAATTTTTACATCAGAAATTGTTTTTGCTGCACGATCTACAACCATTGAGATATTCGCAAATTGAGGGTAACCACCAGTATCTGTTTCTTTTAAGGCAACTGTAGTTAAGAAATCAACTAACTCTTGACCTTTTAAGTCTAACGTTGAAATCATATTACCAAATGGTTGAACCGTTAAAATATTTTTATAGGTAACTTCGCCTTCCGGTAAAGATGCTCGGATACCACCACCATTCATGATACCAATATCTGCTTTTACACGTTCCATTTGAGATTGTGCAATTAAACGACCAAGGTTTGTTTGTACAAAGCGTACAGATTCACGTTTACCGTCAAAGAAACCTTCTGTATTACCAACTTTAATGCCTAATGTTTTATCGCCTTCGTCTTGATATTTTTTCAATTGAGTGTAGAGCGCTTCGTCAGCTTTAATTTCATTTGCGTAAAGTTTGTATTCTTTTGTACCATCTTCTTTTTTGATAGTTTGTTTTAAGTTAATCGGAATTAACTCATATTTAACCAACGTGGTTTTACCGTTTTTGAATTCAAAGTCGGCACGACCAACATATTTACCCCATTCGCCGGCTTGCATAATCCAAGAGCCGTTTTGGTAATCAGGTTTACATGCCATTGTAGGTTTATATTTTTCAATAAATTGCCCTTTTTCATCAAAACAAACAGTGTCATGAGTATGGCCACCGATAATCATATCAAATGCTGCTGGTTTTAGTGTACGAGCCATTGTAACATCGCCTGGCGCATTTGTACCATGTTTACCATCTAAGTACCATCCCATATGCGTTAAGGCAATACGTACATCTGGTTTTTCTTTCTTGTTAAGATTTTTTAAGACATTTTGAGCGGTTTCAATAGGGTTCTTAAAAATAACATTGCCAGTTACATCTGGATTCCCCAATTTTGCCGTATCTTCTGTGGTTAAACCTACGATAGCAAATTTTAAATCACCGCGATTTAACGTAATGTATGGTGTAACAAGCGGTTTATTTGTACGTTTGTTATATACGTTAGCTGAAAGTAATGGGAATTTTGCCCATTTTTCTTGCATATCTAAAATTTGTAATGGTACATCAAACTCGTGGTTACCTAAGGTCATAGCATCGTAGCCAATCGCATTTAAACCTTCGATATCAGGACGTGCATTTTGCATATCTGATTCTGGCACACCCGTGTTAATATCACCAGCATTTAAAACGATTACTTCGCCACCTTGAGCTACTACGTCTTTACGGATTTGATCAATAACCGTTTTTTGTGGAGCTAAACCGTATTCACCTTTGTCATTATTCCAGAAATGACCGTGAATATCGTTTGTGTGTAAGACAGTAAAGTGATAAGTCTTATCTGCTTGATATGCCATTGCAGAGGTTGATGCTGTTAATGCTAATGCAAGGAGTGTTTTTCTAAATTTCATAATGTACCTTTTGGTTGAAAGAAAAAAATAACAAGGAGAAGAAGATTAGAAAAGTAAAATGAGTAGCCAAGTAATGACAAGGAGTACCATAGCCATAGCCATAAATACGGCGGCGGAACCAATATCTTTCGCTCTACCTGAAAGCTCGTGATAATCAGAGCCAATACGATCGACAACCGATTCAACTGCGCTATTAAGTAATTCTGCTATGAGAACTAAAAATAAGCTACCGACTAAAAGAAGCTTCTCAATAACGCCATTACCTAACAAAAATGCTAAGGGAATAAGAATAATTGAACACCAAATTTCTTGGCGGAAGGCTGCTTCATGAATATATGCAGCTTTTAAACCTTTTATGGAGTAACCAGCGGCTCGAACAATACGAGCAAAATCAGCTTTGTTTGCAGGTTTCATAATGTTTTAAAAGAGTAGTAAATAAAAACGGGCTATATTTTAGCTTAAAGGAGGTGAGAACGGAAAGAATATGTTACTTATTTTTGTAAAAAAAACTTAAAAAAGAATAAATTTGTAAAAAAAGTATAAGTTCTAATCGTTTGCCTATTCCATAAAGCGTATTTTTCGGCTAATCTCATAGTTCTTCTTTTTTGGGGGATAAATGCTTGCATTTATCTAAATAAGGTTTTATTAAAGTTAAGTATTATGAGCAATTCATTTTCTTCAAAATTACTCGGTGGCAATCTGGTATTGCGTATTTTCATCGGGTTAGTCTTAGGGGTTCTTCTGGCATTAGTCAGTCCTGAGTGGGCGAAAAATGTCGGAGTTTTAGGTCAATTTTTCGTAAAATCACTTCGTGCGATTGCGCCAATTTTAATTTTTGTGTTGGTAATGTCTACCATTGCGAATAAAGAGATTGGTTCAGACAGTAAAATCAAACCGATTTTAGTGCTTTATGTGTTAGGGACATTTGTGGCTGCACTAACAGCGGTGGTATTGAGTTTTATGTTTCCAACCACTTTAGAATTAGTAGCAAGCCCAGATAATTTAGCTCCACCGGAAGGTATTGGGCAAATTATTAAAACTGTTGTGTTTAACTTAGTGGATAACCCTTTACAGGCTTTAGCGAATGCAAACTTTATTGGTATTTTAGCATGGTCAATTGGTTTAGGGACTGCATTACGTCATTCAGCACCAACCACTAAAACGTTTTTAAGTGATTTTGCTGAGGCTGTTTCTGCGGTAGTTAAAGTAGTTATTGCACTTGCACCTATTGGTATCTTTGGTTTAGTGGCAGATACTTTTGCAACAAATGGCGCGGATGCGTTTGTAGGATATGCACGTTTATTAGCGGTTTTACTTGGCGCAATGGCAATCGTGGCATTTATTTTAAATCCATTAATTGTTTGGTGGAAAATTCGCCGTAATCCATTCCCACTCACATTTATCTGCTTGCGTGAAAGTGGTGTGACTGCATTCTTTACACGTAGTTCAGCAGCAAATATTCCGGTGAATATGGGGTTATCAAAACGTTTAGGTTTACGTGAAGAGATTTATTCTCTTTCTATTCCACTTGGTGCGAATATCAACATGGCTGGTGCGGCAATTACGGTAACGGTATTAACGTTAGCGGCTGCTTATACGCAAGGTATTGTGCCAGATTTCTGGTCTGCATTATTATTAAGTATTGTGGCTTCAATTTGTGCATGTGGTGCTTCAGGGGTTGCCGGTGGTTCATTATTATTAATCCCATTAGCATGTAGTTTATTTAACATTCCAAATGATATTGCTGCTCAAGTTATCGGTGTTGGTTTTATCATTGGGGTGATTCAAGACTCTGCTGAAACAGCATTAAATTCATCAACAGATGTGCTCTTTACAGCAGCTGTTAGTATGGCTGAAGATCAGAAAACAGCATAATAATGAATAATCCCTGTATTTCAGGGATTATTTTTGAATACAAAATGTAAACTTCATATTAAAATAGCATTGATTCTAATCAAAGGAGGATTATATGGGTACATTTGGTTATGCAATGATGACAGTGGTTGCAACGCTTGCAATGATCTGTACTTTCGCATATTTTATTTTCTAATACATAGGTGCGGAAACGCACCTTTTCTTTTTCTCCTTTCTTGGGTAAATTATTCTCGTTTTATAGTAATGGGTGACTCATGCGCAAACTCACTTTTTCTCAACTGACTTTTAATGTTAATCATACCCCTGTTTCTGAGCAATTTGATGATATTTATTTTTCAACTCAAGATGGTTTAGCAGAAAGCTATTATGTTTTTCAAGAAGGTAACCAGCTTTGGGAAAGATGGCAATCTCATACACGTTCAAGTTTTATCATTGCTGAAACAGGGTTTGGAACGGGGTTAAATTTTTTAGCTGTAGCTGAAAAATTTCAACAATTTCGTCAACAATTTCCAGAACATAGATTAAAACGCCTCTATTTTTTATCTTTTGAGAAATACCCATTAACTTCAACACAATTAAGTGAGATACATCAACATTACCCACAATTTGCAACATTATTAGAGAATTTAACCGCTTGTTGGAATCCTCGCCAAGTGGGATGTCAACGTTATCATTTTGAGGATGTCTATTTAGATCTATGGTTTGGGGATATTGCCGAAAATGCCGAGCAATGGGGAGATTATTATCATGAAATGGTTGATGCTTGGTTCTTAGACGGTTTTTCGCCAGATAAAAATCCGGAAATGTGGAATGAAGCCGTGTATCAACACATGTTCCAAACCACGCAAAAAGAAGGGACTTTTGCAACCTTTACCGCAGCAAGCCATGTTAGGAAAGGATTACAAGCGGTTGGATTTGAGGTAAAAAAACGCAAAGGTTTTGGTAAAAAACGTGAGATGTTGTGGGGACAAAAAACATCAAGTTCGATAGAACAAGATGTGAAATTTCCTTATTTTTATCAACAATCCGCGCAAGATTACCAAGATATTGCGATTGTAGGTGGTGGCGTTGCGAGCCTTTTTCTCGCATTGTCTCTATTGGAAAAAGGAAAACAGGTTACTCTTTACTGTAAAGATGAAAAGCTTGCTCAAAATGCCTCGGGCAATTTACAGGGGGCGATTTACCCACAATTAAGTGATGACGATGAAAGAAATGTTCGCTTTTATATTCATGCCTTCGATTATGCATTACAGCGACTGAAACAACTTAAAGCAGAAATTTCATTTGAGCATGGATTAACAGGGGTTGCGCTATATGCTTATCACGAAAAAGTTGCTCAAAAATTAGAAAAAATGGCAACGCAGACAGATGATGAAACGCTCTTTAAACTATGTAGTGCAGAGGAACTCAGTGAGAAAATAGGTTTAAAAGTGGTGCACGGTGGAGCTTTTATTCCATCTGGAGGCTGGTTGTCGCCAATACAATTTGTTCAAAATACTTTTGCCTATTTACAATCAAAAGGTGTACGAATTGTGTTAAACCACGAAGTTACCCAACCGGATTTTAAAGAAGGGAAATGGACGTGGCAGCATGAGGGCAAAACGTTTAAACATGAAGTGCTAGTTTTAGCAAATGGGCATACTTTAAAAGATTTTGCGCAGACTAAAAGTATTCCTTTGTATCCTGTACGTGGGCAGGTTAGTTCTGTGCCAAGTAATAAGCAATTAGCACAGTTAAAATGTGTGGTTTGTTATGATGGCTATATTACCCCTATTTCTCAGACCGGACGTCATTGTATTGGTGCTAGCCATCTTAGAGATAGTGCGGAAACGCATTTTAGTTTGCATGAACATCATGAAAATATTGCAAAACTCCAGAA
This sequence comes from Actinobacillus minor NM305, assembly GCF_000175195.1. Lineage (GTDB taxonomy): Bacteria > Pseudomonadota > Gammaproteobacteria > Enterobacterales > Pasteurellaceae > Haemophilus_A > Haemophilus_A minor. Next base: position 22,580 of record NZ_ACQL01000098.1, on the reverse strand, counting down.
AAATTTGACCGCTTGTGAATGGACGCAACAGATTGATGCTTCAGAAAATCAAGCAAAAGTTGGGATTCGAGCGGCTCTACGTGATCGTAGCCCAATAGTTGGCTCTGTGCCAAATTTTGAAGTTCAAAAAGTGCAGTATCAAAATTTATATAATGCACTTCGCCGTAAAGAGAAAGTTGAACTTGCAGCTTCTTTTCCGCAACTTTATCTCGTCAATGGATTAGCGTCTCGGGGATTAACTTCAGCTCCATTACTAGGGGAGCTTCTGGCAAGTTTAATTACGCACGAACCGCTCCCTATCAGTGAAGATATTTGGCAGATCTTAAACCCAAATCGGAGTTGGATGAGGAAGTTATTAAAAGGAAGTAGAGTAGATTAGCGTTTAAAAAACAAACAATCAACATCGTGTTTGCTATTTTTGTGTATTTTTTGCTTGCGATCTCTTTGAAGATAGATTACTTTTGTACTAGTTTACTAGTTCGTTGTTTCTGAGGTTCAAAATGAAAACATGCAAAACATTACTTGTATCAGCGTTAGCCCTTTTTAGTTTAAATAGTATAGCTCAAGAATTACCAAATGTTGCTATTACTGCGATTGTTGAGCATCCAGCATTAGATACAATTCGTAAAGGGGTTATTGATCAGTTAGAAAAAGAAGGCTTTGTGGATGGAAAAACGGTCAAGATCAATTTCCAATCAGCACAAGGCAGTACGGCAACGGCAGCACAGATTGCTCGTAAGTTTGTTGGTGATAAAGCTACGGTCATTATTCCGATTTCAACGCCTTCAGCACAGCCTGTTGTGGCAGCAACGAAAACGATCCCTATTGTCTATTCAGCGGTCACCGATCCTGTTGCCGCTAAATTAGTGAAATCTTGGGAACCGAGTGGTACCAATGTGACAGGTGTATCAGATCATAAACCGATGCAACCGCAGTTAGAATTAGCGCAAAAATTAGTGCCTAACTTACAATCAATTGGCTATGTATATAGCGCAGGGGAAGTAAATTCTGCGATTGTCTTAGAAGAATTAAAAGAGGTAGCAACGAAGGCTGGGATAAAAGTTGTGCCAGTTGCAGTACAACGTAGTGCTGATATTGGGACAGCGGCTCGAAGTTTAAATGGCAAAGTACAAGCTATCTATATTTCAGAAGATAATGCCGTGGTATCTGCTTATGAAGCTTTACATAAAGCAGCGTTGGAGATTAAAGTTCCCGTGATTGCGTCTGATAGCGATACAGTAAAACGTGGCGCTTTGGCTGCTTATGCAGTGAACCAATATGATATTGGTATTGAAACAGGGAAAGTGGCTTCTCGTATCCTAAAAGGGGAAAAAGCAGGAAGTATTCCAACCCATGAAGTGAGTAAAATGTCTCTTTCTCTTAACTCAAAAACGGCTAAAGAATTTGGGGTTATTATTTCGGATTCATTAAAAGCAGAAGTGAAAGAAGTTTTTGAATAGTGCTATTATGAAAATATAATTGTTGCGAATGTTTATTTTCTTTAAATATTAGGAGTTAAAGAGGACTTAAAGCCCTACATTGTAAGGCTTTAAGTCAATTTTTAGCAATAACTTTCTATTTAGTTCCAAAAATTTTATCGCCGGCATCGCCTAACCCTGGCACGATATAGCCGTGTTCATTTAAGTGGCTATCAATCGATGCGGTATAAAGTTCAATATCAGGATGACTTGCTTTTAATGCTTCGATTCCTTCCGGAGCAGCAACAAGTACGAGTACTTTAATGTTTTTGCAACCTGATGCTTTTAATAGGTCAAGCGTGGCAATCATAGAGCCACCCGTAGCAAGCATTGGATCGACAACAATCGCTAAGCGTTCTTCTACATCGTTAGCCAGTTTTTTGAAGTAAGGCACCGGCTGTAATGTTTCTTCATCACGATAAATACCGACAACGCTGATTCTTGCACTTGGAATATGCTCTAAAACGCCATCCATCATCCCTAAACCTGCGCGTAAAATCGGTACAACAGTAACTTTTTTCCCTTTAATACGATCAACTTCGACTTTACCGCACCAACCATCAATTTCAACTAATTCTGTTTCAAGATCTTTTGTTGCTTCATAAGTTAATAGGCTACCGACTTCAGTGGCTAATTCACGGAAATCTTTGGTACTAATATCCGCTGCGCGCATTAAGCCTAATTTATGACGTACAAGCGGGTGTTTTACTTCAACAATTTTCATGTTGGCTCCTTTATGATTTAGCTATTTAGTTTCTAATTTGGCAATTTCTTCATCACGTAATACACGGCGAAGAATTTTACCTACATTGGTTTTTGGCAATTCATCTCTGAATTCAATATCTTTTGGAATTTTATAACCGGTTAAATACTGGCGACAATAATTACGCAGTTCTTCTCTTGTTAAACTTTCATCTTTTTTCGTGACAAAAATTTTAATGGTTTCACCGGAAACAGGGTGGGGGACGCCAATTGCGACAACTTCATTGACTTTCGGATTGTGTGCAATGACATCTTCAATTTCATTTGGGTAAACATTAAAACCTGAAACGATGATCATGTCTTTCTTACGATCAACGATACGTAAATTCAAGTCTTCGCCCATTACCACAATATCTCCTGTTGCCATCCAACCATCTTTTAAAACATCAGCAGTATCTTTAGGGCGATTCCAATAACCTCGCATAACTTGTGGGCCTTTAACCCATAATTCACCACGCTCTCCTAGTGCAACATCATTCCCTTCATCATCAACGATACGAATATCGGTATTTGGAACCGGAACACCGATAGAACCATTGTGTTCCGTTGAGTCCCAACGAGAAGCAGCAATGAGTGGAGAACATTCTGTCATACCATAGCCTTCGATAATATGGCTACCGGTTGCTTCATACCAACGTTGAGCGATTGCGCTTTGAATAGAGGCACCGCCGCCAACACTAAGTTTTAGTGCTGAGAAATCCACTTCTTTTAGTTGGTCGTTATTTAATAATGCATTAAATAACGTGTTCACCCCCGTTAAGGCAACAAAACGATATTTTTTCAATTCTTTAATAAAACCTGGAATATCACGAGGGTTCGTAATGAGCAAGCCCGTCATGCCGAGTTCAATAAAGAGAAGGCAGTTTACGGAAAGCGCAAACACATGGTATAGCGGAAGAGGGATAACTCCAATTTTCGATTTGCTATTTCGTAATAACGGTTCAGCAATCCATTTTGCTTGGAAGATATTTGCTACGATATTGGCGTGAGTTAGCATTGCGCCTTTAGCAACACCGGTTGTACCACCGGTATATTGTAAAAAAGCAAGATCATCACATTCAATATTAGGTCTTACATATTGGCGTTGTTTACCAATACTTAACGCCTCACGAAAACTCACGGCATGAGGGAGTTTGTACTTTGGTACCAATTTTTTAATATATTTAACCACAAAATTAACAAGCGTTCTTTTACCAAATGAGAGTTGATCTCCCATGCGGGTTAAAATAACGTGCTCGACATTCGTATTAAAAACCACTTTCTCAAGAGTTGCAGCAAAATTAGAAACAATTACGATCGCTTTGGCACCGCTATCATTTAATTGGTGTTCTAATTCTCGAGGCGTATAAAGTGGATTTACATTGACGACAACTAAGCCTGCACGTAAAGCACCAAATAAAGCAATGGGATATTGCAATAGATTTGGCATCATAAGGGCAATACGATCCCCTTTTTCTAAACGTAGCTCATTTTGTAAATATGCAGCAAAAGCACGGCTTCGTTCTTCTAATTTACGAAAGGTTAAAACTTGCCCCATATTGATATAAGCAGGAATATCGGGGTGGCGTTTAACGGCTGATTCAAACATCTCAACCAGTGATTCGTATTGTTTTACATTAATGGTTTTTTCAGCACCCGGTGGGTAGTTATCAAACCAGATCTTTTCCATATTATTCTCCGAGCCTATTTTCGCGGACTTTTCCTAAGAAAATTGGCGTTAATTCGGTTAATTGCTGATGAGCAATAATTTTTTTTACCATAAGAAAGCTACAAGCGGTGAAAAAAATCATGCCGAATGCAAGCCATAATTCGTTTATTATAAATTGAGATAACACAACGGCGGATAATATCAGTATCATAAGAGGGATACAATAAACCCAAAATACACTTTTTAATAAGGTCATTTCAGGGATACCTAATTGAATCATCTCACCAGCACTTAAATCTTCATTAACTTTAATTTCTAATACTTGCGCAAGTTTTTCTCCTGCTAATCCTGATAGCGCTTTACTTCCACAATTTTTTTGCGCAGCACAGCCTCCACAGGCTTGTTTAGCGTAACATTGCACTTGAGCAATACCATCTTGATAAGAGAGCACCATAGCATTTTCTATAATCATTATTACTCCTAAAAAGTGATATTAAATACAATTTTTTTTGCACTTTCGGTTGGAATATCACCGATAAGGACGATATTTTTATCTTCTACGGTATGACTAAAAATAGTCAAATTGCCTTGTTTAAAGAACTGTTCATTAAAACTAAGTTCTTCTGTGGGGAAGACATATACCGTAAAAGAGAATATACCATCACTATATAATTGGCTTTCTAACTTTGTTATTTTTTCTGTATCTGTAATAAAGCCTTGTTTTAATCCTTTAACTAAATAAAAACCACTAGGTAGCCAATTTAACTTCCAGTTTATGTCTTGTTTGATATTTTGCTCGCTCAGACTAGTATCAATAACAGGGGGTAATTTTAGTGATTCTAAATATGGTGTCACATAAAGAAGTTCATTACCCACATATTGGCTAATCACTTTAAATTGTTCTAATATTTGTCCTTCATGATCTTGTAGATGGCTTTTTAACAGAAGAGAGTTTTCATCATCAATCCAAAGCGTGTATTGATATCGGGAATTATCAGACGGCGCTATTTTTACGATATTCGCAATGCGATCCGCAACACGAGATTTTCCTAAAAGGGTAAATTGGTAATCTTTTAGTTTCGAAAAATCAGTATAAAGAATAGCAGGTAAGTTATCTAAAATATGAGAACTTTTGAGGCTAAAAGGTTTGAATGTTAATCCTAAATAACTTACGGTATTATCACGTAAAATAATTTCTTCTCGAGAATTATCTAGACGCAGTAATTGTGCAAACTCTTTATATGATTGTGTTGTGTGGCGATATTGAAATGACTCAATGTCATTGTTTTGTTGCAAAATATAGCGTAGTTCATAATTGGTATTTTTATGTGCAGAAACCATATTTTGTAATAATTGAATAGGGGACGTTGACGTTGCCCATGATATGGACGAAAAGCACCATAGCAAAGCTAAATAAAACGTATTTATTTTTTTCATTATTGTTTTATCTCCACTTTTTGTCTATTGGGGTATTCAAAATTAAAGCGGTACAAGTGTACCAAAAATTTACGAATTTTTCGAAAAATTTTACCGCTTAATGTGTTATTTAATACCCAGTTGAGATAAAAGAAAGCCACTCAGCTGAAAAAGCGGCGAGTGGCTAAATAAATCAATATTTTGATTATTTTGAAGATGCTTCCGAGTGAGTTGAAGACGTTTGAGCTTTGGCTTTTTCCTCTTCAGTCAAAACAGCCGTATTTGTACGACGTTGCAACTCATGATTTTGTAATAATGTATCAAGACGACGTTGTTGTTGCTCGAGTTTATCAGATGTTGCAATATCTTTTGCTGGTGCGTTATAGCTTACAGCTTGAACAGCATTGCTAAATGGCACGGTTTGTAATGTGGGTTCGGTTTGAGCCACTTCATTGTTACTGTTAACCATATTTACACCTAAAACAGCCACTAAGCAAACAGATGCTGCAATACCTGCTTGCATAATTGGAGTACTCCAACGTTTTAATTTCACGAGTAAACCACGCGGTTTTTCAGCTTGTTTTTCGAAAGATTCGTTTTCAATTAATGCTTCCATTTTTGCTGAAAAATCTTGACCAAGTAGAATTTCTTCTCCTTGCATTACACTGCGGATAGTGTGATAGTTTGCCCATTTTTGTTTTAATTCAGGGCTATTCGCTAGGGTTTCTGCAAAACCCGACTCAGTTTTTTGCCCATCCATATAAGCTGATAGGGTTTCTTTTTGTTGCATAATTTACTCCAATTAACTTGAGAATATGGTACTTTTTAATTTAGCAAAGTAAAAAAATTAATTTTGGTTGTAATAAACCTAGCCTTGCATTAAAGGGTTGATTCTTGCATCAATCGCTTCACGAGCGCGGAATATACGTGAACGAACAGTCCCTACAGGGCAATTCATCGCTTCAGCAATTTCTTCGTAACTCAGTCCTTCAATTTCACGTAATGTAATTGCTGCTTTTAACTCTTCTGGTAAGTTTTCAATTGTTTCAAATACAATACGTTTTAATTCATTAGATAATACTAAGTTTTCAGGGGTGTCAGCTTCTCTTAATTGAGTACCAACATCGTAACTTTCAGCATCTTCAGCTAAAATATCTTCCTTAGGTGGACGCCGACCTAAGGAAGTTAAATGATTCTTTGCAGTATTGACTGCAATACGATAAAGCCACGTATAAAAAGCACTTTCACCACGGAAAGACTCTAAAGAACGATAAGCTTTAATAAATGATTCTTGCACAATGTCAGGAATATCATCGCGTGCGACATAACGAGTTAATAAACCTGCTACGCGGTTCTGGTAACGAACTACCAATAAGTTAAATGCCTTTTTATCACCTTGTTGTGCTTTTTCGACTAATTCTTGGTCGGTGATTTGTTCGCTCAATTTGCGGACTCCTAAATCTCAATTTTTTCTTCCTCGCACACTACCTTAGTGTGCTATTTGCCTAAATAGTTCCAAGAAAAGTAAAAAATTTACATTTCTCTATAATTCTCTATAAAAGAAGGGCTTTTATGTATAAAAAACAATAAAGTAGCGGATTTTACTTGATTTTCTCTAAAGATCCAAAGAGTAATCACTGAAAACAGGGTATAATAAAACAATATTTTTCTTATGAGAGCCTAATAATGAAACCAACATTTAATGAAAATAAACCTCGATTTCAAACTATTGAAAATAAACGTAATACAAGAGATAAGAATAGTCGTCCAAAAGAAGAATCTACTCATAAAGCAAGAAAGCTTACATTAAACCGAACGGAAACGATTTACCCAACCGAAGCAAAAAAAGCAAGCGGCCAAGGTAGTGTTAAAATTCAGGTTAAAGGTAGTTCTAATTTGCAAAAAGAGAAAAAAACAGGACCGCTTTCGCCAAGAGCACCTGAAAAAATTAAGAAAAACCGTGCAGAAGAGATGAAAGTATATGGGGAGAACAGTTGTTTAGCTGTATTCCAACAGCGACCAGAATCTATCGTGCGTTTATGGGCAACGGTTGAAGGGGCAAAAAAATTAGGCGACATGTTAAGTTACTTGGCTGAACATAAAAAAGCTTATCACGTTGTTTCTCGTGAAGAAATGGAGAAAGTAACAGGAACAGAACATCATGGTGATGTTTGTTTGCTCATCAAAAAAGCACCTGTATTTTCTTTAGAGGGCTATTTACAAATTGCTCGTGCGCGTGATTGCTTAGTATTACTTGATAATGTCAATAATGCTCAGAATGTCGGAGGGATTATTCGCACCTGTGCATTCTATGGTGTAAAAGGTATTATCACGGAAAGTAATGATCGCTTAAATTCAAGTGCGGCAGCTCGAGTGGCTGAAGGAGGATTAGAATTTGTTCATGCATTGGAAACAAAACATAAACAAATTGCTTTACAACAATTAAGAAATGCAGGCTATCAGATCATTCATTTAACACGTCAAAAGCAAGCCCCTACGCTGACCAAAATTGCACTTGCAGAGAAAGTTGTTTTTGTATTAAGTGAAATTGTTTCAAATGAAATTGAATTTAGCGAAGACATTACCGTTCAGCTTTCGGTAACAAATCCACTCTCGAGTAGCTTAAATGTTGCAGTTAATGCTGGAATATTGTTGAATCAGTGGTATCAAGAAAAGGTACTTTAATCATAAAAAATGCGGACACCATGTCCGCATTTTTGTTGAAGAAAAAGTTATTTTAAGCCCGCATCCGCTCTCAATGCTTCCGCTTTATCCGTTTTTTCCCAAGGGAAATGCTCACGACCAAAGTGTCCGTAAGCGGCGGTTTCACGATAAATCGGACGGATTAAATCTAACATTTTGATTAAGCCGTATGGACGTAAATCGAAATGTTCACGCACTAAACGTACTAACACTTCATTGCTCACTTTGCCTGTGCCAAAAGTTTCCACCATAATTGATGTCGGCTCTGCGATACCGATAGCATAAGAAAGCTGAATTTCACAACGATCTGCCAAGCCTGCTGCCACAATATTTTTCGCTACATAACGGGCTGCGTAAGCGGCTGATCTGTCCACTTTTGATGGATCTTTACCTGAGAATGCACCGCCGCCGTGGCGTGCTGCACCGCCGTAGGTATCAACGATAATTTTACGCCCTGTTAAACCACAGTCACCCATTGGACCGCCGATTACGAAACGACCTGTCGGGTTGATAAAGTATTTAGTATTTTGGCTTAACCATTCGCTTGGTAATACTGGCTTAATGATCTCTTCCATCACACCTTCAAACACGGTTTTCTGATCAACGTGTTCAGCGTGTTGAGTTGAAAGCACCACGGCATCAATACCTTTAATTTTGTTATCTTCGTAAATAAAGGTTAATTGGCTTTTCGCATCTGGACGTAACCAGTCTAATTTACCTGATTTACGCACTTTCGCTTGTTGTTCCATTAAACGATGAGCGTAAGTAATCGGTGCTGGCATTAACACTTCTGTTTCATTTGTCGCATAACCGAACATAATCCCTTGGTCGCCTGCCCCTTGCTCTAACGGGTTAGCACGATCCACACCTTGATTGATGTCTGGCGATTGTTTACCAATAGCATTTAATACGGCACAAGAGTGCGCATCAAAGCCCATATCTGAATGGGTATAGCCGATGTCGCAAATCACTTGGCGAGTTAAGTTTTCAATATCCACCCAAGCAGAAGTGGTAATTTCACCGCCCACAAGCGCCATACCTGTTTTTACGTAGGTTTCACATGCCACACGTGCTTTCGGGTCTTGTTTAAGAATTTCGTCTAATACTGCATCTGAAATTTGGTCTGCGATTTTATCTGGGTGACCTTCAGATACCGATTCTGATGTAAATAGATTGATAGCCATTTTATATCCTTTGATATTTGTTTTTTACTGAATGGGGAATAACACAAGCGGTCAATTTTGCTAATTTTTTGCAAAATTTAACCGCTTGTATCTTATGTTGTTTAATAAACTAATTAGCCGTTTTTCCGTCTAGACGTCCATAATACATTTTTTGAACATTTAAGGCAAACTTTTTTTAATAAACCTTGTCTTATCGGAAAACGCCCTTATTATTTATAAATTCAATAAAATTATAGGAAAAAACAGAATGCAATTTATTGGAAAAATTGTCGGTTTCTTTTTAGGTTATCAAATTTTTCATAGCTTTTTTGGTGCGCTTTTTGGTGCTTTTCTAGGACACCTTGCCGATAAAAAGCTTTACGAGTTAGGTAGTGTTCGCTCTACGATTTTTGGCAAAAATTTAACGCGTCAATCTCTGTTTACTCAAACTACTTTTGCGGTATTAGGTCATATTGCCAAAGCAAAAGGGCGTGTAACTGAAGATGATATTCATCTTGCCCGTCAATTAATGGCTCGCCTGAAATTGGATGCGGTAAATCAACAATTAGCCCAACAAGCTTTCACTTTAGGTAAAGAGGCTGATTTCCCACTTCGTCAAGTCATTCAAGAATTTAGAGAAGCCTGTGGACAGCGTGCGGATTTACTACGTTTTTTCGTGGAAGTACAAATGCAAGCCGCTGTACAAGATGGCGAACTAGATAGCAATGAACAGCAAATTTTGTTTACGATTGCTGAAACATTAGGTATGAGCCGTTTCCAATTTGAACGAATGATTGCAATGGTTATGGCTGCGCAACAATTCCGTTCGGGGAATTTTTATCAAGAGTACCATTATCAACAAAACGGTTCTCAACAATCGCAACAAGGCTCTTATGGTGGGTACCGCCAAGCAAACAGTGCGCCAAGTATTGAGGCGGCGTATAATGTATTGGGCGTGAGTGCTTCTGATGATCAGAACACTGTAAAACGGGCTTACCGCAAATTGATGAACGAACATCACCCGGACAAGCTCGCAGCCAAAGGCTTACCCGATGAGATGATGGAATTAGCCAAAGAAAAGGCTCAACAAATTCAAGCTGCCTATGATTTAATTTGTAAACATAAAGGTTGGAAATAACTCACTTTTGCAACGGATAACGCAACGTTATCCGTTATTTTTTATGATGATGACACCTAAAGTAATTTTAGCCCCAATGCAGGGGGTATTAGATCCTTTTCTTCGTAAACTTTTGACTACGGTAAATGATTACGATCTCTGCATTTCAGAATTTGTACGCGTGGTTGATCAGAAACTCCCACGTAAAACGTTTTACCGTCTTTGTCCGGAGCTTTATCAAGGCAGCAAAACCGATTCAGGGACGCCTGTACGAGTGCAACTTTTAGGGCAGTATCCGCAGTGGTTAGCTGAAAATGCCGAGCTAGCGATTGAGTTAGGTTCACACGGTGTGGATCTAAATTGCGGTTGTCCGTCCAAAACGGTTAATGGCAGTAATGGCGGTGCATCGCTCTTGAAAGATCCGGAGCTGATTTATCGAGCAACCCAAGCAATTCGACAAGCTGTGCCGCAAGATCAGGTGGTTTCGGTTAAGGTGCGTCTAGGTTGGGATTCTGCTGAGCAATGTTTTGAAATTGCTGATGCAGTGCAACAGGGCGGAGCAAATGAAATTACCGTTCACGGTCGTACCAAAACTGATGGCTATCGAGCAGAACGGATAAACTGGCAAGCGATTGGCGACATTCAAAAAAGATTGACAATTCCGGTTATTGCCAATGGTGAAATATGGGATTTTGAATCTGCAAAAAAATGCCAAGAAATTACCGCTTGCCAAGCGTTAATGATTGGGCGAGGTGCGTTAAATACGCCTAATTTAAGTCGGGTAGTGAAATTTAATCAGCCGAAATTGGCGTGGTGTGAGGTGCTTAAATTGCTATTCCAATATGTGAATATGGAAAACGAACACGACTCCGGTTTTTATCACGTGGCACGGATTAAACAATGGTTGCATTATTTGGATAAAGAGTATCCGGAAGCGATTGCCTTATTCCAAATTCTAAAGACAGAACACGGTTATGCAGGCTTAAAAAGACATATTGAGCAAGCGGTCGAAAAAGGACAATAAAATGCAAAAACAGATTTTTAGTGAACAAGATATTCAACCTACTTCTTTTCAAGCAAAACAAGAGTTTACGGAAGAAGAAGTTGTCATTGAAGAAGATAATTTAGAGAGCGAGTATCAGTCTGCAACCGCAGAATTGATTATTGAAGAAAGCTTAAAACCTTCCCGATTTTGGGTTCGAGTACTGTTAGCGGCGCTGGTGTTATTTACTGTAGCGGTGATTGCCCAAAGTATTCAATGGTTATATGACAGTTTTCAAGCACATCAATGGATCGATTTCGCCTTTGCTATTGTATTTTTCTTAGTCAGTCTAACAGGCGTTGGTGCAATTTTTAATGAATGGCGAAAGCTTGTCTTTTTACGTAAACATCAGCAAAATCAGCAGCTTAGCCAACAATTTTGGCTAGAAGAACCTTCTTCTGCAAGTGGTGAAAAAACGAAAGCATTTTGCAATCAAGTATTGGCAAATTTAGAGCATATCCCGAACATTGAGCAATATCAGCAACGTTGGATTAGTCAATTAGATGATAGCTACAATGGTAAAGAAGTGGCTTATTTGTTTAGTGAAAATGTATTATCACCACTTGATAAGCAAGCTAAGCAATTAATTTCAAAAAGTGCAACGGAGAATGCGATTATTGTGGCAGTAAGTCCTTTGGCATTAGTTGATGTTTTGATGGTGGCGTGGCGAAATATCGCATTAGTGAATAAAATTACACGTATTTATGGCATGGAGTTAGGCTATTTTAGTCGTCTAAAACTGTTTAAAATGGTTTTGACTAATATGGTTTTTGCCGGCGCAACGGAAATCGCTACCGATGTAGGTGCGGAATTTTTCTCACAAAACTTAACAGCAAAATTATCTTTACGAGCAGCGCAGGGCATTGGTGTAGGGTTACTCACGGCAAGATTAGGGATTAAAGCTATGGAGTTTTGCCGCCCTTTAGCCTTTCAAGCGAATGAAAAACCAAAAATAGCGCATATTCGCCAAGAAATGTTAGGCAAGCTAAAATCAACGGTTTTTGGTAAATCAATGGAAACAGAAAAAATAAAATAATACAGATGAAAAAGCTCACATATGTGAGCTCAGACCGTTGACAAACCCTATACGAGCCGTATAGGGTTACTTAATCTGAGCCCGCTCTGCGGCTCTTTTTTCAGCCCCAGCGGGGCTGGGCTTAATGAACCTAGCACGGCTCGTGCTAGGTTATTGCTCAAATATAACCTTTGTCAGTAATCTGAGCTCACATATGTGAGCTTTTTTGTGATATAGATCACAAGATAACAAAATAAAAATGATTATCATTTGATTTGATTAGTGTATCTTTTTATAATTAACATTATTGTTACAATTATAAAAGGAGACATTATGCTTAGATATTCAAAGAAAACTAATATTCCTACATTCAAGTATTCAACTATTGCGCTGACTTTATTTACTCTAAATCTCCCATCTTTAGCAGAACAGAATACAACATCTTTAGATACGATTAATATTAGTGAGAATTTAGATAGCCGAACGAGCAATACACCTAATATTATTAAAAAAAATGTGAAAAATATCCAAACAGAGCTTATCAGAGATACGCGCGATCTTGTTCGTTATACAACGGATATCGGTATTAGTGATAATGGACAGCGATTAAAAGGATTTGCAATAAGGGGGGTAGAAGGTAATAGGGTCGGGATTAGTATAGATTCTGTTTCATTGCCTGATTCTGAAGAAAATTCTTTATATGCTCGTTATGGCAATTTTAATAATTCGCGTCTAGCTATTGATTCTGAATTAGTACGAAATATTGATATTGTAAGAGGCTCTAATTCTCTAAATTTTGGTAGCGGTTCTTTAGGTGGGAATGTTAATTATCATACTCTAGAAGCTTATGATCTAATCGAAGAAAATAAACATTTTGGTGGTTTATTCCGTTCTGGGTACAGCAGTAAAAATCGTGAATGGACCAATACTGTTGGTTTAGCTTATGCTAATGAAGTCATTGATACAATATTTGTTTATTCTCAGCGTTATGGGCATGAAATAAAAAGTGCTGGCGGAAATGGTCATGTACAAAGTGAAGGATATTACGATACTCCAAGAGATATTGCGCGAAGAGCTGAAATTGGAGCAGCTAGAATTACTCCAGATCCTTCAACACATAAAAATCATAGTTATTTAGCAAAATTAGGCTGGAACATTATACCTGGGCATCGCTTAGGTATCTCTGTAAGCGGGCAAAATAATAGTAATTACATTGATGAAAAATCATACTCATTAACAACTTATTGGAGAGAAGCTGATGATGAGCAAAAACGTTTAAATGCTAATGCTCATTATGAATTTGCGCCAGAGTCTACTTTATTATCACTTATTCGAACAGATATAGATTATCAAAAAACAGAAAATTCAGCCTTAAATTATAAAGGAAGCTTTGATAGAACAGGCGGTAACTGGCGTGAAGGATTTTTGTATGAAAAAGGCGCTTTACAGAACAGGGATCACCGAAATAATAAAACGGAATTCTATCGAATTTCAACACGCTTAGATAGCCAACCTTTGCAAATATTCGGAACTGAACACCTATTACGCTTAAAGGCTTTTGCTGCACGTAGGGATTTTGAGAATATCAATAATGATGAGATTATCGATATAGATGGGCGCGTGAAGGGGAAAGAAACTTATACGATTCAATATCCGATGAGAACTCAACTATATGGCGTAGATCTAAAAAATGATATCACTTTTAATGATATTTTTTCTGCTCATATAGGTTTTGGTTATCATTATGAGAAGGTAAAACCTCAGCATTTAAATCCTCAAGTCCCTTGTGGAAAAAGTAGCAATTTTGGGCGGTTATGCGCAAGTGTTGATATGCATGGGAAATCATTTAAAAATTGGAATGGGCTTCTAGGATTAGATGCTCATTTAGATCCTAATTGGATGATTGGGTATCAATGGAGTACGGGATATCGAACACCTACGGCATCAGAAATGTATTTTACATTTGAAAGTGCTTATGGGAATTGGGCTGCGAATCCCCACCTAGATTCAGAAAAAAGCTCTAACCATAGTATTTTTCTGCAAGGTAAGGGTAAATATGGTAGCTTGGATTTGACGCTTTATCAGACTCGTTATCGGGATTTTCTCTTTGAACAAGAAACATCGATTACTCGTAATGATCCAACTTGTGATTGGTATGCTGCATATTATACAGGGTGCACGGGAGAAAGAACGGATTATTATCAACAGATGGTTAATTTGGATAGAGCGCGTATTAATGGTATTGAAATAAAAGGTAATCTTGATCTTCATCAATTTATAGGATTTTCGAAAGGATTTAAATTGCATGGAGCTTTGGGTTATAGTAAAGGTAAGTTATCCACATCAGATAGTTTACTTTCTATTCAACCATTAAAAGTAGTCATAGGGCTAGATTATGAGCATCCAAGTGAGACATGGGGGATATTTTCTCGTTTAACATATCTAGGAAATAAAAAACCAAAAGATGCACAAGTCTCAGAACTTACAGAACGTTGCGTTCTATCTGAATTTGATTATTGGGTTGGGGATCAAGTGTGCAAAAAAACAGAAAGTTACTTAAAAACAGAGTCTTATCGTTGGTTAAATGCGAAAGCATTTGTATTCGATTTGTTTGGTTATTATAAACCAACAAAAAATATTACTTTAAGGGCTGGTATTTATAATTTATTGAATCGTAAATATCATACTTGGGATAGTTTGCGAGGATTAAATCGTCGTGCGACTGTGAATAGTATTGATTGGGAGAAAGGACAAGGATTAGAACGTTTTTATGCACCAGGGCGTAATTACTCTGCTTCTGTAGAAATTCGTTTCTAAAGGCATAATAGATAGTAGACAAAATTGTTGCTAGTATTTATTTTCTTTAAATATTAGCAACTTATTTTGTTGTGTTCCCCTCCCTAAAACACCATCTCATCTCTCACCGTATAACCTGTTTTCCCATAACCTTTCCAAAAGTCTTGTACTGTTGTTTGCAATGTTTTTTGCAACAAAGTTAAAAACATTGACCCCGAAGGCATTACGCAATGATCCAAACGGAACGCCATTTCATTTGCATATGCCCACAAATGCACATTTTTTACCTGCGCAAGCTGAACCCACAAACTTCTGGTGCGGCTAAAAAAGTTTTCCGCCCAGTTATTATGATAACCCTTCGAATTTTTAAAAATCTTCTTAGAATGTACCGCACTTTCGTGTTCATAGCCCAAAGCGGCTAAATGTTTATAGGCGCGTGCGCCATCGGTGCAAATGGTGCTACCTTGCACCACATATTTTCTTACCAAATAAGAAATCGTTGCCTTATTTTCAGCATAAATCGGAAAAACCAAGGTTTGTTGTCGTTCATTATTGGTCATAACCAACAACTTACGCTTTTCTTTCACAAAAGATTTGGCGCGATAGTCTAAGGTTCTTCCATATCGAGCATAATTTCCTCGGCGTTTTTGCTCGTCTTGTTGATGTTTTATTTGCCATTTTTCCTGCTTTTTCTGCACATTTTGCTGCATATTGGGCGGAATTTCGGCTAAATAAAAGGCACGATCTTGATTATTGACCTTGTCTGCTTTTTTTGCTTGCAAGGTTTCAGACTCCACCAAAACATTCACTTCGCAAGTATCAATATGCACTTCTCCGCTAATTTTTTGCGCGTCTAAATCGGGCTTTAAACTCTCACGAATTTTATGGCTCAACATAAACGCCGTGCGATAATTCACCGCCAATTCTCGTGCCAAGCGTTTTGAAGTAATGCCTTGTTTGGCATTGATATAAAACACCAACGCCAATAAATAGGTGCGCAACGGCAATTTATGGCTGGCAAACAGCGTGCCGGAAGTCAGGCTAAATTCCCGTTTGCAACCACGGCAACGCCATTTTTGACGGCTTTTAATAAAATAAGGTTGAGTACGTTGGCAATGTGGGCAGCAGATTTTTTCCGCTGGCCCCCAACGCATTTCCACCATTAACGAAAAGATTTCTTGATCAGAAAGACGACAAATTTTTTCAGCCGAAAGATGAGAAGAAGAACGAAATTGTGGCGCAACAGATAAACAGCAAAAACCGTTTTCAGAAGAATAAGCAGTACACATAATAATTTCCTTTATTTAGCGTGATCAACAGGTTAAATAAGGTTTAATGTTGTTACTTTTTTTATTTAATGATGTTTAATACCATAAAATTTTATTTATACCGCCACATTTTATTTTTTAATGTTCTGTAGGGACGCCACGCTTGGCGTCCATTGTAAAAACGGAGCGTAATTTAGTTATGGACGCCAAGCGTGGCGTCCCTACAAATGATTTATATGGCAAATAAAATTTATGTACTAAATAAAGAATAAAAAAGTAAAAACAAAAAACGTAAAACATTGGTTGAAGTTGACCGCTTACCTTCAGTCTCTCGTGATCCTTTGATCGATCAAGATCCTGCTGCAATCTATTCTCGAATAGTCGCCTATTCAAAAGGAAATCTCAGCGTTTTACCTGCCTTGTGGGAAAGAAAAATCGGATATGTTATAGACAATTTTGTGCGTAAAAAGTTTTCCGCAGGGATTGATTTTTTTTTTTTTTTTTTACAATAGGGAAGTTTTTTAGATAAATTTATAAGGATATCATATGAATTTCTATATTTTGGCTGTAATTGGTATTTTCATTTTCTTATGCACTATGTTTTTTTTGGCTTTTAGTTTTAAGAAAAAGAAGAATTATAAATTATATTTGTTTTTCGCTTCTTGCGTAGTTGGTTCTATTGCATCTCTTGATTTTACAAATACCTGTTTAATGATATTAAATATCACAAGCCCAATTATTACTGCAAATACAAATTTTTTTGATATATATTCATTCTTTAAAGGTATCATTGTAACATTGCTGATGTATTTTGCCTCATCCAATATTCCTGAGAATAACGAAAATACTAAAGCAAAAGATATAGAAGAACCAAATGATTCAAAGTAATAAAAAATACTAAATTAACTTCATTATATAGAAAATAGAATCATCCCCACATAACTATGTAGCAAAAGCACAAAGGCAGAATTTCACTCCAAATAAAGTAAAATTTCCCTTTAAATTTAATTAAAATTTTTGCGGACATTCTTTATTTACTACGGTAGTATAAATAAAAAATAAAAGGAAATTAAAATGAAAAAATACATCATTATATTAACTGGTTTATTCTTCTCTTTATTTTCAGTTGCTAGTTTTTCTACTGATAATTTTGAATATAATGCTAAAAATGCCATTAATTTATTTAAAAAGCCAGAGGCAAGAAAAATTGCTGAAAAGATTTTTAAAGATAAGGAAACTTCTTTGCCTCAGTTAGTAGATTTAGTTAATGCTGAGATGGGAAGAGAAGTGTTGAGAATGGAAAAATATTCTCATCTTGATGAAATAACTGCCAAAGCAACAGAAAATAAATTAACCAAAGAAGAGCATAAATATTTATCTGATCTTCTTTATAAATTTATAGGTTCTGGTTATAAAGAAAATATAGATATGACTGATATTGTTACAATAGAACTTAGACTTGATTTGTAAAACTAAAACCACCTAAAAGGTGGTTTTAGTTTTAATGTTTACTACCGTTATTCAGATCCACAATAGCCACATTATTTTTATCAATTTCTATATTGTCTTGTATTTTCACTTTTTCACCCACATTTGGATATTTTTCTATTGTAGCAGATAAGTTTCCATTTTCTGTTACTTTATCAACATCCTCTTTAGGATTTTTTCCATTATAATTTTCTGTATTTTCTTTTTTATTTTCCTTAGCTAATAATTCCTCATATTTTTTCTGACTTAAAGTATAGTCTTCTGCTTTATGAAGATAGTTAAATACATCTTTCTTTTCAGCATCAGATTGTTTTTCATATAAATTTCCCATTCCTTTTTGAATTTTCTTAAATTGCTCTTCTTCCGATAATTTTGAGTTTGTTTCTTTCTTGTTTTGCTCTTGTTGCTCTTTTTCTAACAAAGGTTGGTATTTTTCTTTTGGAATGTCAAAATTGGCAAATAATAATGCTTGTTCTTTGTCAGTTAATTTTTTATCTCTTAATAATTTTATTCTTTCTTCCTCAGAAAGTTGAGAAAAATCAATTCCTTCCTGTTTCATTTTATTTTTTATATCTGCTGATAAATTATGAATTGTTTTCTGTATTGATTTTTCTTTCTTCTCTTCTGAAATATTTGGAGAATTTTCAATTCTAGTTATTCTTTTAGTTAAATTTTCTAATAATTCAGACTTATTAGCATCAATAAAAATCTTTATTTTTTCAATGTTTTTTTGATAGTCAAGTTGTTTCTGCTGATTTTCTGTATTAGCTTGTTTATTTAAACTATCTAAAAAACTAAACCTATTTTCTGTATGCTCAATTTCTTTAGTTGCTTTTTGTTGGGCAAGAGTTGCATCAGCAGCATTAGCAGTAATGGTTTGGGCTGATGCTCCATCTATATTACCATTTTTTAAACTGACTTTTTGCCCTTCATCTGAAAGATGCGATACTTTTCTTAAATCTTCTTCTTTATTTTCTTTTGAAAAAGAAGAATAGGAAGAACCATCAGCAGCTGTCTTTTTCTCAATCTTTAAATTATTATTAAGTTCTTTTTGTAAGATACTTTGCCATTGTTCAGTTTTCTCTTCTACTGAACCTTTTGAAAAAATGAATTCTCTAAGCTGATGTTGTAATTCTGCTTTAAATAAACTTTCAAAATGTAAAATTTCTTTTTGTTGATTAAGTGTTAATTTCTCAAAGGCTTTTTCTATCTCTTCATTTTTACTAACTTCTTTTTTCCTTTCTTCCATCTTAGTTCCAGCATTAACATTTCTTTGGTAAACCTGATGTTCTATTTTTTCTTCTTTTGTAGTTTGTTTTACATCTTTTACATCATTATTATTTAATCTTTCCTGTATTATTTGTTGATAAGTTGGATTATTTGCTAACTGAGCTAGTTTTCTATTGGCAATATTTCTAATTGGCTCACTTTCATTTAAAGAAAGCTCATATAATAAATTTTCTGCTGAGTTAATGGTTTCAATATTACTGATGTTTTGTAGATCTATTTGACTAAGTTCTG
Source organism: Actinobacillus minor NM305 (assembly GCF_000175195.1). Taxonomy (GTDB): domain Bacteria; phylum Pseudomonadota; class Gammaproteobacteria; order Enterobacterales; family Pasteurellaceae; genus Haemophilus_A; species Haemophilus_A minor. Next base: position 3,163 of record NZ_ACQL01000098.1, on the reverse strand, counting down.
ATATTTTCATTTTCTTACTTTTTAGATTTGAAACTTATAATTAGATTGTAAGAAAAAAATGGAAATGATACTAAAAAAGAGATGTTATTTTGCTTATTGATTTACTTTAAATGAAGTAAAAAAAGAGGATTTGTGCTTTTCCTACATAGTTATGGGGGCGTTTGGAGAATCATTGAAATCAGGGTACAATACGTCAGATTTTCGTATTAAGACAAAGTATTATGCAAGAAAAAGATCTTTCAACGTTTAAAACCTTTAAACGTTTATTCCCGACAATTGCGCCTTATAAATGGGGATTGGTTGTTGGTGCTATCGCATTAGTGTTGAACGCTTTAGTGGATTCAGGACTAATTTATTTATTAAAGCCGCTACTTGATGATGGTTTTGGGCATGCCGATCATGGCTTTTTAAAGTTGATGGCAGTTCTCGTTGTCGTATTTATTTTAGTTCGGGGGATTACGAACTACATTGCTGGCTATTGCTTGGCATGGGTGTCCGGAAATGTAGTTATGTCGATGCGCCGCAATATTTTCCAGCATTTAATGTATATGCCGGTAAGCTATTTTGATCAAAATCCGGTGGGGCGCTCGCTTTCTCGTGTGACCTATGACACGGAAATGGTTGCAACGTCTTCTTCTCACGCTTTGGTAACGATTGTCAGAGAAGGTGCATATTTAATTTCTCTGTTTGTTGTAATGCTTTATACAAGCTGGCAGCTTTCTTTGGTTTTATTTTTTATGGCGCCAATTATCGGAACATTAATCGGGATTGTTTCAAAACGCTTCCGTAAATTGAGCCGTAATATTCAAAGTTCAATGGGCGAATTAACTGTGACGACAGAACAAATGTTAAAAGGGCATAAAGTCGTTTTATCGTTTGGCGGGCAACAAATTGAAAAAGAGCGTTTTGATCGCGTAAGTAATGATATGCGCCGTAAAGGGATGAAAATTGTTTCTGCTGATGGGATTTCAGATGGTTTAGTGCAATTAATTGCCTCTTTTGCCTTATCTGTCGTCCTTTATTTAGCTACGGTGGAAGGTTTACAGATTGAAGATCTTACCGCGGGTTCGTTTACCGTTGTTTTCTCATCGATGATGGCGATGCTTCGTCCACTTAAATCTTTAACGAATGTGAATTCACAATTCCAACGTGGTATGGCAGCTTGCCAAACGCTGTTTGAATTTTTAGATTTACCGATTGAGAAAGATAATGGGACGGTAAAAGTCGAAAGAGCAAAAGGCGAAATTTGCTTTGATGATGTGTCTTTTAGCTATGACGGCAAAGAGGAAAAAGCACTTAATCATATCTCTTTTAGCCTTCCTCAAGGTAAAACGGTGGCGTTAGTAGGTCGTTCTGGCTCAGGAAAATCGACTATTGCCAATTTATTGACACGTTTTTATGATATTGACGAAGGACGGATTACGCTAGATGGCATCAATATTCAAGATTATCAGCTGGCGAATTTGCGTGAGCAGTGTTCTATTGTTTCACAACAAGTCCATCTTTTTAACGATACGATTGCGAATAATATCGCTTATGCTGCAACAGATAAATATAGCCGTGAACAAATTATTGCAGCAGCAAAAGCAGCGCATGCGATGGAGTTTATTGATAAGCTAGAAGATGGGCTAGACACGGTCATTGGTGAAAATGGTGCGAGTTTATCCGGCGGACAACGACAGCGTTTAGCCATAGCAAGGGCATTACTGCGTAACTCGCCTGTATTGGTGCTTGATGAGGCAACCTCTGCTTTAGATACGGAATCAGAAAGAGCGATTCAAGCGGCATTAGCCGAATTGCAGAAGGATAAAACCGTTCTTGTGATTGCACACCGTTTATCGACCATTGAAAAAGCGGATGAAATTCTGGTGGTTGATCATGGGCAGATTATCGAACGAGGTACTCATCATGAATTACTTGCTCTAAATGGTGCTTATAAGCAACTTCATAGTTTGCAATTTAGTTAATGCATAATAAATAAGCCTCACAGAAATTCAGCCGTGAGGCTTATTTATTTCAAATCTACTTTACTTAAATAAAGTGGAATAACGTCCCAGTTCAAGCCAAATTTGTTCGCTAAATTCTTGCTTGAGTTGTTTTTCTAAGACAGCTAATTGCTGAATGAGGATAAATAATTTCTGATAAGTTAAACGCTGGCACGCTTGTACGTAAAAAGGGCGTTTATTTTGCCAAATTTTTAAGCGGTCAAATTCTGCTCGAATTTGGTTCGTCAGAAGTGGTTGATCATAATGATAAAGTGGGGTAGGTAAGCGGCTTATTTCTAATAAAATAAATAGCTCTTTTTGAATAATACGCAGTAAAACAACCGGTTGAACATCCTCATTTTTTAGGTAATTTAAGATGCGTTCTGCTCGCCCAATTTTCCCTTCTAACAGAGCATCAACCCACTGAAAAGGTGTAAATTGCGCGGATTGTTCGACTATCTCTTTCGCTCGTGTGAGGGTAATTTTTCCGTCAGTAAAACGAAGTTGTAGAAATTGGAGCGCCTGCTTTAATGCCAGCAGATTACCTTCGTAGCTGTAACAAAGTAATTGTGCTGCTTCAGGTTCAATTTGAAGCCCCATGAGTTTGGCTCGGTGCGCAAGCCAATTAGGGAGTTTTGCAACATCTGGTGTTTGGCAATTGACTTGTATGAGTTGAGTTTCAATTTGTGTAAACCATTCTTGTTTTTCCACCGCTTTTGTGAACTTAGGGAGGCAGAAAACAAGTAAAAGATCAGAATGGCTTAGCCGGCATAATGTGGCTAATTGTTTTACTTGGTTAGCGTTGAGGCTTTCCGGTAAATTAAGGAGCATCATTTGCTTACTAAAAAAGAGCCCCATAGATTGAGCAGCTTCAAATAAGGTATCCCAATTTGTTTCATTCGTAATGGTAATCTCGGTCTTTTCATCAAATTCTTTTAGACGAGCTGCCTGTAAGATTTGGTCTTTGCTTTCTTCAAGTAAAAGAAGATCTGTGCCTGTTAAGAGATAAAAAGGCGAGAGGGTTTGATTTAGTGAATTTGTGAGTGCTTCTGGGAAAATCTTTTGCATGAATGATTATCGAGTTATTTGAAGTAAGCGGTCTATTTTCGAGTTTATTTTACGAATATAAAAGAGATAGAAATAGATTCTATCTTAGACTGATGACAACCCCCAAATAA
>NZ_ACQL01000099.1 GCF_000175195.1 Actinobacillus minor NM305 | reverse complement strand
TTGTGCAAGTGCTACATAATACCGAAAAAGAGCTTAGGAAGAGATGTTCGATAAAAATAAAGTGCGGCAAGAATACCGCACTTATCTTAAAGCTAAACGGTTACTTATTTATTCTGTTCAGCCTGTTTTGCTAGTTCTTTTTCAAGTTCCGGTTTTACTTCTTCGTTATACCATTTAGGGTGGTGTTTTTTCGCCCAACGGACGGTTACCCAACCTTCAACCATACCACGAATAGAACCTTTTACCCAGAATGCCATGTACATGTGTACAAGAATGCCGGTAAAGAGTGCAAATGCACTTGCAGAGTGAAGCAAGATAGCAATGCGTAATGTCGTAATGGAGAAGTTATCTGAGAAGTACTTTCTCCACATGATGATACCGGTAATCAATAAGGTAAACATTGCCAAAATTAATGTCCAGAATAACATTTTTTGACCAAAGTTATATTTACCGTTATAGGCTACGGCATGTTCATTACCTTTTAGCACTTCGGTAACGTTCATTGCCCATTTGATGTCATTTTTTTCTGGAATGTTATGATGCCAGTAAATGAATGCCATGATAATAAAAGCAATAAACATCACAATCCCCGTAATAGGGTGGATTGCTCGTGCTAATTGTGGCGTACCTAAAATTTCATGTAACCATGCAAAATCAGGGAAGAAGAAGGCAACCCCTGTAAACATCGTCATAAAGAAAGCAATCACTAAGAACCAGTGACTTACACGAGCAAGCGGTTTATGACGAACGATTTTTGTATCGTTAGAAATTTCAATTTTCTTACTCATGTTTTCCTCCTTCAGCGTGTTCATGATGATCTTCAACATCTTCTTCGATGTTTGGTCCAACTGTTACATAGTGAGCAATTTCAGCTAAAGCTAAACCACCCATTGCAACGGCAGCAACTGGTTTCAACACGTCTTTCCAAAGCTCAACGGTAATGTCGATGCTTGGATCTTTCGGTAAACCTGAATAGAGTTCAGGTTTATCTGCATGATGCAATACATACATAACGTGTGTACCACCAACACCTTCAGGGTTATAAACACCAGCATTCGGGTAACCACGTGATTTAAGATCTTTAACACGTTGCTCACCATAATGTAGCATTTCTTCTTTTGAACCAAAACGGATTGCGCCTGTTGGGCAGGTTTTCACACAAGCCGGCTCTTGACCGACATTGACACGATCCACACAAAGCGTACATTTGTACACTCGGTTATCTTCATCATTCATACGAGGAATGTTGAATGGGCAACCAGCAATACAATAACCGCATCCAATACATTTATCGGATTGGAAGTCCACGATACCATTAGCATATTGGATAATGGCTCCCGGTGCCGGGCAAGCTTTTAAACAGCCCGGCTCTGCACAGTGCATACAACCATCTTTACGAATAAGCCATTCTAAACGGTCATTTTCTTCTACTTCATTGAATTTCATGACCGTCCATTGTTTGGCATTCAGATCACGAGGATTGTCATACGCTCCCACACAATCTTCTTGTGGCGCACGAATATCATTCCATTCTGAGCAGCCAACTTGACATGCTTTACAACCAATACAAGCTGAAACATCGATGAGTTTAGCCACTTCCACCACGTGATTACGTGCATGTGGTGGAGGGGTTACGCCTGAAGTTGCGGAGATTTTAATAATGTTTTGATCTTGAACTGCTGACATTATAGTGCCTCCGTACTTTTCTCAATGTTTACAAGGAACGTTTTGTATTCCGGTGTTTGGGTATTTGCATCACCCACTCGACCCGTTAAGGTATTTGCTAAGTAGGATTTTTTACCTACGGTTGCAAAACCACCATGGATTGGAATACCAACGGTATGAATTTTCTTACCATCTGCTTCTAACGTTCTCATACGTTTTGTAACCACTGCTTTCGCTTTAATAAAGCCACGTTTAGAGCTTACTTTAACGGTATCGCCGTTAGTAATGCCTTTTTCTTTGGCAAGATCTTCACTAATCTCAACAAATGGCTCTGGTTGAGCAATCATATTGAGTTCAGCTTGTTTCGTCCAGAAGTGGAAATGTTCTGTTAAGCGGTAAGTTGTACCAACATAAGGGAACTCACTTGCATCTTTGGCGAAACGCTCTTTATCATTCTCTAAAATACGAGCAACCGGGTTAGAGACCACATTCGGGTGAAGTGGGTTTGTACCAATTGGCGTTTCAATCGGCTCGTAATGTTCAGGGAACGGACCATCAACGAGTTTATCTAAAGCAAATAGACGGCTAACCCCTTCAGGTTGCATAATAAATGGCGTTACATTGCTATTTGGCGGTGCAGTACCGTAGTCTGCCACATCAATATAGTTCCAGTTTTTACCATTCCATTTCACAATCTGACGTTTAGGGTTCCAAGGTTTACCTGATAAATCTGCGGATGCACGGTTATAAATAATACGGCGGTTTGCTGGCCAAGCAAATGCCCAACCTAACGTATTACCTAAGCCTGATGGATCTGAGTTATCACGGTTTGCCATTTGGTTACCTTTTGGTGTCCATTGACCGGTATAAATCCAAATTGCTGATGACGTTGTACCATCATCACGAAGTTGAGCGAAGCTCGATAGCAATTCGCCTTTTTTCGCAATTAAATTACCGCTTGCATCATAGAGATCTTCTAACGCATAACCATTATTTTCTTTCGCAATTTCATCTGCTTTTGGTTCTAATGGGTTAGCGTAATTCCAAGTCATTGCTTCAATGGTATCAATCGAAGGACCGCCTTCTTTATGATACATTTCAAGCATTACTTCACGAATTTCTGAAAGAATATCGACATCCGGTTTTGCTTCTTTTGGTGGTTCTGCCGCTTTCCAGTGCCATTGTAACCAACGACCTGAGTTAGCAATTGAGCCATCTTCTTCCGCGAAACAGATGGTTGGTAAACGAATAACCTCAGTTTGGATTTCAGCAGGATTTACATCGTTAAATTCGCCGTGATTTTTCCAGAATTCAGATGTATCTGTTACAAGTGGATCGCAAATAACAAGGAATTTTAATTTACGTAATGCACTTGAGATTTTGTTTTTATCCGGATAAGACGCTAATGGGTTATAACCTTGGCAGATATAACCATTGATTTTGCCTTGATCCATTAAATCAATGAATTGCATATGATCCATTTTCTTCTTGTATTGTTTAGGAAGATTATGGAAACCGAATTCATTTTCTTTCGTTGCATTTTCACCATAGAAAGCTTTTAACATACTCACCATAAATTTAGGGGTGTTTTGCCAGTAGTTTACCTGACCTTCAACCATTGTTTTTGGTGTAATACGGTTTAAAAATGCTTCTAAAGAAGTATCTGTTTCAATTGGGAGTGGAATATATCCCGGTAACATAGATGGGAATAATCCCATATCTGTTGTACCTTGAACGTTAGAGTGTCCACGTAATGCGTTTACACCACCGCCCGGCATACCAATATTACCTAATAGTAACTGGATCATTGCCATTGTACGGATATTTTGTGCGCCGACAGTGTGTTGTGTCCAACCTAATGCATATAAGAACGTTGTTGTTCTTTCAGGTGTTGCTGTTGAAGCAATGGTCTCAGCAAATTCTAAGAATGCTTTTTGCTTCGTACCACAGATACGCTCAACCATTTCCGGTGTATAACGTTCAACGTGTTTTTTCAGTAAATTGATAACACAACGTGGATCTTGCAAGGTTAAATCACGTTTTGGCTGCCTGTTCTCATCTAATTGATAAGACCAAGTTGATTTATCATAGGTACGTTTAGTTGCATCGTAGCCTGTGAATAGACCATCTTCAAAGCCAAATTTTTCGTTAATTAAGAAACTTGCATTCGTATAGTGTTTCACGTATTCGTGTTGGATTTTATCGTTATCCAATAGGTATTTAATGACACCTAATAAAAGGGTAATGTCTGTACCCGAACGAATAGGCGAATAGAAATCAGCCACAGAAGCCGTACGGTTAAAACGTGGATCTACCACCATTAACTTCGCACCGTTTTGTTTTTTCGCTTCAATAGCCCAACGGAAGCCGACAGGGTGAGCTTCAGCGGCATTACCGCCCATCACTACAACCACATCTGCATTTTTGATATCAACCCAATGATTGGTCATCGCACCGCGACCGAAACTAGGAGCAAGACTTGCTACCGTAGGACCGTGTCAGGTACTCGCTTGGTTATCTAATACAAGCATCCCGAATGCACGACCAAATTTTTGGGTAATCAGTGCTGTTTCGTTGCTTGCTGCAGAAGCCGTTAAGAATCCAGTTGTTGTCCAACGGTTTACTGGGGTGCCTTCGGCATTGATTGATTCCCAGTTTGCATCACGGTCTTCTTTTAATAATTTAGCCACTTTATGAATAGCATCATGCCAACTAATGCGTTCCCATTTGTCAGAACCCGGTGCACGGTATTCAGGGTATTGTAAACGGTTTGGACTGTTTACATAATCTAAAACCCCTGCACCTTTAGGACATAATGCCCCACGGCTTACCGGATGGTCTGGGTCACCTTCAACGTGGAATAATTTACCACGTGAATTCATCGCACCATCTCCGAGGCTATACATCAACATACCGCAGCCTACTGCACAATATGTACAGGATTGGCGGGTTTCTTTTGCACGCAATAGCTTATACTCACGGGCAGCAGCGAGAGCCGTTGCCGGAGCAAAACCGAGCATTGCAGCGGAAGTCCCTGCCATACCACCTGCACAGATCTTAAAAAACTTACGTCTAGAGACCTGCATAAATCACTCCTATGAAAATATATCAGCAATGAATTTTGCCAATACGACCTTAAAAACTGTAAAATTAACCTTAGTATAAATATGACATTTTTGTCATAATTTTCAAAGTTAGGTTATTATTTACCTTTATATATAATAAGCCATACCTCAATATTAGTAAATTTAATAAATCTAATGCATTATTGATTTATATCTAAAATGATATTTTTAATAAATAACTTATTGAGAATAATTTTTATTTGTATAAATGTAAGAAGGAAAAAATGAATAGTTATACTGAAATAAATGCTACTCGTTTACGTATAAATAATCAACAATTAAACACGGTTGATTGCAAGGATAAATTGATTAGTGAAATAGCCGTTGCTTTAGTTTATAACGGTATTTCCCATACGGTAATGATGTGTACACCAAATGAACTTGAAGAGTTTGCCATCGGTTTTTCATTGGCGGAGGGCATTGTACAACATAAATCTGAAATTTACGGTATAGATATTCTAGAGCAATGTGATGGCATTGAAATTCAACTGGAAATTGCAACACGCCGTTTTGTGGAATTAAAAGAAAAACGCCGTTCAATGGCGGGTAGAACAGGGTGTGGCATTTGTGGTGTAGAGCAGTTAGAGCAAGTTAAACAAAGTAGTAAATTAAGCAAAAAATCAGACCGCTTACAAAAGGTTAATCCATTATTATTTGATCGCTGTTTAGAGCAATTAGAAGAAAAACAACAATTAGCACAAGAGACTGGCGCAAGCCATGCAGCCGCATTTTTCTCGCCGGAAGGACATTTGTTAGCGATTAGAGAAGATGTTGGGCGACATGTTGCATTAGATAAATTACTCGGGTGGTATGCAAAAAATAATGAACCGATAGGTTTTGTGTTTGTAACCAGTCGGGCAAGTTTTGAGATGGTGCAGAAATGTTTAGCACTAGGTGTTGAAATGCTTTGTGCGATTTCAGCTACCACTGAAATGGCGGCAAAAATGGCAATAGAAAATGACTTTACGCTCATTGGTTTTACCCGAAAAGGAAAAGGTACGATTTATTCTGGAAAAAGACGGTTAATGTTAGGAGATTGACATGGATATTGCATTACTACTCGCCAATAAAATAACACAACTAACATTGATTGTATTATTAGGTTATGCACTCGTTAAATTTAACTTGTTAAAATCGGAAGAAAGTTATCCGCTTTCTATTATTGGGCTTTATATCATTAGCCCAGCTACCTTAATTACAGCTTTTCAAATTGACTATTCGCCTGAAATCATCAAGGGACTTTCTCTTTCATTTGTAATGGCAATTTTATTAAGTGGTTTATTAATTTTAATTGGTAAAATAATTACACCTATTTTTAAATTGGATAATTTAGAACACGCTGCGTCTATTTACTCAAATTCAGGTAATTTAATTATTCCTATTGTTGCCTCATTATTTGGGGCTGAATGAGTAATTTATTCAACAGGATTTATTGTTATTCAGAATTTATTATTTTGGTCACATTTAAGAATACTTCTTTGTGGAAAAGCAAATGTTTCGCTCAAAAATATTATTTTTAATATTAATATTTTGGCAATTATTTTAGGGATATTTCTTTTTGCTTTTCAGATTAAACTCCCCTCAGTGATTTCTGGTACGCTTGCCTCCCTTGCAGTTATGATTGGACCAATGGCAATGTTTGTGGCAGGCATGTTGATTGCCTCAATGCCGATTAAGCAAATTATGACAAACAAGCGGATATATTTAGTCGCTTTTTTACGTTTAATCTTAATCCCATTGATTTTATTGTTAATTATCAAATGGCTGGATTTTCCTCACTGGATTGAGAAAAATGGGGAAATTATTGCGATGATTAGTTTTCTTGCGACAATAAGCCCTTCAGCGGCAACGGTTACGCAAATGGCGGTGGTTTATGGACAAAATGCCCAAAAGGCAAGTGCTATTTATGGTGTCACGACATTGCTTTGTGTCATCACAATGCCGTTAGTGATTGCGTTATATCAATTTATATAATGGTTAAAGATTTAATTGTTTGAAGCATATTTTTTGATTGAATAATCGCAGAAATCACAGCAATACCTGCTATTTTACATTGGGTTAATAACGATATATTTTGTTCGGTAATCCCCCCAATGGCGACAAGAGGTTTAGTGATATTATGCTTATTTAATTGATGAATTAAGCCTATCCCTACTGCTGGCGCTGCATCATCTTTAGAGGATGTCGGGAAAATAGGACCAACGCCTAAATAATCAACTTTTTCTAAAGATTGGCTTTTTAATGCTTGCTCAAGGTTGTTTATCGATAATCCTAATATAAACGGTTTTGAGATTTTTTCCTGAGCGAGCTTAATATCTAAATCTGTTTGTCCTAAATGTATGCCATCAGCGTTTATTGCTAAAGCTAATGCTAAATTGTCATTTATAATAAAAGGAACTTGGTAGTGGCGGCATAAATCTCGGCATTTTAACGCTAACTTTTTTTGTTCTTGAGGTGATTTTTCAAGTGAAAATACGCCTTTATCCCTAAATTGAAAACAGGTAATACCATTTGCTAATGCTTGTTCGAGAGAATTTAATAGTTGCTGAGCTGGATCCCCTGCTAAATGTCGATAATCTTGACTGCCGGCGATAAAATACAATCTAAGATATTTTTCTATGTCATTCATCTTATTTAATCCTTATATGCCCAGTGATTTGTGGGGCCGTACCCTTGACCTATATTCAGTGGATATTGAATTGCATCAGTAATAAAGACTTTTGCCGTTTTAATTGCATTAAGTATTGTTTGACCTTTTGCTAATTCAGCTACAATGCAAGCAGAAAAAGTACAGCCTGTTCCATGAGTTTGAGATGTATGAATACGGGGTGTTTCTAAAATGAAATGAGAGTTATCCATAAAGATCCAATCTCGACACAGATGGCTTTGAGAATGATCTTGATGTCCTCCTTTAATAATGACTGTCTTTACTCCTAATTTCTGTAAAGCAATAGCAGCTTGTTTTAAAGTCACATCATCAACAATTTTAACACCTGTAAGCGCCTCAGCTTCTGGTATATTGGGGGTAATAATATCTGCAAGAGGAATTAAATCTTGTTTTAAAGCATTAATTGCATTTTGTTGTAATAATGGCGAGCCTCCTTTTGCAATCATAACGGGATCTAAAACAAATGTCCCTAAATGGTATTTCTTCAAGCAAGAAGAGATAGATTTAATAATTTCTTCTGTGCCTAACATTCCAACTTTAAATGCTTGAATATTGAAATCTTCAGAGATTGCTTTCAATTGAGCTTCAATTGTGGGAATAGGTATATAGTGAATATCAAAAACACCTAAAGTATTTTGTGCAGTAACGGCTGTGATAACAGAGGTGCCAAAAACATGGCGCATCTGAAAAGTTTTTAAATCTGCTTGAATTCCAGCGCCACCACCTGAATCAGATCCTGCAATTGTTAGTGCTTGGGGGGTATTACATTTCATAAATTTTTCCTCTCTGTTTAACTTGTTCCGGGGTAATACTGGCTAATTCATTTAATAGATTGGTAAGAAAATTACCATATTGAGTTTCAGATAACTGTTGGGCAGCATTTTCTCCTGCGATAGCATAAGTTGAACAAGCTTCAATCGCAGCTTGAAAATAATCATCGGGAGAAGACACTGCGAGAAAGGCAGCACAAACTGAGCCTAATAAACAGCCTGAACCGGTAATATTAGGAAACATCTTTGTGCCGTTATGTAAGGTTACTACTTTAGTACCATTGCTAATGGTATCTATCTCTCCACTAATAATTGCAATGCAGTGATGATGTTGTGCAACATTTTGGGCTATGGTTATCGCATTACCTTCTCCTATACCTGCATCAACACCTTTACTTTGCCATTTCATTCCGGCAATGGTAGCTAGTTCTGCAATATTACCTTTTATAGCTGCAAATTTTATTTCAGAAAGTAATTGCTGAACGGCGTTTTTACGATAAGTTGTTGCACCGACTCCTACAGGATCTAATACCACAGGCATTCCCATTTTGTTTGCATGGATTCCCGCTATCCGCATTGCTTGTAGAGTTTGCTCCGTAATTGTTCCAATATTAATTACTAATGCTTGGCTTATGCACTGAATTTCGGCAACTTCCTCAATATTATTTGACATAAAGGGAGATGCTCCCAGAGCAAGCAAGCCATTTGCGCAATAATTTGCTACGACAAAATTTGTCATATTATGAATAAGAGGCTTTTGTTGGCGAATTTTATTTAGATAAATAGACATCATCGTTATTCTCTTTAATGGTTAGTGAAATCATCAAATTAGAAGAATAATGATAAACATAGAACACAAAAGGACTGTGTTTACGTGTGGAAATAAAGGTGTAATTTACCCCAAAGCTCAATATTCTTCTAAAAATAGAATTATTGATTTGAGATAAAATAGTGGAATGAGAATAGGGTATTGTGTAAATTTTGCATATTTAGTTTCCTACGGCAGTATTAACTGAATCAGGTTCAACGGGTATTATCTCAGCCAAATGGCACCCCGACTAATGAGACGAAGTCTATAAAATTTTTAAAGAAAAAGCAAATAATCTATTTAGCTAGAGCATAAATACTGTATTATGTAGCATTTGCACAAACATTTAATGTTTTTGTAGTAACTGTGTTCACACACAAAAAAGTTATTCAATTTTAACCCACAGCCTCTGTGGATAAGTAGCGTGTAGCATCCCATTTTTCATTGCGTTTAACCAGCGCATTCATAATGGTTAGCAGTTTACGCATACATGCCATAATAGCGAGCGGGGTTTATCCCCGCCCGAATATCAATTGTTTATGAGCGAGGATAAACCTCGCCCTTACGCAAATTTTATTCAACTTGCTACAAAAGCTAGGTTAATCACAAGGCAAAATCTTAATTGCTAATCCTCCGGTTGATGTTTCACGATATTTTGCATTCATATCTTTGCCTGTTTCATACATTGTTTCAATCACTTTATCGAGTGTTACTCGAGGTTGTGTTGTCAAACGTAATGCCATACGGCTTGCGTTAATGGCTTTAACAGATGCAATCGCATTACGCTCAATGCAAGGCACTTGAACTTGTCCACCAACAGGGTCGCAAGTTAATCCTAAATTGTGTTCCATAGCAATTTCCGCAGCAATACAAACTTGATCGGGCGTTCCCCCCATAATTTCTGTTAAGCCAGCCGCCGCCATTGAACAAGCGACACCAACTTCCCCTTGGCAACCTACTTCTGCCCCCGAAATTGAAGCATTCATTTTATAGAGCGAGCCAATAGCGCTTGTCGTTAATAAATAACGCTCAATGGTTTCTTGATTTAATGGCGCAATGAATTGTTGATAATAAGCCAATACCGCCGGCACAATACCACAAGCCCCATTAGTTGGTGCGGTAACAACACGTCCGCCAGCCGCATTTTCTTCATTTACCGCTAAGGCGAACATATTAACCCAATCAATAATTTGCATCGGATCGTTGTTAAATTTACTGTTTGCTTCTAATGTACGGCGTAATGAAGCCGCGCGGCGGACAACTTTTAATGAGCCGGGGAGTAGACCTTCGGTATGTAAACCTCGTTGAATACAGGCTTCCATTGTTTGCCAAATTAACGCTAAATAAGTGGAAATTTCTTCTTTTGAACGCAAAGCTAACTCATTTCTCCACATTAAACTCGAAAGAGGTAACCCTTGTTCTTTACAATGTTTGAGCAAATCTTCGGCATACTTATAAGGGAAAGGCACTTGGATAGCATTGTTTTCGGTATGCCCAAAGTGCTCATCATCAACGATAAATCCGCCTCCGATAGAATAATAGGTTTTTTCTAAGAGCAGAGTTTCGCCGGCAAAGGCTTTTAATGTCATTCCATTTTCGTGCTTAGGTAAGAAATCGTAATGGAATGGCATATCTTGATAAAAATCGAAATGGATTTCTTTTGAATGTTCAGATGTTGCCGCAGCCAGTCGCAATTTGTGATCTTGTTTTAATTGGGCAATAGTACCGTCAATTTTTTCAATATCGACATTATCAGGTAAATAGCCCATCAATCCCATTATCACAGCAATATCAGTGCTATGCCCACGCCCAGTAAGAGAAAGAGAACCATAAATATGGGCTTGCAAGCGGTCTGTTTTAGCTAATAATTTGCTAGAAATCAGCTCGTCAATAAATAATTTTGCCGCTTTCATAGGCCCTACAGTATGGGAACTTGATGGCCCAATTCCCACCTTAAACATATCAAATACACTAATCATAAAAACACACACTTATTAAATAAAATAAAACGGCGTATTTTACTTTAAATTGTTAGGTATGGTTAGTGTTTTGTATAAATTGAAAAATAGAAAAGAGTTGGATAGGTTTTTATGGGGGAAATGGGCGTATGACTACGCCCAATATAATAAAGTAAGATATTTTAATTACCTAACAAACCACCTAGCCCCATAGCAATGACAAAAAATGCCATTTGAAGCTCTTCTTCAGAAACAGGGCGACCATTTAATTTAACTTCGCCGTTATCAATAGTAATGTTCGATTTTATTTCTTGGTCTGAAACACTAAATAAACCACTTTGTACTGCTTGTCCTTTAATTTCTTCCATTGCTGCTTTTATTGCAGATGATGAATCTTGCTCATTTGTTGCTGGCTCAAGCGTTGCAAATTGTTTCATCATTTCTTCTGCAGCAGGAATGTTGATCACAAGATTTAATGCAGATTGTTTAAAGACACTTAACATATCTTTAAGTGATTTATTTTCATCTTCAGAAGGTAATTTTGTTAAATTAACTGCTAAAGATAAGTGATTTTTCCCTTTATTGTTTTCTAAATTAAGTGCTTTGATATTTAATTTTGGCTGTTTTGCCAATAATTGTTCAACAACTTGTTCAAGCTGTGCGCTTGCCTCAGGTTTATAAATAGCAGCATTCATAACTTCATCATAAGATTTCGCATCAATATCCATATCGGAGTCGAAGGTAAATTTACCGAGTGAAGCAGATTTTTCTAAATGCGCGAATTTGATATCCGTATTAGTGATACTTTGAGAAATATAGCGACCATCTTTAATATTTTGTGTCCCTTTAGATTGGAAATTCTCAAGAATTACATCATTATTTTCCGGCTCAGAAATTTTGATAGACTTAATTTTTGCATCAAATTTGCCGTTACTTAAAAAACGATAAGCTTCATCTCGTTTAAATTCCGCTTGGAAATCAGCGCCGTCAATAATGCCATTTGTCTCATTAATAGTATATTTAATTACAGGTATTTGATAAGACATTGAGCCGTTAAAGTTCTTATCGGTATCAAACTTAATTACCGTTTTATCAAGTTCAAGTTTAAAAGAGCCCTCTGGATATTGACCTTTGATTGGATTGAGTGTTGCCACACCGCTATAACTTTCATCATAGCCAATATCTGTGCGAGCGGTACCTAACAGAGGGGTAGCAACCCACTCTTTTAATTCTGTTGGCGTGTTAATATTACTTTCTAAGCTGGCTGCCAAAGGTGAGAATTTACCCTGCATGACACGATTCATCGGGAATGGACCATGATAAAGTTTGTCATTAGATTTAAGTGGAATTTTAGATTCGCCAATTTTAAGATCTAACGTATAAGATACATCAGAACTAAACCAATGGCGTTCAAATTTCACATCTTTAATTTCAGCACTAAAATCACCAAAACTATGTTTTTGATAATATTGATTACTTTTGGCAATATATTCATTAAATTTTTCTTCTGCGATTTTCCCCGAAAAATAACTACCACCAACGGTAACAACGCCTAATAGCCCAATAACAGAAAGAGCAATGCTAGATTTTTTCATTTTATTTAAAAGTCCTTTAAGTTAAAAATTTGCATATTCTAATAAAAATTAAACCGCTTGTAAAAGCGAACTATTCCGCCTTCTGAACTAGCCAATCACAAGGTTTGAAGCGTTTTCCATAGCGTGTTTCGTGTAATTGAAGTTGGCGAACAATCTCTTTGGCACCGATTTTTTCTATATAAGCGTAAATCCCCCCTCTAAATTGTGGGAAGTGAGCGCCTAATACCGAGGCAACATTCCCTTCTTCGGCGGATTGAATCACGTTTTCTTGTAAGCACCAAGCGGCTTCGTTAATCATTCGCAAGATACAACGGCGAGCAATTTCTTCCGCTTCCAAATCGTTTTGGGCAATCGTTTCCATAACGTGATAAATACTTTTATCTTCTTGTACACGTTCGCCTTGCGTATTATAGAGATAAAAGCCTCGCTTATTTTTACAGCCTTTGCGCTCATTGCGGATCAATAAATTGACCGCCTGAGGCATCACGAAGCGCTCACCAAAAGCCTCAACTAAAGTTGGGTTAGATTTAACTAATACGTCTAGCCCCATTTCATCAATGATGGCAAGAGGTCCCAATTTAAAGCCAAATTCTTGTAACGAGCGGTCGATAAATTCAATGGATTCCCCATCAATTAAACATTCAATCGCTTCAAGCAGTAATGGCGTTAAAATGCGGTTAATGAAAAAGCCCCGAGTATCTGAAACTAAAAGAGGTACTTTGCCTTGTTGAATGGCAAAGTGAATCGCCGTGGCAATCGTATGCTCACATGTTCCCTCGTGAGGGATAATTTCGACCATGGGTTGAGTTGTCACCGGACTAAAATAGTGAAAGCCGATAACATTTTGTGGACGTTGCGCAACACTTGCAATTTCTTTAATCGATAACGTAGAGGTATTTGTCGCGAAAATAGCATGATCGTTATAGTAATTTTCACTTTCTTGCAACATTCTTTGCTTGAGTTTGAGATCTTCATAAACTGCTTCAATGACAAAATCTGTCGATTTTGCTGCCACTAATCGCTCGCCACCTGTAATCAAATTCATTCTTTGAATCATCACACCGGAGGAAATTTTCTTATGTTCAGCTTCTTTTTGCATCAATTCAAAACAGGTGCGTAGCGCCTTCTGAATTTCAGAAGGGTGAATATCTTTTATACGCACCGGCACCTGAGCATAATTTGCGGTTAGATAAGCGATGCCTGCTCCCATGTAGCCTGAACCAAGAATACTCACTTGCGAAATATCTTGCACATTGCCTCGAATGGCATATTTATCTTTCATGGCACGTTCGGTGCGTTTTAAATCAATCAGCACTCTAGAGGTTTCTGTTTGAAAAAGTTTAGCCAGTAATTGCTGTTCTAAATGTAAACCGGCTCTAAAGTGAGGCTCTTTAAGCAATTCAATCAGTTCTTGAACGGCTGGATAATTACCGAAAGTACGTTGCCAAGCACGATTTTCGAGACGATCTAACACTTTATTACGATAGTATTGATTTCCTTCAAGCTGTTTACGCCATTTTTTTAATGGCGTAAGCGGTCGTTTTGGATCGATTTTTTGCACTTGGTTATCAAGTAATAGTTGGTAAGCCACTTGGAAGAGTCTGTTGGCAGGTACAGCCATATCAATAAGCCCTAATTTTAAGGCTTGTTCGACATTGACTTTATCGCCTGAGAGTAAGAGTTCCGTGGCCGGGACTAATCCAATTAAGCGAGGTAAACGTTGTGTTCCACCGGCAAAAGGCAAAATGCCCGAACGAATTTGTGGCAGTGCAAATTGTGTATAGATTTCATCTGAAGCAATACGGTAATCACAAGCTAAAGCCAGTTCTAATCCTACGCTAAAACAGTTGCCATCAATGGCAGCCACAACCGGCACTTTTAGGGTATTTAGCTCTCGCATAATGGCTTGCGCTTCTTGCGAAAATTGTTTGAGTAACGCTTCATTTTTTTCTGCCAAAATACTCGGTTTAAAACCTTGAATAAAGTTTTGCTTACGGGCAGAAATAAATAATACCGCACGAGCTTGCTGATAAATGACTTTACCGATAACGCTTCTTAGCTCTTCGACAAAAGTTTCAGGCAGCCAGTTTGCATCGCTATCTTGGGTAAGAATATGAACAACGGCGATACGGTTCTGATCAATTTCCACGTGAAAAGCCGTATTTTCCGGATTTAAGGTTAATTCAATTTGTTCTGTCATAGATTTATCCTGCCATTATTCACTTTCTAAAACCATTGCCGCTCCTAAGCCGCCTAAACCGCTTGAAGCCACTAATGAAATTCCTCCCCCCTTACGCTTGAGAGCATGGAGAGATTGAATTACCGTTCTTAAACTGGTTACCGCTCGAGGGTTGCCAAAGGCAATAGAACCGCCTAAATGGTTGAGTTTTTCCATATCAATTTTGCCCAAACAAGCGGTACGATTGAGTTGATTTTTTGCAAATTCATCTGATTCAAATAAACGAATATTCATAATCATTTGGCTTGCGGAGGTTTCATGAATATCAATGTAATCCATATCTTGAAGCGTTAAGCCGGCTCGTGTTAATGCAGAAGCACTGGCAACCGTCGCACCTGAAAACATATTTTGCCAAATATCATTACCGGTAATCGCATAGCTACGGATATAACCTAATACCTCTAGTCCTAAATTTTTAGCTTTACTTTCATTCATTAACAGAACAGCGGCGGCTCCGTCCATCGGTTGCGGAATATTGGCTTCTGTTACGGTGGCGTAAGGCTTATTCACAATCGGGTTAAAGCGTTGGTAGTATTGTGGTTTAGTTGCCGCATTGATGAGTGTATCGGCAACCACAAAATCCGTGTATGGACGAGGAACAGATTGCATAACTTCATCTTTAAATACCCCTAATTTCCATGCATTAGCGGCTTTTTCGTTGGAGTAACGGGCAAATTCATCTTGTTCCGCACGGCTGATTTGATGATCTTGAGCCATTTGTTCCGAGATTTCAGCCACAGAGAGTTGCGTTGTAAAATCCTTTAAATTGACACCGTGAGGTTTGAAATCGCTCCACGAAAAATTGCGAAAACGGCGGAATTTTTCATCTAAAGTTTCCGCTTTAAAGATCGATTTAAATTTATAGATAACACGAGGGCTAATGCTAATCGGTGCATTTGAAATAGAGTCTGCTCCACCGGCAATACCGCTGGAAATCGAGCCGCTAATAATGCTACCGGCAACATTGGCAATGGCTTGTAAGCCTGATAAGCAAGAGCTACTGATACTATATGATTGTAAATAGGGCATATTCAGTGCTAATGCAATTTCGCGTGCAGGGTTTGGAATATCGGGTTGTTGGATAACTTGCCCAAAAACAAGTTGCTCAATTTCTTTGCGATCAATGGCTAAACGGCTTAATAATTCATTCGTAACCATTGTTCCTAAACTGGTTGCATAAGCATCTTTAAAGCCTGTATCGCGGCGAGCAAAGGGCGTACGTAAGCCGGATACAATAGCAATACGCTCCCCTTGGGCAGTAAGAAGATGTTGGTTTGGCATAAGTTATCCTTTAAATATGAGATTACCGTAAAAAATATATTTTAGCATAGTTAATCTATTGACTGAGCGTAACAGGAAGCATCAATGTATCAAGTATAAAACTTAATGGAAGATCAATAACCGCCAGCACGCTCAATATGCCACCTTGTTGGATGACCGAAAAATCATTTGACACACCACCATAAACGGCATAATCGCCACTTGATAAGCTGACAATAGTGCCACAAGCGGTTAAATTTAGACTGAAAAATACCAAAAGAAGTATTTTGATTAAAACGGGTTTCATTTTATTTCCTTGGCGCAAAAGTTAATTCTAGCTCATAATTCGCTTTTTAGTTAGAATAAGGCAGATTTATTTTATATTTCACATAAATTGAGGATAGTATGCAAACTTACAACATTGCGGTTTTGGCAGGGGACGGTATCGGTCCTGAAGTAATGGCACAAGCCATTAAAGTGCTTGAAGCAACACAACAAAAATTTGGTTTTAAGCTCAATTTTAATCATTTTAATATCGGTGGTGCTGCCATTGATGCGCAAGGTAAAGCCTTACCGGAGAATACATTAAAAGGTTGTGAAGAAGCCGATGCAATTTTATTCGGCTCTGTGGGTGGACCAAAATGGACAAATTTACCACCGGATGAACAGCCTGAACGTGGTTCATTATTACCACTACGCAAACATTTCTCGCTATTCTGTAATTTACGTCCGGCGGCACTTTATAAAGGCTTAGAAAAATTTTGCCCATTACGTGCAGACATTGCCGCAAAAGGTTTTGATATGGTGGTGGTTCGTGAGCTAACCGGCGGTATCTATTTTGGACAACCAAAAGGTCGTGAAGGCGAAGGCGCACAAACCAAAGCATTTGATACCGAAGTGTATTACAAATATGAAATTGAACGTATTGCACGTGTAGCTTTTGAGTCAGCAATGAAGCGTAAAAAACGTGTTACTTCTGTGGACAAAGCCAACGTATTAGCAAGCTCGATTTTATGGCGTGAAACAGTAACCGAAATTGCTAAAGAGTACCCTGAAGTGACGTTAGAGCATATGTATATTGATAATGCGACAATGCAGCTTATCAAGGCACCAGAGTCTTTCGATATCTTACTTTGCTCAAATATCTTTGGTGATATTATTTCTGATGAAGCCGCGATGATTACTGGCTCAATGGGAATGCTACCGTCAGCGAGTTTAAATGAAAAAGGCTTCGGTTTATATGAACCTGCAGGCGGTTCAGCACCGGATATCGCCGGTAAAAACATTGCGAACCCAATTGCGCAAATTCTTTCAGCCTCAATGATGTTGCGTTATAGCTTTAATTTAAATGAAGCAGCCGATGCGATTGAAGCAGCCATTCAAAAAGCATTAGCAGATGGCTATCGTACTGGCGATTTAGCCGATGAAGCAGCACCGATTTCAACGTCAGAAATGGGCGATGTGATTGCTAAAAACATTTTAGCTTAAATCAGTGAAATCAATGGGCGGAGAAATACTTCGCCCTTTTTCTCATTTTTGAATGATGTAGCTTTGTAAGATCAATTTAATTTCTTTATGTAGGGGCGAATGACATTCGCCCTGATGCTCCTTTGATGGAGTAAAGGAAAATGTAATTTGCTCCTACGAAGTGATATGAAAAAGTTACATAATGTCGTATTTTTCTAACCAGAGAATAACCTATGCAAAAAACAAAAATTGTGCTTGCCACAGGCAACCAAGGCAAAGTAAAAGAAATGGCAGATGTTCTAGCTGAATTTGGTTTTGAGGTAATTGCGCAAAGCGAATTTGGCATTGAAAGCCCCGAAGAAACGGGCTTAACTTTTGTCGAAAATGCGCTTATTAAAGCACGCTATGCTTCTCAAATGACGGGGTTACCGGCTATCGCAGATGACTCTGGTTTAGCCGTTGATGCATTAGGCGGTGCGCCGGGCTTATATTCCGCTCGCTATGCAGGCGAAGATGGTAATGATCAAGCTAACCGTAAAAAACTTTTAGAAGAAATGGCTAACGTGGCAGATCAGGCGCGTGCGGCGAAATTTGTCAGCAGCATCGTGATGTTACAACACCCAACCGATCCAACCCCTAAAATTGCCATTGGCGAATGTTTTGGGGAAATTTTAAAAGAAGAACGTGGGCAAAATGGCTTTGGCTATGATGCGTTATTTTTCTATCCGCCAAAACAATGCGCATTTGCGGAATTAGAAACGGCGGAAAAGAAAAAAATTTCGCACCGCGCGATCGCATTACAATCTCTTAAACAACAATTAAAATAGGAAAATTATGATTATTACAACAACCCCAACGATTGATGGTAAACAAATTACCGAATACAAAGGTCTTGTTTTTGGCGAGGTGGTTTCAGGCGCAAACTTTATCCGTGATTTTTTAGCCAGCATTACCGATGTTATTGGCGGACGTTCCGGTGCTTATGAAAGTAAATTAAATAGCGCAAGAAAAGAAGCTTTAGCAGAGCTTGAGCAAGAAGCCAAAAAGATTGGCGCAAATGCGGTTGTCGGCGTTTCTATAGAATATCAATCTATGGGCGGCGATAACGGTATGTTTATTGTCGTAGCAACCGGCACAGCAGTAGTGGTGAGATAATGTTGCAAAAAAATTTGCAAATTGAACCGCTTTTTTGGCAAAAAAAGTCATTACTTGAAATGAATGAGGCTGAATGGGAAGCCCTTTGTGATGGGTGCGGAAAATGTTGTTATCGCAAATATATTCAAGGGCGAGGCAAACGAGAAAAATTGTATTACACCCGAGTTGCTTGTAATTTATTAGATGTCGATACAGGGCGTTGTGGCAATTATGCTAACCGCTTTAAGCTGGAAAGCGACTGCACCAAACTCACGAAAAAAAATTTACCCGATTTTGGTTGGTTGCCAAAAACTTGCGCTTATCGCCTGGTTTATGAAGGGAAACCTTTGTTTGATTGGCACCCCTTGATTTCGCAAGATCCTCATTCAGTGAAAAATGCCGGCGTGTTAATTCCGTATGGTATCCACGAAAAAGATGTGATTGATTGGTTTGAATTTGTGATTGATGAAGTGTAATGACGATTAATGTTGCTAAAATGGAAATTTAATTTCCCTACACAAAGAGGTATGACCTTTATCTTTGTTATTTGCGAAAGCAATCGTTTGCTATATATTTTAACTTGTAAATTAATAAATAATTTACATTTTATTAAAATTTTTAAAGGATTAATTTATGCAAATAACAGCTCATAATCAACAAACCAATAATGGTTTATATCAAATGGCTCTAGAAAACGTAGAAGCTAATCAGAAACATTTTTTCCTCATGTAGATAACCCTGACTTACGTTTGCGTGAAGAACAACAATTTAGTAATGTTCCAACCTATATTCCTGATTCTTTAACACTGCTTTGTTTAAGACAACAAAAAGGTGTGGCAACCAGTATCGTTTTATTAGCTGATCTTACTGAGGAAGATAAAGCTTTATTAGAAGAGCCTGCATTTAGTATCAAGCGACCGGCTTCATTTTCAGGAGCATCTATTAGCGTTAATGTTCCACTAATAATGAAATGTTCAGATGGCTCGTATATTTCTAGGTTTGATTATCATAATGTAGAAACCTCGAGTCCAAAACATCAGCCTGTTTTAGAGAAATTTAGACAAAGTGCAATCGATCAAAATAAATGGATTTCACTTTATTTAGAACCAGGACAAGTTGTAACATTTGATAATCAAAAAACATTACATACCAGAAATGGGTTTAAAGCAAACTTTGATGGTAATGATAGATGGCTAATTAGATTGTTTGGTACATATGAAAAAACGACATCTGAATATTTTGTTTCAACTGAATGTAATCATCATTTAAAAATACAGTAAGGAGGATAAATGGAAAATCTTTTCATTGAAAATAGTATTATTGCTAATTATTTTATTATAGGGTTATGCCTGTTAGTTGTTGCTTCATTTGTTGCTGGATATATTGACTCTATAGCAGGAGGTGCAGGACTTATTTTAATTCCTGCCTTTTTGATGGTTGGATTACCACCTCAATTAGCTTTGGGGCAAGAAAAACTTGTTAGTACAATTGGTACAATCGCGGCGATTAAAAACTTTATGAAAAGCGATTCTATTATTTGGAAAATTGTTCCTATAGGCATCATTTCGGCTTTACTTGGGGCGTATATTGGTGCTGAAGTAATTTTGATGTTACCAACTCACGTTATTAGTTATATTATTTTCGCTTTTTTGCCTTTAGGGTTAGGGGCAACCTTATTTAAAGGTAAATTAATAAAGCAACAATCAGAAACAACAGAAATAAAAAAATCAATCCTTGCTGTTTTTGTTACTTGCTTAATTGTGGGATTTTATGATGGTTTTTTTGGACCTGGAACAGGTAGTATCTTTATCATAGCTTTATTTATGATAAACAAATTGAGCTTATTACAAGCTTCGGCAACATCAAAAATTTTCAATTTTTCGTCAAATATCGGGGCATTTGTTTCGTTTGCAATAGCTGGAAAAATGGCATTTTTGATTGGTATTCCAATGATTATTGCTAATTTACTTGGTAATCATATTGGTAGTCAGCACGCAATTAAGAGTAACGGAGAGGTTATTAAGAAAGTCTTAATAATTACGGTTGCATTATTAATGTGTACACTTGGATATAAAGCATTAACAGCTTAATTTTAATTGGAGATTTGTGTAAATAACCTTTGCACAAGTCTCCTTATATTTTTACTTGCATAAACCCTTTTTTTGTACTACTTTAGTAGTGCAAACACAAACATGAGAGGATATAAAAATGAAAATCGCATTCGTCACCGGCGCAACATCAGGATTTGGTCGAGCAATTTGTATTAAATTAATTGAAGCAGGTTATAAAGTTATCGGGACGGGCAGACGCGCGGAGCGTTTAGCTGAATTACATTCGCAACTGGGGAATCATTTTCTACCGCTTGCATTTGATATTCGAAATGAAGAAGCGACTAAACAAGCGCTAGCAAGCCTCCCGGAAGGTTGGCAAGCGGTGGATTTATTAGTAAATAATGCAGGATTAGCCTTAGGATTAGAACCAGCCCATCAAGCGGAATTATCCGAATGGCAGCAAATGATTGATACCAATATCACAGGATTAGTGACAATAACACGCTTGATTTTACCGCAAATGGTTGAACGTAATTCGGGGCATATTATCAATTTAAGTTCTATTGCAGGGAATTATCCTTACTTCGGCGGTAATGTGTACGGTGCGACAAAAGCATTTGTTACCCAATTTAGCTTAAATTTAAGAGCAGATTTGGCAGATACAAAAGTACGAGTAAGTAATGTTGAACCGGGCTTATGTGGCGGAACTGAATTTTCGAATGTACGTTTTCGTGGTAATGATGCAAAAGCTGCAGAGGTTTATAAAGATGTTCAATCTATTCAACCTGAAGATATTGCCAATATCGTTTTATGGCTCAATCAGCAACCTGAACACGTAAACATTAACCGTATCGAAGTGATGCCGGTGGCTCAAACCTTTGCCGGTTTAAAAGTTGCAAAAAATCTCTAAAAGAAATTAGGAAAATAATATGTCAGACACACTTCTTAACCCTTACTTTGGCGAATTTGGTGGTATGTATGTACCCGAAATTCTTGTGCCGGTATTAAAACAGCTGGAAAAAGCTTTTGTAGACGCACAGCAAGATCCAAGTTTCCAAGCGGAATTTACTGATTTATTGAAAAACTATGCCGGTCGCCCAACCGCATTAACCCTTTGTCGTAATTTAACCAAAGGAACAAAAACTAAGCTTTATCTAAAACGTGAAGATTTATTACACGGTGGCGCGCATAAAACCAACCAAGTGTTAGGGCAAATTTTATTGGCAAAACGAATGGGCAAAACCCGTATTATTGCGGAAACAGGCGCAGGACAGCACGGTGTTGCGACCGCATTAGCTTGTGCAATGCTGGGAATGCCTTGCGTGGTTTATATGGGCGCTAAAGATGTAGAACGTCAATCGCCGAATGTGTTCCGTATGCGTTTAATGGGAGCAGAGGTTATTCCTGTACAAAAAGGTTCTTGCTCGCTAAAAGACGCTTGTTGCGAAGCGATGCGAGATTGGGCAGCAAATTATGAAACAACTCACTACTTGATTGGTACAGCAGCAGGTCCACACCCGTTTCCGACCATTGTGCGTGAATTCCAAAAAATGATTGGCGAAGAAACTAAACGTCAAATTCTTGAAAAAGAAGACCGCTTGCCTGACGCAGTTATCGCTGCCGTGGGCGGTGGCTCAAATGCGATTGGTATGTTTGCTGATTTTATTGAAGAGACAGCCGTAAAACTAATTGGCGTTGAACCGGCAGGAAAAGGGATTGAAACAGGCGAACACGGCGCTCCGTTAAAACACGGCACAACGGGGATTTATTTCGGTATGAAATCGCCGATTATGCAAGACAAAGATGGACAAATTGAGGAGTCCTATTCGATTTCTGCCGGCTTAGATTTCCCTTCTGTTGGTCCGCAACACGCTTATTTAAATGCGAGTGGACGAGCAGATTATGTTTCAATTACCGATCAAGAAGCGCTTGCTGCTTTCCAAGCCTTGGCAAAAAATGAAGGGATTATTCCGGCGTTAGAGTCTTCTCACGCATTGGCTTATGCTCTAAAACTCATTCAACAAAATCCTGAAAAAGAGCAATTACTGGTGGTAAATCTTTCCGGACGAGGCGATAAAGACATTTTCACGGTTGATAAAATTTTAAATGGAGGGAATGCAGAATGAGCCGTTTTGATCAATGCTTTGCAAAATTAAAAGCGAAAAATGAAGGGGCTTTTGTACCATTTGTTACCTTATGCGATCCCGATTTTGATCGTTCTTGGGAAATTATTGAAACCTTAATCGCAAATGGCGCAGATGCTTTAGAACTTGGCTTTCCGTTTTCTGACCCATTATTGGACGGTCCTGTTATCCAAGCAGCCAATAAGAGAGCATTAGATGGAGGATACAGTACTGACGCTTGTTTTGAATTAATTGCGAAAATTCGTCAAAAGTACCCAGAAATCCCAATCGGCTTACTTCTGTGTGCCAACTTAATTTTTGTGCCAACAGCAGAGGTTTTCTTTAAACGTTGCGCAGAAAATGGTGTTGATGCGGTGTTGATTGCAGATTTACCTGTTTTAGCGGCAGAAGAATTTACCGGCACGGCAAAAAAATATGGCATTCAGCCCGTCTTTATTTGCCCGCCCAATGCCGATCAAGCGACCATTGAAAAAGTGGCAGAATTAACCGAAGGCTATACTTACTTAGTTTCTCGTGCCGGCGTAACCAGTGCTGAAAACCAAGCACATTCGAGTAACTTAGATCACTTAGTCGAAAGTCTCAAGTGGTCAAATTCTGCACCTATTTTGCAAGGTTTTGGTATTGCGAAACCGGCTCAAGTAAAAGAAGCGTTAGCGTTAGGTTGCGATGGTGCAATTTCCGGTTCGGCAATAGTGAAAATCATTGAAGCGAATTTAGATAATCAAACTAAACTATTACAAGAATTAGGGCTGTTTGTGAAGGAAATGAAGGCGGCGACACTTTAGTACTGTAATAACACAAATAGCCAATGTTTAACCTAGTTCGGTTGTGCCGAACTAGGATGATACTTGCATTTTGTTGTATAATCCCTTCCGTAATTAATTAACACATATCGAGATTTTAATGGCTAAAATTGCATCTAATCCTCTTGTTCTTGTCGATGGTTCTTCCTATCTTTATCGAGCTTTCCACGCTTTTCCACCTTTAACCAATAAGAATGGAGAGCCAACCGGCGCAATGTATGGCGTATTAAATATGCTAAAAAGTTTGATTGCTCAAGTTGAGCCAAGCCATATTGCGGTGGTATTTGATGCAAAAGGCAAAACATTCCGAGATGAATTGTTTGAACAATATAAATCCCATCGTCCGCCGATGCCTGATGATTTACGGGCTCAAGTTCAACCGCTTCACACCATTATTAAGGCATTAGGTATTCCGCTGATTTCAATTGAAGGTGTAGAAGCTGATGATGTGATTGGTACGCTTGCCGTTCAAGCGGCGAAAGCAGGTAAAGATGTCTTGATTAGTACCGGCGATAAAGATATGGCGCAGTTGGTTAATGAGCATATTATGTTGATTAACACGATGACAAATACCTTGCTGGATCGAGAAGGGGTCATTGAAAAATATGGCATTCCGCCTGAGCTGATTATCGACTATTTGGCATTGCGTGGCGACTCTTCCGATAATATCCCCGGCGTAAAAGGTGTGGGCGAAAAAACGGCATTAGCCTTATTGCAGGGGATTGGCTCTATTCAGACAATTTATCAAAATTTAGATAAAGTGGCGGAGCTTTCTTTCCGTGGGGCGAAAACATTTGCGCCCAAATTAGAAGCGGAAAAAGAGATGGCAGATCTCTCCTATTTATTGGCAACGATTAAAACGGATGTTGAATTAGAATTTCGCCACGATCAATTAACCACTTCGCCACAAAATCACGATGAGTTGGTGGCATTATTTAGCCAATATGAATTTAAAAAATGGCTAAGTGAAGTAAAAGGTGGTGCTAATCCGGTTACTCAAACAGAAAAAGTAAAAATACCAAATGCTTATGAAGTAACGCAAGCGGTACAAAATGAGCCGACTTTTGCAAAAGTGAATATTGACCGTTCTAAGTATGAAACCATTACCGAAACAGCGGCATTAAATCGTTGGCTTGAGAAAATACAAATGGAGAAATGTATTGCACTAGACACCGAAACCGACTCGCTTGACTCGATGCGTGCTAATTTAGTTGGAATCTCATTGGCGCTAGCTAGTGGTGAGGCTTGTTATATTCCGCTAGCGCATAAAACATTGGTTACAACTTCAGCTGGGCAAGGCGATTTATTTTCTTCTGAAATGGAAACCGTGGGGTATGAGTTAGCAAAAAATCAGCTAAATTTGACCGCTTGTTTAGCGCAATTAAAGCCGATTTTAGAAAATCCGGAAATTAAAAAAATCGGGCAAAATATTAAATATGATTTAACCGTTTTCGCTAATCACGGCATTAACGTGCAAGGTGTGGCGTTTGATACGATGCTGGAATCTTATACCTTAAATAGTACCGGTCGTCATAATATGGACGACTTATCGGATCGCTATCTTGGGCATAAAACCATTGAATTTGAAGCCATTGCAGGTAAAGGTAAAAATCAACTGACTTTTGACCAAATTGAAATTAGTACCGCAGCAGAATATGCCGCCGAAGATGCGGATGTTACGATGAAACTTCATCAAGTTTTATGGTCGCAATTAGTACAAGAGCCAACTTTAGTTAAGTTATTTGATGAAATTGAGTTACCGCTGGTTAGCGTACTTTCTCGCATTGAGCGTAACGGTGTGTTGATTGATCCTGCTAAATTAAAACAACAATCTAGCGAAATTGAACGCCGTTTAGCAGAGTTAGAACAAGAGGTTCATAGTGAAGCCGGCTCAGTGTTTAATTTAGCCTCAACCAAACAGCTTCAAGAAATTCTCTTTGAAAAGTTAGGCTTACCGATTTTGAAGAAAACGCCGAAAGGGGCGGCTTCAACAAATGAAGAAGTGTTAGAGGAATTAGCAATGATGGGGCATCGTGTGCCAAAATTGTTAATCGAGCATCGAGGATTGAGCAAACTTAAATCGACTTATACGGATAAATTGCCGTTAATGATTAATGCTAAAACAGGACGTGTGCATACTTCTTATCATCAAGCTGTAACGGCAACGGGGCGTCTTTCTTCAAGTGATCCGAATTTGCAAAACATTCCAATTCGAAATGAAGAGGGAAGACGTATTCGCCAAGCATTTATTGCTCGTAAGGGCTATAAAATCGTGGCAGCGGACTATTCACAAATTGAGCTACGCATTATGGCACATTTGGCAAATGATGAGGGAATGTTGAAAGCTTTCGCAGAAGGGAAAGATATTCACCGTTCAACAGCTTCAGAAATTTTTGGCGTGCCATTAGATGAGGTAACAGGCGAACAACGCCGTAATGCAAAAGCGATTAACTTTGGCTTAATTTATGGTATGTCTGAATTTGGCTTGTCTAATCAGCTCGGTATTTCCCGAGCCGATGCAAAGCAGTATATGGAAGCTTATTTCAACCGTTATCCTAATGTTTTACAATTTATGACGGATATAAAAGCAAAAGCTGCAGAAAAAGGTTATGTCGAAACTTTGTTGGGCAGACGCTTATATTTACCGGAAATTAAGTCTAGTAATGCAATGCGCCGTAAAGCGGCGGAACGGGTCGCGATCAACGCACCAATGCAAGGAACGGCAGCAGATATTATTAAAATTGCGATGATTGGCATTGATCGTATTATTCAACATTCCGATGAAATCAAAATGATTATGCAAGTTCACGATGAATTGGTGTTTGAAGTGAGAGAGGATAAAGTTGAACATTATTCTGCGCTGATCAAAGCAGAAATGGAAAAAGCCATTCAGTTAAGCGTTCCTTTAATTGCAGAGGTCGGCATTGGCGATAATTGGGATGAGGCTCATTAATTTAATATGATTTGCTAATAATTTAATTACATTTGTAGGGGCAGGGTTTATCCCTGCCCGAATATTACTAATTGTTTACGGGTGGGGATAAACCCCACCCCTACGAAAAAAATTAAATATTTGTGCGAATGTTACATAATACCGTATTATTACCTCAAGGAACTAGATAACTAATTCAATGGTCAAAGAGAAAAATCTTTGACATAAAAAGGACAACAAATGAAACAAATTATGAAAAAATCATTATTCGGATTAGCATTATTTTCTTTAGCTGGCTCAGCTTTCGCTGATGCTCAGGCTGTTGCAGAGTTACAAAATCGTTTAGAGAAAGTAAGTCAGTATAGTGCAGACTTTGATCAAACTGTGCGTTCAAGCAAAGGGAAACAAATCCAATCCGGACAAGGTAAATTTCAAGTTAAACGCCCAAATTTATTCCGCATGGATACAAAATCGCCACAGGAAAACTTAATTGTTTCTGACGGTGCAAATTTATGGTTTTATGACCCTTTTGTTTCACAAGTTACGGTAAACACGGTGCAAGATGCGGTAAATAATACGCCGTTTGTGCTACTGACCAGCAACAATAAAAGCCATTGGGATCAATATGATGTTACCCAAAATATGGATTCTTTTGTGCTAAAACCAAAATGGAAAAAAAGCAGTTTAAAACAATTTGATGTGCGTATTGATGCCAATGGTGTAATGAAAGGCTTTAGTACCATTGAGCGTGATGGACAAAGCAATTTATACGTTTTACGCAATATCACAACGGCAAATGTTTCTTCTGATTTATTCAAATTTAGTGTGCCAAAAGGTGCAGAATTAGATGATCAGCGTGGTGGAAAGAAAGCGAAAAAATAATTTGAGTAAGCGGAGTCTATGAAAACGGTTTATCATCAACGAGATCCTAAAGAGTGGCAACAGTTTGTGACCTTATTACGTCAAGCGGTTGCCGAAGATAAATTAACAGAGTTTTTTGAGCTTTTCTTAACAGCGGATGAGCGAGGTTCGCTCGGTTTGCGTACTCAAATTGTGGAACATTTATTAAAAAATGAATCATCACAACGTGAAATTCAGCAAAAATTGAATACCAGTGCGGCAACCATTACGCGTGGTTCGAATATGCTCAAAACATTAGATCCGCAATTTTTAAATTGGGTTAATGAGAAACTAAATGGCAAAGCGTAGAAAAAGTCGCAAAACGAATGGCATTTTTAACCGCTTGTTTTCAATGACCGTGGACTATTTTATTCCTAAAGAGATTTCAAGCAAATTAGGCTGGGCATGGTTTGGTTCTAGTCGAATTGGAGGGCCTATTTTAGGCGGCTTATTTGTCGTTATTTTGTTATTCAGCGTTATACCTGTTCCCTACTCTTCTTATATGCTACAACAAAAAGTCGGGCATTTAATTGAAGGGAAAAGTTATCAAATCAAAAAACGCTGGGTTGGACTTGATCAAATTTCTTGGCAAATGCAGATGGCTGTGATTGCTTCGGAAGATCAAAAATTTGAAAGCCATTTCGGCATTGACTTGAATGCCATTCAAGTTGCTTTAGAGCGAAATGCAAAATCGAAGAAAATTCGTGGTGGCTCAACGATTTCACAACAAACAGTCAAAAATATGTTTTTATGGCACGGACAAAGTTGGTTGCGTAAAGGTATTGAATTACCTTTAACCTTTGTGATTGAGAATGTTTGGGGCAAAGAGCGTATTTTAGAGGTTTATCTTAACATCGCTGAATTTGGCAAAGGCATTTTTGGGGTTGAGGCTGCTGCACAAACGTTTTTTAGAAAATCAGCGAAGCAGCTTACGTTACAAGAATCTGCTTTATTAGCGGCATCATTACCTAATCCATTAATTTACCGAGTGGATAAGCCCGGTCCAACGATGCGGAAAAGACAGGCATGGATTGTTCGACAAGTTTCAGCGCTTGGCGGTAAACAATATCTGGATAAACTGGAATAAGATAAGCGGTTTGATTTGTGATACATTTTGCAAATCTTACCGTTTTTTAATAGGAGGCAATATGCAAAGTAAATCTGCACTTGAGACAATTCTATCTCATCGTTCTATTCGTCAATTCACTCAACAACCGATTTCTGCAGAGATTATCAATACGCTAATTGATTCAGGCAGATGTGCCTCAACTTCAAATCATTTGCAATGTATTTCGATCATTCGAGTAACTTCACCAGAAATTCGTCAAGGATTTAGAGAGATTACGCAAATGGCATATGTGTCAGATGCGGCGGAATTTTGGGTATTTTGTATCGACTTTTATAAACACAAACAGCTTGTGCCGGATGTTCAACTAGATTGGGCTGAAGTAAGCTTAATTGGTGGTGTTGATGCTGGTATTATGGCGCAAAATGTACTCGTTGCAGCCGAATCACTAGGATTGGGTGGCGTTTATATCGGTGCTTTGAGAAATGATATTGAAAAAGCCGCTTCGTTGCTTAATTTACCTGAACATTGTGTGCCACTGTTTGGGTTATGTTTAGGTTATCCTGCGCAAGATCCTGCATTAAAACCACGTTTACCACAAACTTTGATGTGCTATGAAAATCAGTATCAACCTTTAGATCAAAAAGCGTTACAAAGTTATAATCAAACGTTATCGGCATATTATCAACAAATAATAGGCGAACCCCAAGAGTGGCAAGCTGCGATTAAAAAAACATTAGTGAAGCCGGTGCGCCCACATATTCTTCCATTTTTTCAAAAGCAAGGGCTTCTAAAAAAATGAGATGGTTAATGCTTTGCCGAGAGCCTCGCTTATATAGCTGCCAACGTTTAAAAGAAGCTTGTGAAAAACAGGGCATTCAATTAGATATTCTTGATCCGAATCGAATGTTATTAAGGCTTAATATTGAACAAGGTAAACCGGTATTTCAGCTTTTTTATCAAGAAGGAGAGCGATACGATAAAAATCGTAAGCCAGCATATTTATTGCCTGAATATGCTGCGGTATTACCTCGATTTGGTTCATCAAGCACAGAAATGGGCTGTCGGGTTTTACAACATTTTGAAAGCCAACAGATCAAAGTATTAAATCGAGCTGAGGCTTTTCGTTTGGCTCGCGATAAATGGCAAAGTTTGCAAAAATTATTAGCAAGTGATATTCCCGTGCCTATGAGTAGTTTAGCCGGAAGTGAGGTAAGTAATACTGAATTATTAGCATTACATCAATATCCTTTGATTGTGAAAACCTTGTCAGGCTCACAAGGTGTTGGTGTGATGTTAATTGAAAATCAGCGAAGCGGGCAGAGTATATTAGATACATTAAAGCAAGCTAATCTTCCTGTATTAACGCAACATTTTATTGCGGAGAGCAAAGGACAAGATATTCGGGCATTTGTGATAGGAAATCAAGTGGTTGCCGCTATACAGCGCCAGAGTTCAGAGGGGGAGTTTCGCGCTAATTTGCATCAGGGCGGTTCAGCTAAAAAAATTGAGCTCGGTGAAACAGAAAAGCAAATTGCTCTCAATGCGGTTAAAGCTATTGGATTAGACATTGCAGGTGTAGATCTCTTACGTTCTCATCATGGAACAGTCGTTTTGGAAGTCAATGCAAGCCCTGGACTTGAAGGCATTGAAACAGCAACAGGGCTTAATATCGCCAAAATGATGGTCGATTATTTGCTGGATATGAAGTCTAAATAAACTTATTCAAATTAAGCGAGCTAGACTGATAATAAACCCTATGCAAGCTAATCAAGCTGTATAGGGTTCTTTTATCGGTGGCTATTTTTATTTAGCGTTTAGATAAATAGCTAAATTTTTTAATAATCCAACCGCTTACCAAAATCAATAAACTCAATCCATAAATGATCCAATTTCCCCATTGACTAAAAGGTGTTGAACTTATCGTTGGAGAAATTTGAGTTGTTAATACATTCGCTTCAAATTGAGGAAGTTGGGCAGCAACACTACCATCTGCATTTACAACAGCTGTAATCCCCGTATTTGCCGCGCGAAGCAATGGCTTCCCTAATTCTAATGCACGCATTCTTGCCATTTGAAAATGTTGCCAAGGCCCGATAGATGTACCGAACCAAGCATCATTGGTAATTGTTAATAAATAATCGGCATGAGCATCTTTTTGGTTTTTCTGAACTTGATCCCCAAAGATAATTTCATAGCAAATTGCTGTATTGAAACGATGATTTTTAGCTTCAAGCGGCGATTGAATAAAATGACCTTGAGAAAGATTGATTGGTAATACAAAAACCTCTCGCATCCAATCTAGCAAGTTTCCAAAAGGGACGTATTCCCCAAAAGGGACAAGATGGTGTTTATTGTATCGTGCCACCTTATCAGATTGATAAGGTTCATGATTAAGCACAATTGCACTATTAAACAACGCATTTTGGCTATTTTGGTAAAGGGTTCCCATAATGATGTCGCTATCTTTATCACTTGCCACTTGTTGAAGTGTGCGAATAAGCGGCTGTATTTGGCTCTCTAGTGCAGGAATCGCCGATTCCGGTAAAATCACGACATCGCTTTTTCCTAGTAGAGGTGTAACTAATTGAAGATAAGTTCTTACCGTGTAATCAAAATGCTCAGGATCCCATTTCATTTTTTGTTCAATATTTCCTTGCACCAAGCTTACTGTAAGGGGGGATTTTTCTGTATCTGTTTCAACAAAAGAGAATAATCGAGTTGCACAAGCCAATGCTAAAACAAACGCAATAGCTGTGCTGGAAATCATTGTTTTACCTTCGTTTTTAACTAAAAGCACGAGGTAACCGGCAATAAGCATAACAAAAAAGGTTAGCCCTTCTACACCGAAAATTTGAGCAATATTAGCGAATGGGGTATCAATTTGGCTATAACCAAATTGTAACCAAGGGAATCCGGTAAATACCACACCACGCAAGTATTCAGTAAACGTAAAAAGGCTAGCAAGGGCAAATGGATTTTTAATTTGGAATCGTTGTGCAATAAATGCAAACATAAGTGGGTAAAGTGCTAAATAGCAAGCTAGCAAGAAAACGGCTAAATAACTCACAATTAATGGTACGCCACCGAATTGAATCATGCTCACATGGATCCAATTTACACCAATGCAAAAATAGCTAACCGCCCAAATAAAGGTTGCCCAAAGTGCTGTTTTACGTTGTGTTAGTGTCGCTGCCCAAATTAGCCCAAATGCAGAAAAAAATGCAATGAATGAATAATCAAAAGGGGAATAGGCAAAGGTACCGATTGCACCTAACAGTAATGCCAAAATACAAGCGGTGAAAAAAGAGGGATTTTTTACAAAATTCATAATAAAGTCATCTAAAAAATCAATATTATGTAGCAATTGCACAGAAATAATTTAGTTTAAAGTTCTTTGCTCCCTCCGTGTACGGAGGGAGCTGCCGAAGGCTGAGGGAGGGAAAAGGGATGTAATGATAGAAAGTGAAATGTTTTCCCTCCCCCCTATCCCCCCTCCGTAAACGG
Source organism: Actinobacillus minor NM305 (assembly GCF_000175195.1). Classification (GTDB taxonomy): domain Bacteria; phylum Pseudomonadota; class Gammaproteobacteria; order Enterobacterales; family Pasteurellaceae; genus Haemophilus_A; species Haemophilus_A minor. The sequence goes on along the minus strand of NZ_ACQL01000099.1, from coordinate 6,527 downwards.
AGGGGGAGAAGTTAAATGAAATTTGAGCAAATGTTACATAGTACCGTAAAAAATTAAGCACACAAAGTGGCTTATTAGTAATATAGTTATAAAGTCCAACTTTAAAAAGTTACTCTTCAACAGAATCGTTTTTCTGATTTTCCATTTTTTCTAATAATTCATCAGAAACCGTAACGCGAAGTTGAATTAGGCGGCGACTGTCAGCTGAGGTTACTTTAAAATCAATCCCTTCAAGTTGGATTTGTTCCCCTCTTTGCGGTAAATGCCCACAAGCCTGCATAACAAGCCCCCCAACAGTATCAACCTCTTCATCTGTGAACGATGTTGCAAAGAACTCATTAAATTTCTCAATATCCGTAAGCGCTAATACAGCATAGGTATGTCGAGAAAGTTGGCGAATTGGCTCTATTTCTTCTTCATCAAATTCATCTTCAATGTCGCCGACAATTTGTTCTAAGATATCTTCAATGGTTACTAAACCTGAAACCGCACCAAACTCATCGACCACAATCGCCATATGGAAGCGTTCAGAGCGGAATTCTTTTAACATTCTATCAACGCGTTTGCTTTCCGGCACAATTACGGCAGGGCGAAGAATAGCTTGCATATCAAAGGCTTCGGCGTCTAGGCGGAGATATTTTAATAAATCTTTCGCTAGTAGAATACCTTGAATGGTGTCTTTACCATCATCTAAGATCACGGGAAAGCGAGAGTGTGCGGACTCGATAATAATATCAACACAGGCTTCAAGTGGTAAGCGAGAGTCAATCGAAATAATTTGAGGACGAGGAATCATAATATCACGCACACGAAGCTCAGAAATTTCCATGACGCCTTCAATCATCTCTTTTGTATCGCTATCAATTAGTTCGTTTTCAACGGAATCACGAATAACCTCGACTAAATCTTCACGATTTTTAGGCTCTGATTGAAATAAACCGCTAAATAGCGATTGAAGAAACGGTTTCTTTTCTGATTTATCTTGTGAGCTTAAGCTCTGATGTTCATCACTCATATAATGTCCTATTTAAAAATTTGATCTGATTTTCCCATAATTTAAGCAATTTGATAATAAAATTATTTCTATTTTTTGCAAATTAGCATAGCATAGACACTAAATTTTATTATTTATTTCATCTTAAGAGGATTTATCAATGAAATTAGTTAAGATTGCAGTAGCAACAGCAGCAATGGTTGTGAGTTCAGTTTCCATGGCGGGAGCATTGACTTCATCCGATACCGTTGAGATTTTAGCATTTGATGGTCAATATGTGAAAAAAGGCTCTAAAATCCAAATCAATGATACCCAGCCTCACCAAGTTGTAGTAAGTGTTGGCGATATCGTAAATGGTAGTTATTTTTCTTTAGACCCTATTGTTTTAACCTTTAATGGTTCAACGGAAGATACAAAGATTACCGTGCCGCAATTCCGTAATGCCTATGATGTAAATAAATTTAAAAGTCAACCTGTTTTTAGCATTGAAACGGCATCAGGTAAATCACTTGAATATAAACAAGATAAGTTAAAAGGCGATGGTTTTGCGCCAAATAGTCGCGTAGAGGATAACTTAGCAAAATATAATGCCGGTAAAGGTGTTGCAGCGGTGCCTGCATTCGCAAATGCAGTACTGGAAGCGAAAGGACAAATGGTTGTTGAAGTAAAAAACGTAAAAGAAGAGCAACTTCAGCTTCTATTCTCAAAAGCAGATAAAGAAACGCAAAAACGTTTCTTAGAATGGGCAAAGCAAAACGTTAAATAGTTTTCTTGTGATAAAAAGTCGATTTGTGTATGCAAATCGACTTTTTTGATATTAGACAGATTTTTTACTAAATAGCTTAAGTAGAGGTAAAATAATGGCACAAGCAATAGCACCAACGATAATCCCTACGACAAAATCTACGCCGCTGGTTAAATAGCTTGGTAATGCAAGCTCTTCAGCAAAGTGATGAATGGCAGGCACATTGTGTGAGAAAATGCCTCCACCGACCAAAAACATTGCAATTGTTCCAATCACAGACAGCCCTTTCATAAACCAAGGCATGATGAACAAAAGGCTTTTACCAATAAATTGTTGAATGCTACTTTGTTTCTGAATAAGCCATAAACCAATATCATCTAGTTTAACAATAAGTCCAACTAAGCCGTAAACAAAGAATGTAATACCGATGCCGATAGCAGAAAGAGATAATACTTTGGTTAGCGTTGTGCTTTCTTGTAATACGCCTAATGCAATGATGATAATTTCAGCCGATAAAATAAAGTCTGTACGAATAGCGCCTTTAATTTTATCTTCAATTGAGGTTTGTTCTTCTCCAGATTGGTGTTCTTCGTGTTTGTGTAAGAATTTGTGTAAAAGTTTCTCAACACCTTCAAAGCAGAGATAAGCGCCCCCAATCATCAATAAAGGTGTAATGGCTTGTGGAAGATAGACAGAAAGCAATAAAGCCAAAGGAATAAGAATGACTTTATTGATGAAAGAGCCTTTTGCTACGCCCCAAACAATGGGTAATTCCTGCTCTGGAGAAATATGTTTGCCACTTACTTGATTAGCATTTAAGGCAAGATCATCTCCAATAACGCCAGCTGTTTTCTTTGCTGCAACCTTAGTCATTACGGAAACATCATCAAGTACTGCTGCGATATCATCTAATAAAGTAAATAAAGAACTAAAAGCCATAATTCATATTTCTTGTGTGAGTTATAAAAAAACCGAGCAAATTTGCTCGGTTCCCATTCCAAATATTTGAAATTAGCGACGTAAACCTAAACGTGCGATAGTTTCTGAATATTTAGCAAGATCAGTACGTTTTAAGTAGTCTAATAATTTACGACGGCGAGAAACCATACGTAATAAACCACGACGACCGTGGTGATCTTTTTTGTGCTCAGCAAAGTGTGCTTGTAAGTGGTTGATTTGTGCTGTTAATAATGCAATTTGAACTTCTGAAGAACCAGTATCTTTTGCATCACGACCAAATTCAGCAACGATTTTTGCTTTTGCTTCTACGCTTAGAGACATTTTTAATTTCCTTTTTGTTAAGGGTTGATAATACATCAATAGCCGATCTCTAACTCAGCTATGACAAGGAGCGATGATTTTACGAGCAAATAAAGAATAAATCAATAGATGAAGGAAATTATTGCTATACGATTTAACAAAATGTACATTAACCAAAGTGAATTTTATTACGGGTTTAAATATGTCTATTCCATTTGATGTACTTTCTGAAAAAAATAACGAAGGCAATTTGCAAAATCTTTCTCAAAATCAACCGCTTGCAATAGCGGTAGCAATGTCTTCTTTTTTGAAACGAACATTACAAACCCAGCCAGAATTATTAGCGCATTGGCAAGTTTCTCCACCCTCTATTGAGCAGTGTGGTAATTATGCGACAAAATTAGCAGAGCGATTACAAGCGGTTGAAAATGAAGAACATTTAGCAAAAGTGTTGCGGCATTTTCGCCATCAAGAAATGGCTGCATTGAGTTATCTCCAATCCAATAAATTAGCAACGGTAGAATTTATTTTCCAACATCTGTCTGATTTGGCCGAAAGTCTTATTTTAGCTGCTCGAGATTGGTTATATCAGCGTTGCTGTGAGGAATATGGCACACCAATGAATATGTTGGGAGAAGCGCAAGAACTACTGATTTTAGGTATGGGGAAATTAGGTGGACGAGAGCTTAATTTTTCTTCAGATATTGATTTGATTTTTGTGTATCCGGATGCCGGTGAAACGGTTGGTGGCCGTAAACCGATTGAAAACAGCAAATTTTTTACCCGATTAGGTCAGCGCTTAATTCGAGCTTTAGATGAAATTACCGTAGATGGCTTTGTGTATCGCACTGATATGCGTCTTCGCCCTTTTGGCGATAGTGGTGCATTAGTTCTCAGCTTTGCTGCAATGGAAGATTACTATCAAGAACAAGGGCGAGATTGGGAACGCTATGCGATGATTAAGGCGAAAATTTTAGGCGAAGATCTAACCAATTTAAATCATCGCTATTTAAAACAAATGCTACGTCCGTTTGTTTATCGCCGCTATTTGGATTTTAGTGCGATCCAATCATTGCGTGAAATGAAGTTAAAAATTAGCCGAGAGGTTGTTCGCCGTCATTTAACCGATAACATCAAATTAGGTGCTGGTGGTATTCGAGAGGTTGAATTTATTGTGCAAACCTTTCAAATGATTAGAGGCGGAAGGGATAAAATTTTACAAGAGCGTAGTTTACTTTCGGTGTTGCCGCAATTAGCACAGTTACATCTGCTGACAAATGTTCAGGTTGATCAACTGCGTCAAGCTTATCTTTTCTTGCGCCAAGTGGAAAATATCTTGCAAGCAATTGATGATAAACAAACGCAAACATTGCCTTCAGATGAGGAAGATCGCCAACGAATTATTTTTGCTACGCAATCGTACTTGATTGAAGGAAATGGGGAATCTCAAGTTGTTCAGTATGAAATGAATACGTGGCAGGATTTTCTTGAGGTGCTATCTCAGCATCAGCGCAATGTCCGAGCAGTTTTCAATGAATTGATAGGGGAGGAAGAGGCGGATGAGGAGAATGAAAAATTATCCGTTTGGAAAGATATTCTTCACTATGAAATAACCCAAGAAGAGCTTAATTTAGTTTTACAAGATTATCCTGTGGCAGAGCAAGATTATCCGGAGATTTTCCAACGATTATCTTCCACTTTCCAAGATTGGGTTAAACGAGCAATTGGGGTTCGAGGGCGAGAGGTTTTACGTTCACTTATGCCAAAAGTGTTAGATACTGTTTGTTTACAGCCGAATTATTTAGTATTACTACCTCGTTTGTTGAATATTGTTGATAAAATCACAACACGAACAACTTACTTAGAGCTACTTTTAGAGAAAGAGCAAATCTTGCCACAACTTGTTCATTTATGTGGACAATCGATTATGATTGCAGAGCAGATTGCTCGTTATCCAATGTTGCTTGATGAGCTTATTAGCAATAAAGGGCTTACTCAGGTTTTAGAACTAAACGAGTACCAAAAAGCATTACAAGAGTATTTAATCCGTATTCCCGAAGAAGATGAAGAGGCTTTGATTGATAGCTTACGTCAGTTTAAGCAAAGTCAGATTTTACGTATAGCCTCTGCGGATATTTTAGATGTCTTGCCTGTTATGAAAATCAGCGATCATTTGACCTATTTAGCGGAAGCCATTATTACTGCGGTGGTTAATATGGCGTGGAAATCAGTGGGGCAACGTTTTGGTTATCCGGAACATTTAGCGGAAGGTGAGCAAGATTTTGCCGTAATTGGTTACGGAAAATTAGGGGGAAATTGAGTTAGGTTATAACTCGGACTTAGATTTAGTCTTTTTGCATAATGCCCCAGAAAATAGTGAAACGGTGGGGGGCAAGAAATCTATTTCAAGCCATCAGTTTTATTTAAAACTTGCGCAAAAAATTAATTCCATTTTTAATCTAAATACCAGTGCCGGTGTTTTGTATGAAGTCGATATGCGTTTACGTCCATCGGGGGAGGCAGGATTGCTGGTTAGCACATTTAACGCTTATGATTTCTATCAGAAAAATGAGGCTTGGACGTGGGAGAGTCAAGCATTAGTTCGAGCAAGATGTGTTTATGGTTCAGCAATATTAAGAGAAAGATTTGAGCAAATTCGCCAAAGTACGTTATCAAAAATAAGATCAAGCGGTCAATTAAAGCAAGATATTTGCGAAATGCGTGAAAAAATGTATCAGCATTTAGCAAATACCAACCAAGCTCAATTCCATTTAAAAACGGATCAAGGCGGTATTACCGATATAGAATTTATCGCACAATATTTGGTACTCGCTTATTCACATCAATATCCTGATATGGCAATTTGGTCGGATAATGTGCGCATTTTTGATGCTGCGATGGCTTGTCATATATTAACAGCGGAGCAAGGAAATGAAATGAAGCGCTGTTATACATCTATTCGTAATCGAATTCATCACTTAAATCTTTTACGAAGTGAAAGTATTGTGAATGCAGATGAGTTTGTGGAAGAAAGGGCCTTTGTTCAACAAATGTGGTTGCAAATTTTTACCGAAAAATAACCGCTTGTACGTTATAATGAGATGAAATTTTATAAGGAGGAAGTATGGAATACCAATTTACTCACACTATGCACGGTGTAATTGCTCGTTGCTCAATGGATCACGAAGCATTTGCCCGTTGGTTAAATAGTGAAATTGTTGGTAATGGTACAAAAGCGCTTCATTCTATCTTAAACGAAATTGAACATTGTAAAAGTATCTATCCGAATAATTATGAGTGTGTTTTTGAAGGTAAAGAATACAGCCTTTATTTCAATAGCGATGAAGTGATGGTAAAAGCCAATAATTTAGATGATGCTTTTGATGAGCAAGAGATGGAAGAAGGATTGCAATTTTATAATGAGGAAAGCATTGCATTTTGTGGTTTAGATGATTTTGAAATGTTTTTAAAGGCTTATCAAAAATTTATCCAAACTTACCATTAAAAGAGCGCTATTATATAATTTTA
>NZ_ACQL01000100.1 GCF_000175195.1 Actinobacillus minor NM305 | reverse complement strand
AAGGTGATAAAGGTGATACGGGTGCAATCGGTGCAACAGGACCGAAAGGTGATGCAGGCTCTACTGGCCCAGCTGGTTCAAATTCAGATACAAGCGCATCAGTTTCAGGATCAGATATTGTTGAAGTTGTAAATAATGGAACGACAACAATAGATGGTGTGAAAGTTACTGATTATAAAGTATCGGTGAAAACTGGAACTTCAACTGTAACTGAAGATGGTCAAGCTAAGCCAACAACAGAAGCAGATAAAGACAAGGTTGCAACTGTTGGCGATATTACTGAAACAATTAATAATGTTTCATGGACTGTCGATGTGGGTGAAACCGGATCAGGTAAATCAACTTCTACCGGTAATGGTAAAGTAAAAGCTGGCGATGCTGTGAAAGTTATTGCTGGAGATAATATTGTAGTTGCTCGTGATGGTAAGGAAATCACTATTGCAACGTCAATGACTCCAACATTCAATACCGTAACAGCAAAAGAAATTACTGCTAATAAGGTAACAGCTAAAGAAGTTAAAGCGGATACAGTAACTGCGAAAGAAGTCAAAGCTGATACAGTAACAGCGAAAACAGTAAAATCAGATACTGTGACTGCAAATACTGTTACAGCGAAAACAGTAACATCAGACACTGTGACCGCAAAAACTGTGAAAGTTGGTAATGTTGAAATCAATAACAACGGTATCAATGCCGGTGGTAAACGTATCACTAATGTTGCAGCTGGTGTAAATGACACTGATGCAGTAAATGTTAGCCAATTGAAACAGGTGAAAAATGATATCGCTAATGTGAATAACAAAGTCGATAACTTAGATAAACGCGTTCGTGGTGTGGGTGCAAGCTCAGCGGCTTCAGCTGCATTACCACAAGTTTATATCCCTGGTAAATCAATGGTGTCTGCTGCTGGCGGTACTTACGGTGGAGCTTCGGCTGTTGCTGTAGGTTACTCAAGAGCAAGTGATAATGGTAAGCTTATCTTGAAAGTTCAAGGTTCAGCTAATAGTTCAGGTCACTTCTCCGGTGGCGCCGGTGTGGGTTACCAATGGTAATTTTCTAACATAGCTATGATGAAGCTCTCTTCCAAGGAAGAGGGCTTTTTTTTGTAAAAAATAGTTTAAATTTAACCGCTTATATACAAAAAATTTAAGGGAGAGTTTGTTATAATGTACAAAAAATAAATAGGTAATAACATGAAAAAGAAAATATTATTTATGCATCCACACTTAGTTATGGGGGGAGCCGAGACTGTTTTGATTAATTATTTAAATATTGCTGCCGGTCATCCAGATTATGATGTTTCATTAGCTGTTTTTAATAATACAGAGCAATATAATATCGAAAAAATAGATCCTAGAGTGAATATTCATTTCTTAGCAACACCTGAAGAAATGCGCTTTATGTATGCATCTAGACAAATTAGGGCGTTATCCTCATCATTAGGGCTTAATGAGGAACAAATTTGTAAAATCGAAGGACTATGGGAAGAAAGATTAAAGCGTCTTATTAATTTAATAAATAAAGAAGAATATGATGTTGTTATTGATTTTTTAAATGTTTTTAAACACTATGTGACCGAAGAATATCGTTTGCAAATTAAGCGGCCTATTATTTATTGGATTCACTCCGATGGTGTTTTTGGAAGTTGGTTCTCGAATTACGATGAATATAAAATGATTTTAAATAAGTATGATGTTTTTGTATCAATTTGTGAAGATATGAAAAAGCGTTGTGATATGTATGTATCTCATCTATTTAAAATCAATAAAGAATCAACAATGTTATTTAATCCAATAGATCTGAACAAAATAAAAGTATTGGCAAATCAAAAGGTATCTGAAGAAGATTCGGTTTTATTAGAAAAGCCATTTATTTTACAAGTTGGGCGATTAGACGAATATAAAAATCATCAACAAATGATTGATATTTATTATAAATTAAAGCAAAAAGGCATTAAAGAAAAGCTCTATATTATTGGTGATGGAGAATCTGAAGAACTTCTAATAAATAAAATACGTACGCTTGGATTAGAAAATGATTGCTTTATTTTAGGGAGAAGAAAGAATCCTTTTCCTTTTATGAAACAAGCAAAACTTTTTATTCATACCGCTAGATTTGAAGGGTTTGGTATGGTTTTAGTTGAAAGTATGATTTGTGGTACGCCTGTTGTTGCTTTTAATTGTCCAACAGGACCGAGAGAAATCTTAGCTGATGGGAAATATGGTGGTTTAGTTCCGATGGGGGATGAGGAACAATTTGTTGAAACAACTTATCGGTTATTAACAGATAATTCTCTATATCAGCATTATATTCAATTATTGCCTGAAGCAATTGATAGATTTAGTATGGATAATATTACTAAGCAATTTGTTACTCTTATGGATAGTCTATTTTCTGATAAATAATATTAGTGTAGTAAGTCAAGATTTTAAAATTTAGGAAAAACAATGACGGAAGAAGAAAAGAAATTAAGTATAGAAGAAGCTGAAAAGGCTGACCTTGTCAAAATTCTTGAAATGGAAAGAGGAATGGTTACTCAAGCTGATTTCATTAAAATTTTGGGAGAGTATGATAACTATATTTTAAAATACCCGGATGTTTTAACTGCCTATGTAAATCGTGCAAACACATTACAAAAATTAGGTCTATACGAGATGGCATTACGTGATGTTGATTATGCGATTAGCCGCAAGAAAAATTATGGATTTGCTTATTGCCACCGTTCTTTTATTTCTATTTTACTTGGTCGCTATGAAGAAGGGTGGAAAGAGTTTGAGTGGCGTTTAGATGGAATGGTTAAAGATAGCACCGTAAAAGATTGGCCTATCTCAAGATGGCAAGGAGAAGATCTAAATGGTAATACTTTAATTATTTTACCAGAGCAAGGATTAGGTGATGTTATTCAATTTATTCGTTATGCGATAGTTGCCAAAGAGCAAGGTTTAAATATCGTTGTGAAAAATCGCGATGCTCTAGATGGGCTATTGAGTTATTCCTTGAGAAAGCACGGTATTCCAATTCTAGGGCGAGATCCGATTCCTTCTGCAGTGGCTGCTTATGCTCATGTAATGAGTTTTCCTCATTTATTTAAAACTACGCTTGAAAATATTCCTTATTCAGGAAAATATTTAGAAGTTGAACCTGAGTTTGAACAAAAATGGAGAAACTTATTAGGGCAAAAAGGCTATAAAAAGCGAATTGGTGTTGTGTGGGCTGGATCAAAAGATCATAATCGTTTCCGTTCTCGTAATATGAGCTTTGAACAAATTTCTTCTTTATTTGCTTTAGATGCTGAGTTTTATTGCTTACAAAAAGAAGTTGATCCGGAAGATAGAGAAAAAGCGAAAGCCTTTTCAAATCTTTCATTTTGGGATGATAAAATTGAAAGTTTTTCGGATACGGCAGGTTTAGTTTCTCAATTAGATTTAGTTATCTCTGTTGATACTTCAGTTGCTCATTTATCGGCAGCTATGGCTATCCCAACATGGATTATGATTACATATAATCCTGATTTTCGTTGGTTATTAGGGAGAGATGATAGCCCTTGGTATGATAGCGTTAGGTTGTTCCGTCAATCAATTAGTCTAACTTGGGAATCTGTTATCGAAAATGTAAAAGAAGCATTAAAGAAAGAGTTATAATATTTGTAAAAATTTCTTAAAATGTAACCGCTTAATTAGTTAATATTTTTAATATATAAGAGTTTTAGGAGGAAAAATGTCTGAACCGATACGTTTAACGCAGTTTAGTCATGGTGCTGGTTGAGGCTGTAAAATTTCTCCTAAGGTGTTAGGGACCATTTTACAAAGCCAATTAGAAAAATTTATTGATCCTAATTTATTAGTTGGTAACGAAACGGCTGATGATGCAGCAGTTTATGATATTGGTAATGGGATTGGGATCATTAGTACAACGGATTTCTTTATGCCGATTGTGGACGATCCGTTTGATTTTGGTCGGATTGCTGCAACAAATGCGATTAGCGATATTTTCGCTATGGGCGGAAAACCTATCATGGCTATTGCTATTCTTGGCTTCCCAGTTAATAAACTTCCAGCCGAAGTGGCGCAGCAAATTGTAGAAGGTGGACGAGCAGCTTGTGCAACAGCAGGTATTGCATTAGCCGGTGGACATTCTATCGATTCACCAGAGCCTATTTTTGGGCTAGCTGTAACAGGTGTTATTCCAACAGAAAAAATCAAGAAAAATGCTTCAGCCCATGCAGGTTGTGAACTCTTTTTAACAAAACCGTTAGGAATAGGAGTTCTAACAACCGCAGAAAAACGAGGTATTTTGAAGCCGGAACATCGAAATTTGGCGCGAGATGCGATGTGCCAAATGAATTTGATTGGTGCTGAATTTTCTCAATTAGAGGCAGTTACGGCAATGACAGATGTGACGGGGTTTGGATTACTTGGGCATTTGAGCGAGATCTGTCAAGGCTCAAACGTTAGGGCAGTAGTAAATTCTGATGATATTCAAACGTTAGAAGGTACAAAGGATTATATTGCTTTAGGAGCGGTACCGGGGGGGACTCAACGAAATTATGAGAGCTATGGGCATCTGATTTCACCTTTAACCAATGAGCAAAAAGCGATTTTATGTGATCCTCAAACTTCAGGTGGGCTATTGGTTGCAGTAGAGCCGCAAGCGGTTGAAAAAATTATGCAGATTGCAAATCAAATGAATGTGCCACTATTTCGTGTTGGAAAGCTATTAGCAAAAGATGATAATAGCTCATTGATTGAAGTAAAATGAAAAAATCGCTAGAAGTAACTTCTAGCGATTTTCTGTTTTATTGAGCCGGTTTTTGTTCCGGTTTCATTTCAGGTGTTTGCGCTGGTAATTGCTCCGGTTTAGGTTGTGGTGCAGGCTCATATTTTTTCACGAGTTCTGCTTCAATCGCTTTACCTTCATGAGCAATTTTATCTAATTTTGCTTGTAGATCTCCAAAAGCTTTATGCGCTTCCGGTGTTGGATTTTTCGCTACTTTTTCTGCTTCAACCATCATTTGAGCACCTAATGATAATGCTTCAAGAGATTTCTCTTTTAATGCTTTTACTTGCTCATCATTAATATTTAGTGAGCTTGCACTTTGTTTAATTGCTTCAAGTTGGGTGAATAATGCTTTGCTTATTGCTTCTTGAGCTACTTTTGGATCCTTAGCTTTCTCACCTAATTTTTCCATTTCGTTTTTAATCACATTATTGATAGCGTGTTCTTGAACTTGTTGCCATTCACGGAATGCTTTATAGTCTTGAGCACCTGTATCTACCTTAATGGTTTCAGCTTTTTGCTCTGTGGTTGTATTTTGAGCCGGTTTGTCTGCTGCTTTATCACAAGCAGTTAAAAAAATACTTAATAATGCAATTGCACTAATTTTTGTTAATTTAGTCATTTTTTATCCTCTAAAAAATGGTTAGAGTATATCTCTAACCATTTGCTCATTATATCATGAGATTATTTATCGCCGAAGGTCTGTTGTAATTCAGCTTGTAATTTTTGTAACTCGCCACCTTGTGAAAGAAGTTGTTGAGCTTTTGCTTTTAATGCTTCTTGAGCTTCTGCTGTTGGGTTAGACATCACTTTCACAGAATCTGTAATAATACTATTTGATAAGCCCAAAACTTCTTTTGTTTTTTCTTTAAAAGTTTTCACTAATGCATTTTTTACTTCAACTGCATCTAAGCTTTTAATAGTGTCTTCAACTGTTTTAGTGAACTCCGTTAATGCTGCCTCAATTTGTTTTGGATCTTGAGTTGCTAATTTTTCTTGAAGTGTTTTTTGTGCAGCATTAGCAATTTGCTCTTGTGTTTTATTCCAATCTAAGATTTTTTTGAAATCTTCTTTACCTTGAGCTAATTCTTCTGCACTTAACTGCGCTGCTGGTGCAGTCGTTTCTGCTTTTGGTGTTTCTGCAGCAGGTGCAGCTTCAGCTGGTTTTGATGCTTCAGTTGGCTGTGTCGCTGGTGTAGTTTCAGCAGGTTTAGCTGCTTCAGCTGGCTTGTTTGCTGGTTTATCACAAGCGGTTAAAAATAATGCAAATAATGCTGTTGCGCTGATTTTAGTAAATTTAGTCATTTAAGTTTTTCCTTTAAAATGAATGATAAGCCTCAAAAGAGGAGAATAATATTGTACCCTTATAGACTCATACTTAAAACAATCGTTCCGTAAAGTCTTGTATATTTCGTAAAGTTTAGGCTTTTTTCTGATGTTTTTCTAAACTGCGATGGCGTATTTGGACTTTTTTCCCTTTAGCCGCAAAGTATTTAGCTAATTGTTCAGCTACAAATACGGAGCGATGTTTGCCTCCAGTGCAACCAATAGCTATTGTTAGATAACTACGATTATTTTGTTCTAGCTGAGGGAGCCACATTTCTAAATAGTTTCGAGTATGGTAAATAAATTGATGAACTTCTGTTTGTCTTTCAAGAAAATCAATTACCGGTTGCTCTAATCCGGTCATAGGACGTAGTTCAGGATTCCAATGAGGATTAGGGAGAAAACGCACATCAAAAACATAATCCGCATTTGCTGGTAAGCCGTATTTAAAGCCAAAAGATTCAAATACGATATTGAGTTCTTTTTCTTTTGAACCTTGCAATAATGAACGTAGCTGTTCTGCTAATTCATGAGAAGATAGATTAGTAGTATCAATAATATGGTTAGATTGCTGGATAAGTGGCTCAAGTAATTTATCTTCTAAATCAATCGCACTTTCTAGTGAAAGATCTTGGGTTGATAGAGGATGCAATCGACGAGAATCACTATATCGGCGAATAAGAGTGCTTCGATCACAATCAAGAAAGATTAATTTTGTGTTGATGTGAGCTAATTTAGCAAAAAGCTCATCAAGAATTTTAGAATCTTGAGGTAAATTACGTACATCTAAACTCACAACAGCAGAATGTTTTGATGATGCTAAATATTCAGCCAGTTGTGGAATTAAAGGAAGGGGAATATTATCAACGCAATAGTAGCCCACATCTTCTAGTGCTCGTAAAGCAACAGATTTCCCTGAGCCTGAACGCCCACTAATAATGATAAGTTCCATATAGGTCCCTTAGTCAATTTCTTCGTTTACTTGTTTATCGGTATATTCTAGGAGTTGCCAAATTTCATCAGCAGATTGCGCCGCTCTTAATTGTTTAGCCAGATTTTTATCATTTAATTTATGTACAATCGTTTGAAAAACTTCTTTATATTGTGTGCATGTTCCTTCAGGGAAAAGTAATGCATAAACTAAATCAACCTCTTTATTATCGTTTACTTCATAATCAATGGGTTGTTCTAATTTCAGGAAGATAGCAATCGGTTTTATTTCTATTTCAGGATTAACAGCCAGTTTAGCATGAGGTAGGGCGATACCATTATTGATATAAGTACAGCCCAATTTTTCTCGCTTAAATAGACTACTAAAACATTCTACCGGACATACATGATCATGGTATTGTTTTTGAAAAGCATCAGATGCTATTTTCCCGATAAATTCAAGAAGTCGTTTTTTACTGGAAATCACGACGTTATGATGGATGTTTTCGGGGCTTAGAAATTGTGTTAATACCATGATATTTCTCTCAACATAGCTTAGAGTTTAAACTGCTCACCTAAGTACACTTCTTTTACTTTAGGATTATTTAGCACTTCAGAAGGCGTACCTGTTGCAATCATTTCGCCACTACCAACAATATATGCGCGTTCACAAACATCTAAAGTTTCACGTACGTTATGATCAGTAATTAACACACCTAAACCACGTTCTTTTAGATTAACAATGATTTTCTTGATATCAATAACAGAAATAGGATCTACACCGGCAAATGGTTCATCCAATAAAATAAATTGTGGATTAGCCGCTAAAGCGCGTGCAATTTCAACACGGCGGCGCTCACCGCCGGAAAGCGATTGCCCTAAACTATCACGAATATGCTCAATATGAAATTCTGCAATCAGTTCGTCTGCGCGCGCTTTACGTTCTTTATCATTCAGATCTTTTCGTACTTGAAGTACAGCCATTAGATTATCATAAACGCTTAATCGTCTGAAAATCGATGCTTCTTGTGGTAGATAACCAATGCCTTGTTTTGCACGATCATGCATAGGTAATACACTGATATCTTCATTATCAATACGAATAGTGCCGTTATCATGTCGAACTAATCCGACAACCATATAGAATGTTGTTGTTTTACCTGCACCATTTGGGCCGAGTAAACCAACAATTTCTCCGGTTTTTACATGCAAGCTTACATCTTTAACTACTTTACGATTTTTGTAGCTTTTTGCTAAATGTTCTGCGTAGAGAGTTGCCATGCGTTACCTATTTTTTCTTTTTATCGTTTAATTGATTTGGAATTAATACCGTTTTAACGCGTGATTTACCACCACTCGTTGCTTTAAGTTGCTGTTTTTTAACATCATAAGTAATGCGTTCAGCTTTAATATAGCTATCTAATTGTTTTAATTCAGCATTGCCAATAAGCGTTAAAAATTCACTATTGAGATCATAATGCACACTGTTTCCTTTGCCATTTACAGGCTTTCCATCATCTAAGGTTTGTTGGAATGTCACAGGCGCACCAGTAGCATCAATCGTTTCTTTTTTACCTTCTTGGCGAACAATCGTAACTTTGCTCGCATTGACTTTAATTGATCCCTGTGTAATCACAACACCATCACTGAAAGTCACGGTATTTGTGTTCATATCAAGAGATTGACTACCTGAATCAATGTTGATCGGTTGGTCTGTATCACTTTTTAGTGCGTGAGCAGAGAGGCTAACGCCGAGTAAAGTAGTTAAAATCGCAGATTTAATGATTAATTTCATTGAATATCCTTTGAGGTTGAATCTGTTTTATTTTGTTCGTTTGTTTCTTTGATAACCGTAGGCTCAATATAGCTTTTGACATCTTTCAGTAATGTAGCGACTTGTTGCTTGAGGTTACCTTTAAGACCGGTACCTGTTGTGGTAAATCCTAAACCTGTCGATTTCACAACACTTTCTGTAGAGATATCTTGAGTATTTAAATCTATCGTCAGTTTATCGGTTTCAATTTTTTGCAAACGTGATGTTGGATCTAAAGCTTGAAGTTTAACGTTACCGACTAAATTGAGTATTTTTTCTTTAGTAATTTCTGCATGATCCGCACTTAACTTCCATTGTTTTAAAGCGGTCACTTTATCAAATAAATTGACAAAAGGATTAAAGAATTCTGTTCTCTCACTATTTTCATAATGCTTGATCTCATCAGCTTCAGCATAGTATTGAGGCTTACCTTGGATATCAAATACGGAAGTAGACATTCTATCTCCGGTATAATCGGGTGTTCCATTCTTTTTAATCAGCTGACCCAATTCTGCATTTTCAGGTTCTTGTTGGCTGATATACCAACCTCCGAGTACGGCAGCAATGAATAGTAAGATAAAATTTAAACGAAAGTTCATATAAAAAGTTACCTATAAAACCAATTCATAATCATATCACAGTTTTGATAGGGATTGAGTAGGTTAGTTCATTTTGATGTGTAAAATTTTGATAGAAAAAAACCGCTTGTACAGCATTTTGCTACGCAAGCGGTTTAATTTTCCCTATTTTTTACAATTAGCCCGTATTACGCATACCTGCAGCAATACCTGCAATGGTAATCATCAGTGCCTGTTCTAGTTGAGGATCCGGGGTTTCGCCTTGTGCACGTAAGCGAGCCAGTAATTCCACTTGAAGCAAGTTAAGTGGATCGGTATAAACATTACGTAACGCAATAGAGTCAGCAATCCAAGGTAAATCGCCCATTAACTGTCCATCGTGTGAAAGAGCGAGGATCGTATTAATATCTTCACTTAATTGTTTACGTAGCGCTTTACCTAAACGATGGAGTTCTGGTGCAACTAAGCGTTGGTCATAGTATTCAGCTAAATTGAGATCGGCTTTAGAGAATACCATTTCTAACATACCGACACGGGTTGAAAAGAATGGCCATTCTTTGCTCATCTCTTTTAAGGTTGCTTCGCTACCTTGCTCAATCAATTGACGAAGCGCTGCACCTGCACCTAACCAAGCCGGTAACATTAAGCGGTTTTGCATCCAAGCGAAGATCCAAGGAATTGCACGTAAACTTTCCACTCCGCCGTTTGGATTACGTTTAGCAGGGCGTGAACCAAGTGGTAATTTTGCTAATTCTTGCTCCGGAGTGGCTGCTCGGAAGTAAGGCACAAAATCCGGTTCGCCTCGAACAACGCCACGATAAATCTCACAAGAAATTTCAGCACCTTTATCCATCACATCACGCCAGCTTTGTTTTGGCTCAGGTGGTGGTAATAAATTCGCTTCTAAAATCGCACTTGCGTATAAGTTGAAGGTATCCACCGCTACTGCAGGTAAACCTAATTTAAAGCGGATCATTTCCCCTTGTTCCGTTACACGTAAGCCCGATTTGAGCGAGCGAGGCGGTTGAGAAAGTAATGCTGCGTGAGCCGGTGCGCCACCACGCCCAACAGTACCACCACGACCGTGGAATAACACGAGTTCAATATTATATTTTTCGGCTAAGTTTACTAATGCTTCTTGTGAGCGGTATTGCGCCCAAGAGGCAGCAAGCATACCGGCATCTTTCGCAGAGTCTGAGTAGCCGATCATTACCATTTGATAGTTGTTAATTACACCACGATACCAACCGATATTAAATAAATCGGTCATCACTTTTTCACTGTGATCTAAGTCATCAAGCGTTTCAAAGAGAGGAGCAACCGGAATAGTATATTTACAGCCAGCTTCTTTGAGTAGTAAATGTACTGCTAATACATCAGAGGCTTCACGAGCCATAGAGATGACATAAGCCGAGATAACCCCTTCAGGTTGTTCTGCAATCACTTTACAGGTATCTAAAATCTCTTGTGTTTCTGCGCTTGGCGTCCAGTTTGTCGGGATAAGTGGACGGCGTGAGCTTAATTCACGAACTAAGAACGCTTGTTTATCATCTTCAGTCCAGTGAGAGTAATCCCCTAAACCGATATAGCGAGTAATTTCCGCAATCGCCATTTCGTGGCGAGTACTTTCTTGGCGAATATCTAAACGAGATAGACTTAATCCAAAGCAACGAATACGGCGTAAACAATCTAATAAACCACCATTAGCGATAATACGCATACCACAAGCGTGAAGTGATTTATAGCTATCAAAGAGCGGTTCCCAAAGTTCATTATCGTTGCTGATAATTTCACTTTGTTCAATGGTAATTTGTTTGCCTTCGAGTAACTCGCCAAAATAAGCCAATGTTTTTTGGAGTTTGCTTCTTAACCCTTTAACTACCGTACGATAAGGTTCAACATGATCGCCATATTTCGCACGGTATTCCGGTGTACATTGGGTAATAGAGAGTTCTTCAGCTAAATCGCTAATGTCTTTAAGGAAAAGATCTGCTGCTTTCCAACGGTTCATCCATAGCACTTTACGGGTAACTTCAGCCGTTACAAAAGGGTTACCATCTCGGTCACCACCCATCCAAGAAGAAAGACGAACAGGAGCTAGTTCTACGTTATATTGCACGCCAAAATGTTTTTCTAATTGGAAGTTAATTTCACGGCAAAAATCTGGAACCGCTTTCCAAAGGCTATTTTCAATAATTGCGATTCCCCATTTTGCTTCATCAATCGGTGTTGGACGAGCTACACGAATTTCATTTGTGTGCCAAGCTAATGCAATAAGTTGCATTAAACGGCGTTGAATACGGTAAGTTTCCGGTGGCGTTAAATCATCATGTTCTAATTTTTCTAAACATTTATTGATTTCAACGTGTTTATGCACTAATGAACGGCGAGTTACCTCAGTTGGGTGAGCGGTTAAAACTAACTCAATCAGAAGTTTGTTAATGGTTTGGATAACCGTTTCAACCGGCGTGTTTTGTGCTTTTAAGCGAGCAAATAATGCGCCTAATGAGCGATTTCCCAATGTTTCATCATAATCATGGCGGGAAATTGTCTGATATTGTTCTGCAATGTTGGTTAGATTTAAGAATTGGCTAAATGCACGTGCAACCGGTAATACATTTTCAGTGGAAATGTTAGCTAATTTATTTAATAGCTGTTCACGAGCTTGTGCATCGCCTGCACGTGATTTTTTCGAGAGAATTCGGATACTCTCAATCAGTTCTAAGATCTCATTTCCTTGAGTTTCTTTAATGGTTTCTCCTAAAAAATCGCCAAGCATATGAATATTTTGACGAAGAGCAGAGTGTTGCTGATTCATGGCATTTTCCTATAAAAAGATTAAATTTAAACTGTGTAGAGATATACCTAATTCGAGTGAAAATAGCAATACAGAATTTATTTAATTTCTGAAAAAAATGATAAAACGCAAGGAATTGTGAAAAATATGAGAATGGGGAGAGGCATTATATTGAGATGCAATGTTGCCTCTCTCCCTGATTTTGCTTCTAAACGAAACCAAATCTTTCCCTCTCCCACAAGGGGTAAGGGTTAATACATAGAATGTTACCAGCTACCACCGGCACCACCGCCACCGGAAGAGCCTCCTCCGAAACTATCGCCACTGCCTCGGCTACCGCCGAATCCGCCACCAAAACCACCATTTCGGCGAGAATTGATAATAACACGACCTAGTTGTTCCGCCGCACTTGGACTGATATAGCGATCACTCCCTCGAGGGCGGAAAATTAAGAAGATGACAATACCCATCACTAGGAAGAAGAGTAACCCATCAATATCTTCAAAGGCTTCGGTTTCATTCTCGCCGTAGCTATCGTAGGCTGCATACTCTCCGTTTATTGCTGCCATAATCGCGGAAAGTCCGCTTGCAATCCCTTCAGCATAGCGATCCTGTTTAAAATAAGGCGTAATGTTGTTACGAATAATGCTTGAAGCAATGGCATCAGGTAATGCGCCTTCAATACCTCTTCCCGTTGCGATAAACAGTTTTCGATCATTTTTCGCAATCAATAAGAGAACGCCATTATTTTCATTATTTTTGGTTCGACCTATGCCCCATTTATTAAATAGGTTGGTTGCATAGCTGGCAATGGCTTCGCCTTCCGTAGAAGGAATAATGGCAACAATGATTTGTGAGCTGGTTTTGGCTCGATTTGCAATTAAAGCATCTTCTAGCGTTCGCCATTCTTGCTGTGTTAATGTTTTAGTGTAATCAGTTACATAATAAAATGGATTTGGCGCGGCAGGGTATTTATCCGCAGCAAGTGCATTGATACTCATAAATGCGAATAACACGATAAACAAGCGGTTAAATAACTGTGTGATTTTACTTATCATTTGATCACAACCTCATTTGGGAGCTCATCAATATCATCGGTTTTACGAGGAAAATGGATAGCCAATTGTGCTTCAACTTGTTTAATGCCTTCGCAAATACCTTTCGTGTATTCATTATGCTGGCAGGCTATTTTTATTGCATCATAGACGGACTGCCAAAAAATTTGACCGACTTTCTCATGAATACCTTTATCGCCAATAATCGCTAAATGGTGTGGAACAAAAGAGAGATAGATCAATACGCCATTTCGTTCAACCGTTTCACGCATGTTTAATTCATCAAACAGTTGTTCCGCTCGTTTAACGGCATTTAAACCTGATTTATTTTTTCGTTCAACGACCACTCGTAGTTCCGCAGATGTTCGCTGTTCTAAATGTGAAATTGCCTGTTCGATTTGAGTGGTATCGACAGGCAATTTTTTTGAAAAAAAAGGAAAAATTTTCATACGCAAATCTCGATGAAAAAGCGGAGAGAGCAAACTCTCCCCAGCTTTAATTAGTTAAAATTTACGGTTGGTGCTTTTTCTGCTCCAGCTTCAGCTTTAAATTGCGGTTTCGCTTTAAAGCCCATAATCATTGCGGCAATTTTAGTCGGCATTTCACGCACTTGTTTATTGTATTCTTTTACTGCTGCATTAAAGTTATTACGTTCAGTATTGATACGATTTTCAGTTCCTTCTAATTGTGCTTGTAAGTTTAAGAACGCTTCGTGCGCTTTTAATTCAGGATATTTTTCCACAGAAACTAATAAACGAGAGAGCGAAGAATTTACACCTTGTTGTGCTTCTTGGAACTTTGCCATATCTTCTTCGGTAGCGGTTTTCGGATCGAGAGTAATCGCCGTTGCTTTCGCTCGTGCATCAATCACTGCCGTTAACGTTTCTTTTTCAAAATTCGCTTGACCTTTTACAGTGTTCACTAAGTTAGGAATTAAATCCGCGCGGCGTTGATAAGCCGACTCGACATTACCCCAAACAGAGTTAATATCTTCTTCTGCACGCATTAAATCGTTATATTTGGTTAATGAATAACCGCCAAGTGCAATAACTGCAATCAATAAAATGCCTAAAATCTTTTTCATTCTAAAATCCTATTAAGGTTGGTTAAAAATAAATCGGGCAAATTCTATTAAATTCGCCCCTTGGACGCGAGAAAAATTACAAAGTATTACAATTACTTAAGCGGAGCTTTTGACAATAATTGTGTTAAAAGTTCCCAATAAATTTGTACGGCTGGAATGTGTACTTTTTCATCCGGAGAATGAGCGTTACGAATGGTTGGACCAATCGAGACTAAGTCCATATGTGGATAAACTTTCTTGATTAAACCGCACTCGAGTCCTGCATGAATCACTTTTATTTGGGCTTCATAACCTAAAATCTGGTCATAAACTTCTTTTGTAATTTGAGTAATCGCTGAATGAGCATCGGGTTCCCAGCCTGGGTAGTTGCCTGAAAATTCTGCTTTTGCACCAACCAATTTAGCCAGTGAATTAATTTTTGCTCGTACTTCTGCTTTACCGCCTTCAATGAGAGAGCGAGATAAAATCGTGCTGACTAATTGAGTATTTTTGGTTTCTAACACGCCAATACTTAATGAGGTTTCGACCACATTTTTAATCGTATCACTGTTACGAATAATGCCGTTAGGTAACACATTTAAGAAATGAAGACTTTTTTCAGTTGAAGCAATATCAAAAATTTGTGTCGGATTTTCTGTTGTCTCCACTAATAATGTTAAATTGGGTTCAGCGAATTTAAGTTCTGCTTTTAACTGCTTCCCTAATTGTTCAAAGTAAGCGGTTAATTTTTCAAGATCTTTTGCAACAATGACCGCGTAAGCTTCACGAGGAATGGCATTGCGTACCGATCCACCGGCTATTTCCGCAAGTTGGAATGGGTTATTTTGTAAAGTCTCCGCTAAAATACGGGCAAGCAATTTAATTGCATTGACTCGGTTAGTGTGAATATCACAGCCAGAATGGCCGCCCTGTAATCCTTTTAACGTCACTTTGAATGCTTGATTAAATGGATTTGAAACATACTCTAGAGGGAGTTCTACATTTACATTTTCTCCCCCGGCACAGCCAATATAAATTTCGCCATTATCTTCGGTATCTGTATTGATCATAATAGGTGCTGTGAGCCAATTTGGGCGTAAGCCGATGGCTCCTTCCATTCCCACTTCTTCACTCATGGTTAAAAGGACTTCAATTTCAGGGTGAGCCAAATCTTCAGCATCTAAAACTGCAAGACAAGAGGCTAAGCCAATCCCATTATCGGCTCCTAATGTTGTGCCTTTTGCTTTAACCCAGTCGCCATCAATATAAGGTTGAATAGGGTCTTGAGTAAAATCATGTTGAGTACCGGCATTCGCTTGTGGAACCATATCTAAGTGAGCTTGTAAGGCAATAGTTTGGCGATGTTCCATGCCTTGAGTAGCCGGCTTACGAATTAAAATATTACCGGCTTCATCACGTTCTACAAAAAAAGACTTGCTTTTAGCCCAATCTGTAATGAAGTTGGCTAGTGCCTCTTCGTGATAGGATGGATGAGGAATGGCACAAATTTTATCAAACCATTGCCATAATGATGTAGGAGTTAGCGTAGAAATGTCTGACATATCAACCTCGAAATAATGGAAAGCGGTTTCTTTTTTGTCCTTTTTTGCAAAATTTGAACGGAAGATTACCGCTTGTAATAAGAATTGAGTGAAATAATAGCACGAAAGTAATTTTTAGGTTAGAATAGTGCAATTTTTTTATTCGGTGGATTTAGTTCGCCGATTTTTTTATATTCTTAGGATTAAATTATGAGCGAAAAATACACAAATGAAAAATATGTGGTAACGTGGGATATGTTCCATATGCACGCCCGCAAATTAGCAGAATGTTTATTACCTGCATCACAATGGAAAGGCATTATTGCGGTAAGCCGCGGTGGTTTATTCCCTGCAGCGGTATTAGCGCGTGAATTAGGTATTCGTCACGTTGAAACAGTGTGTATCGCAAGTTATGATCACGATTCTCAAGGTGAATTAAATGTATTACACGCGGCTGATGTGGCTAATGGTGGCGAAGGTTTTATCGTGGTAGATGACCTTGTCGATACAGGTAATACGGCACGTGAGATTCGTAGAATGTATCCAAATGCGAAATTTGTTACCGTATTTGCAAAACCGGCTGGTGCGCCATTAGTGGATGATTACGTAATTGATATTCCTCAAGAAACATGGATTGAACAACCATGGGATTTAGGTATCGTATTTGTTCCACCTATTGCGAAAAGATAATTCAGAGAATGGGTAATGAAGTAATTTCGTTACCCATTTTTCCATTTTATGATGTAAAAAAGGATGGTTTATCGTGAGTTTAGGTAATCTTTATATTCTTTCCGCACCAAGTGGTGCTGGAAAATCTTCGTTAATCAATGCATTATTAGCAGATTTGCCTCGTAGTGAAGTTCAACTTTCTATTTCACATACAACAAGAAACCCTCGCCCAGCCGAAGAAGAGGGCGTTCATTACTACTTTACGAATCATGCTGAATTTGAAGCATTGATTGAAAAAGGTCATTTTTTAGAATGGGCGGAAGTTTTTGGTAATTACTATGGGACTTCCTTACCGATGATCGAACGCTCATTAGAGCAGGGCATTGATGTTTTCTTGGATATTGATTGGCAAGGTGCAAGACAAATCCGTGAAAAAGTGCCTAATGTGAAAACAATCTTTATTTTACCCCCTTCTCGAGAAGAGTTGGAAAGACGCTTAATTGGGCGAGGTCAGGATTCTGCCGAAACAATTGCTAAACGAATGGCAGAAGCGGAGTCTGAAATGAGCCATTACAATGAATTTGATTATGTGATTGTTAATGATGATTTCCAAACCGCTTTAAGTGAACTAAAATCCATTTTAACAGCCGAACGTTTAAAATTGGATGCTCAAACACTCCGTCATAAAGAGTTAATCACGAAATTATTAAATCAGTAAATTTTAGGAAAGAAAAACAGATGAAACTTTCAAAAATTGCCTTTAGTGTTGTGTTAGGACTTGCTGTTTCAGCATGTTCTTCAACCAATATGAGCCAAGATGGCACAATAGAACAAGCTAAAGAAACTTATCAACAATATGAAGATGTGACAAAACAATTTTCCATCAATGAACAATGGTGGAGAGGTTACAACGATGCACAATTAAATGCATTAGTTGATCAAGCGATCCAAAATAACTTAGATCTTGCAAAAAGTGCGATTGCTGTCAATAAAGCGCTTTACAATGCAAATCTTGTGGGTGCTAATTTAGTGCCTACTTTTAGTGGTTCAGGTTCTACATCGGCTTCAAAGGGCGTAGGTTCTACGTCTAATAATGTTTCAACAGGTGTTTCAACGATCAGTAACACAGCAAGTTTTAACTTAAGTTATACCATTGATTTATGGAAACGTTTAGCGGATACGGCAAGTGCTGCAGAATGGGAGCATAAAGCAACCATTGAAGATTTAAAATCAACACGTTTATCATTAATCAACTCTGTGGTTGCAACCTATTATCAGATTGCTTACTACCGTGATGCGATTGCTGTAACAGAGAAAACCATTAAGAACTACGAAGAAATCAGCCGAATTTTACGTAATAAATTGGCGGCTGGTGCGATTGATAGCTTAGCAGTTGAACAAGCGCAACAATCAACTTTAAATGCGCGTAATAGTGTGGTTGCTCTTCGCGCAAATTTAAACACAGCTGAAAAAACAATGCGTAATTTGCTTAATTTGAAACCAAATCAACCGATTGCAACACGTTACCCAAGCATTTTAAGTGTTAAATTGCAAGGTGTAGATACGAATGTTCCGGTTTCTGCAATCGCAAACCGTCCTGATGTGACAGCAAGACTACAGCGTTTACAAAGTGCATTTAAAACATTAACTGCAACAGAGAAAAGTTGGTTTCCTACTTTAACTTTAGGCGCATCACTTTCAAGTAGTGCAACGAAAGCGGCGAACATTGGCGATAATCCGGTAGGTAGTGGCGTATTCTCATTTGATTTACCGTTCCTTGACTGGAATCGTGTACAAAACACTGTGAAAATTTCAGAAACGGATTATATGACTGCTCGTATGAATTACGAACAAACTATTACAAGTGCGTTAAACGAAATTGACAACTACTATTATGCGTATAAGCAATCTCGTAGTAGTTTAGGTCTTTTACAACAAACATACGAAAAAGATAAGAAAATTAGTGCATACTATAAAAATCGCTACAATCAAGGGGTTTCAGAATTCCGTGAATGGATAAGTGCGATGAATACTGAGCTAAATTCACAACTTTCGATTCTAAATCAAAAATACACAATTTTGACGAATGAGAATTTAGTTTATCAAGCAATGGCTGGTAAATATAAACGCTAAAAATAAACCCCATGCACATAATGTATGGGGTTTATTTTATCACTTTTCTTTTGCAGCTTGTTCGGCTGCTCTTTTACGGCGGATTTCTTTAGGATCGGCAAGAAGAGGGCGGTAAATTTCAATGCGATCACCATGTTCAACCATATCCGTTAATTTGGCAGGGCGGCTAAAAATACCAATTTTATTCTCTCTTAAGTCAATCTCCGTATATTTTTCTAAAATCCCTGATTTTAAGATAACATTTTGTATCGAAGTGCTTTCATCTAATTCGATCTTTTTTAGAAAAAAACGATTTGGGTAAGCATAAGCAACTTCCACGATAATTTTTTCTGACATACATTCCTCTTACGATTAAGCGGTCTTATTTTACGTGAATTTTACAAGGTTATAAAGAAACGCTTTTAATTTGAAGATAGACTTCTAATCCTGTTCTAATTGCAAGCTCATCAAAAGCCCAAGTACTAATTGTTGCCCAAATGATTTGCCCTTCAACATCAACAGCAACTTGTACTTGCTGGGTGTTATCTTCCCAAGCAGAAATCTTGCCTTTTAATATGTTGCGAATAGAGCTGTATTGTGGGGGGGCTAATGTAATAGAGACATCGGTACTGTTGATCGTAAGGCGAATTTTCCGATCAAATTGATGGCGTGCAAGTTGATTAACCCATAAGGATTGCCCATTTAGATCCAATTCAAGCATATGGTAAGTGGTTTGGATCGATTTTATTGGTAATTCTAATAAGCTGAGTCGATATTGTTCAGGGAGCCATTGCGCAAATGCGGGGTGTTTCCAAACATTCTTTACTTGATCAAAAACGATAACTTTCCCTTGTTCAATAAGAATGACATGATCTGCTAAGCGAATGATCTCATCTAAGCTATGCGTTACATATAAAATTGGAATGTTGAGTTTATTAGAAAGTTGATCTAAGTAATTTAGTAATTCTTGTTTACGAGGGAGATCTAAGGCTGAAAGAGGCTCATCCATTAACAATAATTCGGGATTACTCAATAAAGCTCGACCAATCGCCACGCGTTGTTTTTCACCACCGGATAAACTGATGGGAAAACGGTCGAGTAATGCACCAATGCCTAAGAGCTCAACAATTTGCGAAAAATAGTGGGGATCAAACCGCTTGCAACCATATTTCAGGTTTTTTTCTACCGAATAGTGTGGAAATAAACGTGGTTCTTGGAAGACATAACCAATATTTCGTTTTTCAGGCGGTAGATTTGTTTTAGCATCGAATAAAGTACGCTGATTTAATGAAATTAAGCCTTTTTGTGGAGTAGAAAGTCCGGCAACTAAATTGATAAGACTTGATTTTCCCGCACCGGAACGACCAAAAATAGCGGTAACGCCTTGAGTTGGAATGTTTAAATCCAGCTGAAGTTGTAAATGTCCAAGTTGTTGAGTTGCATTGAGTTTAAGCATATGAAATCTTGAGCAAAAAGCAGATAAAACATTATAATGCGTTTTTCACTAAAATAGACGATAAAAAGTAATATAAGAAGGAATAAAATGGCTAGAATAGATAATTATGAACAACGTTTTGGGGGCATAGGTCGCCTTTATACGCCTGAAGGGTTGGCAATATTACGCCGTTCTCATATTTGCGTTATTGGTATTGGGGGCGTGGGTTCATGGGCAGTAGAAGCACTTGCTCGGTCAGGGATCGGGAAAATTACGATGATTGATATGGATGATATTTGTGTGACCAATATCAATCGCCAAATTCATGCGATGAGTGGAACGGTCGCACAGCTAAAAACAGAAGCAATGAAGGAACGTATAGAGAAGATCAACCCAGAATGCCAAATTGAAATTATTGATGATTTTATTACGCCGGAGAATATTCCGGAGTATTTGAATCGGGGCTATGACTATGTGATTGATGCTATTGACTCGGTAAGAACGAAAGCGGCTCTCATTGCTTATTGTAAACGCCATAAAATTAAGTTGATTACCACTGGCGGTGCTGGTGGACAGACAGATCCAACACAAATTCAAATTACCGATTTAAGCAAAACAATTCAAGATCCTCTTGCTTCAAAAGTTCGCTCGCTATTACGTAAAGAGTATAACTTTAGCCAAAACCCGAAGAGAAAATTTGGTATTGATTGTGTTTTTTCAACACAGCCACTGATTTTTCCAAAAATGGGAGATGGGTGTGAGATTTCTGCAAGCATGAATTGCGCCAATGGGTTTGGTGCGGTAACGATGGTAACCGCAACTTTTGGCTTTTTTGCGGTAAGCCGAGTGATTGATAAATTGTTGAGATAGTATAAGCGGTTAATTTCAACTAGGAAATTACAAATTAGAGGGGGAATCAATGTCGATTCCCCCTTTGGTTTTAATGGTCAATTATTTCCCATAAAATGCTTTAGTCATAATTTCTTCCATGTCTTCAACCATTGCAAGACGAGGGTTCGCCGGTGTACATTGGTCTTCAAAGGCATTTAATGCTAATTCACGGCGAGCAGCTAAGAAGGCTTGTTCATCAACACCTTGCTCTTGAAGGGACATTTTCACGCCACAACGTACAGCTAAGTCGTGAACGGCTTTTGCATAAGATTCCACACCTTCTTCTGGAGTTGAAGCCGGTAAACCTAACATTCTTGCAATATCTTGGAAGCGTTGATCCGCAACATAATTGGTATATTTCGGCCAAGTTGCCACTTTAGTTGGGCGAGTACCATTGTAACGAATAACGTGCGGTAACAAGATTGCATTGGTACGCCCGTGAATGGTATGGAATTTGCCCCCAATTTTGTGCGCCATTGAGTGACAGATCCCCAAGAATGCGTTAGCAAATGCCATACCCGCCATTGTTGATGCGTTGTGCATTTTTTCACGCGCTACTTCATCAAACTCTTTCACTGATTTTTCAAGATTTTCAAAGACTAATTTAATCGCTTGTAGTGCTAAACCATCGGTAAAATCATTAGCAAGAATTGAAGTATAAGCCTCTGTTGCGTGTGTTAATACGTCTAATCCTGTGTCAGCTGCTACGTGAGATGGTACAGACATCACTAATGCCGGATCGACAATTGCAACTGTCGGGGTTAATGAGTAGTCTGCTAATGGATATTTAATATCACCATCAGTAATAACGGCAAATGGCGTAACTTCTGAACCTGTACCTGATGTTGTTGGAATTCCTACGAATTTCGCTTTACGACCTAATTGTGGGAATTTAAATGCACGTTTGCGAATATCCATAAATTTTTGTACTAAATCACGGAAGTCTACTTCAGGTTGCTCGTAGAATAACCACATGATTTTAGCCGCATCCATTGGAGAACCACCACCTAATGCAATAATGGTATCTGGTTGGAAGCTACGCATTAACTCCGTACCACGTTGGACAGTTTGTAAACTTGGGTTTGGTTCTACATCGGTAAATAGTTGAATCATCACTTTATTACGGCGTTGGCGTAACTGTTCAGTAATACGATCAACGAAACCAAGATCAACCATTGAACGGTCTGTTACGATCATCACTTTCTCAACATCAAGCATTGATTTGAGGTATTGAATGGAATCACGTTCAAAGTAGATTTTTGATGGAACTTTAAACCATTGCATATTATTTCTCCGTCTGCCCACACGTTTGATATTTAACAAGTTTACTGCGCTTACGTTGTTACTCACTGAGTTTTTACCGTAAGAGCCACAGCCTAATGTTAATGAAGGGAGGAAGGAGTTATAAACATCGCCGATACCACCAAAGGTTGATGGCGAGTTCCAAATAACACGAATTGCTTTTACTCTTTCGCCAAATGTTTTCGCTAATTCAGCATTTTGAGTATGAATTGCTGCAGAGTGTCCTAAACCGTGGAAATTAACCATCGCTTCAGAAAGTTCTAAACCGTGTTCAGTTGAATTTGATTTTAATAAAGCTAATACCGGAGAAAGTTTTTCACGGGTAAGCGGCTCACCTTCGCCAACAAAAGCACATTCCGCTAAAAGAATATTTGTTTTGGCAGGTACGCTAAAGCCAGCTTGTTCTGCAATCCATGCAGCAGGTTTACCTACAACAGCTGCATTGAGTTTTGCACCGGAGCAGTTTTGGTCGTTTGCTTTGTCCACACCAAAGATGAATTTTTCAAGTAATGCTTTCTCTTTTTTGTTGACTAAATAAACGCCATAAGATTGCATTTCTTTAATAAAGTCAGCATAAATTTCTTTATCAACAATCGCCGCTTGTTCTGAAGCACAAATCATACCGTTATCGAAAGATTTTGACATCACAATGTCATATACAGCTTGTTTTAATTTGGCTGTTTTTTCAACATAAGCTGGTACGTTACCGGCACCTACGCCTAAAGCCGGTTTACCACAAGAGTATGCAGCTTCCACCATGGCATTACCACCCGTAGCAAGAATGGTTGCAATACCAGGGTGCTTCATAAGAAGAGATGTGCCTTCCATTGACGGTGTTTTAATCCATTGGATACAATTTTCCGGCGCACCGGCCGCCACGGCTGCATCGTAAACGACTTGAGCTGCATGGGCAGAAGATTGTTGCGCAGAAGGGTGGAAAGCAAAAACGATTGGGTTACGGGTTTTAAGTGCGATTAACGCTTTGAAAATGGTCGTAGAAGTAGGGTTTGTTGTTGGGGTAATACCACAGACAACACCAACAGGATCTGCGATTTCTGTAATACCGGTTACATCATCTTCACTAATTACACCAGCAGTTTTTAAATGTCGCATATTATTTACAACATATTCGCAAGCAAACAAGTTTTTGGTTGCTTTGTCTTCAAAGACACCACGTCCAGTCTCTTCATAAGCATGCATTGCTAAAATGCCATGTTTATCAAGTGCTGCGACAGAGGCTTTTGCCACAATGTAATCGACTTGTTCTTGGTTTAAATGACGGAACTCATCGAGTGCTTTTAAGCCTTTTTCGACAAGATTATTCACTTCAACTTGAGCATCATAAGGTTGAGCAGTTTGAGTTGCTTTAGCCATAGTTTAGTTCCTCTAAAAATTAAAATTTTGAAATTTTTTAACTGCTGAAATTATTGATCAAATTAAGTCCTTTTTCTCTATTTTTTGTACTTCTTTAGAGTTAAGTTTGATTTACATCAAATATATTTTGTGTAGCGTATATGCGATAAAAATAATGATACAAGTTATTTACAAGAATTTAACTTTTAAGGCAAAAAATAGATAAATAGAGGGTAACTAGAAAAAATCCTGTGGTTGAGCTACAATAAGCGGTCAAATTTCTGTCAAGTTTTACTTTAATAACGTTTTAGAGAGAAGAATAATGTCGAATACAAGAAAAATGTTGGTTACCTGTGCGTTACCTTACGCAAACGGCGCAATTCATTTAGGGCATATGCTTGAGCATATTCAAGCGGATATTTGGGTTCGTTTTCAGCGTATGCGTGGTCACGAAGTTCATTTTGTCTGTGCAGATGATGCGCACGGCACGCCAATTATGCTCAATGCTGCTAAGCAAGGTATTACACCGGAGCAACTGATTGAAAAAGCTAAAACGGATCACGTGGCAGATTTTAAAGGATTTAACATTAGCTTCGATAACTATCACTCAACACATAGTGACGAAAACCGTGAATTAACTACGGCGATGTACAAAAAATTAAAAGAGAATGGGTTTATTAAAAGTCGTGTTATTTCTCAATTATTCGATCCTGAAAAACAGATGTTTTTACCGGATCGTTTTGTAAAAGGGACTTGCCCAAAATGTAAAGCAGAAGATCAGTACGGCGATAACTGCGAAGTTTGTGCATCAACTTACAGCCCGATGGATTTAATTAACCCTCGTTCAGTGGTTTCCGGTGCAACGCCAATTGTTAAAGAATCAGAGCATTTCTTTTTTGATTTACCGGCTTTTGAAGAGATGTTAAAAGCGTGGACTCGTTCAGGCTCATTACAATCTGAAATAGCTAATAAAATGCAAGAGTGGTTTGAGAGCGGTTTACAGCAATGGGATATTAGCCGTGATGCGCCTTATTTTGGCTTTCCAATTCCAGATGCAGAAAATAAATTCTTCTATGTATGGTTAGATGCGCCAATCGGCTATATGGCATCATTTAAAAATCTTTGTGATCGTACAGGGTTAGATTACCAATCTTTCTGGCAAAAAGACTCAACAGCCGAGTTATATCATTTTATTGGTAAGGATATTGTTTACTTCCATAGTTTATTCTGGCCGGCGATGTTAGATGGTTGTGAGCAACGTAAACCAACGAATATTTTTGCTCACGGCTATGTGACGGTTGATGGGGTAAAAATGTCAAAATCACGTGGGACATTTATTCAAGCCAGCACCTATTTAAAACATATTGATCCGGAATGTTTGCGTTATTACTATGCGGCGAAATTAAATGAGCGCATTGAAGATTTGGATTTAAGCCTCACCGATTTTATTCAACGTGTGAATAGCGATATTGTGAATAAACTCGTGAATTTAGCTTCACGTAATGCTGGTTTTATTGCAAAACGTTTTGAAGGTAAATTAGCCACTTCGTTAGATGATCAAGCACTATTTGCAGAATTTGTTGCGCAATCAGAGCAGATTGCAGCACATTACGAAGCTCGTGAATTTAATAAAGCTATCCGCGTCATTATGGATTTATGCGATAAAGCCAATAAATACATTGATGACAAAGCACCTTGGGTTATTGCCAAAGAAGAAGGTAAAGAAGCTGAACTTCAAGCCGTTTGCTCAATGGGAATTGAATTATTCCGTATCTTAATGAGCTATTTAAAACCGGTATTACCGCAATTAGCAGAACGAGCAGAAGCCTTTTTACAAAGTGAGCTACGTTGGGATAACATTGCTCAACCATTATTAGGGCATAGCGTTGCACCATTTAAGTCACTGTTTACTCGTTTAGAGCAAAAACAGATTGATGCGGTGATTGAAGAAACAAAAGCATTGTTTGCAGAAGCAAGCAAAGTAGAAGAGAAAACAAAACAAGCGGTGAAAAAAGTGGAAAACATTGCAAATAATGGCGAAATTGAGCCGATTTTACCTGAAATTACCATCGATGACTTTGCGAAATTAGATTTACGTGTCGCAAAAGTCATTAGTTGTGAAGCTGTGCCGGAATCAAATAAATTATTGAAATTCCAACTCGACTTAGGCGATCATCAACGTCAAGTTTTTTCAGGCATTAAAGCAGCTTATAACAATCCGGAAGAACTTAACGGTCGCTTTGTGATTATGGTTGCGAACCTTGCGCCACGTAAGATGAAATTTGGTCTTTCTGAAGGCATGATCCTTTCAGCAGGTACCGGCGGTTCGGATTTATTCTTACTTTCAGGCGATGAAGGTATCCGAGCTGGTATGCAAGTGAAATAATGTGAGGAAAGCGTTATGATTCAGCAAACATTATGCTTAATAAAACCTGATGCAACAAAACGTCATTTGATTGGCAAAATTCTCGCTCATATTGAAGAAGCCGGATTAACGATTAAGGCATTGAAAAAACTTCAATTAACAAAAGAGCAAGCTGAAGGTTTTTATGCAGAACATCAGGGCAAAGATTTTTTTGAGCCTTTAGTTGATTTTATGATTTCTGCGCCGATTGTTGCGGTGGTGCTTGAAGGTGAAAATGCTATTGCGCATTATCGTGAATTAATGGGAGCAACAAAGGTAGAAGATCGTAAAGAAGGCACTATTCGCCAACTGTATGCTATTAGCGGTCGTGAAAATTCAGTACACGGTTCTGATTCTGAAGATTCTGCTAAACGAGAAATCGCTTACTTTTTCACGCCAAATGAAATTGTGTAATGTTTGTTTGAAATATGACTAACAGAAAGATTCGGAGAGATGAAATATCTTTCCGAATCTTTTTTTATTTCTTTACGTTTTTTTGCTATAACGGTTTAGCAAAAATAGGGTACAATCAGAACGTTTTTTAAATTGAAAATTACCTTCCATAAGGAGCTAAAATGCTTGATTTATCAGCAAAAAATATCCGTTTAAACGGGCAAGCAGCGAACAAAGAAGAGGCGATTAAATTAGTCGCAGCAGGTTTAGTTGCAAATGGGAACGTAGCAGAAGGCTATGAAGCCGGTATGTTGGCACGTGAAACCCAAACCTCGACTTTTTTAGGCAATGGGATTGCGATTCCGCACGGCACATTAGATACCCGAGATTTAGTTCAAAACACCGGTGTGCAAATTATTCAATTCCCTCAAGGGGTTGAATGGGGCGAAGGAAATGTTGCTTACGTAGCTATCGGTATTGCGGCAAAATCTGATGAACATTTAGCCTTACTTCGTCAATTAACCACGGTGTTAAGTGATGAAGAAGCGGCAGAAAAATTAGCAAAAACCCAAGATGTGCAAGAGTTTGCCGATATTTTAAGCGGTAAAAAAACATTACCGGCTCTTTCAGAGGCTTTAATCTCATTAAATGTGGAAAGCTCAAGTTTGATTACCCTTTCGGCGATTAATGCGGGCAAATTACAAGAGCAAAATTACGTCACACAAGCTTTTATTAGTGAGGTAGTTTCAGCCGCTCCACTTCATCTAGGCGATAATGTTTTTGTGATTGATAGTGCAAAAGGTAACTTAGCTAATGGTGTTGCGGTTGCACGTAATACTAAAGGGCAAACATTAGTCAGCGTGGCTACGGTAGATAATGCACTTAATCCCATTTTAGCCGCATTATTAAAATCTGAGGTTCGCAGTCAGTTTGCTTCTGCCAATAGCGCGCAGATGCTTGCATTGTTTAATGGCGAAACGGTCAATACCGCCGAAAATTCAACCGCAGTTGTTTCAGCCACTTCAACGGTAAATAATGGACAAGTGGTTGGAAACTTTACGGTGCGCAATGAACACGGTTTACACGCTCGCCCAAGTGCGGTATTGGTTCAAACGTTAAAAGCATTTAGCTCGAAAATTACCGTAGAAAACCTTGACCGTGCAACAGCACCGGCAAATGCAAAAAGTACAATGAAAATTGTGGCATTAGGTGCAACGAAAGGGACGCGTTTACGCTTTATTGCTGAAGGCGATGATGCTCAACAAGCTATTGAAACCTTAGGCAAAGCAATGGCGGAAGGCCTTGGCGAAAATGTCACTTTTATTCCTGCCGTTGAAGATAGCATTGAAGGTACTGCAACATCAGCACAAACCGTTGCGGTTGAAACAATTGCGCCAGCGGTAGCTGATAATGTAACAGAAAGCGCAGTAGAAGCGACTTTTGTTATTCACAACGAACACGGTTTACACGCTCGCCCAAGTGCGGTGCTTGTTAATGAAGTGAAAAAATATACGTCAAAAATCGAAGTGCAAAATCTTGATAAAAACTCACCGCTTGTGAGTGCCAAAAGTTTGATGAAAATCGTGGCACTTGGCGTAACAAAAGGCACGCGTTTACGCTTTGTGGCAACAGGCGATGATGCACAACAAGCCTTAGATGGTATCGGTGCCGCAATTGAAGCCGGTTTAGGTGAGAAATAAGGGGAAAATATGCGTATTGCAACAGTAACGTTAAATCCTGCATTTGATTTGGTCGGTCGCCTTGCCCGTATTGAAATCGGCGAAGTCAATACCGTTGAAACCTTAGGTTTATATCCTGCCGGAAAAGGGATCAATGTGGCAAAAGTCTTGGCAGATTTAGGCACGAAATTATCCGTAACCGGTTTTCTTGGTGAAGAAAATCAAGGGGATTTTGTGCAATCTTTCGCAAAAAATGGGGTGGACGATCAATTCTATCGTGTCGCAGGTAAAACTCGTATCAATGTCAAAATTACGGAAACGGAAGCTGATGTAACGGATCTCAACTTTTTAGGCTTTGAGATCAGTGAAGAAGAGTGGGAGAAATTTACCGCTCAAACTCAACATTGGGAAAGCCAATTTGATCTTGTTGCCGTTTGTGGTTCTTTACCTCGTGGCGTAAGCCCTGAGAAATTTGCCTTGTGGTTAGAAACGCTACATCAGCAAGGTTTAAAAGTGGTATTGGATAGCTCAAATGCGGCATTAACCGCTGGATTAAAGGCCCACCCTTGGCTAGTCAAGCCTAATCGCCGTGAATTAGAAGTTTGGGCAGGTCGAGCCTTAAATAGCCTCGAAGAAGTCATTGTTGCTGCTCAAGATTTGCGTGCTAGAGGTATTGAAAACGTCATTATCTCAATGGGCGAAAAAGGCTCAGTTTGGATCAATAACGAAGGCGTACTTCAAGCTCAACCACCACGTTGTGAAAATGTGGTAAGTACCGTAGGGGCTGGCGACTCAATGGTTGCAGGGCTTATCTATGGTTTCTCACAAGGTTGGGATAAAGCGAAAACCCTTGCCTTTGCCAGTGCGACATCTGCTTTAGCGGTTTCCCAAAGTAACGTGGGCGTGAGTGATAAAACGGCGTTGGAAGGGATTTTGGCACAGGTTAAATTGACTGAACTTTAATTACACCAATGTAGGGACACACTGCGTGTGTCCGCCAAAAATATAAATAACGGACACACGCAGTGTGTCCCTACATTTGGGAAAACAGATTTCTTAAACATTGATAGGAATAAAATATGAATATTTCATTTATTTTCCCGGCACAACTCGGTAAAGCAAGAGCATTTCTTGTAAATGAAGTGCTAACGGCGGTGGCAAAACAGCAAGGGCATTCTGTAGTCAATGCAGAACAAGCGGATTTTGTCGTGTTATTTGATGAGCAAGTGCCTGCGAATGTTGTCGGTAAACAAGGGGCGGTGGTTAGCCTTGAGCAAGCCTTTGCTCAACCAGAAGCAACACTCACGCAAGCGGTCAATTCTGCTCAAACTTTTGCCAATGCAACGCAAGCGGCGGTGTCAAACTCTGGTGTAAAAAATATCGTGGCAGTGACCGCTTGTCCGACAGGGGTTGCACATACCTTTATGTCTGCGGAAGCCATTGAAAACTATGCGAAAGCACAAGGCTGGAATGTGAAAGTCGAAACCCGTGGGCAAGTAGGAGCTGGCAATCCGATCTCTGCGGAAGAAGTAGCTGCAGCAGATTTAGTCTTTGTGGCGGCGGATATTGACGTGGATTTAAGCAAATTCCAAGGCAAGCCGATGTACCGCACTTCAACAGGTTTAGCTCTAAAGAAAACCGCACAAGAGTTTGAAAAAGCCTTCCAACAAGCGACTGTTTATCAAGGCGGTTCTGCGGCAGCTACGAAAGGCGAAGAAGCCACAGGCGAGAAGAAAGGGATTTATAAACACTTGATGACGGGTGTGTCGCATATGTTACCGTTCGTGGTGGCTGGTGGTTTGTTAATCGCTATTTCCTTTATGTTCGGTATTGAAGCCTTTAAAGATCCGAATATCGCAGGCGGTTTACCGAAAGCGTTAATGGATATTGGTGGCGGTGCAGCATTCCACTTAATGATTGCCGTCTTTGCCGGTTATGTTGCCTACTCAATTGCTGACCGTCCGGGTTTAACTGCAGGTTTTGTCGGCGGTATGTTAGCAACAACAGCAGGTGCAGGGATTTTAGGCGGTATTATTGCCGGTTTCCTTGCAGGTTATGTGGTGAAATTCTTAAATGACAGCATCAAGTTACCGGCAAGTTTAACGTCGTTAAAACCGATCTTAATCCTACCGCTCTTAGGCTCTGCGATTGTCGGTCTTGCAATGGTTTATGTGATCAACCCACCTGTTGCCGGCATTATGGAAGCCTTATCTAGCTGGTTAAAATCAATGGGCGAAGTAAACGCAATCGTATTAGGTATCGTGCTAGGTACGATGATGTGTACCGATATGGGCGGTCCAGTAAACAAAGCGGCTTACACTTTCTCAGTGGGTATGTTAGCTTCAGACGTAAACACCCCGATGGCAGCAGCAATGGCGGCAGGTATGGTGCCACCTATCGGTATGGCGATTGCGACTTGGATTGCACGCAACAAATTTACCGTAAACCAACGTGATGCAGGCAAAGCCTCTTTCGTACTTGGCTTATGCTTTATCTCTGAAGGTGCGTTACCATTTGTAGCGGCTGACCCTGTGCGTGTGATTGCCACTTCTATCTTAGGTGGTGCAACAGCAGGGGCGATTTCTCTTGGTTTAGGTATCACATTACAAGCCCCTCACGGCGGTTTATTCGTGATCCCATTTGTTTCACAACCGTTGATGTACTTAGCAGCAATTGCGATTGGTTCAGCGGTAACAGGTATCGCTTATGCAATCGTTAAGCCAAAATTAGCAGAATAATTTGTGATATTCGTAAAATAGCCTCTCATTGTAGAGGCTATTTTTATTGGATTTACTTTCAAATTTGCCCCTTTTGTGCTATTTTCTACATCAATTTTTTATATTGGAAAAAATGAAAATGACATTAACAAATAAACAAAAACAATTTTTAAAAGGATTGGCTCATCATTTAAGCCCAGTTGTAATGTTAGGCGGTAATGGCTTAACAGAAGGCGTGTTAGCAGAAATTGAAAATGCGTTGGATCATCACGAACTCATCAAAGTAAAAATTTCGGGTGCAGATCGTGAAACGAAACAGTTGATCATTGATGCTATCGTGCGTGAAACAAAAGCGATTGAAGTTCAAACGATTGGACATATTTTAGTGCTTTACCGTCAAAGTGAAGAGAAAAAAATTAGTTTACCAAAAGCAACTAAGGCAATTTAATTTAAGGGGCGTATGATTACGCCCTTATCTGTATAAGGAATTTTTTGTGTTAAAGAAACTTTCAATTCTTACCCTTTTCATGTTAGCGATCCCACTTGTTGCTTGGGCAATTGACTGGCAATGGGCATTGAATACGAATTTGGGACATTCTTCATTAGACTGGGGGCTTTTTGTTCTAACAGAAACAGGGTCTACCCCTTATGCCCTGATTACCTGTGTGATTTTTATGCTTTGGTTAATGTGGTTAGCCCGTCATCGCTATTCTTGGCTACTGGTAGGTTTTATTTGTGCAAGCTCTGTTATCGGCACACAAATTATTAAAGAAGGCGCAAAGGCAGTCTTTAAAGAGCCTCGTCCATTTGTTACCCAAATGTTCCAGTCAAATACAGAACAATTCTATGCGTTACCAAAAACAGAGCAAGCAACGGAAGTGATGAAATTTGTCCAAGCTGATAATCAATTTGTGGTAGAACATCAAGCTGGTGAATTAGGTTATTCTTTCCCTTCTGGACATACGATTTTTGCCGTATCTTGGTTGTTAGTTTTTGGTGGTTTATTATTCGGCATACGTCAGCAAGCGGCTATTTTTGCACAAATTTTTGCACTTTTTTGGGCTGCTTTGATGTTGATCAGTCGTTTACGTCTTGGGATGCATTATCCTATAGATCTCTTTGTTAGCACCTTAATTGCATGGGCATTCCATCTTATTGCCTTTATTTGGTGCGTACCGGTTTTAGAAAATTTCAAAATCTTTAAAAAATGAGGCTAAATATGATTTACTACGGTTTAGATATTGGCGGCACCAAAATTGAATTGGCAGCATTTAACGAAAAATTAGAAAAGTTGCATAGCGAGCGTGTTCCTACACCACAAAGCAGTTATGAAGAGTGGTTAAGAGCTGTTGAAACACTGGTGCGTAATGCCGATAAAAAATTGGGCGAAAAAGGCACGGTAGGTTTAGGTATTCCAGGGTTTGTAAACCATAAAACAGGTTTAGCAGAGATTGCGAATATCGCCGTTGCACACGATAACCCTATTTTAAAAGATTTATCAGAACGCTTAGAGCGAGAGGTTCGGGCGGAAAATGATGCAAACTGTATGGCGTTATCTGAAGCGTGGGATGAGAGTAATCAACAATACAATACTGTTTTAGGCTTAATTATTGGTACTGGCTTTGGTGGCGGTATCGTAATGAATGGTAAAGCTCATTCAGGTCAAATCGGTATGGCAGGCGAAGTGGGACATATTCAGTTAAATTATCATGCTCTTAAATTATTGGGGTGGGATAAAGCGCCAATTTATAAATGTGGTTGTGGCAATACAGCATGTTTAGACAGCTATATTTCCGGTCGCGGTTTTGAGATGCTCTACAATGATTTAGTTGGCGAGAAATTAAATGCTAAGACAATCATTGAACGCTTTTATGCGAAAGATCCAAAAACCGTGGAATTTGTTGAGAAATACATTGAGTTAATGGCAATCAGTATATCGCCATTAATTACGGTGCTTGATCCGGATATGATTGTATTTGGTGGTGGGTTATCGAACTTCGAACACATTTATGAGGTATTGCCAACAGTATTACCAAAATATTTAATGCGAAGCGCAGAAGTACCGGTCATCAAAAAAGCAATTCACGGTGATTCAAGTGGCGTACGTGGTGCGGCCGCGCTATTCCTGAATAAATAACTTTCATATTGAAAATTTATCGAGATATTTATGTTAAACATCAAGCCAATACTTGCTTTAAATGATAACTATATTTGGGTTATTCAAAAAGAGGATCAAGCTGTTATTGTTGATCCGGCAGAAGCAGAGCCGGTATTGGCTTTTCTTGCAAAAAAGCAGTTAAATTTAACCGCTATTCTACTTACACACAATCATCACGATCATACCGATGGGGTAAATGAGCTCAAAATACATTATCCGCATATTACGGTGTATGGCTCAGAAGAGTGTAAAGCTTGGGAGAATAAGATTGTTTACCCAGAAGATCATTTTGAACTTTTTGGCTATGATATTCGTATTATTGAAAGTGCGGGGCATACTGCACAACATATAAGTTATTTGTGGGGAAACGAATATCTTTTTTGTGGCGATGCTTTATTTTCAGGTGGTTGTGGACGCGTTTTTACTGGGGATTATCAAGCGCAATTTAATGCAATGCAGCGCTTTAAAGCATTGCCTGATTTTGTTGAAATTTTCCCTGCTCACGAATATACTCAAAGCAATCTAAAATTTGCACTTGCGGTAATGCCTCCTAGTTGTGCTTTATTAGAATATCAAGAGCAAGTTGATATTTTACGAGCTCAACATAAACCGACATTACCGACTACACTGTATAAAGAAAAGCAAATAAACCCTTTTCTTAGAGCGACAACATTCGCTGAATTTAAAAATTTACGTGAACAAAAAGATCACTTTTAAGACTAAATAACAAACATAAAGAATAAAAATGAAAGATACATTACGTATTGCAACACGCCAAAGCCCTTTGGCATTATGGCAAGCCAATTTTGTTAAAGCAGAATTAGAAAAACATTTTCCTGAATTGCAAATTGAACTTGTTACTATGGTAACGAAAGGCGACATTATTTTAGATACACCACTCGCCAAAATTGGTGGTAAAGGGCTTTTTGTTAAAGAATTAGAATTGGCATTACTTGAAAATCGAGCCGATATCGCCGTTCATTCAATGAAAGATGTGCCGATGACTTTTCCAGAAGGTTTGGGATTAGCTGTCATTTGTGAACGAGAAGATCCGCGTGATGCTTTTGTGTCTAATCAATATCAAAATTTAGATGAATTACCCAAAGGTGCGGTTGTTGGAACATCAAGTCTACGCCGTCAATGCCAGCTAATGGCAGCTTATCCGCATTTAGAAATTAAATCTTTACGTGGTAATGTGGGAACACGTTTAAGTAAATTGGATAATGGCGAATACGATGCGATTATTTTAGCTTCAGCAGGGTTAATTCGTTTAGGTATGCCGGAGCGTATTCGCAGTTTTATTTCTGTTGAACAATCATTACCGGCAGCAGGACAAGGGGCTGTTGGTATTGAAACACGTTTAGATGATCAACGTGTATTGAGTTACTTAGCCAAATTAAATCACC
The DNA here is from genome assembly GCF_000175195.1 of Actinobacillus minor NM305. GTDB lineage: Bacteria > Pseudomonadota > Gammaproteobacteria > Enterobacterales > Pasteurellaceae > Haemophilus_A > Haemophilus_A minor. Next base: position 33,678 of record NZ_ACQL01000100.1, on the reverse strand, counting down.
AACCAACTGCATATCGTGTGATTGCTGAACGTGCGATGAATGCACATTTGCAAGGTGGTTGCCAAGTGCCAATAGGTGGTTTTGCAACATTGGAAAATGATGAATTGACCCTCAATGCTTTAGTCGGTTCATTAGATGGTTCAACGATTATTCGAGCCTCAGGTGTTGCGCCAGTCGATAAAGCCGAACAGCTTGGCATTGAGGTCGCAACCAAATTATTAGCACAAGGTGCAGATAAAATTTTAGCTGAAGTGTATGCTGATTAAAAATGAATATATTAGTCACACGTCCTGATGAACGAGGACAAGAGTTAGTTAATTTATTGCAACAGCAACAAATTTTTGCCATTCATCAACCGCTTTTTACAATTGAAAGTGGGCGAGAATTGCCGCTTTTACCTTCATTATTTAGCCAACTTAATGAAGGGGATTATGTCTTTGCTGTGTCTAAAAATGCGGTAGATTTTGCACATCAAACGATGACACAAACAGGTTTTAAATTTCGTTCAGATTTGCATTATTTTTCTGTGGGGCAGAGAACGGCAACCCATTTCGCTGGTAAAAGCGAACAAGCGGTAAAATATCCGATCTGTTTTGAAAATAGTGAAGGGTTGCTAGAATTACCTGAAATGCAAAATATTCAGGGGAAAAATATTGTTATTCTACGTGCTGAAACAGGTCGAGAATTTTTTGCAAAAGAAGCGGTAAAACGTGGTGCAAGCGTGCAAAACGTAGAGTGTTATCGCCGTGTGCCGAGTGCTGAAAATTTATCAGAAAAACTCAGTTTAGCAAAACGAGTAGGCATTGATACGATAATTGTAACAAGTAGTGAAATACTGGCTTCGTTGATTGAAAATACGGTTGATGAAGATAAAGACTGGCTTCTCAGCTGTAAGCTCATTGTTATAGGGCATCGTATTGCAACAATAGCTAAACAGAGTGGCTGGGGAAGTGATAAAATTATGGTATCGCCTAAGGCCGATAACCAGTCGATTTTAGATATTTTAACAAAATGACAATAGGTATTTTTATACCAGTGGGATATCCAACAAAAAAGGTGTGTAGCACCTTAAGAGGTAATTATGTCAAAGAAAAAAGTTATTGATGAAACAGTAGAACAAGCGGTTGAAACTTCAGAAAATTTTGCAGAAGAACTTGCAAAACAAGAAGAAAATACGACCGCTTCTGAACCCGTTTCAAAACAACCTGAACAAGTAATTGTTAAAAAAGGTGGGACAGGGATTGCTTTATTGGCCCTATTAGTTGCATTAGGTATTGGTGGTACCGGTTACTACTTCGGTTCACAAAAATTAGTTGAGGTAGAAAATCAGCTACAACAATTAGCCCAAAAGGCTTCACAACAAGCACCATTAGAGCAGGCTTCTTTTGATAAAGAAAAAGCACAAATTAATGAGTTAGCGACAGCTTACGAGAAAGCGCAAGCTCGTATTGCCCAATTAGAACAAGAGCAATCTTCCTATTCGAACCAAATTGTAGGGCTTCAATCTCAAATTCAACGCTTGGGAAATAATGCACCACAAGTTGATTCTAGTGCTTGGGTCTTATCAGATGCAAACTTCTTATTAAATAACGCGGTAAGAAAATTAGTTGTAGATACAGATGTTGAAACGGCAAAAAGCTTATTATTAGAAGCGGATAGTGTATTAAGTAAAATTGCTAATCCACAAATTACCTTGGTAAGAAATGCGATTAAAGCTGACTTGGTAAGTTTGAATAATGTTAATCAAGTAGATCAAAATGCATTAATGCAGCGCCTAACAACATTAGCAAATAGCTTAGATGATTTGCCAATGGTTGATAATGATGTACAAGAAAATCAAGGTTCAGAGAATGTCAGTGATTCAATTGATGATTGGCAACAAAACATTGAAAAAACAGCAAACTCGTTCTTAGATAAATTTATTCGTGTGAGTGATAAAAATAAAGCGGAAGAAAAAGTCTTTATTGCACCGAATCAAGAAGTTTATTTAAGAGAAAATATCCGTTTACGTTTACAAATTGCGATTTTAGCTATTCCTCGTCAGCAAAATGAGCTGTATAAAAAATCTCTAGATGCGGTAAGTACTTGGATTCGTAGCTACTTTGATACACAAAATGAGAATGTGAAAAACTTCTTAAAATCACTTGATGAATTAAGTGAACAAACAATTTACATTGATGTACCTGAAAAATTACAAAGTGTCGCTGTTCTTAATGATATTTTGAAGAAAGAACCTCAAAAAGTAGAAAAAATTGAGATCAAAGAAGAAAAGGCGCTAGTTGAACCGGCTGTTGAAGGCCCTAAAGCAGAAGAAGTTGCAACACCAACGGATAAACCGGCAGAAGTACCTGCTGCGGCACAACAATAGGAGGCAACTATGTTTCGTGTTCTTTTCTTAATGTTATTAGTGCTTGCTGCGCTTATTGCAGGGCCTTATTTGGCAGGGCATCAAGGTTATGTCCGTATCGAAACAGATACAAAAGTCATCGAAATGAGTTTAGTTATGCTCGTGGTATTTTTTGTATCTGCAATGGCGGTTTTATATGCTGTTGAATGGGCGATTACTCGTTTTTTCCGTTTAAGCAAAGGTTCTTATGATTGGTTCTTTAATCGCAAGCAGAAAAAAGCTCAAAAAGAGACGTTAGAAGCTTTAATGCGTATGAGCGAAGGGGATTATTCCAAAGCTGAAAAATTATTCAGTAAAAATGCTAAACATGCAGACGAGCCTGTATTAAATCTGATTAAAGCCGCAGAAGCAGCGCAACAACGAGGCGATGATTTTGAAGCGAATAAATATTTAATTGAAGCAAGCAAATTAGGTGGCATGAATAATGTTGCAGTGGAATTAGCTCGAGCGAAGATTTTAGTTCAACAAGGCAAATTACCGGCAGCTCGTAGTGCAATTGATAGCTTGCTTGAATTAGCTCCTAATAATACGGAAGTATTGCGTTTAGCAATCCGTATTTATCAAGATTCAAAAGCATATATTGCTTTAGATGGTATTTTAGAAGCGATTGGGCAGCGTAGTTTCTTATCAACTGAAGAGTATGAAACCTTAGAGCATTTTGTTGATGATGGATTACTTGATGAAGTGATGAATGAAACAGGACAAGATGGCTTATTACGTTGGTGGGAAGAACAGCCAAGTCGCCGCCGTAAATCTGTTTATGCACGAGTTGGCTTAATTAAACGCTTGATTGATAGCGATGATCATGAATCAGCACAAGAGTTGGCATTAGAAACATTGAAAAAATACGAAGATGAGCAACTTGTTCCGTTATTTGAGCAATTAACTCGCTTACAAGTGGATGAAGATGCAAAACTTATTAAGGTGTTAGCAAAACGTGCTTCAAAAGCGGAAACAAAATATACGGACGATTATGCAAGAGCATTAGGCTATATTTATGCGCGCGAAGGACGATTTGAACAATCTAAAGCGCAGTTTATTCTCTTGCTTGACCACGAAGAGTGTATTGCAAATGACCGTATCATGGCACTTTATGTGGCAGAGCGTACGGGTGACCTTGCATTAGCAGAACGTATTCGTCAAATTAACTTAAAAGAAGTTAATTTGAAAGATGCAAGTCAAGAGTCTGTGGTTGCATTGATTGAGCATACAGATAATTAGTTGTAATCAATAGAAAAAAGCCGTTTTATACTTTCGTGTAAAACGGCTTTTTCATTTATTGGCTAATAGTCAGACTGGTTTTCAAACCAACTCTCTAAAATTAAGCAAGCTGAAATGGCATCGACTTTACCTTTTTTTAATGCTTTATAGCCACCTCGGGAAAAAATTTCCGCTTTAGCTTCTACGGTGGTTAAGCGTTCATCTTGCAACTCAACGGGTAAATTAAATCGCCCGTTCAAACGGTTAGCGAACTTTTTAGCACGTTGCGTAAGAGGTTGCTCCGTTCCATCCATATTGAGAGGTAATCCGACAACCAATACATCGGGTTGCCATTCTTGAATGACTTTCTCAATTTGTGTCCAGTCCGGAATGCCATCTTGTGCTTTAAATGCCGGTAATCCTTGTGCTGTGCCGGTAATACTTTGCCCAACGGCACAACCAATACTGTAAGTGCCAAAATCAAAAGCAAGAACCGTTTTTGTCATCGATTTAATTCCTCTTTTTTTAATAATGAATGATAATAATCCCATGCAAAATAACGACCGGGATCTTGTTTTCTACCAGGGGAAATATGCTGATGTCCAGTAATTTGATGATCCGTAATCAATGGATATTCCGCTTGAATAGCACGAGTTAATTTTGCCAAAGCCTGATATTGCGCTTCTGTAAAAGGCTGATTATTTGAGCCTTCTAATTCAATTCCGATTGAAAACTCATTACATTTTTCACGTCCTTCAAAGCAAGATAAGCCCGCGTGCCATGCCATTTGGTTGAAATTAACATATTGCGTAATTTCGCCTTGACGATTGATTAAGCAATGCGCAGAAACTCTGAGATCTTTAATTTCTTGAAAATAAGGGTGTGCATTGGGATCTAATTTCCCTTGGAAAAAGAGATCGATAAAATTTTCGCCAAATTGTTCAGGCGGTAAGCTAATATAGTGAATGACTAAGAGTGAAATATCTTTAGGATTAGGTCGCTCATTAAAATGAGGGGAGGCGACTTGCCTATGTTCAATAAGAACACCATCTTTTATTTGCATTTTCTTCTCGTTGCGTAAGGGATTTATGGTAGAATTTTAGCAAAATTTTACCGCTTATACAGCGATAACAGTTAAAAGAGAATTTGTATGTTAAGTTACCGCCACAGCTTTCACGCTGGAAATCACGCTGATGTCTTAAAACACATTGTGCAACTCCTTATTTTGCAGTCATTAAAACAGAAAGAGAAAGGCTTTCTCTATTTAGATACGCACTCTGGTGTAGGGCGTTATAGCTTGTTGAGTGCTGAATCAGAAAAAACAGGGGAGTATTTAGAAGGGGTTGCTCGTTTATGGGAACGAAATGATCTCCCTGAAGAAGTGGCTTTTTATATTAACGAGTTAAAGAAAATTAACCGTGGCGAAAAATTAAAATATTATGCAGGCTCCCCATTATTAGCGGTGCAACAACTTAGAGAGCAGGATCGCGCGATTCTTACGGAATTGCACCCAAATGATTTTCCGCTACTACGACAAGAATTTGCGAAAGCCAAAAATGTAGTAACGAAGCGAGAAAATGGTTTCCAACAGTTGAAATCTGCATTACCTCCGAAAGAACGCCGTGGTTTTGTGCTGATTGATCCTCCTTATGAGCTGAAAGAAGATTATGAGCTAGTGGTAAAAGCGATTGAAGAAGGTTACAAACGCTTTGCCACAGGAACCTATGCAATTTGGTATCCTGTAGTGTTACGCCAACATACCAAAAGAATTGTTCGTGGCTTGCAAGAAACAGGAATCCGTAAAATTTTACAAATAGAGTTAGCGGTTCGTCCAGATTCAGATCAACGAGGCATGACGGCAAGCGGTATGATTGTGATCAATCCACCTTGGCAATTAGAATCTCAAATGAAAAAAATTCTGCCATATTTAACCGATGTGCTTGTGCCAGAAGGCACGGGTAGTTGGATGGTTGAATGGATTACACCTGAATAAACATTTTTTATGAGCGGTTATTTTTAATCAATATTTTGCAATTTTGGGAAGAAAAAAATGGAACAATACAAACACGATTTTATTGAATTTGCCCTAAGCCGTAACGTTTTAAAATTTGGTGAATTTACCTTAAAATCCGGCAGGCAAAGCCCTTATTTCTTTAATGCTGGATTGTTTAATACCGGGCGTGATTTAGCAAAATTAGGCGAATACTACGCTCAGGCTATTCAAGCCGGCCAAATTGATTATGACGTATTATTTGGACCAGCCTATAAAGGGATCCCGATTGCAACAACTGTCGCCGTTGCTCTAGCAAACCAGTTTAATGTGGATAAACCTTGCTGTTTTAATCGTAAAGAAGCGAAAGATCATGGCGAAGGTGGAAATCTAATTGGTAGCCCATTAAAAGGAAAAATTCTATTGGTAGATGATGTTATTACTGCAGGCACGGCAATCCGTGAGTCAATGGAGATCATTAATGCCAATAATGCAACCCTTGCCGGTGTGATGATTGCGTTAAACCGTAAAGAGAAAGGTAAAGGCGAACTTTCTGCAATTCAAGAAGTGGAACGTGATTATGGCTGTAAAGTATTTTCCATTGTTGATTTTGATGATTTAGTTCAATTTATTGAAAAATCAGATAAATATGCTCCTTATCTAGCTTCAATGCGAGCTTATCGTGAGCAATATGGTGTGTGATAAATGTGGTATTATGTTATTTTCACAAAAATTAACGTAAATAAATACCGAAATGTAAGAAATATTTATGCACGTTTAAAGCGTTATATGGATTATATTTGAGGCTATGAAAAACATCTTGAATTAAATGATAGAAAAAACAACAAATATGTTATTTATACAAGATTTTTTTAATAAAAAAGTTGCTAATATTTAAAGAACATAAACATTAGCAACAAATTTTCCACTTGGCATAGTTTTTGCTGAATCAGCAACAAATCTGTCTACTATACCTTTGTTTATCACACCTAAATATCAAGCTCTCCCCGGGCTGGAAAGCACACCTGAAGAAATGCCAAAAAATTCATTGGCTTCAACCCAACGATCTAAATACCCTGTTTCAAAAAGCGTTTTATCGTTAGCTTCCGAATAGATCCAAAAATTACGAGCAATTTCATTTTCGAGTTGATCGCTACTCCATGTTGCACAACCTAAGCAAACAACAAATTTCTCAGGTGCATCGGGCGTGCCTAAACTATCCAATACATCGCCGGATGTTGTGAGCATAATACGGTCGGTAACATGATAAGAGTGTAGAAAATCTCGCTCCGTTTTAGTATGGATAATAAAGCCTCGATCTTGGCTAACCGGTCCACCGCTTAATACCATTTGGTCTTTTTTATAATCCCGTTGGTTTGCCATTTGGAAATCCATACGGGTCAGTAATTCTAAAACAGATAAATCTGTTGGGACGTTAATGATCAATCCCATTGCGCCGTTACTGTTATGTTCACAAATATAAACTACGGTACGTTCAAAAAATTCATCATCCATTTCAGGTGTAGCGATTAAGAATTTACCTTGTAAATTGTCTAACATATGATCCTTTTATTTTGATTAAAGAGGAAAATTAAATATCGCCGAAGCAGACTTGTAATGCGGTAATCGCTGCGAGCGAGGCGGTTTCTGTACGTAGTACACGTTTCCCTAATAAAACTTCAGTAAAGCCTTCTTTTTCTGTCATGGCAATTTCTTCCGGAGATAATCCACCTTCTGAACCAATCAATAATCGTACGCCGGCAACCGGCATATTTGGCAGTTGGCGAATGGTATATTTAGCTCTTGGGTGTAAATTGAGTTTAAGCATGTCATCTTGCTCTTTACACCAATCCGTCAATTTCATAATTGGGCGGATTTCAGGAATCTCATTTCGTCCACATTGTTCACAGGCGGCAATCGCAATTTTTTGCCATTGTTGCAATTTTTTATCTTGGCGTTCATCATTTAATTTTACGCCACAACGCTCTGACCAAAGCGGTGTAATAACTTTAACACCCAATTCTACAGATTTTTGAATCGTAAATTCCATGCGATCACCTCTTGAAATAACCTGCCCTAAATGAATAGATAAAGGCGATTCTCGATCATCTAATTCACTAGAGGTAATTTCTGCAATGATTTGCTTTTTTTCGACCGCTTGTAGTGTTGCGTGGAAAACGTGATTTGAGCCGTCAAATAAAATAATTTGTTCGCCAGCAGTCATACGTAGGACGCGTCCTACATGATTGGTTGCATCTTCACTCAATATACAGGTTGTTTTTCCGATGAGTGGTTCGGGATGATAAATTCTTGGAATTCGCATGATTTTATTTAGAAAAGCTGATAAGCGGTCTAATTTAGCATCATATTTACCAAATTAAACCGCTTGTGAAAGGGTTATTTATATTGATGAATTGCGTTTGCAACTTCGTTATCGTTGTAGATAGCTTTTACAACATCTTGATAAGCTTGGCTTAATACGTCTTTAATAGAGTCGTTATCTGCCCCTAACACGCCTTCATAGCTACGAGTAGCATTAAAGCTCTTATTAAAGTTCCCTTTTGAACCTTGTACGCTAACTTCAACATTCACTTCCGCATTTGCTTTATGGCGAAGGTTTCCTTGTTCTACGGTCGCAAAAAAGCGTTTGATATTCACAGTCACATGCGCATTTGCTGCACCTTGTACAATTTGGAAGCCTTTGGCATTAAGATCTTGTTGTACAGCTTGTTGGAACATTTGCGCTACTTCAGGGCTTGAGCTTAAGCGGATAATTTCGCCATTTTTCGTATAAGCTGCAATTTCTCTTGAAGTACGAAGGTCTTGAGTATTCACACTGACTGCCGCAGTTTGATTGTTGGTATTAAATACCGCAGTTGGCGATGGTGTTGTGAAAGTGAGAAAATTTGATTGTCCACTTTGACAACCGGTTAATACCGCAGCACTTAATGTTGCCATTGCAAAAAGCATTTTTTTAGAGAATTTCATATTTTTCTTCCTTTAATAAAGATAAATGTATGATCAGTTTAGCTGACTTGCGTGAAAAAATCACGAATACCAACTAATAAGTTATTGATAGCCACCGAAGCTAAAATAAGCCCCATGACTCGGCTAATGATTGCCGCACCTGAATTCCCAATAAAATGTTGAATTCGGTTAGCAAGTAATAAAAGAATATAGGTAATCAATAATACGCTTAACATAATCAACGCGGTAATTGATTGATCAAAAAGGCTAAAACGATGATTATCGGTTAAAAGCACAATCGCCATCATTGCCCCTGGGGAAGCAATTGAAGGCACGGCAAGTGGGTAAACAGCAAGTTCGTTAATGTTTGTTTGTATTTTGATTTCGTGCTGCGGTTTACCTTCACCAAAAATCATAGTTAAAGCAAAAATCAAAAGCACCAATCCCCCTGCAATTTGGAATGCCGAGAGAGGAATTTGCATTGCTTCAAGCAATAATTGACCGCCGATTAAAAAGAAAAACAGAATACCGGCAGAAATTAAAATCGCATTTCGAGCAATTTTCTTACGATCGTCTAACGATAGCCCAGTGGTTTTTGCTAAATAAACAGGGATAGAGCCTATCGGATCAATAACAGCCCAAAGTACAACAAATTGTACCGCCAAAGAATCAAACATCTGCTCTCCTAATAATTATGATAAAATAAAGCCGACAAATTTTAGCATAAATAGACAAATTATTATGATTTTTTTTACAGATTTAATCCTGAAACGTGGCACGAATACTTTACTCGAACAGACTTCTGCAACGATTCATACAGGGCAAAAAGTTGGTCTTGTCGGCAAGAATGGTTGTGGTAAATCTTCCCTTTTTGCTTTATTGAAAGGCGAATTACAGCCCGAAGGTGGCGAAGTTTCGCTTCCTAAAAACTGGGCAATTTCATGGGTAAATCAAGAAACGCCAGCGTTAGAGATTTCGGCGATAGATTATGTTATTCAAGGCGATCGAGAATATACCTCATTGATGGCACAACTCGAGAAAGCTAATGCAGAAAATAATGGTAATTTAATTGCCACCACTCACGCTCAATTAGATACGATTGATGCTTGGACGATTCAGTCTCGAGCCGCAACGTTATTAAATGGCTTAGGCTTTTCAACCGAACAGCTCAATTTGCCGGTAAAATCGTTTTCTGGTGGTTGGCGTATGCGCTTAAATCTGGCGCAAGCCTTAATTTGCCGTTCGGATTTATTGCTATTGGACGAACCGACAAACCACTTGGATTTAGATGCGGTGATTTGGTTAGAACGTTGGCTAACTAATTATCGTGGCACTTTGCTACTTATTTCGCACGACAGAGATTTTTTAGATCCGATTATTAACCGAGTGATTCATATTGAAAATCAGCAATTGCACGAATATACTGGTAACTACACTTCATTTGAAATTCAGCGAGCCACCAAAATTTCGCAACAAAATGCAGCTTATCAGCAACAACAACGCAAAGTAGCGCATTTGCAGAGCTTTATTGACCGCTTTAAAGCAAAAGCAACCAAAGCGAAACAAGCGCAAAGTCGTATTAAAGCCCTCGAAAAAATGGAATTGATTGCACCAGCTTATGCTGATTCGCCGTTTGAATTTGAGTTCAAACCACCTTTTGCCTTACCTAGTCCGTTGTTGATGATGGAAAAAGTGGCAACAGGTTATGGTGGGAAAACCGTTTTAGAGTCGGTTAAATTAAATTTAGTCCCTGGTTCACGAATTGGTTTGTTAGGGAGAAATGGTGCCGGTAAATCAACGCTAATTAAATTGCTTGCCGGTGAATTAGCAGCACAAAGTGGGCACGTTCAGTTAGCCAAAGGTGTACAGCTCGGCTATTTTGCTCAACATCAAGTGGATACGTTACGCTTTGATGAAAGCCCGCTATGGCATTTAACAAAATTAGCCCCAGAGAAAACAGAGCAAGAATTACGGAATTACTTAGGTGGATTTGACTTTAAAGGGGATAAAGTTAAACAAGAGGTTGGCTCATTTTCGGGGGGAGAGAAGGCGCGTTTAGTACTGGCGTTAATTGTATGGCAACGCCCTAATTTATTATTGTTAGACGAACCGACTAACCATTTGGATTTGGAAATGCGTCAAGCCTTAACGGACGCTTTAACTTATTATGAAGGTTCGTTGGTGGTGGTTTCGCACGATAGGCATTTATTGCGTAGCACGGTCAATGAATTCTATTTGGTACACGATAAAAAAGTGGAAGAATTTAAAGGCGATTTAGACGATTATCAAAAATGGCTGAATGAACAAAATAGCCTTGAATTGGCAAAATCCTCCGAAAATTCGACCGCTAGTGTGGCTGAAAATAAAGAGAGTGCTTCAAACCGTAAAGAGCAAAAACGCTTAGAAGCGGAGCTTCGCCAGCAAACAGCACCGTTACGCAAAAAAATTACCCAGTTGGAAAAGGATTTAGATAAAGCCTCAACCCAATTGGCAGAGCTTGAAACTTTATTAGCTTCAAGTGAAATCTATGAGGCGGAAAATAAGGCAAAATTAACGGAAACATTAGCAAAGCAAGTTGAAGCGAAGCAAAAAGTTGAGCAGATTGAAATGGAATGGCTAGAGGCTCAAGAACAGTTAGAATTCATGTTGAATGGAGAGTAAAGCGAAGGGCGAACAAAATGTTCGCCCTTATTTGATCTGCTTTATTACGCTTTTTGACGCATTGCAGGGAAGAGAATGACATCACGGATTGACGGTGCATTAGCAAAAATCATGGCTAAGCGGTCAATACCTAAACCTTCGCCTGCAGTTGGTGGTAAACCGTGTTCAAGCGCAACAACGAAGTCTTCATCTTTAAACATTGCTTCATCATCACCGGCATCTTTAGCGGCTACTTGTGCATCAAAGCGCTCGGCTTGGTCTTCCGCATCGTTTAATTCTGAGAAGCCATTACCGATTTCACGTCCACCGATAAATAATTCAAAACGGTCTGTTACTTCTGGATTTTCATCATTGCGGCGTGCAAGCGGTGAAATTTCCGCAGGGTGTGCCATTAAGAATGTAGGCTGAATAAGTTGATGTTCTGCTACTTCTTCAAAAATCGCATTAACGATAGAGCCTAAGCCCCACGATTTTTGGATTTCAATGTGTAAACCTTTTGCAATCGCAACGGCTTTATCGAAATCGTGTAAATCTTCCATTGAAATACCATTGCCGTATTTTACAATCGCTTCATGCATAGTGATACGCTCAAATGGTTTGCCAAAATCAAACACATATTCGCCGTAAGGAACATCAGTAGTGCCAAGAATATCTAATGCTAATTTACGTAATAATTCTTCGGTGTTATCCATTAAATCGTGATAATCCGCATAGGCTTGGTAGTATTCAATCATGGTAAATTCAGGGTTATGACGAACAGAAACCCCTTCATTACGGAAGTTACGGTTTAATTCGAATACACGCTCAAAACCACCTACCACTAAACGTTTTAAGTAAAGTTCCGGTGCGATACGTAAATACATATCTACGTCTAGTGCATTGTGGTGTGTAACAAATGGACGAGCTGCAGCACCGCCTGGAATCACTTGTAACATTGGCGTTTCAACTTCAATAAAACCTCTTTCTAAGAAGAATTGACGAATACCTGATACCACTTGTGAACGGATCATAAAGGTACGGCGAGATTCTTCGTTAGAGATTAAATCTAAATAACGCTGACGATAACGGATTTCTTGGTCTGTAATACCTTGTACTTTATTTGGCAGTGGACGAAGTGATTTCGTTAATAATTCTACTTCAGAACAACGCACCGTTAATTCGCCTGTTTTGGTTTTGAATAAGGTTCCTGATACGCCAACGATATCGCCTAAATCCCAAAGGCTCACTTTATCGCTATAAACACCTTCAGCAAGATTATCACGAGCAACATAAAGCTGAATTTGTCCGCTTACGTCTTGGATTGTGAAGAAAGAGGCTTTTCCCATTACACGTTTAAGCATAATACGACCAGCGACTTTCACTTGAATATCTTGTTCTTTTAATGCTTCGCCATCAACATCATCATATTTTGCGTGTAAATCTTTTGCATAAGCATCACGGCGGAATTTATTTGGAAATGGATTTCCCATTTCACGGATTTTGGCTAATTTTTCACGGCGAGCAATCATTTCGCCGTTAAGATCTAATTCTTGGTTTTCAACTTCAGACATGGTATTACCTTAAATTTTTAAAAGAATTCGGATTTGCTAAGACTAAAAGGGCGATATTATAAGCGATTTTGCAGGATTTTGGTAGAAAACAAGCGGTCGGATTTAAGATAAATTTTCAATAAAATTTGCAACATTGTAGAGTGGACGTAAGACCACGCTTAAAAATAACGCTCGTTATGCGTGGACTTACATACTCCCTGCCCATCTAAATTTAACTGCTTTTTGAGGTAGTTGTAGGGCGAAATATTTTTCGCCCACTTTTTATCTATTAGAAAACATTACATTACAACTACATCAAACTGATCTTGATGATAGTAAGGCTCTAATTTGATTTCCACTTTTTTTCCGATAAAGGCTTCTAACTCGGCAAGCGAGGCATGCGTTTCTTCATGGATCAAGTATTCTGCCACCTCTTTTGATGCGTAAACTCGAACTTTCTCTGTATTAAAGAGATGATGAACTCGCACGATTTCACGGAGAATTTCATAACACACTGTTTCAACGGTTTTAATCGTTCCACGCCCTTTACAAGCAGGGCAATCGCAACACAAAATACGCTCTAGGCTTTCTCGTGTACGCTTGCGAGTCATTTCAACTAAGCCAAGTTGGGTAAAGCCATTAACATTCGTTTTCACTCGGTCGCCTTTTAAGGCTTGTTCAAGCGATTCCAGAACACGTAGGCGGTGCTCTTCTTCCTGCATATCAATGAAGTCAATGATAATAATGCCGCCTAAATTACGTAATTGGAGCTGATGAGCAATCGCTTTCGTTGCCTCAATGTTTGTGTTAAAAATCGTATGGGCTAAATCACGATGCCCGACAAAGGCACCTGTGTTGATGTCAATCGTTGTCATGGCTTCGGTCTGTTCAATAATTAAGTAGCCGCCCGATTTTAAATCAACCCGTTTATCTAAGGCTTTTTGAATTGCATCTTCTACGCCATAAGCATCAAATAAGGTTTGAGTACCGCTATATAAACTTACGCTGTCTGTGAGTTCCGGCATAAATTCATTTAAGAACTCTTTTACTTGTTCAAAAGTAATTTTTGAGTCAATTTTGACTGAACTAATATGGGTGCCAACAAAATCTCGCAAAACACGTTGAGCCAACGCCAGTTCGCCATAGAGCATCGATCTTGTTGGATATTTTGCTTTTCTGTCTAACACTTTTCTCCATAATCGTTTCAGGAAGATCGTATCTTGTTCTAAACTTTCATGAGCCACATCTTCTGCTGCTGTTCGTACAATAAAGCCACCTAATTCGTCACAATAAGGCTCAACCAAGGCTTTTAAACGGTTACGTTCTTCTTCACTTTCGATCCGCTGAGAAACGCCCACGTGGCTATTTTCTGGCATAAAAACCAAATAGCGAGAAGGTAGGGTAATGTCGGTCGTAAGTCGTGCGCCTTTTGTCCCAAGCGGATCTTTAACGACTTGAACAATAATATCTTGCCCCTCACGGACTAATTCACTGATATTTTTGACGACAAATTGCTTTTTCTCGTTTTCATCAACACATTCTGTATGTGAAACAATGTCAGAAGCATGTAAAAACGCCGCTTTTTCTAAGCCAATATCAACAAATGCGGATTGCATGCCGGGGAGCACTCGGGTCACTCGCCCTTTATAAATGTTGCCGACAATACCCCGTTTGGCTTCTCGCTCAATATGTAGTTCTTTTAAAATCCCATTTTCTACCAACGCCACCCGTGTTTCGCTCGGTGTTACATTGACTAATAATTCTGCACCACTCATATCGTTTGTCCCTAAATTAAATTAGAAGAAGTGTATCACTTCATTCATCAGAAAACAAAAATCAAGATCAAACAAGCGGTTGTTTTTGGTAAGAAATTGGCAAAGAGAGAAATCCAATGCTTTCTTGTTACACATTTGTTAGAATATCGCAATGATTTTCCTTATTTTGAACAGGCTATTTTAATGACTGAAAAAACCTTTATTACGGGTAAAGATGCTGCCCTTGAAGAGAGTATCGAAAAGTTCCAAACGAAATTGAAAAACTTAGGCTTTAATATTGAAGAAGCCTCGTGGCTCAATCCTGTGCCGAATGTATGGTCGGTGCATATTCGTGATGCTGACTGCCCACAATGTTTCTCAAATGGTAAAGGGGCGAGCAAAAAAGCCGCGTTAGCTTCTGCGTTAGGGGAATATTTTGAACGTTTATCCACCAACTATTTCTGGGCGGATTTCTATTTAGGTAAAGAGATTGCCGAAGGCAAATTTGTTCACTATCCAAGTGAAAAATGGTTTGAAATTGAAGATGAAGAAACGCTACCGGAAGGCATTTTAGATCCATTCTTGCGTGGCTATTTCAACCCTCACGGCGATTTAACCCCAGATTTACTGATTGACTTACAATCAGGCAATGCTGATCGTGGTATCGTGGCTCTGCCTTATACCCGTCAATCAGATGGTCAAACGGTCTATATTCCGCAAAGTATCATCGGTAACTTATTCGTATCTAACGGTATGTCTGCCGGTAACACCAAAAACGAAGCTCGTGTACAAGGTTTATCGGAAGTGTTTGAGCGTTTTGTGAAAAACCGCATTATCACAGAAGCGATCAGCCTGCCTGAAATCCCACAAAGTGTAATTGACGGCTACCCGACAATCAAAGCCTCTATCGAAAAACTGGAACAAGAAGGCTTCCCGATCCTCTGCTACGATGCGTCACTCGGTGGTGAGTTCCCTGTGATTTGTGTGATTTTACTCAATCCGAATAACGGCACTTGCTTTGCTTCTTTCGGTGCGCACCCGAATTTCCAAGTAGCGTTTGAACGTACCGTAACCGAATTATTACAAGGTCGTAGTTTGAAAGATTTAGATGTCTTCGCACCGCCTTCATTTAACAATGAGGATGTGGCAGATCACGCTAACCTTGAAACTCACTTCATTGACTCAAGCGGTCTGATTTCGTGGGATCTTTTCAAATCTGAAGCCGATTACGACTTCGTTCACTGGGATTTCTCAGGCACGACAGAACAAGAATTTGCCAACTTAATGGCAATTTTCAATAAGCATAAACAAGAAGTCTATATTATGGATTACGAGCATTTAGGCGTTTACGCTTGCCGTATTCTTGCCCCTGGTATGTCAAATATCTATCCGTCAGACGACTTGATTTATGCGAACAACAATATGGGAATGGAATGGCGTGAGATTTTGCTCGACTTGCCATATTTCCACCACGATCAAGAAACTTACCAAGAGTTATTGGACGAGTTGGACGAACAAAGCATTGACGATATGACCCGTGTGCGTGAGTTTATCGGCGTGGTGGCAGAAAAAGGTTCAGCATTACAAACCTTGCGTATCGGCGAGTTAAAATCAATGTTACACCTTGCGTTAGGCAACCTTGAAGAAGCCTTAGATTGGGCAAACTGGACAGCAGATATGAATGCTTCTGTTTTCTCAGCAGAGCGTAACAACTACTACCGTTGTTTAATTCAGTCGATTGAGTTGTTCTTAGATGAGACGCGCGAGGCAGAACAATATCGTATGGTATTTAACAAGATGTATGGTAAAGAAACCGTAGATTTTGCGTGGTCTGCGGTACAAGGCGGTAATCCGTTCCACGGCTTAAGCGGTTCTGATGAAAGCCTTGAAAATATGCCGGCTCATCAAAAATTGTTAGCGGCATACCAAAAATTACAACAAGTTAAATAATGTTAATTCTAAGGACGCCATAAGCGTCCTTATCACTTTAAAGAAGAAAATGATTGATTTCCGTCCTTTTTATCAACAAATTGCAACAACAAAACTTTCTGTGTGGCTTGAAACGCTCCCTCTCCAATTAAAACAGTGGGAAAAAACAACTCACGGCGATTATGCTAAATGGGCAAAAATCGTGGATTATATGCCGGATGTTGCGGTAACGCTTAACTTAAAAGATAAGGTAGAAGCCGTGCCGGAAGTACCTCTTTCCAATGGAGAAACGCAAAGAATTGTTCATCATTTAAAACAACTCATGCCTTGGCGCAAAGGTCCTTACCACCTACACGGTATTCATATTGATACCGAATGGCGGTCTGATTTTAAATGGGATCGAGTACTACCTCATCTTGCGCCTTTAAAAGATCGCACGATATTAGATGTCGGTTGCGGAAGTGGCTACCATATGTGGCGTATGGTTGGCGAAGGGGCTAGTATGGTTGTTGGCATTGACCCTACCGAGCTTTTCTTATGCCAATTTGAAGTCGTGAGAAAACTATTAGGTAACGACCGCCGTGCAAATTTAATTCCGCTAGGTATTGAACAAATGCAACCGCTTGCAGCTTTTGATACGGTATTTTCAATGGGGGTTTTATATCATCGTAAATCGCCACTCGATCATCTCTCACAACTTAAAGCGCAATTAGTGAAAGGGGGCGAGTTAGTGCTTGAGACCTTAGTTATTGATGGTGATGTGAATGATGTATTAGTTCCGGCAGATCGTTATGCCAAAATGAAAAATGTCTATTTTATCCCTTCTGTTCCTGCGTTAATCAATTGGCTTGAAAAAGTTGGCTTTAAAAATGTGCGTTGTGTGGATCAAGCGGTAACGACCCTTGAAGAGCAACGCAAAACAGATTGGCTGGAAAATGAAAGTTTGGTGGATTTTTTAGATCCGAATGACCATTCTAAAACTATAGAAGGCTTACCGGCACCAAAGCGAGCTGTTATTTTGGCAAATGCGTAAATTTAAGGTGCGGGTCGTTGACTCGCACATTTTCATCATTTGAATAAAATCAAATTTTCCTCAAATATCTTAAAATCTACCAATTTCTTTGTATATCCTTTCTCTTTTTCCCTACCTAAAATTGATAACATCTAGATATTCAGAGATGTGAGGATTATTATGCCAAATCCGTTTCAAGCAGAGTGGACTCGTAAACAACAAGTAATGTGTTTAGGGCATTGGATTATTTCTTATGAAGGGAAAGTATTAACATTGCCTAAAGAGCGGGCTGATAAAGATATGGGAACAAAAGGGATTTATAATTATATCGATCCGGAAGATGAACTTTATCTAGAAGGATTAGATGAAGATGATTGGATTGTAGAAAATATTGACTGGCTAAGTGATGTGTTTATTGCAGAGAATATTCCGTTAGAAGAAGATCTGTTTAGGTATTTTTATCAGGCTGTAAATAAGGAAGATTGGCGTTGTGGGTCTTGTGGTGGTTGTATTTAATTAAAGCGGTAAGATATGCAAAAAATATTGTAAATCTTACCGCTTTATCTTTTAAATTAATTTAGCACCCAAACGCGTCCAAAGTGTTTAAGTAAGCCAGCTGTTTGAGCGGCTTTTTTATTCACACTTTCAATGCCTTGATAAATATCAAAATGGTGTCCTTTAACTGCACCACCTACATCAAGAGCAACCATGAGGCGCATTTCATGTTTACCTGTCCATTTACCGTTATCATCGATTAACGGCATTTCAACTAAAAGTACGCTACCTGATGGAACAAGACTTTTATCTGAAGCCACAGAAGCTAATGCAACAAGAGGCACACCCGCAGAGCCTTTTACATCGTGAGTTTCATCAAATTTGAAGAAGACATAAGATGGGTTACGTTCTAATAACTCTTGAGTACGGCTAGGATTACGTTTTGTCCAATCTTTGATTGCTTGAGCGGACATTTTTTCTTTTGGAATCTCACCATCTTCAACTAATAGGCGTCCAACAGCATAGTATTTATAACCATTTTGTCCTGCATAAGCGACATGGCTTAAGCGTCCTTCGCCAAAATCAATAAATCCACTCCCTTGTACACCAAGAAAGAAGTTATCTACCATAGAATTTGAGTATGCTAACTCTAATCCTTGTCCTTTTAATGCTCCAGCATAGATTTGCGCGCGAGTAAAGCGTTTATTCGCAGGTAAACGGTATAAAGGATGTTGGAATTCGCCTTGTGGCGTACGGCGAGCCTGTAATACCGGTGCATAATAACCGGTTAAATTCACATTTTGATAGCCATCTTGCCCACGCATAAGATTTGCGTTGATGCCATATTTACTGAGATCATCAACATCTGCACCAGAAGATACCCAGCGTTGCACTTTGCTGTAAATTCCTTCATAGCTATTAGATATGCGATTAGAGTAAGCTCGAACATGGTTAATTTGAGAAATAAAATCACGTCCGTTTACAATATTTTGTTTGTTTTCAACCGCTTGTACACGAGCAAAATTCATGTATGACGGCATAACCTGACGGTTTTTATAGATAGCTCCTAATTTTGCATTTTCAGCGTAAATATCCGCAACAGAGGTACGTTGAGGAGCTTTTTTAGATGAACATCCGACAACGAGCACAGAGAAACCTAACACAATTGCCCATTTGCTATATGCTTTCCAATTCATAGAAATCCTGTTATTAAATAAAGTATAAGGAAAATAAAATACTAGATTAACAAAAAACAAACCAAAACGATACAAAAAATTTTATGCTTTAATTTTCCTCTTTTTGTGAAATTTTATGCCAATGTTGTTTTAAAATTCGGCATGTAAATAATTTTCTTGAAATAAAACTTGCAATTAAATCATGAAAGAGTATTATACATCACATCAGACGCGGGGTGGAGCAGCTTGGTAGCTCGTCGGGCTCATAACCCGAAGGTCGTTGGTTCAAATCCGGCCCCCGCAACCAGATTCTTAACCCTCGAAATTATCGAGGGTTTTCTTTTATCTGCAAACAGGTAAAAAGATTTAAATTTCACCGCTTGCAGTCTTGCTTTCTAATCTTTAAACTCGCTTTATCTATCCTTATCGCATTTTGATATGAACAACATTCTCACTGTTACACAACTAAATTACTCTGTTCGGCATTTACTTGAAACAGAATTAGGGCAAATTTGGCTAACCGGCGAAATTTCTAATTTTAGCCAACCGGTTTCAGGGCATTGGTATTTGACGTTAAAAGACGAAAATGCACAGGTTCGTTGTGCTATGTTCAAAATGAAAAATAGCCGAGTAACTTTTTATCCTCAGAATGGTATGCAAGTGCTTGTTAGGGCCAGTGTGAGTTTATATGAGCCACGCGGCGATTACCAACTTATCATTGAAAGCATGCAGCCTGCTGGAGAAGGATTGCTACAACAGCAGTTTGAGCAATTAAAAATGAAACTTGCGGCTCAAGGGTTATTTGCACAAGAACATAAAAAAGCGTTACCTGATTTTGTGAAACGAGTGGGGATTATCACGTCATCAAGCGGTGCGGCATTACAAGATATTTTAAATATCTTAAAACGCCGCGATCCAAGTTTGGCGGTAGTCATTTATCCAACTTTAGTACAAGGTAAAGAGGCTACACAAGATATTGTTCAAACGATTGATTTAGCTAATCGCCGTCAAGAATGTGATGTTTTAATTGTCGGTCGAGGTGGCGGCTCATTAGAAGATTTGTGGTGTTTTAATGAAGAAGCGGTAGCTTATGCGATTTATCGTTCAGAAATTCCCATTATTAGTGCAGTAGGGCATGAAACGGATGTTACCATTGCCGATTTTGTTGCAGATTTGCGTGCCCCGACTCCTTCTGCTGCGGCTGAACTTGTGAGTCGGGATCAGCAAGAATTGATACGACAGCTTCAACATCATTTCAATATGGTTAATTTGGCTTTTGATCGTATTTGGCATGAAAAACTCACTCGCTTTCAGCAATTGAATTTACGTTTAAATGCACAACATCCGTCAAAGTACCTTCATGTATTCAAAATCCGGTTTGAACAACTGGCTTATCGAATGGAAAAATCGGTTAAGAGCTTACTTTCAGCTCGGCGTAACCAATTAACACAGGTATTTTTACGTTTACAGCCTCATCATCCTCAACGTAAATTAGCGATGCAATGTGAACAATTAGCCCAAAGAGAAGTGCGTTTACATCAGCAAATGTCGCAATATTTATCCCGAAAAAAGCAAGATTGGGAAAACCTTACAAAACGGATTGAAAGTACGTCATTACCTTATCAAATAGAAAAAAAACAGCAATATATTACCCGTTTAGCGCAACAACTCAGTTATGCAATGGATAAACGTTATTTGAAAGAATATCAAAGTTTCCAAGCGCTATGTACTCGCCTAGATGGTTTAAGCCCTCTAAAAATTCTTGGACGGGGATATTCCATTACGCAAACTTCAAAAGGACATATTTTAACCAATGCAAAAGAAGTTGCTGTTGGGGATAAGTTAATTACACAACTGGAGACTGGGCAAATTATCAGTGAAGTGATGGAATTAAAATAGGTTGTATTTTTTTCATTCAAGGCGTTTTTCTGTGAAAATAACCTTTATAAATCAAGGAGATGATCAGGTTATTTGAAAGTTACTCACGAAGTTATCCACAGAATTTGTGCATAACTTCAAAAATGAGGTTGATGATTTTTAAGACGAATAATCCATTGGATATCATTCCCTACTTGCATGAGACGATAATTAGCCTTATAATTCATTCCATATTTTTATATTAGTTTTACTAATATGTCACTAGCCAGTGTGGCGAAATCGGTAGACGCAGCGGATTCAAAATCCGCCGCCCATAAA
Organism: Actinobacillus minor NM305; assembly: GCF_000175195.1. GTDB lineage: Bacteria > Pseudomonadota > Gammaproteobacteria > Enterobacterales > Pasteurellaceae > Haemophilus_A > Haemophilus_A minor. The sequence goes on along the minus strand of NZ_ACQL01000100.1, from coordinate 12,363 downwards.
GCGTGTCGGTTCGAGTCCGACCACTGGCACCATTATTCAAATAGACCGCTTTTTAGCGGTTTTTTTATTTCTTATTTTTTCTTACGTTTTCATATGCTTAATCATTGTTACACAAGGCTTTAAGCTACTTTCTAATTTCTCTATTCTTTCGCATTCGTTCGTATTTATACATTTACAACCGCCAATTTTTGGGGTACATAATTTACTTTATACCCTTAAGTCTCTTTGGGGGGGACGCATCCCTAAAAACACGTTAAAGCTAGGTAGAACATATGGCAACCCTGAACAAGTGGCAAAGCTAATAAACTTCATGAAGCTATCTATTTAAACTTAGGTAGCTTTTCTTTTTTGTGATGTTGAATTACGTTGATTTATGTTGATTTATACAAAATTATACATAGAATGTATAATTATACATTCATCATATAATTCTATCTAAAATGAAAAGAACAGACCCTTTATATTTCCCAAGAAGTGAACTTGCTCAACGTCTTTTGACTAGCTTAAAAGATGGCATTACGCACGCATTAACACTTTTCGCCCCTCGAAGAATGGGGAAAACCCAATTTTTACTTAATGACATTGAACCTAAAGCGGAAGAAATGGGCTTTAATGTTTTCTATTTTAGCTTTATGGAACAGGCGGACGACAACAAAACGCAACAAGCCTTTGTTTACGCCTTACTTGATTTCTTAAACAAAATTACACAAGGAAAAAGCAAGCTAATAGACACACTTAAGAGCATTAAGAGCCTTGATATTTTGGGCGTAGGCGTAGAATTAAACGAACAAGAAGAGCAAGCTCAAATTAACGTTAGTAGGCTATTAAATGAGATCGCAGAGAAAAGCGAGAAACCTATATTGATGTTACTTGATGAAGTCCAAGAGCTAGCACGAAGTAAAGGAAATGATGGGCTTATTCGTTCATTAAGAACAGGGCTTGATGTTAATCAATCAAAAATTAAAGTGATTTTTACGGGGAGCAGTACAAACGGATTAAAGGCGATGTTTAATGACAACAAAGCACCTTTCTTTCACTTTGCGCACGCCTTGAATTTCCCTCATTTAGATAAATCATTTACTGATTTTTTGGCGGATATTTACGAACAACGCACCGGCAAACAACTTGATAAGACGGCATTTTATCAAACCTTTGAACGCTTCCATTTTACCCCGTTATATATGCGAGCTATTACCCAAGATATGATCATTAACCCAGACTTAACTTTAGATGAGGTGGTGGAATATCGACTATCACAGATGGACGAACAAGGCGGAATTATGAAGCAATGGCAACACCTATCTGAATTAGAGCGACAACTATTAAGGCTTATTGCAAACGGGAATAGCACACCTTACAGCAAAGAAACCCGTTTAATGTTGGCGGAGGTTATGGGAATTGAGGATATAACTTCTAGCACCATTCAAGGGAAATTAAGAAAGCTAGAGCGTAATGAGTTGATCACTCGAAACATAGACAAAACACTACAAATAAACAACCCTCATTTTAAAACGTGGATTAAAGAGCGCATTCAAGATGAGTAAATACCCCTTAAAAGCTACCCAAATTAGAGAGGTAGCTTTTTTCTTTACAAAAAATCCACAAGATCCGACCGCTTGAATCTGAAAAAATAAAAAATCAGTGGGTTCACTTTACCGCAGTATCATTTGAAGAAAGTTGCCTAATTGCAAGCTCCCAAAATAATAGGGAAGTAATTTCCAAAAAAGTAGGGAAGTAATTCCCTAAATAGTATGGAATAAGCCTAGCCGAGTTTTGCTAGGCTTTTTTATGGACTCCAAGAATTAGAGGGCAAAAGTGAACTTGCTTCACTTAAACCACCAAATTTAAAAACAACCCTATATAAGTGATAAATCTAAAAGTATTACCGCAAAACACAGTTACATTAAAAAGATTAAAAAATAAACTATTTATTCTATGGTTCGTACTACAAAACGATTAACCAATACCGAAGTAGAAAAAAACAAACCAAAAGATAAAGACTTTACATTATCAGACGGACAAGGGCTTTATTTGTTGATCAAGCCTAATAGTTCGAGGCTATGGCGGTTTATCATATCGGTAAATTTAGCAAAATGAAAAAGTGGTTATCTTCGATATTTTTCTATTGCCGTCAGCATTCCCCTCAGTAAATTTAGCTCATTTGTTTCTAATCTCGCTCTTTGGTAAAGCCGTCTTAATTTCAGCATTACGGCATCATTGCGGATAAAGCCTAATTCTTTGTATAAACGTTCGGTATGCTCAAAAAAGTATTCCAAAGCTTCGTTGCTTGGGTAGTCAGAACTCTCTGTAAGCGGTACGATTTGGCTATTTTTTTGCAAATCTTGTTGGGCTAGCCATGCCATACGGATTTCATAACATGCTAATTGAACCGCCATTGCTAAATTGAGTGAGCCGTATTCAGGATTGGTGGGGATATTTAAATGGTAATGGCATTTCAATAGTTCTTCATTGGTTAAACCAATTCTTTCTCGTCCAAAAACAAGAGCAACTTTTCCTTTTAATGTATGTTGAACGGCAATTTCGCCGCATTTTCTCGGTTCAATCAGCGTATTTTGCAAATGGCGAAGCCTTGCGCTAGTGCCGATAACCAGCTGGCAATCGGCAATCGCTTCTTCAAAAGAAGCAAAAGTTTGCGTATTATCCAAAACATCTTTTGCACCGGCGGCAAGTGAAACAGCTTGTTCATCAATAGGTTGTTTTGGGGATACAAGACAAAGTTGAGCAAGTCCCATTGTTTTCATTGCGCGAGCAGTAGAGCCTATATTGCCAGAATGAGAGGTTTCAATCAGAACGATTTTAATTTGATCTAAGATATTCATTTTTGTTCTATTTGACTGCGTTTTTATTATGCTAAATTCTAACAGATATCACTACATCTGAGAATTTGTTATTTGCCATAAAATAATTGAATTGATAGGAATAATTTTTTTACAAATCCTTCTCATTTAGTGGTAGAGTATTTACGTTTTTTTTCAAAACTATTGGGCTATTTTTATAGCTATTCAATCCACTTATCCAATACAGGAGTCTTTATGCTTATTGGTGTACCAAGAGAACTGCTAGGCGGGGAAACACGTGTTGCTGCAACACCAAAAACCGTTGAGCAGATCAAAAAACTTGGCTTTGAGGTCATTGTTGAACACGATGCCGGCTTTAAAGCAAGTTTTGAAGACGATGCATTTGTAAAATCAGGTGCGGTTGTCGGCACAACAGAAGAAGTTTGGAATGCAGACATTATTTTCAAAGTGAATGCGCCAACTGAACAAGAAATTGCATTAATTAAAGAAGGGGCGACGTTGGTTAGCTTTATTTGGCCAGCGCAAAATTCGGAATTAATGGAAAAATTGTCTGCGAAGAAAATCAATGTGTTAGCGATGGATGCCGTACCACGTATTTCTCGTGCGCAAGCGTTAGACGCCTTGTCTTCAATGGCAAACATTTCAGGTTATCGTGCGGTTATTGAAGCAGCGAACGCTTTTGGTAGTTTCTTTACCGGTCAAATTACCGCTGCAGGTAAAGTGCCACCGGCGAAAGTGCTTGTGATTGGTGCAGGCGTAGCTGGTTTAGCAGCGATTGGTGCGGCAAATAGCTTAGGTGCGATTGTGCGTGCTTTCGACTCTCGCCCTGAAGTAAAAGAGCAAGTGAAATCCATGGGCGCTGATTTCTTAGAAATCGACTTTGAAGAAGAAGGCGGCTCAGGCGATGGTTATGCTAAAGTGATGTCGGAAGAATTTAACCGCCGTGCTATGGCACTTTACGCAGAACAAGCAAAAGAAGTGGATATTATTATTACCACAGCCGCAATCCCCGGTAAATCGGCACCGCGCTTAATCACAAAAGAAATGGTAGATTCAATGAAACCGGGTTCAGTGATCGTGGATTTAGCCGCGGCAACCGGTGGTAACTGCGAATATACCAAAGCAGGCGAAGTCGTTGTGACTGAAAACCAAGTGAAAGTCATTGGTTATACTGACTTCCCAGCGCGTTTACCAACACAATCATCTCAATTATACGGTACAAACTTAGTTAATTTATTGAAATTATTAGCACCAAATAAAGATGGTGTGATCGATATTAACTTTGAAGATGTGGTACTTCGTGGCGTAACGGTTATTCGTGATGGCGAAGTTACTTGGCCGGCACCACCAATTCAAGTATCAGCGCAACCGCAACAAAAACAAGCGGCAGCACCTGTTGAGAAGAAAGAAGAAAAACCGCTAGATCCTCGTAAAAAATATGGCGCAATGGCAGCTGCCAGCGTGTTGTTCCTTTGGATCGCTTCAGTCGCACCAGCGGCATTCTTATCACACTTTACCGTCTTCGTATTAGCTTGTGTGGTGGGTTATTACGTGGTGTGGAACGTGAGCCACGCATTACATACCCCTTTAATGGCGGTAACGAATGCAATTTCAGGTATTATCATTGTCGGGGCGGTATTACAAATTCGCCAACCAACAGGCAACCTATTTATTGATATTCTTGCCTTTATTGCAATTTTAGTGGCGAGCATCAACATCTTTGGTGGCTTTAAAGTGACACAACGTATGTTGGCAATGTTTAGAAAAGGTTAAGGAGAGCAACAATGTCTTTTGGTTTAGTGACAGCGGCATATATTATTGCTGCTATTCTTTTCATTATGAGCTTGGCTGGCCTGTCTAAACACGAAACGGCAAAAGCCGGTTGTTGGTATGGTATCGTGGGGATGGGTATTGCTTTAGTCGCAACCATTTTCGGACCACAATCACAAGGTACACTTTGGATCCTCATTGCGATGGCAGTAGGTGGCTACCTTGGTGTACGCAAAGCCTTAAAAGTCGAAATGACAGAAATGCCGGAATTAGTGGCAATTCTTCACAGTTTCGTAGGTTTAGCGGCTGTTTTAGTGGGCTTCAACAGCTGGGGCTTACACGTTGAAGCCGTTCCGCCGGCAAATTTAGATGAAGTGGCTTTAGCAGCATTCCACGCAGAGCAAGCAACCTTAGCGAATATTCACAATGTTGAAGTATTCTTAGGTATCTTCATCGGTGCGGTAACTTTCTCAGGTTCATTAGTGGCATTTGGTAAATTAAGCGGCAAATTATTTGGTCGTAAAGTGTCATCAAGCGCTTTAAATTTACCGCACAAACACAAATGGAACTTAGCAGCGTTAGTAGTCTCAGCCTTGTTAATGGTGGCATTCTTAAACAACCCTCACAACATTTTCCCTGTCTTGTTAATGACTGCTATTGCATTAGCATTCGGCTGGCACTTAGTGGCATCTATCGGTGGTGCGGATATGCCAGTGGTAGTTTCTATGCTTAACTCTTATTCAGGTTGGGCAGCAGCAGCGGCAGGCTTTATGTTAAGCAACGACTTGCTTATCGTAACCGGTGCGCTTGTAGGTTCTTCAGGTGCGATCCTTTCTTACATTATGTGTAAAGCGATGAACCGCTCATTCATCAGCGTTATTGCAGGCGGCTTCGGTAATGATGTTCAAGCAAGCAAAGGCGATGAAGAATACGGCGAACACCGTGAAACCACAGCGGAAGAAGTCGCGGAAATGCTTAAAAATGCAAGCTCTGTGATCATCACACCGGGATACGGTATGGCGGTAGCGCAAGCACAATATCCGGTAGCTGAAATTACGGCAAAATTACGTGAGAAAGGCATTAACGTTCGCTTTGGTATCCACCCTGTTGCAGGACGTTTACCAGGACATATGAACGTATTACTTGCAGAAGCGAAAGTACCTTACGATGTGGTATTAGAAATGGATGAAATCAATGACGATTTCGAAGATACTGATGTAGTATTGGTTATCGGTGCGAACGATACCGTAAACCCAGCGGCATTAGACGATCCATCAAGCCCAATCGCAGGTATGCCGGTTCTTGAAGTATGGAAAGCACAAAACGTTATCGTATTCAAACGCTCAATGGCGGTAGGTTACGCAGGCGTACAAAACCCATTATTCTTCAAAGAAAACACTCAAATGTTATTTGGTGATGCGAAAGAACGTGTGGATGATATTTTACGTGCGTTAAATGCTTAAGCTTCTTCAATAAAGTAGTAAGCCCCCTAAAGATAACCTCTAGGGGGCTGATTTTTTATGATTTCATTACTTTTCTTAATGCAGAGCCAATATCGGCTAAACTTCTCACTGTAGTAACTCCAGCAGCTTCTAACGCTGCAAATTTCTCATCTGCAGTGCCTTTTCCACCGCTAATGATTGCACCTGCGTGTCCCATTCGTTTGCCTTTTGGTGCAGTAACACCAGCAATGTAGCTCACAACAGGCTTTGTTACGTGCTTACGAATAAACTCTGCAGCTTCTTCTTCGGCAGAACCACCGATTTCGCCAATCATCACAATTGCTTCAGTTTCGGGATCTTGTTCAAAGAGTCTTAAAATATCAATAAAGTTGGAACCAGGGATAGGATCGCCGCCAATACCTACACAGGTCGATTGTCCAAAACCTTCATCTGTCGTTTGTTTTACGGCTTCATAGGTTAAAGTTCCTGAACGAGAGATAATGCCGATTTTGCCTTTTTTGTGAATGTTTGCCGGCATAATCCCGATTTTACATTCTTCAGGCGTAATGACACCAGGACAGTTTGGACCGATCATTCGTACGCCTGTTTGATTTAACTTTTGCTTGATTTCAAGCATATCAAGGGTAGGAATTCCCTCAGTAATACAAACGATAAGTTGAATACCAGCATCAATTGCTTCTAGAATCGCATCTTTACAGCCGGGGGCAGGAACATAAATCACGGTTGCGGTGGCTTGTGTGGTTTCTACGGCTTCTCGAACCGTATTAAAAACAGGAAGACCTAAATGAGTTGTTCCACCTTTATTAGGCGAAACACCACCAACTAATTGCGTACCGTAAGCTAAGGCTTGCTCACTATGAAATGTGCCTTGAGCACCGGTAAATCCTTGGCAAATCACTTTGGTATTTTTATCAATTAAAATTGCCATCTCTTTCTCCTTAATTCGTTTCCTGAGCCGCTTTTACAGCTAAAACAGCTGCTTCTTTTAATGTATTTGCAACGAGTAGACTCAATCCGCTCTTGGCTAGAATTTCACGACCAAGCTCCGCATTGGTTCCTTCTAAACGAACAACAACCGGCACTTGAACTCCCACTTCATTTACTGCCGCAATAATCCCTTCTGCGATTAAATCACAACGGACAATGCCTCCAAAAATATTCACTAATACTGCTTTCACATTGTGATCAGAAAGAATCAGTTTAAAGGCTTCTGCCACTCGTTCTTTGGTTGCACCACCTCCAACATCAAGGAAATTCGCAGGTTGTCCACCATGTAATTTAACGATATCCATGGTTCCCATCGCAAGCCCGGCACCATTGACCATACAGCCAATATTGCCTTCCAGTGCAACGTAATTCAGTTGCCATTTGGCGGCCTCTGCTTCTCTTGGGTCTTCTTGGCTTGGGTCTTGAAGTGCTTGTAATTCAGGGTGGCGATAAAGGGCATTGCTATCAATGACCATTTTGGCATCTAAACAAATGAGTTGTCCTTGTTGAGTAACCACGAGAGGGTTCACTTCGAGAAGAGCTAAATCTTTTTCGATAAAGAGTTTAGATAATTGAACAAAGATATGACTAAATTGTTTAACTTCATCATTTTTCAAGCCTAATTTAAAGGCAAGTTCTCGACCTTGATAAGGCTGTCCTCCCACGAGGGGATCTAAGGCAACTTTATGAATGAGCTCTGGCGTTTTTTCAGCAACTTCCTCAATGTTCATTCCCCCAGCACTGGAAGCCATAAAAATGACTTTTTGGGAACTGCGATCAATCACTGCACCTAGATAAAGTTCACGGGCGATTTGGCATGTTTCTTCGATATATATGGTATTAACCGGCTGCCCACGAGAATCGGTTTGAAAGGTTACAAGGCGATTGCCTAGCCAATAGTCTGCAAATGCTCTTGCTTCTTGCTCATTATGGACTAATTTTACGCCACCGGCTTTACCGCGCCCCCCAGCATGAACTTGGCATTTTGCTGCCCAAACCTCGCCATTTAAACGTTTTAGTGCATTGACGGTTTCATCGGCAGATTGGCAAGCAATACCTTGGCTGACAGGAAGATGATATTGCGCAAAAATCTGCTTAGCTTGATATTCGTGTAGATTCATAGATGTCTCCTTTATCTTCTACGAAGTTGTGAACAGAATGTAAATCATCTTTTCTGAAATTGCAAATAGAGATTATAAGATGAAACAAGCGGTTAAATTTGTTGAAGGATTTGCAAACCTGTTTTTAAATTTAACCGCTTATAAACTAAGGGGGATGTTTCGAAGGTATAAGAGTATCAAGAGGTGTTTGTTTTATATCCCAGCACGGCAGATCCGTATTGGGGTACGCATAATTCAGCCCTTTTAGGGCTGAGAATTAGAGTGGCAAAGCCACTCAACTATACATAACCTAGTACGCATTTTGCGTGCTAGGTACAAAACTAGTTCTCTGATGAATTTTTTTCATCCTTCATTGATGCAAAGAACATTGCAAGGATTGGTCCTGAAATATTATGCCAGAAGCTAAATACTGCGCTTGGCACGGCAATTAACGGATTGGCTTTGAAGTGAAGAGCCGCAAGTGCTGCGCCTAATCCCGAATTTTGCATACCAACTTCGATAGCGATGGCTTTACTATCATATACAGGGAGTTTAAATAAACGGCTGACAGTATAACCAATTAAGTAACCCAATCCATTATGTAGAACAACGATCATAAAAATCAATAAACCAGATTCAATAATACGATCTTTGCTTACGGCTACAACTGCAGTCACAATGAGCATAATTGCAATAACCGAAATTAGCGGCATAGTTTGGCTGAATTGAGCGATTTTTTGTTTTAAGATAGAGCGAATCACAACACCAATAAAAATAGGTAATAAAACCATTTGTAGTACCGAAATGAGCATGCCTGTTGCATCGATTTCTAACCATTGGCTTGCGAAAAGATAGAATACTGCCGGAGTTAATAGCGGCGCGAGTAAGGTAGAAACAGTCGTACAAGCAACTGAAAGAGCCGTATTTCCTTTTGCCAAATAAGTCATCACATTTGAGGATGTTCCACCGGGAGCTGATCCGACTAGAATAACACCAATCGCAAGATCGGGCGGCAAATTAAATAATTTTGCTAACATAAAAGCGATGCTTGGCATAACAACAAACTGGGCAATTACCCCAATAATGACAGCTTTCGGGTTTTTGGTAATTTCAGCAAAGTCTTTAAATGTAAGAGTTAAGCCCATACCAAGCATCACAATACCAAGTAGATACGGAATCCAAGGCACAAACATTTTAAAAGTTTCAGGGAATTGTGCAGCAATAAAAGCAGCAACGACAACCCAAATTGCAAAGGTTTTGCTGATGAAGTTCGTTAATTTTAAAAGGTAATTCATTAAATAACTCTCCGTGTGAAAAATGAGCATTGAGGTTATCTTAAAATCAAAGAAAAATGAATAGGAAAAAAACGTAAATTCTTGTTAGAATCAGACCGCTTACAGATTTTTATAGTTAAGGAATATTTATGACAATGCAAATTAAACTCTCTACACAACCGGCGCCGAGCGCATGGGGGGAAAAAGCGATTTTGTCGGCAGCAGAATCAGGTATGACAATTCATCTTCAAGCGCCTTCATTACAAACGATTCAGAAAGCGGCTCGTAAAATTAAAAATCAAGGTATTTTAGATGTAAGTCTTGCTGGAGACGGTTGGGATTTAGAGAATTGTTGGGCGTTTCATCAAGGGTTTAATAGTGTCAAACAAGCTGGGAGTGTGCAATATCCCGATTTGGCTCAAGAGCAAGCAGAGTTTGAGGCTCGAGTAGAGTGTAGTATTTTTACTCGCCATTTAATCAACTTGCCTTCAGATCAGCTGACGCCGCTTGAACTAGTCAAAAAAGCACAACATTTTTTAACAGAACAAGCGGTTAAAAAAGGTTTGAAAAATGCTATTTCAGTTGAAGTAATTGCTGGGGAAGCCTTGAAAGAAAAAGGATTTCATGGGATTTGGACTGTTGGTAAAGGTTCAGAAAATCCACCGGCATTTTTACATTTGGATTTTAATCCAACGGGTAAAGATGATGAGCCGGTATTAGCGTGCCTCGTTGGTAAAGGGATTACCTTTGATACAGGGGGGTATAGCCTTAAACCAAGCGATTCAATGAGTACGATGCGTACGGATATGGGCGGCGCAGCATTACTAACCGGCTCCCTCGGTTTTGCCATTGCAAGAGGGCTAAAAAAACGAGTCAAATTGTTCTTATGTTGTGCGGAAAATATGGTTAGCCATAATGCGTTTAAATTAGGCGATATTATTACCTATCGAAATGGGGTAACAGCGGAAGTGCTTAATACCGATGCAGAAGGGCGACTTGTTTTAGCAGACGGGCTTATTGAAGCAGATAAACAGAACGCTCAATTTATTTTAGATGTTGCTACGCTAACCGGAGCAGCCAAAGTGGCGGTTGGTAACGATTACCATAGTGTGTTATCAATGGACGAGCAATTAGTAGAGTCACTTTTCCAGTCAGCTAAAGCAGAAAATGAACCATTCTGGCGTTTACCGTTTGAGGCGTTTCACCGCTCGCAAATTAGCTCAAGTTTTGCGGATATTGCGAATATTGGTTCGGTTCCGGTAGGTGCTGGCGCAAGCACAGCTTGTGCATTTCTCTCTTATTTTGTTGAGAATTACCAACAAAATTGGTTGCATATTGATGCTTCGGCAACCTTCCGTAAATCGGCTAGCGATTTATGGGCAGCCGGCGCAACAGGGATTGGTATGCGTACCATTGCAAACTTATTGTTAAGTAAATAGGCAAGAATATGGCAAAATCAAACTATATTACTCGTGATGGTTGGCAGGCGTTAGATCAGGAACTAAAATTTCTGTGGAAAGAAGAACGCCCTAAGGTTACTCAAGCCGTTTCGGACGCTGCAGCTTTAGGCGACCGTAGTGAGAATGCGGAATATATCTATGGCAAACGCCGTTTAAGAGAGATTGATCGCCGTGTTCGTTTTTTATCTAAACGGTTAGAAGTGTTGCAAATTGTTGATTATCATCCTAAACAAGAGGGTAAGGTCTTTTTTGGGGCGTGGGTTGAATTGGAAAATGAAGAAGGCGAAGTGGCACAATATCGTATTGTTGGCTGCGATGAATTTGACCCTGCTAAGAATTGGATTTCGATTGATTCTCCCGTTGCTCGTGCATTGATTGGAAAAATGCAAGATGATGAGATCACGGTAGAAACCCCCATTGGAAAAGTGATGTGGTTTATCAATAAAATTTGGTATGAGAAATCGGGGCTGTATTAGTTTCTGAAAAAGAAAGGTAGAAGCAAAAACTTCTACCTTTTGTCATTTATTCTACTTGAAATAAGAATGGATTAATGCCACTTCGTGCAAAATCTTTTTGCTCCATTTCAGCATCAAGGAAAAGTGTTGCTAGATCATCAGCAATAGGTTCAACATGAGGATCTTTTTCTTGATACATCACTTTAAGATAACTGCCACAATCGCCACAGCTTTCTGCTTTAACAGGGGCTTCAACACTTTCTAAACTCCAGTAATCTAACTTACCGCTTTGATCGCAATTTGAACATTGTGAACGGGTCATATGCCATTCGCTTTCGCAGAGTGAGCAATGTAAATAGCGTAATCCTTGTGTATTCCCGAAATGGATAACACTTGCGATCGGAGCAGAATCACAAACAGGGCAAGTATGACGTTCGCCGACTTCTGTTCGTGTATTGCGTGGTAGTTGTTGGGCAAGTTGTGTCCAATATAAAGATAATGCCGCCCAAAGGAAAACCGCTTTATCTGCACCAACAAGTTCGTAGCGCTCGTTTAAGAGATCGTCTGCAAGCTTATCAAGCTCTGAATTTGCTGCTTTTTCTAGCCATTCTATAGTAGGCAAGACGTTATCATTAGCGTAGGGCCTAAATTTTGCCAGTAATGCTAATAGAAGTTCTCGCCATTCATCGGAGCGTTTAAAATTTTTCGCATTTAACGGCTTCTCGCCTTGAGAGTGTTCAATACAAGCGGCTAATTTTTCCGTGTAATTTGCAATAGGTTTGCTTTCAAGCAAATCAAGCTGTACTTCGACCAAGTTCGCGGCAAACTCTAAATAATCAGCAAAGGGATTATTTTGTGCTAAATCACGTAAGCGTTTAGCTCGGCGAAAATAGAGATTTTTCGGGTTTGCAAATAAAAGCGGTGGATTTTCAAAGGAATGTGCGGCTTGTTTAATTTCGTTTTCAGGTAAAATTCGAATACTCATAATTTATTCTCTATTGATTTATCTTCCTAAATTCTCTTATCAAAAAAGAG
>NZ_ACQL01000101.1 GCF_000175195.1 Actinobacillus minor NM305 | reverse complement strand
GCGGTTTCAGCACCACCACCTAAACCGCCGGTAAAGGCTTTAATCGTTTTTTCTAATGCCTGAAATGCTGTAGTGCCATCAACACCGTTGTGTCCGATTACACCGCATACAAGAGCAGCAATAATGAGTGATATAACCACGTTAATACGCATTAAACTTAATGTGAGTAATACAATGATTGATATCACTATTTCATTAAATAACATTGTGAAACCCCTTAATGGTTAAAAATAAATTGTTGTGAATTGCAAAAAATATAAAAAATTAGACCGCTTTAAATTGGATTAAACCATTATCGGCGAAATCATTTTCTTCTTCCTCGAAAGCGACAGGAATAGTTGGCAGCTCTTCCTTATCAAAAGCAATATCGCCTTCTAACCCTTCGATAACTTGCCCGTGTTTTATGCCTTTAAAGTCGAATAAACGTGGATCGCATAAGTGCGATGGCGTGACATTTTGTAATGCACTAAACATCGTTTCAATTCTTCCCGGATATTGTCTATCCCATGTTTGAAGCATCTCTTTAACCACTTGACGTTGTAAGTTAGGCTGAGAACCACATAAATTACACGGAATAATCGGGAATTGTTTTGCCACAGCGTATTTCTCAATATCCTTTTCTTTACAATAAGCAAGCGGACGAATAACGATCTGTTTGCCGTCATCACTCATGAGTTTTGGCGGCATAGATTTTAATTTACCACCATAAAACATATTTAGGAAGAGGGTTTCTAACATATCATCACGATGATGCCCTAGTGCAATTTTAGTTGCGCCAAGTTCTGTTGCTGTACGATATAAAATACCACGGCGTAGGCGAGAGCAAAGTGAGCAGGTTGTTTTACCTTCAGGAATTTTCTCTTTGACGATACCGTAGGTGTTTTCTTCGACAATTTTATACTCAACACCAATGCTCTCTAAATACTCCGGTAGCACGTGTTCAGGAAAGCCCGGTTGTTTTTGGTCGAGATTAACTGCAACAATATCAAAATGAATAGGCGCATTTAATTTTAAATTTAATAAAATATCTAATAATGTGTAGCTGTCTTTTCCGCCGGATAAACAAACCATCACTTTATCGCCATCTTCAATCATATTGAAATCAGCAATCGCATTACCGACATTGCGGCGTAAACGTTTTTGGAGTTTATTTAAATTGTAAGCTTGTTTTTTTTCTTTATCTGATAACGTTGTCATAAGTCTATAAATGAATAAAACCGAAAATAAATGAAAATGGCACAAGCAAAATGCAAGTGCCGATGTATCGTTGATTGCTATTGATTATAACTCATCAAAGTATTTATTGCCCCACGTTTTTTCAGCCAGTTGCAATAAATTAGCAAAATCTTGATATGAGGGCATCGTTTGTGTATCAACGTTGATTTGTTCGCTAATGAGTTTTTGGCGGAGTTCTTCATACCATTTTAATAATGAAAGTGGTAGAGGCGATTTTGCCCGTTTCCCTAACCAATATAATCCTTGAAAAGGGATACTGACAGCAAATAGCCCTGTAATAATCGAATTGACTAAAACAGATTGTGTCGGCTCGCTAAAGAAGTATTGCCATAAGATCGCAAAGCAGGCAAAAGCCGGCATAAACCGAGCCGAGAATTTGACTAGCCGGATGAGACGGTAGTCAATCATAAATAATCCGAGTTTTTTTTGATTAGGTAACGTATTTAAATAACGTTGCCCGGCTTGGAGAGTTTCATTCATATCACAACCTATAAATGGCTTTATGTGAGAGAAAAGCCAAATTTTAATGCATATTCAGCAATCTATTGTTATACTTTACTACAAATTTTTAACGTTTTACTAGCCATAAATAAGGATTTTTTCATGTTGATGAATTTTCCACAGTTAATACAAGATAGTTGGAATTTTATCCGAAACAGAAGCCAATTCTCATTATTTGCCATTATCTTGCTTGTTGCAATTCAAGCAACCGTGTTGTTGGTTATGCCAAATAGCCCCGTTTCAGCAGAGGCGTCAATTTCTATGCTGTTGCCAACAGTGATTATCGGTATTGCTAATGTTTATGTCTCTTTATTACTGATCTTAAACATTAAATCGATTAACGCTGGGCAATATCACGCATTTTTACAAAATGCGCTCACAGCCTTTAATAAATTATTACCGGCAATTGGTCTTTATATTTTAATGGTATTGCCCCTTTCATTTGGATTATCTTCCGTATTACTGAGTATGATGAGTGGGAATGGAGTAAGTATTATTTCACTTCCATTGTTGGTAATGGGGATCTTCATTTTTATGAAATTATGTTTATCTATTTATATTTATTTAATAGAGGAATATTCTTTCGGACAAGCGGTAAAATTTACGTGGAATTTTACTAAAGGTAAAATGAATTTAATGATCGGATATTGTTTAATTGCGAATGTTTTACCTCAACTATTGGCTGGTTTAGTGAGTAAATTAGGCGACAACATTGCAGTAATGATTATTTCGTTTTTTATTTCGGCATTTTTATCACTGTTTACTACTATTTTTGGTTTCCGTTTTTATCAGGCAATTCGCCAATAAAAGAGCGTATCACTATGAAACAATTACTTGAATTTATCCCTCTCATTTTATTTTTTATTGTTTATAAAGTATGGGGAACGCAAGAAGCAGCTATAACTCTAGTGGTTGCTACCGTTATTCAATTAATGGTACTCAAAGTGCTTTACGGTAAGATTGAAAAAATGCAGCTCTTTGTGGCTGGATTTGTGGTCGTTTTTGGGGGATTAACCGCTTACTTTAATGATGATGCCTTCTTAAAATGGAAGGTAACCATCATCAATGCATTATTTGCATTAGTCCTTTTAATTAGCCAATTTGTTTTAAAAAATCCAATTATTAAGCATTTATTAGGTAAAGAAATTCAATTACCAAATCATGTTTGGGCTAAGTTGAATTTAGGTTGGGCAATGTTTTTTATACTTTGTATGTTGCTTAACTTATACATCAGCCACTATATGTCTAATGATGCCTGGTACACCTTTAAAGTCTTTGGTTTAACCGGTTTAAGCCTTGTTGCGACGATTGTAACAGGTGTGATGATTTATCCTTATTTACAAGAAAATGCGAAAGCGCAGGAAAAATACAATGAAAAATAAACCTTATACAAAAGAACCTAACGGCAAGTTGATTTTAAGAACCCTTGCAATGCCATCAGATACCAATGCAAATGGCGATATTTTTGGTGGTTGGATTATGTCGCAAATGGACTTGGGAGGCGCAATTTTAGCTAAAGAATTAGCAAAAGGAAGGGTGGTTACGGTAACCGTAGATAAAATGATTTTCCATCTTCCAATTTCAGTTGGTGATGTCGTTTGTTGTTATGGGACGTTAGTCCGTGTTGGGCGCACCTCAATGCAAGTGAAGGTTGAAGTCTTTATTAAACAAGTTTATGAAGGTAATCGTGAACGCTTCCGTGTAACCGAAGCATTGTTTACTTATGTAGCGATTGATAAAAATGGCAGACCTCGTGAAATTCCTCGTGAAAATAACCCTGAATTAGATGAAGCATTAGCCATTTTAGAAACGCTCAACCTTCAGGAAGAGCTAGAACAAAATTAGTTTTTACCATCAATAAAAAGGAAAAATCTATGTATTACGTTATTTTTGCACAAGATAATCCCAATATGCTTGAAACTCGCTTAGCTGTTCGTCCGGCGCATCTTGCTCGTTTAGAACAGTTGCAATCAGAAGGGCGTTTATTAACAGCGGGTCCAAACCCAACCGAAGATGGCTCAAGCGTTACAGGTTCAACCGTGATTGCTGAATTTGAATCACTTGCTGATGCGCAAGCTTGGGCAGCAGAAGACCCTTATGTTGAAGCAGGTGTGTATGGCGATGTGATTATTAAGCCATTTAAGAAAGTATTTTAATAAGCTTAAATAGCGAAAAACCGAGCAAATTTTCATTGCTCGGTTTTTTTATCTCATTTGCAAAAATGTGAATAAATATAACCGCTTGTAACACATATTAATGGCGGCTAGGTTGTAAATACTCTTCTCGATTTGGATCGACTGTTTTGGATTTTCTAATCATCGGCTCAATAGTTGAACCTTGAACAAGAATAGAGAACATCACAACCGCATAAGTCATCACAAGAATAAGATCTTTAACATCAATCTCTCCGACAAAAGCGGTTTTGCTTGGGATAGAGAGTGCCATTGCTAAGGCTAGTCCTCCACGTAGCCCACCCCATGTCATGATTTTTAATGTATATGGGTTATAAGTACGGATTTGCTGCATGGCTTTAAATGGAATCCATAGGCTTAAATAGCGAGCAATTAAGCAGATTGGAATTGCAATGATCATCAGCACAACTCCGTAGAATTCAAAATCAACAAGCAGCAATGCAAAGCCGATTAAGAAGAAGAGCAATGAGTTTAAGAAATGGTCAATCATTTCCCAAAAATGGTCTAAATAGCGTTGGCTTTGTTCAGAAAAGCCCGAACGGCGCGTCCAGTTACCAATCATAATGCCTGAAACAACCATCGCTAAAGCGCCTGAAACGTGTAAGATATTATTGGCAAACATAAACCCTGCTGTTGGGATTGTGAGTGTGATCATCATTTCCAGTGAACCATCGTCAGTAGAGGAAATGAGAATGTGAGCAATAAAACCAAGCAAGAAACCAAATAAAATACCGCCAATAGCCTCGTGTAAGAAAAGGCTACTAATGCCAGAAAAAGTGGCTTCTTGTCCGCCGAAAGCAACGGCAAATACGGTAACGAAGATGACTAAACCTACGCCATCATTAAAGAGTGATTCGCCTTCAACTTGCATAGATAAACGTTTAGGCGCACGCAAATTTTTAATAATGGCTAATACAGCAATCGGGTCGGTAGGCGAAATTAATGCACCAAAAACAACACAATAAATGAAGTCGAGAGGAAGCCCAATCAAATTAGCGACAGCCCATACCAGTATCGCAATAATAAAGGTTGAAGCAAGCGTAGAAAAAAGCGCAAAGGTGGTAATTTCCCATTTTTGGTCTTTTAATACAGGTAATTTTACGCCAAGCGAACCGGCAAAGAGTAAAAAGCCTAAAATACCGTTTAGTAGGAAACTTTTGAAATCAATTTTTTCCATGACATTTTTTGCGATGTCATCAATGTTAAACCAGCCTAAAGAACCTAAAATCCAGACTAGCAGAGAACAGACCATTGCAGCTGCAGTAATGGCAATGGTTGATTGCACTCTTGCACTGATTTTGCTGGTCACGAAACCGAGTAAGATAGAAAGCGCTGCTAAAAAGCAGATATATGCATAAATGCCCATTAGGGAAATCCTATGAAAGTCAAAATTGACGGGAGAGGAAATTAAAACAAATTTTAGACGTAAATGAAAGTAAATATTTTATTGATAAGGCAAGATTAAAGAAATTCAGATTTGAGAATTATCTTCTTTCCAGTATAATTCAAAGAATTTTTTGATTACGAAAATAGTAGGAAAAATAGCATGATTGAAAAATGGCATGATCGGACAAATAGTCTGGGCTTTAAAATTATTTTTACCCTTGTTTCTTTATCATTTGTTTTAGGTGGTATCGGTAGTGGGCTTGTTGCTACAGACGATTCAGCAGTAAAAGTAAATGGCGAAGGCATCTCTCAGCGTACCTTTACGGATGCGAAAAACCGTCAGCAAAATATCCTTTATAGCCAAAAGGGGGGCGAAGCATGGGATTTATTGGATAAACCGGAATATGCTCGTGAATTCAATCAGTCTGTACTTAATAGCCTTATTAATGATGAACTTTTACGCCAGTATGCCAAGTCATTAAAATTAGATGTGGGCGTTGATCAGATTAAATCTGAAATTGTGCATGATGCTAATTTCCAACAAAATGGCAAATTTGATAACAAATTATATCAACAAACTTTACGCAATGCGGGTTTAACGACAGATGGTTACGCTGCAATTGTGCGTGAGGGTATGATTTTTTCTCAAATTGAAGAAGGCATTATCAATACCTCTTTTGATTTGCCGGCTCAACAAGAAGCATTAGCAAAATTGTTATTCCAAAAACGTGATGTGAGATTAGCAACTTATTCTTTAGCGGATGAAGCTAAAAATCAAACGGTTTCGCCTGAAGAGTTACAATCTTTTTATGAAGCACATAAAAAGCAGTTGCTTACTCCGGAAACATTTACTGTGGAGTATCTTGTTTTAACGCCAAAAGATGTTGAAAAGCGTATTCAAATTACCGATGAGCAGATCGCAACATATTACGATAAAAATAAAGCACAATTTGTAACAAAAGGCGAAGCGAATTTAGCGCATATCCAAGTAGCAAATGAAGCAGAGGCAAATGCGATTGCACAACAGCTAAATAACGGTGCAGATTTTGCAACATTAGCGAAAGAAAAATCGACTGATAAATTATCAGCAGCGCAAGGTGGTAATTTAGGTTGGACGAAAGCAGGAACTTTCCCTCAAGCCTTTGAGAATGCAGCGAGCCAATTACAAGTTGGACAAGTAAGCCAACCGATTAAAATTGATAATGCTTACCACATTATTAAAGTGATTGATCGTAAAGCGGAAAACATTATTCCGTTAGCTCAAGTAAAAGATAAAATTACTGAAACAATCCGTAAAGAGCTACTTGCTTCAGAATACTCTACTGTTGCTCGTGATATGGCAAATAGTGCTTTTGAAAATAGTGGTTCTTTAGAAGCCGTAGCAAAAGTGGCAGGCTTAGAAATTCATAAAACGTCTGCATTTACGCAAGCTAATGTACCGGCAGAATTACAACATGAAGCGGTTGAGAAAGCGTTATTTGAAAGTGATTTACGTCAAACAGGGCAAAATTCAGAAGCATTAGATGTGGGCGATTCAACCAATCCTCGTACTATGTTTGTTCGAGTCAGTGATTTCCAAGCTGAACGTGAAAAAACACTTGAGGAAGCTAAGACAGATGTTGAAGCGATGGTTAAACGAGAAAAAGCAGAGAAAGCTTTACTGAGCAATGCGGAAGCAAATTTAGTGGCTTTAAATGAAGGTAAAAATAATATCTCGTTTGGAGAAACACAAACGCTTGTTTACGCTCAAGCTCAAGTGCAACAACCGGTATTGGCAAAAACGGTATTTAATATGCCAAAACCAGCGGATAAAGCGACCTATCAAATTGCACGTAATGTAAAAGGCGATGTAATTATTGTGGCGCTAGATAAAGTATCTGATGGTACTCTGGCTGAATTTAAGCCGTTAGAACCTCAGTTTGCAGAAGCTAATCGCACGATTTTACGTAATGATTTAGTGAAAGATTTACGTGAGAGAGCATCAATAGATGTCAATGCAGAATTTATGGAGCAGCTAATCACTCCGGCTCAATAAGATAGAAAACACCTAAAACCTTAATGTTTTAGGTGTTTTTGTTTATATTGAACTTTCGTATAATAAGATAAATTTTTTTCTCTAGGCAATGATATGAAATTACGACATATTCAGTTACAAGCGGTTAAAATCGTAAAAAAAGTGGTAAAAATGACCGCTTGTGTTGCGCTGCTTACAAGTTGTGATAAATTGAATTCATCGCCCGAGAAAGTTGAGGAAGTTAAACGTTACAATGAAATTTATCAACTTCAACAGGCACAAATACAACGAACATTAACTCGAGGTATTTACCAAACGGAATTTGAGTTAGATCCGCATTTTGTCAGAAATAATGAGCAGGCCGCACCATTACGAGATCTTCTTGAAGGATTGGTAAAATTTAACGTAAAGGGCGAGATTCAACCTGCTGTGGCACAAAGTTGGTTTACAGAAGATTACCAAACATGGTTATTTATTCTGAATCATAAAACATGGTCTAATGGAGAACCTATTACTGCAGAAGATTTTGTGACGAGTTGGCAACGTTTGGCGGATCCTGCCTCTCAATCGCCGTTGTCGTCCTATTTAACCTATCTTGGTATAAAGCATGCTAAGGATGTTTTATCAGGTAACAAACCGGTCAGTGAGCTTGGGCTTGAAGCACTTAATCCTTCAACATTGAAAATTACGCTTGAAAAAGCAAACTCTCAGTTACCTAAAATGTTAGGGCATATCGCATTATTACCAACTTTTCGTGGAGAAAAGCCTCAAGGTAAATTTGTGACAAATGGAGATTATCAATTCAGTGATAGGCAAGAGCAACAATTACAGCTAGTCGCTCGTGATGAGTCTCTCTTTTTTCAACGTGTGAAATATGTTTTATTACGAAATGTTGTAGATACGTCCGTAGATTTTATTGAAAATCCAACCGCTTCACATGTGCAAGATATCGTATATTTGCCACGTTTATGTACGTATTTTTATGAATTTAATTTTCAAGATCCTCAGCTACAAAAACCGGAAATTCGCCGAGCCCTTAAAGCCATGATTTTCCCAGCAAGAATTAAAGGGGAAAATGGGCTTTTAAATCATTCGGTATTGCCTAAAACGATGCGGGCTGAAGTAGAAAATCGTTGGTCTCCTGTTGTTGTAGAGCAATTACTTACTCAAATGGGGATTAACTTAAATAACCCATTACGGCTAAATGTTATTTATGATACACAAGGGCAGCATCCACAAATTGCAAAACAGATGATGAGAGCCTTGGCACAATCTGATTTAATTCGAGTTGAGCCTCAAGAAGTTGATTGGAATACATTACTTAACCATCATGCTCAAAAAAACTACCAACTAATTCGTTCAGGTTGGTGTGCGGATTATGCAGATCCAGCTGCATTTTTATGGAAATTCCACTCTCAAAGCCCAGATAATAAAAATGGCTATCACAATGCTGAGGTAGATAGTGCGTTAGAGAAATTACAAAAAAGTACATTATCAGAAAAAGAAAGGGAAGATTTAATTCAATATATTGCACAACAATTAGAAAACGATATTGCGATTTTACCGCTGTTTCAATATCAGCGTAAAATCATGATAAAGCCAGAGCTTACTGGTATTGATTTACGTAATACCAGCGAAGTGATTTATAGTAAAGATTTATCTCGAGTAACTTCTCAAAGTTCAAATTAAGGAAAACAATGAATCAATTAACAGAACAACAACTTAATGAAATTAAGTTTGTATTACAAAATTTCTCTCATCTAACGTTAAAGAAAGATCTTATTGCGCTAAATGCATTAAAAAAAGCTGAATTGGGTGCTGGGATTTTACGCCTTGAATTAACTATGCCGTTTGCTTGGAACAGTGGATTTGAAGCGTTAAAAGTGGCTACGGAAGAAAAGCTTAAAGAAATCACAGGTGCAAGCGGTGTAAAATGGGTATTAAATTACAATATTGCCACCTTAAAGCGTGCAAATAATCACCCAGCGGTTAATGGCGTTAAAAATATTATTGCAGTTACTTCCGGCAAAGGCGGTGTTGGGAAATCAACGACATCGGTTAATTTAGCTTTAGCGTTAAAAGCACAAGGGGCAAAAGTGGGGATCCTTGATGCCGATATTTATGGTCCTTCTATTCCACATATGCTTGGTGCAAAAGATCAGCGCCCGACTTCGCCAGATAACAAGCACATCACGCCTGTTGAAGTTTATGGCATTCAGTCCAATTCTATTGGCTACTTGATGTCGGAAGATAGCGCAACCATTTGGCGTGGTCCAATGGCAAGCAGCGCATTAAGCCAATTACTAAATGAAACATGGTGGAACGAATTGGATTACTTAGTGATTGACATGCCACCAGGTACAGGGGACATTCAATTAACCCTCTCTCAACAGATCCCGGTGACTGGGGCTGTAGTAGTAACGACACCGCAAGATATTGCGTTATTAGATGCCATAAAAGGGATTTCAATGTTCCAAAAAGTTTCGGTACCGGTACTTGGTGTCATTGAGAATATGAGCGTGCATATTTGCCAAAATTGTGGGCATCACGAAGATATTTTTGGAACGGGGGGCGCAGAAAAAATTGCGAAGAAATATAGCACACAAGTGTTAGGGCAACTTCCGCTTCATATTCGTTTACGCGAAGATTTAGATAACGGTATGCCAACAGTAGAAGCCGCACCAGAACACGAAACCAGTCAAGCTTATTTAGAACTTGCAGCAAAAGTAGCAGCTGAATTATATTGGCAAGGCAGTGTGATTCCTTCGGAAATTATGATTCGTGAAGTGAAGTAATTATTAAAAGAATAAGCGGTATGATTTTGTCTTTGTTTTACTAAATCATACCGCTTTACTTTTTTATATTACCAACAAGCATAACAATAATGCCAAGGATAGAAATGAGGACGCTCATCGTAGTAACGTCTCATTTCTTCAATTTCGATCTGTTTTTTATAGTTATCCCATGCGAGCTTATTGCAAGCTTGAAACATCGGATCATTGATTTTTTGCGTATAGCGCTTCATTAATGCTGTTTTTTCTTGCTCTGTTTGGCTAATTGGCGGGTCATAAACTTGCTCCATCAATTGTGCCGTTTCAAGATCGCATTGTTTCGCAATTTCAACGGAAAGCTTTTGTTGCGCTTTGATTTGCTTTGCTTGACGAGCAGCTTGTTGCTCGGGAGTAAGTGTGCAAGCTGTCATTAAACAGACGGATAATGCAAATAGTAATTTTGTTTTCATTTACGCCTCCTTCAGAGAATGCTATTTAGCTTATTCTGATTCCTCCAATTCATCAGACATTGCTGATAAAGCATCACGGGTTAATTGCGCGATCGCTTTATAAAAGCCTTGATCGTGCGTTTCGACTAAACCTAAAAATTTACTCATACAAGGTAATAAAAATTGCTCGAAAAGCGTTTGTTGTGCCAACGTTGAGTCTAAATTATCTTCAATCCAAGAAGCTGTTAATAGCAATAAAGCAATATGATCCGCATGCTCAAGCGCAGGCATTGCACGTTCCTGTCTAAAGGCGACGAAATCTTCGACTGAAATTTTATAGGCAGAAATTGTTGTAGCAATAGCACCACCCTCGCCAAAAAGCGCTTGATAGTCGGCTTGTAATTGGGTAGGGTGAGCATATTTTTCAACAATGGTTAAGGCTAAGTCGCTTTGTGTATCGGTGGCTAAAGCCCATTGGCTACGTAATCCCCCTTGGGCGAGCCAATTAAATGTTGCCGTTAGTACCGGATCGGTGGGTGAGCGATAAAAAAGATTGCCGAATAAGCGGCACAGCAAAGAAAAATCGTTAATCATTTCGTTCATAGTCAATAAACAAGCGGTGTAAAATGTTAGGGGCTGTTTATCTTTCAAAAAAGGCTGCGACGGAGCTTGTTTTTTGCCCAATCAAGGCGAAAAAACTGCCGTTTAGTTATTCTAAACAAAGTTTTTTTAACGCAGAGTGGGCAAAAAAGAAGCCCGTCCCTTCGGGTTGTGCCTAAAAAAGCCCTCGCCGTCGTTGTAAAACTTGTCAATAGTCCCGCTATTAACGGCGTTTTACGTCTAGCCGAGGGCTTTTTTAGGCGACAACGCAGTTTTTTTTGAAAGATAAACAGACCCTAATTATTTTACACGAACTACAAAAAATAGGGAGAAAGTAATGAAATATATTGGTGCACACGTGAGTGCCTCTGGGGGCGTTGAGAATGCTGTTTTAAGATCGGTCGAGATTGGTGCTAATGCTTTTGCATTATTTACTAAAAATCAGCGCCAATGGAAAGCACCACCACTTAAAGCGGAAAACATCGAAAAATTTAAACGTTTTTGCCAAGTTCATCATTTTCAACCCGAGCATATTCTTCCACATGATAGCTATTTAATTAATTTGGGAAGTCCTGATAAAGAAGGCTTGGAGAAATCAAGAGTGGCTTTTATAGATGAACTGGAGCGTGCTGATCAATTAGGCTTGAAGCTATTAAATTTTCACCCCGGTTCGCATTTGAATTTAATTTCAGAAAGTGATTGCTTGGCTCGCATTGCAGAGTCGATCAACATTGCTGTTGAGAAAGTTCCAAATGTGATAGCCGTCATTGAAAATACGGCGGGGCAAGGTTCAAATTTAGGTTATCGTTTTGAACATTTAGCTGAAATTATTGACCAAGTAGAAGATAAAAATCGAGTGGGCGTTTGCTTAGATACCTGTCATTTATTTTCAGCCGGTTATGATATTTCTTCGTTAGCAAGTTGTGATGAGACATTTCGACAGTTCGATGAAATTGTCGGCTTTCGTTATTTACGAGGAATGCATTTAAATGGCTCGAAAACGCCATTAGGTAGTAGAAAAGATCGTCACGATACATTAAGAGAAGGAACAATCGGCACCGATTTTTGCAAATTTATTATGAAAGATGACCGCTTTGATAACATTCCGTTGATTTTAGAAACAATAAATCCGGAAATTTGGGCTGATGAGATAAATTTTTTAAGGACATTGGCATAAATATAAGTTATACTGCTTGAGATTTTAGGTATAGCCTATCATGTAGATAGGCTATTTAATTGGTTTTTTAATAGGAATAAATACGCTGTAGTTGTTCTGGCGAGACAAAATTATGAAAAAATACATTACTTTAGCTGGGCTTAAGCCATTTTTAATGACTTCTTTATTTACGCTTTTTTCTAGCTATGCTTCAATGGCAAATGCAAGTTTAAGTAGTGTTCCAGCCACGCCTAACCAAATTAGAATCGTTGCAAAAGCGGCAACTCCAGAACAAATTGCGCAACAAACCTCTCGTAAAGAGGTAAAGACTGCTCCGCATAATCAAAATGCTTCATTAGCAAATCAGGCTTCGCAGAAAGTAAATAATATTTATCGAAAATGGGCTGGTACTCGTTATCGTTTAGGTGGTAATGGTGCAGGTGGTATTGATTGTTCTGCATTTGTTCAAAAAACAATGAGTAGCGCTTTTAATGTTCATCTTCCTCGTTCTACTGCTGAACAGCGTCATTCTGGTCGTTCGATTTCAAAATCAGATTTACGCCCCGGGGATTTAGTTTTCTTCCGTAAAAATAATCATGTTGGTGTGTATATTGGTGGTGGCAAGTTTGTTCATGCAAGTTCAAGTCGAGGCGTAACTACAAGCTCTCTTTCTGAAAGTTATTGGGCTAGAAATTACACACAATCACGCCGAGTTTTATAAAGTTATAGAAAATCGCTATGTAATCAATACATAGCGATTTTTCTATGTCTTATCGATGTTTCTTCAAATGCTCATAAGTCCGCTGTGTTGCAATACGCCCTCTTGGGGTACGTTGTAAAAAGCCTTGTTGGATAAGGTAGGGTTCTAGGACATCTTCAATCGTATCCCGTTCTTCACCAATGGCAGCTGCAAGGTTATCCAAGCCGACAGGGCCTCCATCAAAGCGCTCTACAATGGCTTCAAGTAGTTTGATATCCATAAAATCAAAACCTTCCGCATCAACATCTAGCATAGATAATGCCTGTTTTGCAATTTCTGAACTAATAATTCCGTTATTACGTACATCAGCATAATCACGCACTCGGCGTAATAATCGGTTCGCAATTCGAGGAGTTCCTCGTGAGCGGCGAGCAATTTCATGTGCACCACTTTCAGAAAGGTTTAAATTTAGGCAGTTTGCGCTTCGTTGAACAATAGAGGTAAGATCATCTACGCCATAAAATTCTAGGCGTTGCACAATACCGAAACGATCTCTTAGCGGAGATGTTAAAGAGCCTGCACGTGTTGTTGCACCGATCAAAGTAAACGGAGGAAGATCGAGTTTGATAGAGCGTGCCGCAGGGCCTTCGCCTATCATAATATCTAATTGATAATCTTCCATAGCAGGGTAGAGTACTTCTTCTATTGCCGGCGATAATCGGTGAATTTCATCAATAAAAAGGACATCATAAGGCTCAAGGTTCGTCAGCATAGCGGCTAAATCCCCTGCTTTTTCCAACACCGGACCTGATGTTGTGCGAATGTTTACCCCCATTTCATTGGCGACAATGTTAGCCAGAGTGGTTTTGCCGAGCCCCGGTGGACCAAAAATAAGTAAGTGATCAAGAGCTTCATTCCGTAGCTTTGCTGCTTGAATGAAAATTTCCATTTGCTGGCAAACAGAAGGTTGCCCAACATAGTCTGCAAGGAGCTTCGGACGAATGGCTCGATCAATAATTTCTTCTTCACGCTTTGGGGCTGCGCTGATAATTCTATCTGCTTCAATCATATTTTATAGTGCGTTCTTTAACGCTTCTCGAATAAGTTGTTCGCTTGTTGCGCCAACCAGATTTACTTTTTTGATCATTTTTTCTGCATCAGCAGGCTTATATCCCAAGGCAATAAGAGCATCACGGGCTTCATCACTTGGTTCAACAGATGATGCCATGATTGTTTCATGAGGTTGTTCAATAAATAAGTCTGTTTGGGATAAACCTTTAAACTTGCCTTTTAACTCAACTAATAATCGTTCAGCTGTTTTTCGCCCAATACCTGGAATTTTTGTGAGTTTGGCTAATTCTTCATTTTCGACAGCGTTAGCAAATTGAGAAACCGACATCGCAGAAAGGATCGCAAGTGCTAATTTAGGACCAACACCATTTGTTTTAATGAGTTCTCTAAAAAGCGTTCTGTCTTGCTTTTGAGCAAAGCCAAATAGCAGATGTGCATCTTCTCGCACGACTAAATGTGTAAAGATAGTTGTCTCTTCGCCAATCTGAGGCAAATTATAGAAGCTTGTCATCGGCAAAAGTAGCTCATAGCCAACGCCTTGCACATCTAAGAGCATTTCAGGCGGTTGTTTTTCAATAATTTTGCCATGTAATCGACCGATCATGAGATTCCTTAGGTCTATTGTTTAAATATATGATAAAGTTTAACATAAACTGTATAAACAATCATTATTATTTATACAGCGGTAATAGGATTATTTTGGTATTGATATAGTAGCTACACAAGTATTGAATCTCTTTCGTAGGGGCGGGGTTTATCCCCGCCCGAATATCAATAATTGTTTATGGGCGGGGATAAACCCCGCCCCTACGCAAATGTTCTTAAAATTAGCGATTGTAAAATGGCTATATAACACCGAATCATTCAGTTTTAATATCTTTTCTAAATGAAACCATTAGCTGGTCAATTTTGAAGTTTTCCGTATCAATAATTTCAAATTTATATTGATCGTAGAGCACAAAATCTGTTTTTTTCGGAATTTTTCGTAGCATATACATCATAAAGCCCCCAATCGTCTCGTAATTTTCCGGATTTGGGAAAGCTTCGATATCTAAGGCTTTCATTACATCTTCTAAAGGTGTTGCGCCATCAATAAGCCAAGAATCTTCATCGCGGCGAACAATTTGTTCTTCTTCCGTTGAAACTA
Source organism: Actinobacillus minor NM305 (assembly GCF_000175195.1). GTDB lineage: Bacteria > Pseudomonadota > Gammaproteobacteria > Enterobacterales > Pasteurellaceae > Haemophilus_A > Haemophilus_A minor. The sequence goes on along the minus strand of NZ_ACQL01000101.1, from coordinate 97,444 downwards.
ATTCTCCCATCACAATGCTCATCACATCATTTAAGGTAATAATGCCAACTACCAAAGCATATTCATTGACGATAACAGCAAAATCTTCGCCGGCAGATTTGAATAGTTCAAGTACTTCATAAAGTGAAAGCGTATCAGGAATAAAAAGTGGCTTACGCAATAATCGCTGATCTGTAAGTGAGACACTTTCATTTTTAAGGTATTGGGTCAGCAAATTGTGTGACTCGACATACCCTAAAATTTTATCCAAACCATTATCACAAATGAGTAATTTAGAGTGAGGATCTTCGCCAATGGTTTGAAGCACTTGTTCTTTATTATCGGTGCGATCAAGAAAAATAATGTTTTCACGTGTCGTCATTGTTGAAGTCACACGGCGTTCTTGCATCTCAAATACATTTTCAATGAGATAGTGTTCATGGGTTTTTAGCACTCCAGCTTTTGCCCCAGCATCAACCACGGCAACAATGTCTTCGGTTGTCATATTGTCTTGGCGAACGGTTGAAATACCAAATAGCCGAAACATTATATTGGCAATCAAATCGAAAAACATCACAAGCGGTTTAAAAAGAAAAATGCTAAACGACATGATACCGATAGTACGTACGGCAATCTTTTCCGGATAAGTCATCGCCAATCTTTTTGGCATCAGATCGGCTAATAAAACAAATGAGGAAGTAACGAGAGCAAAGGCTGTCCATGATGCTGCACTATCCACCCATTCGGCTTGCGTATATTGTGAGAAAATCTGGCTAAAATAAGGATTGATCGCACTTTCTCCCACAACCCCACCAAAGATTGCTACCATATTTAAGCCGATTTGTACTACGGTAATAAATCGACCAGGTTGCTCTTGTAATTTCATCACTTTTTCAGCACGCAAATCGCCTTCATTGACCATAGCTTGTAGTTTTAATTTTCTAGCACCGGCTAATGAAATTTCAGCCGCAGAAATAACAGCACTGATAATGATGAGTAATAAGATGATGAGGATTGCTTCAAATAAGCCCATGATAATGTAGATGCTCCTTAATAGATAAACTGCGCTAATTATAGCGTATTTTGGTAAATTTTTTGCCAAATCAGACCGCTTGTGGGCGGAGTTTGAATACAAAAATGGGTATTTTGATACTCAAATTCTAATTGGTAGGCGTGTAAATAAAGGCGATCAGCCTTTTCGCCACCATATAATGAATCGCCTAAAATAGGGCTACCCAAACTCCTCATCGCAACCCGTAATTGGTGCGTTCTCCCCGTGTGCGGATTGAGTGTAAACCACCGAAGTTGGGGAGCAACGGATTGCGAAGTAAATTGAGTTATCGCAGGATTTTCTTTGGTATGGCAGAGTTTCCAAGCACTATTTCGGGATTTTTTCATATCGCCAATAATTTTGCCCTGCTTTTTTTTCGGTTTTGTTGTACTGAGTGCCCAATAGGTTTTTTGAATTTTGTGTTGCTTAAATAAGTGATAAAACTCAACTGCAGCCTCTTTTGTTAAAGCGAGAATCAGCAAACCTGATGTTGCTTTATCAAGACGATGAACAAGCCAGATTTGTGGAACACCGAGTTGTTGTGCAATACGTTCTGTAAGCCCCGAGGCTTCGTTATCTTTGTGTACGCTAACACCTTCAGGTTTATTAATGACAATAAAATCAGGGTGTTGGAAGCAGACTGTAAAATGGGAGGACATTTGCTATAATCTCATAAAATTTTTCGTTATTTTAGCAAGGAAATACAATGGCATTGAACATTTATTTAGTTCGACATGGCAAAACTGTGTGGAACACTGAAGGGCGTTTACAAGGTTCGGGAGATTCCCCGTTGGTTGAAGAAGGAATAGACGGGGCAAAAAAAGCTGGAAAAGCACTCCAAAAAATCCCTTTTGCGGCGGCTTATTCAAGCATGCAAAAACGTGCGCAAGATACCGCAAATTATATTTTGGCGGAAAATCAGCACAGAAACATTCCTCATTTTCATCACAAAGGCTTAAATGAGTTCGATTTTGGTAGCTGGGAAGGTACTAAATCCGTAGATTTATATGAGAATGATGAATACTGGGTTATGAAAAAAACACCGGCAGAGTATAAAGCCGAAACGAATGGGGGAGAAACCTACGAACAACTTTATCAACGAGCCTTAACCGCATTTAACCATATTGCTCAGATACATCAAGATCATGAAAATGTATTAATTGTCGCTCATGGTATGACGCTTACGGTTTTAACGGCAGTGTTAAAAGGCCTACATTGGTCAGAATGTCGAGATGAAACAAAACATAGTTTTGTGATTAACACGGCTATCAATATTGCTCAAGTAGAGAATGGGCAGGTAAGTTTAATTGAATTTAATAACGTGGAACATTTAGCTTAATTGGATTTGTAAGCGGTCATAAAAATTTGACCGCTTGTATTTTTTTGTCTTAATAACCTTACAAAACTGACAGAAATCAAAAAAAATGAGATTTTTTTCGCCAACTACTTGAACTATTTTTTTTTTTTTTACAATAAGATAGTTTTTGCTCAGTAAATGGTAAAAACATGGACACAAATTTACGTTTTTTAGTAGGTGATTTCTATGAAATTTCAAGTTAAGACAACAGCATTAGCAATTTTAGTTTCTTCAGGTGTGGTGGGGTGTAAATCTAACGATACGCCTAACCAAGTTGTTGAACCAACACCGGCAAATCAAGCATCAAAAACAGATGCGGAGAAGAAAGCCGAAGCAGATGCAAAGGCAAAAGCAACCGCTGAAGCGAAAGCTAAAGCAGAAGCAGAGGCTAAAGCAAAAGCTGAGGAAGCAAAACGTTTAGAAGAAGAACGTAAAAAGGCTGAAGCAGAAGCGAAAAAATTAACGGATGCCAAAGCAAAAGCGGAAGCAGAAGCGAAGGCAAAAGCAGCCGCTGAAGCGAAAGCTAAAGCAGAAGCTGCAGAGAAACTTAAACCAGTAAATCTGTTAGATAAAAATGGAGTTGCATGGCGAATTATTAATATTCGTCAAAATGGTCCAAGCAATGATACAACAGAATATCGCTATGGTGGTCGTAATAGCTCGTTGAGCAGTGATTTGTACTACGTAGGAAAACCTGAAAGCTTTTTTGAGCTACTTGGAGTCAATGCAATAACGAATCTTAATTTCAATGAATTAAGTGAGAAAGATGGCAAGCCATTCCTTGGAGTTCATCAAGGGAAAAAAGAAGATCCTGATTTCAGCGGAAAAATTGTAACTAAAGTTAAACGTGATGGCCATCTTATCAAGGTTGCTGAACTAGAGGATGCCAAAGCATTTAATTATCTCTATGTAAATCAACCTTATTCGACTTATGGCGCTCTCTTTACCAACGGACACGATGTGAAATTCTTCTCAGTGGCACAAAGCGCAGGTAAAGCCGGATATTCCCATATTTATCCTGTATGGAGAGAGGAAGTTGTGGAGCGTAACGGGCAATCTGTTAAAACCGGTAAAATTATTTGGAATGATGCGGTAGCCGGAGAGGCAACTTATAAAGGACAAGTAATTGCAAGCGTAATAAAATCGGATATAGAGGGTTATAACAGGACTGGTATCCGTTCTGAACCTGTCCTTGATGGTACGGTAACATTAAAAGCCAAATTTGATAAAGATCCTGAGCGTAACTCTATTGAGGGTGAAATTGATAGTAACCTAATAGGTAAAATCGTTTTAGAGAAAAATCTTGATCAATCGGGGACTTTTCGTCTAGGTAGGGCGACAAATGAAACGATGAACATCAAAGAAGCATCTGGGAGAGGCACGTACGAAGTTAAGTTCTACGGTAAAGATTTAAATGATGCCGTAGGAAAAGTAAATTTAAATAGTGACGACGCATATACTAGATATAAAGAAACTGGCGATGTAATTCAATACGACGCCGTCTTCGGTGCAACCAAACAACCTAAATAATTTTACTATTTAGTAAATCAAAAGCCACTACGCCACAGGTGTGGTGGCTTTGTTTATTTTCCATCTTGTAGGGGCACACTGCGTGTGTCCGTGTTGATTTCAAACATTAATTTTGTATGACGGACACACGCAGTGTGTCCCTACAAAAATGATTACGGTAATTAGAAAAATGAAAAAATCTGCCCAAATCTTACCGCTTGTGTTGTTCAGTTTGCCAATTTTGGCAAATCCAGCCGATAACACTGAGCAAAAACTGCAAAATGTGGCTAAACCGCAAGCCCCACAAAAATCATTACCTGATGCAACAAATCATACCGCAAGCAAAGTGGTGGATATTACTGAAGCGGAGTTATTACAAAATTACTCTCTCACACAACATTTGCTTTCTGAGGCAATTTACACTCGACAAGCGGGCTTTTTAAGCCAAATTCTTGCAATTTATCAGAAATTTCTACAGCGAGATTTAATTTTAGAAAAATTTGCTCAAGCAAAATTATATGGTTTAAATGAGCAGTATTCGCCTGCCATTGCCCTTTATCGTGAAATTCTCGCTGAAAAGCCGGATTTAAATGCGGTACGGGTTGAGTTGGCGATTTTACTCTTTCGAACTAAACAGAATAATGCTGCGCTAGACCAATTTAACAAAGCCAAAAGTGTTGAAAACCTCCCGGCACCGGTAGCCGATTTAATTGATGCCTATACCGGCGCAATCAATAAGCAAGATGAGTGGCAGTTTGGCGCGTCTGTTTATTATGTAAATACACACAACGTCAATAACACCTCCGATGCGACAGAAATTGAAAATACCGGCTATGTTAAAGGTGAAGGAATGAAGCCTCGTTCAGCTAAAGGATTTGGCTTTAATGCAGATATTTCACGAGATTTTAACTTATTTAGTAGCCATTATTTAAGTTTTGAAAATAATGCTTACGGTAAAATTTATTGGAATAGCCACGAAGATGATGATATAAGCAATCGTACTTTATTAGGGTATAGTTATAAAACGGTTGATGGTCAATTCCGTTTACTGCCATTTTTTGAAAAACGTTCGGTAGGTAATCAGTCGTATCGCCGTACAAGGGGGGCGCGAGCCGAATGGAATTATTGGTTTAACCCAAATTGGCAAATCTCAACAGCGCTTGAGTATGGTAAACAGAATAATTATGACAGCACAGCTCAAGACGGCTCAACCAAATTAGCCTCAGCGACCTTGCTTTGGTTGCGCAACCCTCAGCAATTCTTCTATTTGGGAAGCGACTTTAATCGTGAAGATGTAAAAGTGAAACAATATGGCTCAGACACCAAAAGCGTACGTTTAGGCTGGGGACAAGAATGGAATTTATGGGGCTTATCCACCCGCTTGAACCTGTCATTTATGAAACGGGATTATAAAGATATTGCTAAATTAGGTGGTTTTTTATCGCTCGGCAAGGTAAGGGAAGATAAGGTTTACTCTTCAAGTTTAACCTTATGGAAACGGGATTGGCATTTATGGAATATTACACCTAAATTACAATTTAGTTGGAAAAAATATGACAGCAACCTACCAACACTCTATTCCTACACGGACAAAAACATAAATTTGTTGTTTGAAACGAGGTTTTAATTCAGCATTATGGGCGGGGTAAACTCCGCCCTACATAATACCGCAATCATTTTATTAAAATTGACTTTATGTAACTGCAATATAATGCCGAAAATTCACGCTTTATGTTATATATTTTTTCACTTGCGGGATTATATGCATTTTTAATTTTAGAGAAAGTAACTTATTCCGTCATAAATTAATTTTGAGCCAAAAACGATAAAAATTACACCGGCTATATTATCAATATAACGGCTATACTTTGTATAAAATAGCCTTATGGGTTTGCGAGAAAATAAAAAAGCCACCAAACAGAAATAAATAAATGTTGAAATCACAAATAAAAATAAAAGTTCAAAGAGTTGAACGGTCTCTGTGAAATGACCTAAAAATGCAGAAATAACACTTGTAAAATAAACACCGGCTTTTGCATTAAAAATATTGATCATCAGACCTTTTCTGATTTCAGTGAAAGGCTGAAGTGCAATAAGGTTTTGTCTATTTTCATTAAATTGAGCATTTTGCGTGCTCTTTATCATTTTTAAACCGATATAAACCAAATAGCTTCCACCCAAGAGCATAATAGTATATTGAATCATCTCACCCGCACTATGCTTTAGCCATGCCAACCCAAATATCGCAAATGCTGCCCAAAAGATAATACCGAGAGAAATCCCTGTTGCTGCAAGAAATCCTGCCTTATTTGAATGGCTGGCAGATTGTTTTACTACGTAGAAGAAATCAGGTCCAGGACTTGCTAGTCCGACTAAATGAATAAAAAGAATTGTTAGCATATGATTAAATAATAAAGTGAATAAGATGTAATGAAATTAATGCAAAAATTGCCGCAATAATATCGTCAAGCATAATACCTAACCCACTTTCAAATTTTTCATCAAAATAACGAATAGGGTAAGGTTTTAAAATATCAAATAGGCGAAAAACAATAAATGTTAAAATATAATAAAGGGCATTATATTCGGGCAAAAAAGCAAACATAAGGAAAATGGCAACAATTTCATCCCAAACAATACGCCCATCATCATGGACTTGCAGATCATCAGCGGTTTTCTGACAAATATAACAACCTGAGATAAAAGAAATCAATGTCAGCACAAGGAAGAAAAATGGGCTATGAGTCATTTCCCATAATCGTATAGCGATTAAAAGGCCGGCAAGCGTGCCCCAAGTACCTGGTGCCGGTTTGAGTAAACCGGAACCAAATCCAACAGCAAGAAAATGAATAGGGTTTTTTAAGTTGGGTTTTATCATAATAAATCCTATTTAAAGTGATCAAATCCACCTTGTTGAGGTAAAGAGACGATTTGGTGATTTTTATACAAAATAAGACCGCTTGTTGATGGCGTTATTTTCCCGATACAGGTAACTTTAATGCCCTGAGAACGTAAGGTTTGCTCCATTTTTGCACGGTTATCGTCATTCACTGTAAAGCAAAGTTCGTAATCTTCGCCACCGGTTAGAGCAAATTGTTCTGCTTGATTTTCATAGACTGAAAGCAAGTGTTGAGAAAGCGGCAGGTCTTCAAGATAAAGTTCAGCACCAACTTGGCTTTTCTTTAAAATATGCCCTAAATCGGCAAGTAGCCCATCGGAAATGTCTATTGCACAGCAAGAAAAAGCATTTAACGCCAGTCCTAGCTCAACACGAGGTGTTGGGCGAAGATGTCTTTGTACTAAATAGCGGTGAGATTCGGTAGATAAATTACTATTTTTTAATAAGAGATCTAAACCAGCAGCGCTATCGCCTAATGTGCCTGAAACAAAAATCCAATCGTCCATTTGAGCTTTGTGACGAAAGAGCCCTGTTCCTTTTGGCAATATGCCTTGCGCAGTAAGTGTGAGTGAGAGATGACCTTGTGTCGTATCGCCACCAATTAAATCAACATGGTATCGATTTAAAATAGCAAATAAACTTTGGCTAAATTCAGTCAACCAATTATGTTGGATCTTAGGTAAAGTTAGTGCAAGTGAAATCCATGCCGGAGATGCTCCCATTGCGGCAAGATCACTTAAATTTACCGCAACGCTTTTATAGGCAAGATCAGATGCAGAGATATTTGGCAAAAAGTGAGTGCCACATACAAGTGTATCCGTAGTTATTGCGAGAGTATCATTTGCCCCGATTTGGGTAACGGCACAATCATCACCAATAGAGAGAGAGACATCCGCACGTTGTGAAGGGTTGCTAAAATACTGTTGGATAAGATCAAATTCGCCCATCGTTATCTCTTTTCAATAAAAAAAGCGAGCTTTTGCCCGCTCTTTGTTACATAGAATAGATTATTTACGACCTAAAGAAGGTGCTAGTTTATCTAAGACGCCATTGATATATTTGTGGCTATCGTCAGAACCAAATGCTTTAGCCACTTCGATGGCTTCGTTGATAATGACCTTGTAAGGGGTATCTTGTTCAAAATGGAGCTCAAAAGCAGCCATACGTAAAATACTACGTTCAATTAAATCCACATTTTCCGGATTACGATCTAAAAACGGTTGTAATGAGCGATCAATTTCATCAATACTTGCAACGGTGCCACGAAAAATGCGCGTAAAGAGTGCTTTATCAATTTTACCTTCTGTATCAGGATCTTCTGCTGCAAAAGTATCAGTATGAAATACCAGTTCAATTTCTTCTACGCTGTTTTGTGAAATAGCCCAAGAGTATAAGGCTTGTACCGCACATTCTCTAGCACGGCGGCGAGGAGTTAGTTTCATATAACCTCTATAAAATAAGTAATAAAAATCCTTTATATTCTATCATAGTTTCTTGCTATTTTGTTTGGATTTCTGAGGTTGCGCATTTATATCATTTGCTTGAATAATATAAGGTGTAACAAAAATAACCAATTCTCGCTTACTAATTTGATCTTTCTGATAACTAAAGAGATGTTTCAAAAAGGGAATTGAGCCTAATACAGGGACACGATCACTATCTTTTGTTTTTAAATGTTGGAAAATCCCTCCTAAGACAATGGTTTCACCATGTTTGGCAAAAACTTGCGTATTTAACTCTTGTTTATCAATAGAGACGGCAGCATTGTCTGAAGTAGAGCTTACAACAGACTGTCCTTGTGAATTTTGCGTTACGACTAAATCCATCAAAATTTGGTTATCTTTAGAGATATGTGGTGTAACTTGTAACCCAAGCACTGCTTCTTTAAATTCCACATCATAAGTTTCAGATTTACGATCATAAATGGCGTAAGGGATCTCAGTACCTTGTTTGATGCTGGCTAATTTTTTATTGGTCGTAAGCAATCGAGGACTTGCAATAATTTCAACGCTGTTCTCTTGTTCCAGCGCTGAGAGCTCAAGATCAAGCACTTTGGAATTGATTGAAGCAACTTGTAATACTGCAGAGGCTCCGCCACTTACAGGAAAATTGACATTAAGATTTTTGGTTGAATCTACGCCATTTCCTTCAAGTGTTCCACCCAATCGGCTATGGGAAGCATTTGGCGATAACATGCCCCAGCGAACGCCAAGTTCATGTAAATTTTCGCTACTGATGGTCACAATTCTCGCCTCAATCGCAATTTGTTCGGTAGGTTTATCTAACTCTTTGATAAGAGATATCATATTTTTTATAGAAGAGGGATTATCTTTGATAATTAAGCTATTACTCCGTTCATCAAAGTGAATATACCCCGCATCAGATAAAACGGATCCATTACCTTTGGTAAGGGAATCAATGACTTCTGATGCTTTAGCATATTGCAGTTTTATCGTTTTTGTTACGATGATAGGTTTTTTTTCAGCAACGATTTCAGCTGTTTTTAAAGGCAATTGAGGGATATCTACACGATTTTTTTCCTCTTTCTTTTCACTCACGTAGTAAATGTTGCCTTCTTTACTTAAATCAAGTTTATTGATTTTTGTGATACTTTTTAAAATGGTTTCAAGCGGACTGTTTTCTAAGCGTAATGTGGTAAAACTATCTACATCTTGATTCAGCACAATATTTGTTTCGGATTCGCCTGCAAGATAAGTAAGAATTTGTGGTGTAGGCGCATTTTTTAAAATTAATGAATATTGGTTCGCAAAAAGTGAAAAAGGAATAAAAAATAAGAAATAAAGCCATTTTTTCATTTGATTATCCTAAAATTTTAATGTGATTTCATAGGGAGATTGACAATTTTCTGTCAGCGCCCAATTTATGTATTTAATGTTCTTTAGTGTGATTTCAGTAAATTGAATAAGTGATTCTTTAAGAAAATCATTTACCGCAAAATCAAAAATTTGATTATTCTTATCGATAAATAAGGATTTTATATTACCGTCTTTCTTGATGATGCCAATGAGTTTTAAATCTTCAAATTCAACGGGAAGATTTAATTCATTTCTTTTTTCGGGTAAGGGGCATGTTGTAAAATTCTGTAATGATTTTGTTGGTTTCTCTTCTTTGCTTGCCTTTTCTCCCTCCCCATAAAATGGATCGGCGAATAAAAGATTTGGTATAAAAAGAATAAAATAAAGTAACTTTTTCATTTGTGTTTTCCTTGTTATTATTCAATGAGCTGTAACGTTGCATTAAGCTGAATTAAATGAGCTCTATTTAATTTCGTTAAGGTAAGCTCTTTAAATCGTAGCATTTTAAATCCAGTAAGATCATGAATGATTGTAAAAATAGTTTTGGATTGATGATTAATCGTAATCGTGATCGATCTATTATTTTCCAAACTCCATTGAATATTCTCAACTTCTGCATGATAGCGATAAAAAAGTTGTTCAAGGCTTTGACTGATTTGAGATAATGTTTTGTCTTTTTCATTTTGTGCTTTTTGTTTACTCATTAAATTTGCAAATAATGTTTGTTTTTTTACCGCTTCTTGTTCAATATTTTGATATTCTTCTTCAAATTTTTGATAAGTGTGTTGATGTCGAATAATTTGTGATGTTGGATAAGCGGTTGTTAATGACACAAGTAATATAATTATTTTCCTTAAGTGTATATTTAAATAATCAATAAACTTAAATAAAGTAGAGTGAGGCTTTAAATAAAAAGCTTGAATATATTTATTTATCATGATTTTTCTGTGTGATAATTAAGCTAAATTCTGTTTTTGATTTTTCATTCGTTTGTAGATTTTCTACTTTAATTGAAAAACCTTTTTCTTCTAAAAAATCTTCTAATTTAGAGAGCTCTTGCTGTTTTTCATACTTGCCTATTATTTTTATTTTTGTGCCATTTTCATCGTAAAAACGGATATCTGAAATTCCACCGGATTTAATAGGCACTTGTTGAATTAAATAATTAAATTTTGTGATGAGCTGAGCATCTAGTAAGGTACTTAAATCTAGAGTATGAGTATATTTAGACTGCTCTATCTTCTGTTCCAACTGACTTAACATGCGCTTTTTTTGTTGAATTTGATCAACAAGTAACTGCTGTTTTGCGGTAGCATTTTGTTGATAAATCAAGGTAACACTAAAAATGAACAAGCTTAAAAAAACGGTAAGCAGTAATTTAATGACGGCATTTGTATGAATTTCTCCCCATTTTTCTTGATGAAAAGCAGTAAGATTTATCCCTTTTTCTAACTGTGCCATAGTGCCGCTCCCAAAGCTAAAACATAAATTTCGGGATGGATTACCTCTGAAGGTAAGCACAAATTCTCAAGAGAGATGGCATCTTCAGGAATCTCGGGGCAAAGAAGTAATTCGTTTTCTTTAAATGTAAATGCTTTATTTTGGTAAACATAATTGAACATTTTTGGGGGTTGCTGTTCATTATTAAGTAGCGAATGAATTCCTCTTTGCCAGCAATGAAGTTCGCAGTCTAAAACGGTCTGCTTATTGATGATAAGCGGATCGGCAAATGCTTTACGTAAAGCGTAAATGGATACTCGCTTGACGTTTTGATTCGGTATTTCTGTCGTAGTAAAGTCAAAATACATTTCTTCAAGAGGGATTGGGAGTTCTTGCTTTATCATTTGTAATACTTGCTTATGTTGCGCTGTTTGAGAATGTGTATTTGCTGTTACATAATGTTTTCGCCAAATATATTGATAGGGAATAGGGCGAATCAAATGACTTAAGACGCTTGATTGAAAATGTTGCTTAATGAGCACCTCTAAATCAATCGGCTTTTTTTGCCAGATAACATGCTCTTGTCCATCTTGAAAATGGACTAAACAGTAGTATTCATTGTTCTCGGCGATACCTACTTTGAGGAGGATTGAGGATTTCTTATTTGAAAGTAATGTAAAGAACGACATATAATTCCCTGATTTATCAGTTTATTAGCGATTTAAAATGTTTTTTCATTTATACTTAGCACCATTTCATGAGCTATATTAGTAGTTCTTATTTATTTGTCATTTACCAAAAGAGATTTTTTCGATGAAGATCGCAAAAATAATTTTAAGTACTTTACTTACTTTATTGATTATTGGCGGTATTGCTGCGGCTGTGATTTATACACATATTCGAGCAAGCTTACCTGATGTTTCAACGCTTAAAAGCGTGGAACTTCAGCAACCTATGCAAATTTTTACTGCAGATGGAAAATTAATTGGAGAGGTGGGGGAAGAGAGACGTATTCCTGTCAAATTATCAGAAATTCCTCAGACGTTAATTGATGCTATTCTTGCGACAGAGGATGTAAGATTCTATGAGCATAAAGGTGTTGATCCTAAGGGGATTATGCGAGCACTGTACCGCTCTAGCCAAGGCGATACACAAGGGGCTAGCACCATTACGCAGCAGTTAGCTCGTAATTTTTTCTTAACTCCAGAACGAAATATTGAACGTAAAATTAAAGAAGCCATTTTAGCTTTAGAGATCGAAAAAGTATTAACTAAAGATGAAATTTTAGAACTTTATCTTAATAAAATTTATTTAGGGTATCGCTCTCACGGTGTTGCTGCAGCAGCAAAAACTTATTTCAATAAGACGTTAGACCAACTAACTCTTGGTGAGATCGCCATTATAGCCGGATTACCTAAAGCTCCTTCAACAATGAACCCTGTTTATTCAGTTAAACGTGCGGAGAATAGACGTAATGTGGTGCTAGGGCGTATGCTTGAGGTGGGTAAAATCACTAAAGAACAATATGAAGCGGCTAAAAAAGAGATTGTGGAATCAAAACTTTATGGTGCTGCTTTAGAATTTAAAGCAGATTATGTGACAGAAATGATCCGTCAAGAGATGGTTAAGCGTTTTGGCGAAGAGGTCGCTTACAATAAAGGTTTCCGAGTTTATGCCACGGTTCTTTCTACGGATCAAAAAGCGGCACAAGATGCATTGCGTGATAACCTAATTCAATATGATCGCAGACATGGTTGGAGAGGTGCGGCAAAACTCTGGAGTGGTAAGGCGTGGGATGATGAAAAAATTATTGATCATTTAAGTAAATTACCTAATTCAGAGCCATTTACTGCGGCTGTGGTAATGTCGAATAATAAGAATAGCTATACGCTTATGCTACCGAATGGCGATAAGGTTGATATGAAAAAATCAAATGCGTCATTTGGGCGTTTGATTAAATTAAATGCTGGAGAACAAATTTGGGTACGCCAAGCTAAAAAAGGTGGCGAATGGCATTTAGGGCAAATACCAGCCGTGAATTCAGCATTAGTATCTCTAAATAGTGATAATGGTGCTATTGAGGCTATTGTAGGCGGCTTTAGCTTTGAGCAAAGTAGCTTTAACAGAGCAACACAATCCTTGGTTCAAGTTGGTTCTTCAATTAAGCCATTTATTTATATGGCAGCGATGAATAAGGGGTTGAGTTTATCGAGTACGATTAGCGATAGCCCTATTACAATTACTAAACGAGGGCAAAAGCCTTGGACACCTAAAAATGCAGATGGACGTTATGAAGGTCCTCTTCGTCTGCGTGTGGCTTTAGGCAAATCTAAAAATATGGTTGCTATTCGTACATTACAAATGGCAGGGGTGGATTATGTTGCCGAATATTTAGAGCGTTTTGGTTTTAACCGCAATCAATTTGTTGCAACAGAAGCGCTCGCTTTAGGTGCAGCATCATTTACACCATTAGAAATGGCTCGTGCTTATGCGGTATTTGATAATGGTGGTTTTTTAATTGAGCCTTATATTATTGAGCGAATTGAAGATAGCCAAGGTAATGAGTTATTCAAGGCAAACCCTGCTGTTGCTTGTATTATGTGTAATGACGTCCCAGTTAAATATCCGGAACCGGAATATTTTGATGGGATAAAAATTCATAATGAAGAGCAGTTATTTCAATCTTTAAAAGAGAATGAGATTGTATCTACAGGAGAGGTGCCAGAGGAATCAGAGGACAATGAGGAACCCGTTATTGCCCCTAAAGTAAAGGATAATCTACCAAGCCTGATGGCAGCGTCCACTCAAAATACATCAGGAACAATATATGCACCACGAGTAATTAGTGGAGAGTTAGCTTTTTTAATGCGAAGTGCGTTAAATAGTGCTATTTATGGCGAACCTGGACAGGGATGGCGAGGAACAAGTAATGCTTTAGCGAGTACTTTTAAGCGCAAGGATATTGGTGGAAAAACCGGGACAACAAATAATGCTAAGGTAACTTGGTATGCTGGGTTTGGTGCTAATATTGTTACAACAGTTTATGTTGGTTTTGATGATAATAAGCACAATTTAGGGCGTGGAGAAGCAGGAGCGAAAACCGCGATGCCAGCATGGGCAAGCTATATGAAAGTTGCATTAGCAGACAAAAAAGAACGTAATATTCCATTACCTCCGAATTTAATTGAAGTAAAAGTGGATGCAACAAGTGGCTTTTTAGGTAACGCGGTTTCTGAATATTTTGTCAAAGGGACTGAACCTACGAAAAAATATATTGTAGAAAAAGCTTATGATCTTCTAGATAAGGCTAACCCAGGACAAATGGGGGCGCCTAAAGATGCTGGTGGTGGTGTACGTTTAGGATTGCCTCCAAAGGGGGTATTAGCATCGCCTTCTGGTGGAGAATTATTCTAAGCTATTTGATAATACATAATTTTTAGGGATAATTTTCCCCTAAAGGTTGAAATTAGGTGCGATTTCTTGAGATAATTGCGCCTAATTATTTTTAGGCGATTTGTGGTGTTTTTTAATCAAGTTGAGTCGAGAAGTTAAATGATGATTTTTCGCGATTTTTTTCATAAAACAGACCGCTTGTAATTTAGATAATACAAGCGGTCGTTTTTCTTTCCACAAATCAAAGGTAAACAACTCTTTTTTAATGAGAAGACAATGGCAGAAAAACGCAATATTTTCTTAGTAGGTCCAATGGGGGCTGGTAAAAGCACAATCGGTCGCCAATTAGCTCAAATGCTCGGAATGGAATTTTTTGATTCAGATTCGGTTATTGAAGAGCGAGCAGGTGCAGATATTGATTGGATCTTTGATGTTGAAGGCGAAGCAGGTTTTCGTAAACGTGAAGAGCGTATTATCAATGAATTAACTCAAGGGCAAGGTGTTGTTTTATCAACAGGGGGGGGGGCGGTTTTATCTAAAGATAATCGTAATATGCTTTCAGCACGTGGTATTGTTATTTATCTTGAAACAACCATTGATAAACAGTTTGAACGTACACAACGTGATAAAAAACGCCCTTTATTACAAACGGAAGATCCAAGAAAAACATTGGAAGAATTAGCAAAAATTCGTAACCCGTTATATGAAGAAATTGCGGATATTACGCTACAAACTGATGATCAAGCAGCGAAAGTTGTAGCAACAAATATTATTGATATGATTGATAACTTACAGTAAATCATAGCATTTTTTAATAAAATAAGGTGGCAAGTATGTTACAAGTAAATGTTGAGTTAAAAGAACGTCGTTATCCGATTACGATCGCAGCAGGTTTATTAACTAAGCCTGAAAGTTATGCGCCATTAAAGGCTGGCGATAAAGTGATGATTGTATCGAACCCGACTGTTGCTCAACATTATCTTGCTACCGTTGAAAACACGCTAAAACAGTTAGGATGCTCGGTTGATTCAGTGTTAATTCCCGATGGCGAGAAATATAAAACACTCGAATCATTAAATATGATTTTTACGGCATTGCTTGAGAAAAATCATAATCGAGACACTACGCTTATTGCGCTTGGTGGCGGTGTGATTGGTGATGTTGCTGGTTATGCAGCAGCTTCTTACCAGCGCGGTATTCGTTTTATTCAAATTCCAACCACATTACTTTCTCAAGTTGATTCTTCTGTGGGAGGCAAAACCGCAGTCAATCATCCGTTAGGGAAAAATATGATTGGCGCATTCTATCAACCGATTTCTGTGATCATTGATACAAATACCCTTCATACCCTCGCAAAACGAGAAGTGAGTGCCGGTTTGGCGGAAGTGATTAAGTATGGAGCGATTTTCGATCTGCCATTCTTTGAATGGTTGGAAGAAAATATTGATCATTTGGTCGCTTTAGAACAAAGTGCTTTAGAGTATTGTATTCAACGTTGTTGCCAGCTAAAAGCGGATGTCGTGGCAAGAGATGAAACCGAAAAAGGCGATCGTGCCTTATTAAATTTAGGGCATACTTTCGGACACGCAATTGAAGCGCATATGGGGTATGGAAACTGGCTACACGGTGAAGCCGTTTCAGTGGGAATGCTAGAAGCAGCTGAATTATCTCGTATTTTGGGCGATTTAACTGAACAAGATGTTGCTCGTTTAGAAAAATTATTGGCAAGAGCTGTGCTTCCAACTATTTCGCCTGATAATATGGAACCGCAACAATACTTACCTTATATGTGGCGAGATAAAAAGGTATTAGGTGGTCAGCTTCGTCTGATTTTACTTAAATCTCTTGGTAACGCTTATGTAACGGCACAAGCAACTGAAGAACAGGTTGTCGCAGCGATTGAAAAGTTTACGCAAAGATAAAAAATGAGCGAAAAACAACGTGCTTTTCTTAAATGGGCTGGCGGTAAATACCGCTTAGCTCAAGATATTCGTAAGAACTTGCCCCCAAGCATTCCGCAGGGGGCTTGTTTCGTTGAGCCGTTTGTTGGTGCGGGTTCTGTGTTTTTAAATACCGATTTTGACCGCTATTTATTGGCGGACATCAACCCCGATCTCATTAACTTATTTAATGCAGTAAAAAATGATGTAGAGCACTATATTCAGCAAACACAAGCGCTTTTTCTCGCATCTAATGCTAATAGTAAAACCTTTTATCTTGCTCGCCGAGCTGAATTTAATGCTTCTGAAGATCCTTTTCAGCGTTCAGTTCTGTTCCTCTATTTAAATCGTTTTGGTTTTAATGGCTTATGTCGCTATAACAAAAAACGGGGCTATAACGTCCCCTTTGGACGTTATAAAACACACTATTTCCCTGAAAAAGAGCTACGTTTCTTTGCCCAAAAAGCCCAAAAAGCAGAATTTATTTGTGCGGATTTTGAACAGGTGTTTGCGTATTTAAGAGAAAAAAACGACAATTATATCGTCTATTGCGATCCGCCTTATGCCCCATTACAGCAAGATACGAACTTTACCCAATATGCTGGTGGTGGTTTTAGTTTAGAGCAGCAAATTCGTTTAGCCGAATTGGCAAAGCAGGCTGCGTTTAATCATATTCCAGTGTTAATTTCTAACCATGATACCGAATTTACTCGCCAAATCTATCAAGGTGCAACATTAACCAAAATACGTGTACAGCGCTCTATTGGGCAAAAGGCTGAATCTCGAGGGAAAGTTGCTGAATTACTTGCTTTATTTACGAAAAATGGGGAATAGCTCCCCATTTTTTAGGCTTTTTGAATCACAATTTCCCAAGCTGCATCATCTACCTGTGCAAAATGGGTAACTGGATAACCATTTTCAGCAGCCCAACGGGGTAAGTTTTCGGTGGCTTCAGCACAGGTAAATTGAATCAACAATTCATCACCAACCGCCAATTCAACGATTTTCTTTTTGGCTTCCATTAATGGAAAGGGGCATAAATGTCCATTCGTATCAAGTATATAACGCATAATGTTCTCCTTAATTGATTTGTTTTGTTGGTCGAACGTAAACGAAATAACACATAATCCATACGCCAACCATAATGAAAAAGAGCGATATCCAACCTTTAGCACTCATCACGGCAGTTGCCGTTAAGCCATTACCGATAGTACAACCACCCGCAAGGGAAGCACCGACACCCATCAATAGGCCGCCGACTACGCTATTACGGAAGGTTTTGAGATCAGGCATTCTCCACTTAAATTCACGGCTGCCTTTTGCGGCAATATAAGATCCAAGCATAATCCCTAATACAAGAAAAACACCCCAGTTAATCCGTTTCATTTCGCCTGTGGTTAAAAACATCACAATGTTCGCGGAAGGGCCTGTGATACCTAAACCTGCCGTTTTGCCGTCTAAACCATTGACAGCCCAGGCGGCAAAAGCGAGTAATCCAACCAAAATGCCTGCGATAAATGGATGTAATTTTTTCTCAAAAAGATAATGGCGAAGACCGGTATAACGAGCAGGTAGTGTCGCAATTTTAATCGTTGGTTTGCTTAAGATTTTATATACGCCAAAAACCGTTACCGCAATTAGCAATGCCACTAGCCACCAAACAGAAATCCCTAATGTTGCAGCAAGATTTTCATTCATCTTGCCATATTGCCCCATTGCTTTGGTAAAATCGCTTAATGCACCGAATCGCATTGCCGCCGCACTGATCATATACATAATCAATGCCACCCAACTGCTGATTAGACCTTCCCCAGCGTGATACCAGGTTCCTGTTGCACAACCACTGGCAAGGATGATACTAATACCAAACAGAATTGAGCCAATTACAATGGAAAACAGCGAGAAATCTTTATAAGGCGAACCGATATAACCCAGTTCCATCAACGTTAAAACACCGATGCTTTGTACCGAAATGGCGATTAATAAGGCATAAAACATTCGATGATTTTTAGCAAGATACATATCTCGAAAACCGCCGGTTAAGCAGAAACGAGAGCGTTGAAAGACAAAGCCAAGTAATCCGCCGATTAGCAAGGCTGAGAGAAATGACCAAAACATAACTAAACCTTAGTATAATGTAATGTGAAAGGAGCTTATATTTTAAGCAAACCATTCCTTCTGTCAAAATGCAAAATGTGATTTTGTGATGTGGCTCACAAAATAATTTGAAATACTGAAAATGGCATTTTTTTGTGTTAAAATACGCTCGCTTTTTCGTCCGCCCGTTTGTGAGGGCGAGTAAAGCAACTTGCAAAAAAATTTGAAAAACTGACCGCTTGCAAGCGGTTTTTTGTTTTGAAAAATTTACAAATTTTATTTAAATAAACCAACAAGTAACCTTTCGTATGGGTTACCACTGTATAAGGATTAACAATGCCAATTATTACTTTACCTGATGGCTCACAACGCCAATTCGACAATCCCGTTTCTGTAATGGAAGTCGCTCAAAGTATCGGTGCAGGTCTTGCGAAAGCAACAATCGCAGGGCGTGTAAACGGCGAACGCCGTGATGCATCTGACATTATCAGCGAAGATGCTACCCTTGAAATTATTACCGCAAAAGATGAAGACGGTTTAGAGATTATCCGTCACTCAACGGCACACTTATTGGGGCACGCAATCAAACAACTTTTCCCGAACGTGAAAATGGCGATTGGTCCGACAATCGACAACGGTTTCTATTATGACATTGATTTAGACCGCTCTTTAACCCAAGAAGATATTGATGCGTTAGAAAAACGTATGTTAGAGCTGGCAAAAACCAATTACGATGTGGTAAAAAAACGTGTGAGCTGGCAGGAAGCAAGAGATACTTTTGAAAGCCGTGGCGAACCGTACAAAATGGCGATTTTGGACGAAAACATCAGTAAAGATGACAGTCCGGCTCTTTATCATCACGAAGAATATATTGATATGTGCCGTGGTCCGCACGTGCCGAATATGCGTTTCTGCCATCACTTCAAATTACAAAAAGTAGCGGGCGCATACTGGCGTGGCGACAGTAAAAATAAAATGTTGCAACGTATTTACGGTACGGCGTGGGCAGATAAAAAACAACTTGCCGACTATTTACAACGCTTAGAAGAAGCGGCAAAACGTGACCACCGTAAAATCGGTAAAGCATTAGATTTATACCATATGCAAGAAGAGGCACCAGGTATGGTGTTCTGGCACAATGATGGCTGGACGATTTTCCGTGAGCTTGAAACCTTCGTGCGTACCAAATTAAAAGAATACGATTACCAAGAAGTAAAAGGTCCGTTTATGATGGACAGAGTGCTTTGGGAACGTACAGGTCACTGGCAAAACTATGCGGATTTAATGTTCACCACCCAATCAGAAAACCGTGAGTATGCCATTAAACCAATGAACTGCCCGGGGCACGTTCAGATTTTCAATCAAGGTTTAAAATCTTACCGTGATTTACCAATTCGTATGGCTGAATTTGGTTCTTGCCACCGTAACGAGCCATCGGGTTCACTGCACGGTTTAATGCGTGTGCGTGGCTTTACTCAAGACGATGCGCATATTTTCTGTACAGAAGAGCAAATCGAGAGTGAAGTAACCAGTTGTATCAAAATGGTTTACGACATTTACAGCACCTTCGGTTTTGAAAACATTGCAGTAAAACTTTCAACACGTCCGGAAAACCGTATTGGTGACGATGCAATGTGGGATCGTGCCGAAGAAGGTCTTGCAAACGCATTACGCAATAACGGCTTGGAATATGAAATTCAAGAAGGTGAAGGCGCATTCTATGGTCCAAAAATTGAGTTCGCCTTACGTGACTGTTTAGATCGTGAATGGCAATGTGGTACGGTGCAATTAGACTTTGCTTTACCGGGTCGCTTAGATGCTTCTTATGTGGCTGAAGACAATGGTCGCCGTACGCCTGTGATGATCCACCGTGCGATTTTAGGTTCAATTGAGCGTTTCATCGGGATTATTACCGAAGAATACGCAGGTTTCTTCCCAGCGTGGTTAGCACCGGTTCAGGCAGTAGTTATGAACATTACCGACAGTCAAGCGGAATACGTACAAAAAGTCGTGAAACAACTTTCTGACGCTGGCTTGCGTGTGAAAGCGGATTTACGCAACGAAAAAGTGGGCTTTAAAGTGCGTGAACACACCTTACGCCGTGTACCTTATATGCTTGTTTGCGGTGATAAAGAAATCGCTGAAGGCAAAGTCTCTGTGCGTACCCGTAAAGGTGCAGACTTAGGCACTTACAAAGTAGAAGAGTTTGTCGAAATCTTAAAATCACAAGTACGTGGACGTGAGTTGAAGTTACTTGGCGAAGAATAGTTTTTGGCAAACTATCATTGAAAAAACACCGCTTGTAAAGGCGGTGTTTTTTTATCTGTAAAATAGGGGATTTTCTTTAATATGTTTAGTTAGCTGCTGGTTTAACTAGGCGAGAAGGCGATCCTATGCTATAGTTACCGCCATTTGTATATGATTTAATTTAAAGCGAGATTTTTGTGAACTTTGATCCTCAAAATATGCCTAAACACGTTGCAATTATTATGGACGGTAACGGTCGTTGGGCAAAACAGCAAGGGAAGTTACGTATCTTTGGCCATCAAAATGGCGTAAAAGCGGTGCGTTCTGCGGTAAGTTTTGCAGCAAAATATGGTATTAAAGTTTTAACACTCTACGCTTTCAGTAGCGAAAATTGGAGCCGCCCTGAAGCTGAAGTTTCTGCTCTGATGACGTTATTCATGAAGGCTTTGGACTCTGAAGTTAAGAAATTACACAAAAATAATATTCGTTTGAAAATTATTGGCGATAAATCGGGGTTTAGTGAGGTATTACAAAAACGTATTGCTGAAGCCGAGCAACTAACCGCAACCAATACAGGGCTGATTCTAAATATAGCAGCAAATTACGGAAGCTATTGGGATATTACCCAAGCGGCTCAAAAAATGGCAGTAAAAGTGAAGTTGGGAGAAATATCGGTATCGGATATCACTCCTACACTTTTCCAAAATGAGTTGGTTACAGAAGAGCAACCTCAAGTTGATTTGCTTATTCGAACAAGCGGTGAGCAAAGGATCAGTAATTTTTTATTATGGCAGATTGCTTATGCTGAACTCTTTTTTACCCCTGTACTTTGGCCGGATTTTAATGATCAAGTTTTTAGTGAAGCAATTATGGCTTATCAACAACGCGAGCGCCGTTTTGGTGGCTGTTAAGAGGAAAAATCAATGTTAAAAGAACGTGTATTATCTGCCATTGTGATGGTTTTAGCTGTCTTAGGCGCTATATTTGGGCTTTCCCCTTTACCTTTTACTCTTTTTCTAGCTGCATTAGTTGTGATTGGAATGTGGGAATGGGCACAATTTATTGGTTTTAAAACACCAATGGCAAGAGCAGTGGTGGCTTCTGTTACAGCAAGTTTGTTCTTGTTATTGATTGTGGCAAATACAGATTACATTATGGCGGCTCGTTTTTTAACAGATACGAGTGCGATTACTCTGTTTGTTTCTTGTGCATGGTGGCTTCTAGCTTTGGGCTTGGTTGTAACTTATCCTAAATCGGCTGCAATTTGGGAAAAATCAGTTGTTGCCAAATGCTTATTTGGTTTATGTACTTTAGTGCCTTTTTTTGTGGGGATGCTAGCGCTTCGTTTCCACAATTATAGCGTGGATCATTTTCAAGGCACGTACTTATTGCTTTATGTTTGTTTATTAGTTTGGGGAGCCGATTCCGGTGCTTACTTCTTCGGGCGTGCATTCGGTAAACGAAAACTTGCGCCTAAAGTTTCTCCAGGGAAATCGTGGGAAGGTGCATTAGGTGGACTATTAACATCAGGTATTATTGCGTTTGTTTTCTTAAAGCTTGCACCCCAAAATGTGTTTGGTCAAGAATTGGCAACAGTTCCTTTTATTCTATTATCGGTGGCTACGGTGGCGATTTCTGTGCTGGGCGATTTGGCAGAAAGTATGTTTAAACGTCAAGCTGGGATTAAAGATAGTAGTAATTTAATTCCGGGGCATGGTGGTGTTTTAGACCGCATTGATAGTTTAACGGCGGCAATTCCATTCTTTGCAACGTTTTTCTTTTTTGTTTTATTGAAGTAATTTTGTCATTTATGGTGTCGATTATTGCCTTTTTTATACTGATTTGCGTTTTAGTCTTTGTACATGAATATGGGCATTTTTGGGCTGCACGTCAATGTGGGGTAAAGGTTATTCGATTCTCTATCGGATTCGGTAAGGTTTTATTCCGTAAGAAAGATAAACATGGCACAGAATTTGCATTTTCTTTAATTCCACTCGGTGGCTATGTGCAAATGTGGAATGGCGAGGACGAGATTGATGCGCCTAAAGAACAAGCATTAGCGCAGAAGTCGATACTTCAACGTGCTTTTATTATTATTTCAGGACCTTTGGCAAATTTTGTTTTTGCGCTTTTTGCGTATTGGGTTGTTTTTATCAATGGCGTGCCAACATTAAAACCTGTGATTGGCGAAGTGCTCCCAAATAGTATTGCAGCTCAAGCTCAACTTCCTTTAGATTTTGAGTTTAAACGTGTTGATGGGCAAAATGTTCAAGATTGGGAAAGTACTACGCTTGCGTTAATGGGGAAAGTGGGGAGTAAACAGGTTGAAGTTGAAGGGGAAAATGTTGATGGGCATAGTTCTCAACGATTTGTTCTAGATTTAAGTCAATGGAATATTGATGGTACTCAGGAAAGCCCTTTAACGAGCTTAGGGATTCGTCCAATAAATCGAATTGTACAGCCAGAAATTTTGCAAGTGCTTCAACAGTCAGCAGCAGAAAAAGCAGGTATTAAGGCTGGAGATGTGATCTTATCCGTAAATCAAAAGCCCTTTGACTGGCAGCATTTGATTGAATCTGTAAAAACAGGAAAAACGATTGAATTGTTGATTAAGCATGAAAATGCTCAAACAGAACGAATTTCTTTAATACCGGAAAAGAAAGATAATCGTTATGTCATTGGTATTGTGCCGAAATATGAGTCTATTCCAGAGAAGTATCGGACGGTATTAAAGTATGGTATGCTAGAGGCGTTTAGCCAAAGTCTGCATAAAGTAGGTTCACTCGTTAAGACAATTTTACAATTTATTGGAAATTTAATGACGGGAGAGTTGTCTTTAAAAAATATGGGCGGTCCTATTTCAATGGCAAAAGGCGCTGGAGCAACAGCTGAAATTGGGTGGATATATTATTTAGGATTTATGGCATTGATCAGTGTAAATCTGGGAGTCATGAATTTATTTCCGATTTTACCGTTAGATGGTGGACAACTAGTACTTTTATCTGCAGAAGCAGTAAGACGGAAACCACTTTCAGAATCGTTGCAACTACGTTTCCAACAAATAGGTATGGCTTTTGTATTGGGATTAATGGTGTTTGCGTTTATTAACGACATCATCCATTTCTAAATTTTTACAAGCGGTATATTCCGTAAATTATTTTGCAAAACATTCATAGGATAATTTCATGAAAAAATTATTGCTTTCTTCGCTTTTACTTGCAAATGGTGTTGCAGTTGCTGCGCCGTTTGTTGTGAAAGATATTCGTGTTGATGGTGTTCAACCGGAAACAGGTGCTGCGATTATTTCAGCGCTCCCAGTTAAAGTTGGACAGACTGCAACAGATTCTGATGTTGCTAATGTTGTTCGTAGCCTTTTTGTTCAAAATCGTTTCCAAGATGTGCGTGCAACACGTGAAGGGAATACGCTTGTCATTAAAGTTGCAGAGCGTCCTTTAATCAATGTTGTTGATATTGAAGGGAATAATGCAATTCCTAAAGATGCATTAGAACAAAATTTAAAAGCAAATTTAATCAATAAAGGCGAAGTTTATGATGCTCAAAAAGTGGAATCATTTAGACAAGCTTTATTAGATCATTATCATGCGATCGGACGTTATAATGCTGTTATTGATACTGTGACTACGCCTTCAGAAAATGGTGGATTAAATGTAAAATTTAACATTACAGAAGGCGATGTTGCTTATGTAAAAAGCATTACTTTTGAAGGAAATAACGCATTTAGTTCAAAAGAATTAACGAAGCAATTAGAAATTCAACCTGATGTATCTTGGTGGAATATTTTTGAAAGCAGTAAATTTGAATCTCAACCTTACTCTCAAGATTTAGAAACCTTACGTGATTATTATATGAACCGTGGTTATGCTAAATTTGCTCTCACTGGAACAGATGTGAAATTTTCTGAAGATAAGAAAGATGTTGATTTAACTTATCAAGTTTTTGAAGGCGATCAATATAAAGTGAGTGACGTGCGTATTTTAGGTAATACGGCAAATATGGATAAAGAGCTAAATGCAATTTTAAAAGATTATCATGTTGGTGATCTTTTCCGTAAAGGTGATCTTTTAAAAATTGAAGAAAGTATTAAACAAAAATTAGGTGAAAATGGTTTCGGTTCTGCAAAAGTAGATTTATATCCAAAATTTAATGAAGAAGATAAAACCGTTCAAATCAATTTTGTTGTAGATGCAGGACAGCGTATTTATGTTCGTAAAATTCGTTTTGAAGGCAATGATGTGACAGCGGATTCTACACTACGCAGAGAAATGCGTCAGCAAGAAGGCGCATGGTTATCTACCACAGCTACGGCACTAGGTAAATCTCGTTTAGAACGTACAGGTTTCTATGAAACTGTAGAAATGAACATGATGGATGTACCGAACACAAATGACCAAGTTGATGTTGTGTATAAAATTAAGGAGCGTAATACCGGTAGTATTAACTTCGGTATCGGTTATGGTACAGAGAGTGGTATTAGCTATCAAGCCGGTATTAAACAAGATAACTTCTTGGGTATGGGCTCAACCATTAGTTTAAATGGTACCCGTAATGACTATGGGACGAGTGTAAACCTAGGCTATACTGAACCATACTTTACTAAAGATGGTGTAAGTTTAGGTGGAAATATCTTCTATGAAGATTATGATAACTCAGATAGTGATACTGCATCAGCTTATAAACGCCGTAGCTATGGGGTAAATGGTACCTTAGGGTTCCCAGTTGATGAAAACAACTCTTACTATTTAGGATTAGGTTATACACACGATACATTAAAAGGTGTTCAACGTGAATTTACGCGTGAGAAATATGTAAATTCAATGAACTTTAAAGTTAATGATCAAGACCCTAATTATTATGCCAAAATGAAGGCGGATGATTTCGATTTCTCATTTGGTTGGAACTATAATAGTTTAAATCGTGGTTATTTCCCAACAGAAGGTACCACAGCAAATATTGGTGGTAAGATTACCATTCCAGGTTCGGATAATAAATATTATCGCTTGAACGCTGATTTTAGAAATTATTACCCACTGAATAGAGAGCATAAATGGGTTATTTCAAGCCGTGCCGGTGTAGCTTATGCGAATGGCTTTGGTGGTAAAGAAGTCCCGTTCTATCAATTGTATAGCGCTGGTGGTATTGGTACCCTACGTGGGTTTGAATATGGTGCTGTAGGTCCTAAAGCTATTTATTATTCTGCTGCAAATAATGGCTTCACAAGTGCAAGTGAAGATGTTGTTGGTGGTAATGCAATGACTTATGCAAGTTTAGAATTGATTACGCCAACGCCATTTGTAAGCGATAAATATCAACATAATGTGAGAACATCACTATTTGTTGATGCTGCAAGTGTGTGGAATACAAAATGGAAACACTCAAACTATCCAACATTGCCAGATTACAGCGACTATAAACGAGTGCGTGCTTCTGCTGGTATTGCATTCCAATGGATGTCTCCAATTGGACCATTAGCATTCTCTTATGCTAAACCGATTAAGAAATATGCAGGCGATGAGATTGAGCAATTCCAATTTAACATTGGTAGCTCATTCTAAGGCTTTTAAACTAAGCGGTTGATTTTTCAATTTTTTTAGTAAAATTAACCGCTTGTAACTATTTTTAAGGATAAAACATGAAAAATTTATTTAAAGCAACGTTATTAACAACAGCATTAGCAACATCATTAGTGGCAAACGCAGCGGATACTATTGGTTTTGTTGATCCGAATTATGTCATGCAAAATCATCCCGTATTACTAGATGCAACGGCTAAATTTGAAAAATTCATGAAAGATAGCCAAAATAAATTTGCAGATGAAGATAAAAAATTAGCATCTGAAAATAAACGTTTAACAGAAGAACGTAGCAAAATTAATGCAGATGCTCAAAATTTACAAAAAGAGCAAGCAACAGTAGAAGCTTCTATTAAGAAAAAAGTGGCTCAGTTAGAAAAAGATGCGCCTCGTTTACGTTCAAAAGAGATTCAAGCTCGTCAAGAAAAAATTGCTGCAGAAGCAAAAGCATTTGAAGGTAAAGTAGCTGCAATTCAAAAACGTGAAGCTGATTTCGCGAAAAAAGCTCAAGATTTCCAAAAACGAGCTGATGCATTCCAGAAAAAAATTGAAGCAGCAAATAAGGAAATGGGGGGCGTAAATCCACAAGAAGCGCAAAAACAAGCAGTGGAAGAAGTCAATGCGACCATTAAAGAAGTGGCTAAATCAAAAGGCTATACCTTAATTCTTCAACCACAAGTTGCACTTTATGCGGAAGATGAAGGTAAAGATATTACTGAGGCGGTGTTAAATGCAATTAAAGCAAAACATCCAGAAATTAAATTACCAGAACCTAAAGCTGAGCAACCAAAAGTAGAAGATGTGAAATCTGAAGCTGCATCAGAGGCTAAACCAGAAGAAGCGAAAAAATAATGGCAACTTTCCGTTTAGGTGATTTAGCGGAGCATATCGGTGGCACTTTACGGGGTGACACCGATTTGGCTATTCAAAGCATTGCCGCATTAGATAAAGCAAATGCTTCGCAAATTACATTTATTTCAAATGCAAAATACCGTGAAAATTTAACCGCTTGTCAAGCTGGTGCAATTATTGTGAGCCAAGATGATGTGGTTTTTTGTCGTGAAGACCAAAATTTGGTAATTGTGGCGAATCCGTATGTTGCTTATGCTTTACTGGCTCAATATATGGATAGCACGCCTAAAGCAGCTTATCAAATTCATCCTTCGGCAGTGATTTCTCCTGATGCGATTTTAGCGGAAAATGTGTCAGTAGGTGCGAATGCAGTAATCGAAGCCGGTGTAAAGTTAGCAGAAGGCGTAACGGTTGGTGCTGGCTGTTTTATTGGGCAAAATAGTGAGATTGGGGCTCGTACTCAATTATGGGCAAATGTTTCTGTTTACCACAATGTTAAAATTGGCGCAGATTGCTTAATTCAATCTTCTGCAGTGATTGGCTCGGACGGTTTTGGCTATGCTAATGATAAAGGACAGTGGATTAAAATTCCTCAAACAGGTGGCGTTATTATTGGCAATCGTGTTGAAATTGGCGCTTGTACTTGTATTGATCGTGGCGCATTAGATCCAACCGTGATTGAAGATAATGTCATTATTGATAATCTTTGCCAAATTGCGCATAACGTTCATATTGGCTATGGTACAGCAGTTGCCGGTGGCGTAATTATGGCAGGTAGCTTAAAAGTAGGGCGTTTTTGTCAAATTGGTGGTGCGAGCGTACTTAATGGTCATATGGAAATCTGTGATGGTGCGATTATTACCGGTATGAGTATGGTTATGAAACCTATCACCGAGAAAGGCATTTATTCATCGGGAATTCCGGCGCAAACCAATAAAGAATGGCGTAAAACAGCAGCCCTAACCATGAATATTGATAAAATCAATGAGCGTTTAAAAGCTGTTGAAAAGAAATTAGCATAAGTTATTAAGAATATTTTATTGAGGTCTGAACGATAATGACAATTGAAATTCAAGAAAATAGAGAACCTAAAGTAATTGAAGTAACTGAAATTATGGGAATGCTCCCACATCGTTATCCGTTTTTATTAGTGGATCGTGTAACGGACTATGAAGAAGGAAAATGGTTAAGAGCGGTCAAAAATATTACGGTCAATGAACCTTGCTTTACCGGTCATTTCCCTGAAAAACCGATTTTCCCGGGCGTATTAATTTTAGAAGCCATGGCACAAGCAACAGGCGTATTAGCCGTTGCAACTTATGGTAAAATGAAAGAAGGTGAGCTTTATTATTTTGCGGCAATTGATAATGCTCGTTTTAAACGTCCGGTTGTACCAGGCGATCAGCTTGTTTTAGAAGTTGAATTTATTAAAGAGATGCGTGGCATTACGAAATTTACCGGTAAAGCTTATGTTGATGGTAAGCTTGCTTGTGAAGCCGATTTAATGTGTGCAAGAAAATAACTTTATACCCAAATAAAGAGGGGATTTCATTATGCGTTTAATTGATTCAACCGCAAAAATTAGCCCGTTAGCTGTTATTGAAGATGGTGCTCAAATTGGTGCTCATGTTGAAGTAGGACCATTTTCTGTTATTGGCAAAGATGTCAAAATTGGAGCAAGAACCAAAATTCATTCACATGTTGTGATTAACGGTGTGACAGAAATTGGGGAAGATAACCAAATTTTCCAATTTGTGAGTATTGGTGAAATCAATCAGGATTTAAAATATCAGGGTGAGCCAACAAAAACAATCATCGGACATCGTAACCGAATTCGTGAAAGCGTGACCATTCATCGTGGTACAGTCCAAGGTGGTGGTGTAACGAAGATTGGTAATGACAACCTGTTTATGATCAATTCACATATTGCTCATGACTGCTGTATTGGTAACCGTTGTATTATTGCTAATAATGGGACATTAGCTGGTCACGTCACATTAGATGATTTTGTGATTGTTGGTGGTATGTCAGCCATTCATCAATTTGCAGTTATTGGCTCACACGTTATGCTTGGTGGCGGTTCAATGGTTAGCCAAGATGTTCCACCTTACGTTATGGCACAAGGTAACCACGCCCGTCCATTTGGTATTAACTTTGAAGGTTTAAAACGCCGTGGTTTTGATAAACCTGCAATGCATGCGATTCGAGCAGCGTACAAATTAATTTACTCAAGTGGTAAAACAGTAGAAGAAATTCAGCCTGAGTTAGAAGAAATGGCTCATAAAGAGCCTGCTGTTGCAGTCTTTTTAGATTTCTTTAAACGTTCAACGCGTGGAATTATTCGCTAGTAAGTGAATTGATTTATTAGGTAATAATGGTAAAAAGGAGACTTTTTGCCATTATTACATTTTAATCAAGAATAAAAATAGGAAATGGATTTGAAAAATGCAAAAACACTTTGCTTAGTCATGATAGTTCGTAATGAAGAGAAAGTGATTGAGCGCTGTTTAAATCGCGTTAAAGATCATATTGATTACTGGGTAATCGTAGATACAGGTTCTGATGATAAAACACCTGATTTAATCCAAAAAACGTTATCTGATATACCTGGAGAATTACACCATAGGCCATGGGTTAATTTTGGGGTTAATCGCTCAGAAAGTTTGCGTTTCGCAAAAGGAAAAGCAGATTATCTATTGCTTTGTGATGCAGATGAGCAAATCATTTTTTCGGATAAATTTGATTCTAGTGAGCTTACGGAAGAGGCTTATTCTATAGGTCATGTTGGCGAAGAAACTTACTTTGTTCCTTATTTATTACGTGGAGATGTAAATTGGGGATATGTAGGTGTTACTCACGAGTTTTTAGCGAGCGATCACATTTTTTCAAAGAAAAAGCTTCATACGCTTTCCATTCTAGATTTGCAGGATGGTGGATTTAAACATGATAAATTTGAGAGAGATATCAAATTATTAGAGCAAGGTTTAATTGATGAGCCGAATAATAGTCGTTATAAGTACTACTTAGCTAATTCTTATTATAATGTAAAGAATTACGAAAGGCGATAGAGTGGTATAAGAAACGAATAGAAGATGGTGGCTGGGTTGAAGAAGTTACAATGGCCTATGAAAACCTTGGTATTTGTTACGATGAACTAGGAAAAAAAGAAGAAGCTTTACATTATTGGCTTGAGGCTTATGATTATAATCCTAATAGATTAGAGTCTCTATATTGTGCAGTTAGATTACTTAGATTAAATGGAAAGCAAAGATTAGGCTATCAGCTGGGAAAAATTGCAAAAGAGATCCCTTATCCATCAGAAGATATTTTACGTGTAAGGCCTCAATTATATACTTATTGGATTTACTATGAGCTTTCTATTCTAGCGTATTATGGTAATGACTCTAAGTTAGGGTATGATTGTTGTAAACATGTCTTATTAGAAGATCCCAATAATGATGCAATTGTTGATACAACAATTAAAAATTTACATTTTTATAAAGAACAAGCCAAACAAGACAAAGACTATAATGTTAATTTAATTATTAAGGTTATTTCTGAATATATTAGACGTTATCCGAATTGTGATAAAGGACATCAAAAAATATTAGAATATTTAACCAGATTGGTAAACAAGAGATAATAGAATATGAAAGAAAATAAAACGATTTGTTTGGTCATGATTGTTCGGAATGAATCTAAGGTTATTGAGCGTTGTTTAAACTGTGTTAAAGATCATATTGATTACTGGGTAATTGTAGATACAGGTTCTGATGATAATACGCCTGAATTAATTCAAAATATACTTAAAGATATTCCAGGTGAATTGCATCATCGTCCTTGGGTCAATTTCGGTGTGAATCGAACAGAAAGTTTACAATTAGCAAAAGGAAAAGCTGATTATTTATTACTTTGTGATGCTGATGAGCAAATCATTTTTTCAGAACAATTTGATTCTAGTCAGCTTACTAAAGAGTCCTATTTAGTCCAATATAATGGTGGGAATACATATTCGGTTCCTTATTTGATTAGCGGAAAAATAAATTGGAAATATGTAGGTGTAACTCACGAATATTTAGATAGTGATGAAGATTACGAAAGAGAAAAGATTACAACGATTTCTATTTTAGATTTAAAAGATGGCGGATTCAAGCAAGAGAAATATGATAGAGATATTAAATTATTAGAGCAAGGCTTAATTGATGAACCTAACAATAGCCGTTATAAATTCTATCTAGCTAATTCATATCGAGATATTGAAAATTATGAAAAAGCAATAGAATGGTATAAAAAGCGAATAGAAGATGGTGGTTGGATTGAAGAAGTAACAGTCTCTTATGAAAATTTAGGTGGTTGTTATGATCTATTAGGCGATACGCAAAAGGCGTTATATTATTGGTTAGAAGGTTATGATTATAATCCTAAACGTATGGAATGTTTATTTAATGCCATTCGTTTATATCGTAAACAGAAAAAACATCGTTTAGCTTATCAGCTTTGCCTGATTGCATTAAATATTTCTTATCCAGAAAAAGATATTTTATTTATTAAATCTTCTGTATATAACTATTTAATTTATTATGAACTATCATTATGTGCCTATTATGTTCAAGATTTAAAATCAGGATATGAAAGTTCTAAACATGTTTTATTACAAGAACCTTATAATGATTCGATTATGAAAACGGTAATAAATAATTTATATTTTTATAAGGAAGAAGCTAAAAATGATAAATTATATAATGTTAAAGAGCTTATAAAAGTAATTTCTGAATTTATCAACAGAAATGCTGATCATGAAGTAAGTCATATACAAACTTTAGATTATTTAAAATCTTTAGTCTAAAAGAAAATTTGATATCTGTTAGATCTATGTCGAGCAGATATCATTGTTTTACAGGCAATAGAATTTTGTTAAAGGAAAGAATGATGTTTGAATTAAATCCAATTAAAACCCAATTATCAGATCTCGCTGAACGTACAAATACCCTTAGGGGGTATCTTTGACTTTGATCTTAAAGTAGAGCGTTTAGAAGAAGTTAATGCAGAATTAGAGCAACCAGAAATCTGGAATACGCCAGAAAAAGCACAGGCTTTAGGTAAAGAGAGAGCATCGCTTGAGATGGTTGTTAATACGATCAAAGCGTTAGATCAGGGCATTGAGGATGTTGAAGGGTTGATTGAACTTGCCGTTGAAGCAGAAGATATTGACACTTTCAATGAAGCACAAGCGGAAGCAGATCAATTAGAAGAAAAACTTGCTAAGCTTGAGTTTCAAAGAATGTTTAGTGGTCAGCACGATGCGGCGGATTGCTATGTTGATTTACAAGCAGGTTCCGGTGGTACTGAAGCGCAAGATTGGACAGAAATGCTTCTACGTATGTATTTACGCTGGGCAGAGAGCAAAGGCTTTAAAACGGAGTTAATTGAGGTTTCAGATGGCGATGTTGCAGGTCTAAAATCAGCAACTATTCGTGTGTCCGGTGAGTATGCTTTTGGCTGGTTGCGTACAGAAACAGGCATTCATCGTTTAGTGCGTAAAAGCCCGTTTGACTCGAATAACCGCCGTCATACCTCATTTGCAGCAGCCTTTGTTTATCCGGAGGTTGATGAAGATATCAATATTGAAGTCAATCCGGCAGATTTACGTATCGATGTATATCGAGCATCCGGCGCAGGTGGTCAGCACGTGAATAAAACAGAATCAGCGGTGCGTATCACTCATATTCCATCGGGTATTGTCGTGCAATGCCAAAATGGTCGCTCACAACATCAAAATAAAGATCAAGCGATGAAACAGCTTAAAGCAAAACTTTATGAGATGGAAATGATGAAGCAAAACGCAGAAAAACAAGCAATGGAAGAAAGTAAATCAGATATTGGTTGGGGAAGCCAAATCCGTTCTTATGTGCTTGACGATTCACGTATTAAAGATTTGCGTACCGGTGTTGAAAATCGTAATACACAAGCGGTTTTAGACGGCGATTTGGATAAGTTTATTGAAGCCAGTTTAAAAGCAGGTCTATAATTGGTAAACTTTCAAGTAAATTTGACCGCTTGTATTTGGTGTAGTAAAAAAGTGGGGAAGCCCACTTTTTTCATTCTGTGAGGTTACTATGTTTCTTGATTCCCTACAATTTAGTATCAGCACAACGTTACCTATTATTCTGTTAATGGTTGCCGGTGTTTTCTTACGCCGTAAGAAATGGATTGATGAGACCTTCTGCCAAACAGCTTCGAAGTTAGTATTTAATTTCACACTTCCGATTATGTTGTTTCTTAATATGCAAAAGGGCGAGTTAGATTATCAGGCGCATCTTTCCTTAGTCCTAACGGGAATTATGGGGACGCTCATTACCTACTTTCTAGCAGAATATTGGGCGAGCAAACATATTAAAGAGCGAACCTTTCGAGCCGTTTTTGTACAAGGGACGTTTCGCAGCAACGTAGGGATTTTAGGGCTTGCCTTGGTGGTTAATGCTTATGGTAATAAAGCGGTTGCAGGAACATCTGTATATGTAGCATGCCTAATTATTTTATTTAATATCTTAGCGGTGATTACTTTAACGAAATCTTTTACACAAGGTAAATTGTCTCTCCGTACATTGCTGTTTAGTATTCTGAAAAATCAGTTGATTTTAGCTGTTATCGCCGGGCTTGTCGTTAATTATTACCAAATTACATTGCCAGCGCCTTTGCTGAAAACGGGACAAACAATAGCAGCTATGACTTTGCCTCTGGCGCTGATTTGTACAGGAGCAAGTATTGATTTTAAGGCATTGAAGCAATTTAAACGTCAGCAGAATGAAGATAACCGTAACTATTTAGTACTGCTTTCTTCTATGGTTAGGCTGATTATTGCGCCGATCATCCTTTTTTCACTAGGTAAGTGGGTATTCCAACTTAACGCAATGGAATTGGGCATTATCTTTTTGACTGCTTCATCGCCTGTGGCAGCTGCAACTTATGCAATGGTACGCCATTATGGTGGTGATGCAACATCAACAGCAAATTTGATCGGCATTACGACTGTTGGTTCAATGTTTAGCTCAACGATTGGTTTGTTATTACTTAGACAGCTTGGCTGGATCTAATTATTATCTTTTAAGGTTTTTATGTCTCCTCGTTTTGTTCATCTTAAAGTTCACAGTGATTTCTCTATGATTAATGGTTTAGCGAAGGTTAAATCATTAGTCAAAACTGCTGTTGCTGATAATATGGTCGCGATGGCTTTAACGGATTTCACTAACTTTTGTGGATTAGTTAAATTTTATGGCGAGTCGCTTTCTTCTGGTCTAAAACCCATTATTGGCGCGGATATTCTCGTACGTCCAGAGCCTGAGAGTGAAGAGGTTTATGAACTCACGTTATTAGCGAAGAATAATCAAGGCTATCATAATATTACGCTATTACTTTCAATGGCTTATCAACAAGGTTATGTTGATTTACCACTTGTTGAAAAAGCATGGCTGGCAGAATATAACGAAGGCATTATTGTCCTTTCCGGGGGGCGTTCCGGCGATGTGGGCAAGGCTTTATTAAAAGAAAACGTAAAAGAAGCCGAAAATCTGACCGCTTTCTATCAACAATATTTCCCTAATCACTTCTATTTTTCGATTTGTCGAACTGGTCGAGCCGATGAAGAACGCTATATTTCTGCGGTGGTGCCTTTTGCCAATCAAAAAGGCATTCCTATTGTAGCGGTCAATGATGTAGTGTTCTTAAAAGAAGATGACTTTGAGGCTCACGAGATCCGTGTTGCTATTCACGACAGCTATACATTGGACGATCCTAAACGCCTCAAAAAATATTCTCCACAGCAATATTTCCGCTCAGAAGAGGAAATGTGTCGTTTATTCGCTGATTTACCGAGTGCATTGGAAAACACCATAGAAATTGCAAAACGTTGTTCGGTTACGGTACGTTTGGGTGAGTATTTCTTACCGAATTTCCCAACAGGTGATTTAACAACAGAAGCGTTTTTGATCAAAAAATCAGAAGAAGGGTTGGAAGAACGTTTAGCCTTTCTCTTTCCCGATCCTGAAGAGAGAGCAAGTAAGCGTGAAGTTTACGATAAACGATTGAAGGTTGAACTCGATGTGATTAACCAAATGGGCTTCCCCGGTTATTTCTTGATCGTGATGGAATTCATTCAATGGTCAAAAGATAATGGCATTCCTGTTGGACCAGGGCGAGGATCCGGTGCGGGTTCATTAGTTGCTTATGCGTTAAAAATTACCGATTTAGACCCGCTTGAATTTGATCTACTTTTCGAACGTTTTCTTAACCCAGAACGTGTTTCAATGCCAGACTTCGATGTCGATTTCTGTATGGATGGTCGAGATCGGGTAATTGATCACGTGGCTGAAACCTATGGGCGTGATGCAGTATCGCAAATTATTACGTTTGGTACGATGGCAGCAAAAGCGGTTATTCGAGATGTT
The DNA here is from genome assembly GCF_000175195.1 of Actinobacillus minor NM305. GTDB lineage: Bacteria > Pseudomonadota > Gammaproteobacteria > Enterobacterales > Pasteurellaceae > Haemophilus_A > Haemophilus_A minor. The sequence goes on along the minus strand of NZ_ACQL01000101.1, from coordinate 61,830 downwards.
GGGCGTGTATTAGGACACCCTTACAGCTTTGTTGATCGCATCTCCAAATTAATTCCGCCAGATCCGGGAATGACGTTAGAAAAAGCCTTTGCTGCCGAGCCCAAATTGACTGAGCTTTATGATAGCGATGAAGAAGTAAAAGCGCTTATTGATATGGCTCGTAAGTTAGAAGGTGTTACCCGAAATGCCGGTAAACATGCGGGTGGCGTGGTAATTGCGCCGACTAAAATTACCGACTTCTCGCCACTATATTGCGACTCAGAGGGGCTACATCCGGTTACCCATTTTGATAAAAATGATGTGGAATATGCTGGACTCGTGAAGTTTGACTTCCTAGGTTTGCGGACTTTAACCATCATTAAATGGGCGTTGGAAATGATTAATGCTCGCTTAACTGCGGAAGGGAAAGAGCCAGTTCGCATTGAGAGCATTCCATTAAATGATAAAAAATCCTTTGATTTATTATTAGCAGCCAAAACGACAGCGGTATTCCAGCTAGAGTCTCGAGGCATGAAAGATCTGATTTCTCGCCTTAAACCAGACTGCTTTGAAGATATTATTGCTTTGGTGGCGCTCTTTCGCCCGGGGCCATTGGAGTCTGGCATGGTGCAGAACTTTATTGACCGTAAACACGGCAAAGAAGAAGTTTCTTATCCGGATGCGCAATATCAACACGAGTGCTTAAAACCGATTTTAGAACCAACCTATGGCGTAATTGTTTATCAAGAACAGGTTATGCAGATTGCTCAGGAGTTGGCGGGCTATACCTTAGGTGGTGCGGATTTACTTCGCCGTGCGATGGGTAAGAAGAAGCCGGAAGAAATGGCTGCACAACGAGAAATCTTTGAAAAAGGTGCGATCGATAAAAATATTGATGGCGATCTTGCGATGAAAATTTTTGACTTGGTAGAGAAATTTGCTGGCTATGGATTTAATAAATCGCACTCAGCTGCCTATGCGCTCGTTTCTTACCAAACTTTATGGCTAAAAGCGCATTATCCGGCGGAATTTATGGCGGCGGTAATGTCTTCGGAGATGGATAACACGGATAAGATCGTTGGTTTATATGATGAATGTATCAATATGGGGCTTACCGTCGTTCCACCTGATATTAACAGCGGTAAACACCATTTTTCCGTGAATGAAAAAGGCGAAATTGTTTATGGATTGGGGGCAATTAAAGGGGTTGGCGAAGGTCCTATTGATGCAATTTTAGAAGCTCGTCAAAAAGAGGGGATTTTCAAAGATCTTTTCGATTTAACGGCCCGTGTCGATCTGAAAAAAATTAACCGCAGAACTTTTGATGCACTTATTATGTCCGGTAGTTTAGACAAATTAGGGCCACATCGTGCAGCGTTAATGAAAAATTTAGAAGATGCTCTAAAAGCCTCAGATCAACATACAAAAATGGAAGCTTTGGGGCAGAGTGATATGTTTGGTGTTTTAACGGAAACACCGGAAGAGGTGCAAAATGCCTATGCCAATACGCCAAAATGGTCTGAGCAAGTGGTTTTAGATGGCGAACGGGCAACTTTAGGTTTATATTTAAGCGGGCATCCAATCGGACGTTTTCTGAAGGAGTTAGCTCATTATGCGCCGGTTCGTTTAAATGAATTGCAACCGACATATCGAGGACAAATGGTTACGGTTGCCGGCATTGTAATGAGCTATCGTGTTGCAGTAACCAAACGAGGAAGTCGGATTGGTATTGCAACGATTGAAGATCGCTCAGGCAAGTTGGATATTACTCTATTTTCAGAAGCGCTTGAAATGTATGGCGATTTATTCATCAAAGATAGTATTATTATTGCGACAGGCTCCGTTCAATTTGACGATTTCAGCGGTGGCTTGAAAATGTCAGCTCGTGAAATTGCAACACTCGATGAAGCTCGTGTAAGAAATGCTAAAAGCCTTGCATTAGCAATTCATCAAGAGCAATTAAATGCAAAATTTATCAAAGAATTAACCGCTTGTATCGAGCCTTATAAAGCCGGTGTTCTGCCATTGCATTTTTATTATCAAAGCGAACAGGGACGTGTACTACTGAAAAGTGGTGTAGAGTGGCGTGTGACGCCGAAAGAAGAAATGCTTACAGAGCTTAAAAATTTACTAGGTGAAAGTTCAGTAGAACTCGAATTTGAATAATGCAAACAACATTGAATTGATATTGGGAAGTAAAAATGGATCCATTACAGTATTATTTTCTTGAAATGCGAGAACACTATTTAGATGTTCCTTACCTTAATCAGCCTCGCCGAGTTCGTGTGCTGTTACCTAAAGGGTATAGAGAAGAGGCTGGGCATTATCCCGTGTTATATATGCACGATGGGCAGAATGTTTTTTACAGCAAAGAATCTTACTCGGGCTATTCTTGGAAAGTGATTCCAACGATTAAACATCATAAAGAATTCCCTAAAATCATTATTGTTGGGATTGATAATGCCGGCGAACATCGTTTGGATGAATATGGACCTTGGCGAACGGATACAGGTTCAACTCCTGAAACACAAAATGCAGGTGGTTATGGTATGGACTATGGTCGCTGGGTTGTTGAAACCGTAAAGCCTTTTATTGACCAACATTATCGAACAAAATGCGATCGTGAACATACTTTACTTGCAGGGAGTTCGATGGGTGGGATTATTACCGCTTATATGGGCGCAGAATATCCCGAGGTCTTTGGTCATTTAGGTGTCTTTTCTTTAGCTTCATGGTTCAGCGAATCCGCTTTTATGGCGTTTATTCATTCGCATCCGTTAAATCAAGCAAGTAAAGTTTTTATCCAAGTGGGCACGAAAGAGGGCGATGATGTTGATTCATTATTTATCTCAAATATGAATCAGGCTTATATTGATTGTACTCTCAACTATTACCAAGCTTTACTCCGAACCGGGCATCCATTAGATAATATTCGTTTACGATTGATGGCAAATGAAATTCATCATGAAATGCATTGGGCAGATCATTTTGTTGAATTTTTGCAGTTTTCACTGATGAATCAATAGTATTTCGATACGATATTTCTGAATAAAAAACACACCTTACGGTGTGTTTTTTGCTTAAATAATCCCTTGTTCTTCTAATTTACCTAAGAAATAAGGCATTTGAACTCGCCACCAAGGCCAATCGTGATCGACATCATGTCCCCAATAATCAAACCAAGCCGGAATGCCTTTTTCTCTAAACGCTTCTTCTAAACGTTTGGTACTCACAACGTGTTGCTCTTCCCAAGCGCCTTGACCAACGGCAACAATATAGTGATTACTGTAATAGTGATCTAAGAACCAGCTATCGTGTTGATTCCAAAGGTAGTCAATTGGTGAGTTAAAATAAACCGCTTCATCACCGTAGTATTCATTAGTAAAGAAACGAGCATCATAAACGCCACTTAACGCAATTGCCGTATCAAACAGATCAGGATGGCGTAGTGCAAAGTTAATCGTATGATATGCGCCCATACTGCAACCCGTTGCGATCATTGCGCCGCCCCAATGAGATTCATGGCGGATTAATGGCACTAATTCATTCACAATATAGCGGTCGTAAGCGTTATGCGCTTGTGCCATATCATGTCCCGATTTCCATTCAGCCAGCCAAGATTCGCTGTCGAAAGAGTCTGGGGTATAGAATTTAATTAAGCCACGATCGATAAAAGAACGGCAGGCTTCGATCATACCAAAATTGCCGTATTCGTTTTGGTTTCCGCCTGATGAAGGGAACACAATAACAGGTTTGCCTGCGTGTCCATAGACGTTGAAATGCATTTCACGTCCTAATTCGCCACTCCAGTGGCTACGTCTTTCAAAGTGCATTTTTATCCTCTTACAATTAAAAATCCCTTCTTTTTGATTATTGTTCCGTAGGAACGCCACGCCTGGCGTCCGTAAAAGCTGTCAGGATTCAGGAAATCTTTGATGTTATGTCGTATTTCCCAAAAGACTTAATTTAGGTAGGGGCGGGGTTTATCCCCGCCCGAATATTAATAATTGTTTACGGGCGGGGATAAACCCCGCCCCTACAGAAATTTTATTAAAATTAGCTTTTGTGCGAGTATTCCATAATACTAAAATTTTGCTAATTCAAACCATTTAAAATGGACGCCAAGCGTGGCGTCCCTACAATAATTTTTAAAAGGGGAAGCTATTTAAATTACTGCTTCTCTTGAGCAAAACGAACGATTTCGTGCATTTGCTCCATTGTTTCTGTACGAGCCAGAATACCGTGTTCGCCCATAATTTTAGCAAACACACCTGGAACCGTTTGCACGCTGATGATGTTGCCTGCATATTTTTGACATACTTCATCAATGCTGTGTTTGTAGTTTTTGTTTGCCTTGCGAGAAATATAAACCACATTCCAAGGGTGCGTAATGTTTGAGTAGAATTTATTTTCTTTCACGATATTGGCATATTCTTTGAACACATCAAAATCGTTTGCATAGTTCCACATATCAATGGTTAAACCACCTGGTGGACGACAGTTGATTTCAAGTGGCATTAATTCGCCGGTTTTTTTCACACGGAAATACTCAAAGTGGAAGAAACGTTCACGCACTTTAAAGGCTTCTACACATTTTTCGCCCAATTTAACTAAATCTTGTTTGATTTCACGTGGCACGTAGTAGAACATATCGTTGTCTTTTTCAACGGTATCTAATACCACTTCAGAATACTCAAGGCTTGAGTAGAACACGATATTGCCGTCTTTATCGGTTAGGCCGTCAAAAGTCACGATATCGCCTTCGATGAACTCTTCCATAATGTATTCAACATGCACATTTTTATAACCAAAGAAAGCTTCTAATTCATCCTCACTTTTAATTTTGTAAGTATCGCTCGCACCAACACCTGAGTTTGGTTTGATGATCACAGGGAATTTTAGCTCTTTAGCCAGTTTACGTGCATCTGCATCATCTTTAAACACACGACCTTTCGCTACTTTTAAGCCAGCTTTGCGGAACACCTCTTTCATTTGCGCTTTGGTTTTGATTGCCAACATATCTTCGGTTTTATAGCCCGATACATTGAAATCGGTACGCAATTTTGCGTCTAATTCAAGCCAGTATTCGTTATGTGACTCCACACGGTCAATGCGACCATATTTATGCGCAAAATAACCGACTGCACGGTAAACTTGTTCATAGTCTTCCATATTATCCACACGATAATATTCGGTTAGCGAGTTGCGTAAGCCTTCGCTTAATTGCTCGTAAGGTGTGTCTGCAATCCCCAAAGTATTAAAACCACTTTCACGCAATCTTACCGCAAAGGTCTCGAAATTGGTTGGAAAGTGTGGGGAAATCATCACAAAGTTCATTGGTCTTTGCATAATACTTCCTATATTAACTGATTAAAATTATTTAGATGGGAATCATTAAAGCACAATTTCTAACTTTTCGTAAGCCCGTTGTGCTTTATTTCTTGCTTTATTGCTGTTTTCATCTCTGGCTAAAATAACACCTAATCGGCGATGACCATTGACTTCGCCTTTACCAAATAAGCGAATATTAGTTCCAACTTCTTCAAGCACTTTGTCTAAATTTCCAAAAACAACATTATCGGATTTACCTTCAACAACGATGGCTTTAGAAGCGGCTGGTGAGATTTGATAGATTTCAGGAATTGGTAACCCTAAAATCGCTCTTGCGTGTAGGGCAAATTGTGATAATTCTTGAGAGATCATCGTAACCATACCGGTATCGTGTGGGCGAGGTGACACTTCGTTGAAAATAATATCATCGCCACAGACAAAAAGCTCTACACCAAAAATACCTCTACCACCTAGTGCAGAGGTGATTTTTTCTGCGACTTCTTGCGCTTTTTGCTGTGCTTTTTCTGACATCACCTGAGGTTGCCAAGACTCTCGATAGTCGCCATCAATTTGAATATGCCCGATTGGTGCAAGGAAGGACGTTCCGTGAATATGGCGAACGGTAAGCTGGGTAATTTCATAATCGAATTGAATAAATCCTTCGACAATCACTCTACCACCACCGGCACGACCTCCTTCTTGAGAATAATCCCAAGCTTGTTGGATTTGTTCGGCAGACTTAATAATAGACTGCCCGTGCCCAGATGACGACATAATCGGTTTGACTACACACGGAATACCAATCTCTTTAATCGCAGATTGGAAATCTTCAAAATTATCAACAAAGCGATAAGGCGAGGTTTTTAAACCTAATTCTTCAGCAGCTAAACGGCGGATACCTTCACGGTTCATCGTTAATTGGGTTGCTTTAGCGGTAGGAATAACACAGTAACCCTCTTGCTCCAGTTCAACTAATGTTGCTGTTGCAATAGCTTCTACTTCAGGCACAATAAAATCAGGTTTTTCTTGCTCAACTAACGCACGCAAAGCCGCTCCGTCTAACATTGAAATGGTATAGGCTCGATGGGCAACTTGTTGTGCCGGCGCATTTTCATAGCGATCAACAGCGATAACCTCAACGCCTAAACGTTGTAGCTCAATTACCACCTCTTTGCCAAGTTCGCCAGAACCTAGCATCATCACTTTAGTTGCTTTGGGTCTTAATGGGGTACCGATAGCGGTCATTTTTTTATTCCTTTTTACAAAGTTAAGCAAACGATTGCGTTCCATTATACTGAAAATTTAAGTTTCTGCATAACATTCACTTGAAAAAGGAGGAAGAAATATCAAATATGAATATCTTTCATAATGAGTAAGAAAAATCTTCAGCTACTTTATGTCATTAAAATCGCCAAATTAGTTAGATTTTAGAATATAATTCGAGGTATTAAGGTCTTTTAATTTTGGAACTACATTATGAAAAAAAATCTTATCACAACATCTCTTTTACTCGCATTGCCAACTTTGGCTTTTGCTCAAAGTGAAACAACGAAGGCAGAGCTAGATACAGTCACTGTTTATTCAGCTTATGCTACCCCCGTAAACCAAGATAAAACTGCTTCTTCAGTAACTGTTTTAACCGAAAAGGATTTTACAGAGCGTAATGCCACTTATGTAAGTGATGTGTTGAGAACCGTACCGAGCGTGGCAATGAGTGCATCTGGTGGACGAGGCACTTTAACCAATTTTTATCTTCGTGGGGCGGATGCTAACCATACGACTGTGGTAATTGACGGTATAAAAGTTAATCCTGTTACGGGGTACGGCTTTGATTTCGGTGGTTTAAGTTTAAGCAATATTGATCGCATCGAAGTTTTACGCGGTGAGCAATCTGCACTTTGGGGCAGTGATGCGATGGGCGGCGTGATCTATATCACAACAAAAAGCGGATTATATAAAGATAAGCCGTTTAATGTAGACTTTGATTTAGGCACAGGTTCACACGGAACTTATGACGGTTCTGCTACGATTTCAGGCTATAACAATGGTTTCTATTATGCGTTGAATGGAAATAGCCATCGTACCCGAGGTATTTCAGCGTTAAGTTCAAATATATTCCGCTATACAGCCCAAAACGGAACAGAAGTAGCTACCGGTGGAGCGAAAGAGCGTGATAAATTTCATCGTGATAATGCTTCTTTACGTTTAGGATATGACGATAATCAAAAAGGTGTAGAAGTTTTGGCTTCTCATTTTTCACAAACCGCACATTATGATGGTAGTTTAGCGGGAGAAACCTCTTTTGATGATTATACTCGCACTCGTGAAACCTTATTCAAATTAAGCGGTTATTTAGGGAATGAACAGGAATTATTTAAACAGAAAGTGAGTGTAAGCCACATTAAAACCGATAGTGATACGATCAGCTCTTGGGCAAGTGCTTATGATGCTAAAAAATTAAATGCTAATTATCAATTAGATATTAACTTTGATCGTGAAGGTTCACTAAATCAAGCTGTCAGTATTTTAGGCGAATATCAACAATCAAAATATGATTCAACCTCTTACAATGATGAAAAAAGCTTAGTAGAGAAAAGTATTGCTACCGAATATCGATTATTTACAGAAGATGATCATAGTCTTTCAATTAGCGGACGCTATACAGGGAACTCTGAATATAAAGATGCGTTTACAGGGCGTATTTCAGGTGCTTATCGCTTATCTCCAAACTTCCGTGCTCACGCAAGTTTTGGTACCGCAATTCAAAACCCAACAATGACGGAATACTATGGTTATTCAGGTAGTTATGTAGGAAATCCGAATTTAAAACCAGAAAAAAGCCGTGGTGGAGATGTTGGTTTACTTGTAGAAAGTAATGATAAACATCACTCTCTTGATTTAACGTATTTTGCCCGTAACGTGAGTAATTTAATTAGTAGTGAAGTACTTGATTTTACAACTTATCGCTCTCGAGCTATTAATATAGAGGGTACGAGCCAAATTCGAGGCTTAGAAATTGCCTATAATGGTAAATTGGCAGATCGTTTAACGGCTTATGCTAACTACACTTATACGCAAGCCAAAGATAGCAAAAAAGCTGAATTAATTCGCCGTCCGAAACATATTGTAAACGTTGGTCTAGCATATCAAATTACGGAAAAATTGGGTTCAAATGTTAATGTTTCATATGTTGGTAAAAGAATTGATACCTATTTTGATGAGCTAACTTATGCTTCTTCTCGTGTTAAGATGCCATCTTATACGTTGGTTAATTTTGGTGTAAATTATCAATTAAGCAAAAACTTAAATGTTTATGCGAATTTAAACAACTTATTTGATAAAAAATACGAAAATATTATCGGCTACGGACAAGACGGTCGTAATGTTTACGTTGGCTTAAAAGGTAGTTTCTAATCATTACTGGGGCTAATATGATTAGCCCCTACATTTTATGAAAAAAACGCTGACATTTTTAACCGCACTTTTCTTGCCGTTTACAACGGCTCTTGCGCAAGAACAGTTCGTTTCGCTCACGCTTTGTAGCGACCGCCTACTGGCTGAAATCGCTCGCCCTGAACAAATTGCAGCAATGTCGCCTTATTCAAAAAATCCGTTGATGATGTTGGATAAAGTCAATCAGAATAAGCCTACGCTCGAACCACAACTCAGCCAATTACTGCCTTATTTAGACAAAACAATGTTGATTAACGAGCTGTTTTATCCGCAACTGGTCGCAGAACTCAAACAGCTTGGCGTGAAAATTCTGCCGATTAACGACAGCCCACAAACACCCGAACAGCTTTTTGAATTGATTTTGCAACTAGGGAAATTGACCGATAATCAAGCCAAAGCAGAGCAACTGGTTACCCAATTAAAATCGCAAAATGTAAAGCTAAATCAACCGCTTACTGATACGCTGATTTTGTCGGATACAGGTGTGGTCGATACACAACAACCGAACTACCAAGCCTTATTACAACTTTTAGGTTTAACGCCATTAAAAACCGCTTTAACCCCACAAAATTTTTCGCTCGAAAAAGTGGTATTAAGCCAACCGAACATTTTAATTTCTTTGACGGATAAACAAGGCTACAACGAGCAAGCCGAATTGCTTTCACATCCGCTTTTGCAAAATTATTTCCAAAATCGACCGCTTGCAACCATTGCTTTAAAATATACTTACTGCTTTGATCACGGTATTTGGCAAGGGGCTGAAAGGATTTATCAACAGTTAAAATGATTTGTGAAGCTCGTCGAAAAACCAAAATTTTCTGTTTATCCAGTATTGCACTGTATATAAATTTGTGTATGATTTATGTGATTTTATACAGTTATATGGAGAAGCAGTGATGAGCAATGCAATTAAATTATTTGAAGGAAATCAAATTCGTTCCGTATGGGATAGCGAGCAAGAAGAGTGGTATTTTAGTGTTGTGGATGTGGTTGCGGTATTAACCGAAAGTGCCAATTCGAGACGTTATTGGAGTGATCTAAAACGTAAATTGCAAGTGGAAGAAGGTGCAAATGAGTTGTACGAAAAAATCGTACAACTGAAATTTAAGTCTTCTGATGGGAAAATGTATAAGACCGATGCGACTGATATGCAAGGCATTTTTCGTATTATCCAATCTATCCCAAGTCCGAAAGCCGAGCCGTTTAAATTGTGGTTGGCACAGGTTGGGAAAGAACGGATTGATGAAATTATCGACCCTGAATTAACCATTGATCGTGCCTTAGAAACCTATTTGAAAAAAGGTTATACCAGAGAATGGATCAATCAACGATTACAAGCCATTCAAGTGAGAAAAGAGCTAACGGATACTTGGCTAGATCACGGTGTGAAAGAAGGGCGAGAATTTGCAATTTTAACCAATGAAATCTCAAAAGCGTGGAGTGGAATGACGACCAGAGAATATAAGGATTTCAAAGGGTTAAAAAAAGAAAATTTACGCGACAATATGTCCACCCTTGAATTAGTGTTAAATATGTTGGCGGAAGCAACCACCACCGAGCTAACACAGATTGCCAACCCACAAGGATTAGAAGAGAATAAAAAGATTGCCCAAGACGGCGGAAACATTGCTGGCGATACTCGAAAAGCGATTGAAAGTAAAACAGGCCAGCCCGTGATTACCCCGAAAAATGCAATTTCTTTTTCTCAGCTTATTGAAGAAGTGGCTAAAGAAAGATCAAAATAATTAAACGAAACAATGAACAAAACAACCCAATTTAACACCGCACTTTTGCTCTTGCTCATTGCTATTATTAGCCTAGCAAGTTGGTATGATCTTAATGATTTTTCAGCGTTGAAAAATGCTGATGGGATCGTGACGGATATGCGACCACTTGTGTTGTGGGATATTCGTCTGCCACGGATTTTGCTTGCGGTGCTAACAGGGGCAAGTTTGGCGGTAGCAGGCAATGCAATGCAGGGGATATTTCAAAATCCGCTGGCAAGTCCAGGCTTGTTGGGAAGTGCAAATGGGGCAACGACCGCCAGTGTTTTTATCCTATACTATTTTTCCGTGCCCTTTACCTTGTTGCTGATTGGCGGTGTGCTGGGGGCGTTGTTGAGCTTCTTATTAGTCTATTTGATTGCCAAAAATCACGGTACAACAATGATGATTTTAAGTGGTTTGGCGGTCAATATGCTGCTCGGTTCAGCGATTGCTTTGTTGCTGTCTAACGCCGAAAGCCCTTGGGCGTTAGCGGAACTTTATCGCTGGCTACAAGGCTCTTTGGTATGGGCGAAATTAGATACCCTATTGATTTCATTACCGATTATTCTATTGGGATTGCTTTGCCTTTATCCACAACGCCGTTACCTTGATTTACTGACCTTCGGCGAAGAAACCGCAAGCACAATGGGCATTGACCCCAAACGTAGCTTTTTCATTACTACCTTTGGTGTGGCATTATTGGTTGGGGCAACCATTCCGCAAACGGGAACTATCGGATTTATCGGTTTAATTGCCCCACACTTAGCTCGTATTATCCTAAAAAAACGCCCATCACAGCTTTATTTCACAAGCGGTCTGATCGGGGCATTAATTTTGCTAGTCGCTGATCTTTGTATTTTATATTTGCCGTTCTTTTCCCACATTTATGTGGGAACACTGACGGCAATTATCGGTGCGCCGTTTTTGATTTGGATTTTATTAACACAACAACGGAGAATGGCAAATGATTAAACTGGAAAACGTCAGCCTTACATTCGGTTTATCCAATATCAGTTGCCATATTCCACAAGGCAAACTTATCGGTATTATGGGGGCAAACGGAGCGGGGAAATCCACCTTATTGAAAAGTATCGCGGGGATCTTACCGCTTGCAAGCGGTGAAATTTGGCTTGGAAATGGCAAATTATCTGCAATGACCGCTAAACAGAAAAGTGAACAGCTTGCCTATTTTGCTCAAAATACTCAAATTCATTGGGATTTATCGGTTTATGATGTAATCGCTCTGGGACTGACTTCATCTACAAAAAATGAGCAAGAAAAAGTGCGGTTGGTTTCCGAACAATTTTCGATTTCTCATCTGCTTGAAAAGCCCTTCCAACAACTTTCAGGTGGCGAAAAAGCTCGGGTGCAACTGGCCCGTTGTTGTATCAAACAAGCTCCATTGTTACTTGCTGACGAACCCATCGCCCCGTTAGATCCCTATTATCAAATTGATATGATGGAACAGCTTAAGGCTCTCACACCACAGAAAACCTGCGTAGTCGCCATTCATCACTTGGATTTAGCCTACCGTTTTTGTGATGAAATTATTTTGTTGGATAAAGGCAAAATCCTTGCCAGTGGCGAAACACAAGCGGTGTTAAATGCAGAAAATCTTGCAAGGGCGTTTGGGGTAGAGGTAAAAATAGATAAAGAAAATCGTGTCATTTCGGGGATAAAAAAATTGGCTTGATGTTATTTAGAAATAAGCCGTTTGATTTTATTCAAACGGCGATATTTTGTTTACTATGTCTTTGTTAATGATTAACTCTCTTTACATTCCAACCAACGCACTCGGATACCATCCTGATTTTTATAATAAGTTGAACTACGCTGACGAGCAATTAAATCAATATAGCTACCTTGAATGGGATGATAAGAGCGATAAACCACTTCAAAACGTGTACCTCTAGCATTGAGCGTACGATTTTCAATATGATCAAAGGGGGCTACTTTGCCATTATCTAATTGGAAATAGAAACCAAAGTTATCTTTCATTCGGCTTTCTCTTGAAAGTGGAAAATAGCTAGATAAGTAATAACGAGCCCCTGTTTCAAAATTGCGGCAAGTGTAATAATAACGCTTATAATTTGTCGGGTTATGTAATTCCGCTTGGCTAATATCATCTTTTAAATAGCCTGTTTTAACGGCTGGGGTTGGTTTGGGTGCTTTTGTTGTTTGAGGTGGTGTACAAGAAAACAAGCAAAGGCTCGTCAAAATGACGAAAATCAGTTTAAATTTATTCATTATCATATTCCAAAAGTATGGCTAAAATTTTGCTGCGCTATGATAGCTGAAATTTTTGAGTGTGCAAGGTTCATGTGATAAGGGATTATTTTAGATTTTGTAAAATTTTTAGCAAAAATAACCGCTTGTTTACAATAAAAATCCCATAGGTTTTGTTATGGGATTACTTTTTACGATTAACCTTCTCGGCATTCTAACCAAGGCGTTCGAGTTCCATTCTGATATTTATAATAGGTTGAGCTATTTTCACGTGCAATTAAATCAATGTAGCTCCCTTGAATAGGATTATATGAGCGATAAAAGACCTCAAAACGTGTTGCTTGGGCATTGAGGGCTTTATTTTCAATATGATCAAACGGGAAGCTCTTTCCGCCATCTAGTTGGAAATAGATACCAAAGTTATCTTTCTTACGGCTTTCTTTTGAAAGAGGGAAATAAGTCGATAAATAAGACTCAGAGCCTGTTTCAAAATTTGTACAAGAGTAATAGTAACGCTTATAGTTTGTCGCATTTTGTAATTCAGCTTGGCTAATCTCATTTTTTAAATAGCCTGTTTTAACAGGAGTAGTTTGCTTTGGTGTACAAGCAAATAGAGCAGCAAGGGTTGAAGTTAATAGAACCAGTTTTAATTTGTTCATCATAAAAATTCCGAGAAAAGTAGAAAAAGTTAGCGATTATAGTAGCTGAAATCTGAAGTCAAAACAAACTCTGCTGTCCACTCAAAAACTTGGGTGTTTCTTTTACTTGAAATCCATAGTTCGCCAAATAGCCTTTCAGACTTTCGATATTGTAGAACGAATGGCTGTTGGTGGTGTTTTGAAAGTAAAGGTAAAGCTGATCAAATTCCGCTTTTCGCTGATTTAATAATGCCGCTAGTTGCTGTAATTCGGTTTCGCTATAACGGTAATCGTGGCGTTCTTTCGCCGATTGGGCTTTCCACCAGTGGGGATTACGACCGTGCAATCGCAGGTAAGCGGTGCGTTGGTTTGCATAAAGCTGAAAGGCCGGCAAACCGATATTCTGCGGATAATCCACATTGCACCAAATGAGATTTTCCTTGCCGTGAAAATAATCCAGCACCGACTGCGTATGCCAACTGGCGTGGCGAAATTCAATGGCAAGGGGATAATTACTGAACCACGACACCAACTCCGCCAGATAGTATCGGTTGGCGTGATGACGCTCAAAACTGGTCGGGAATTGCACAAATAAATTAGCTAAACAATGGCTATCACACAACGGTTGCAATGCGTCCAAAAACGCTTGAGCTTGCTCGGCGGTAGCGGTACGTTTATGACTAAAATCTTGATGCAGTTTCACCGAAAATTTTAACCGCCCTTCCGCCTTTTCCAACATACCTTGCACCGCCTTATAGCCAATCGGAGCGTGAAAGGTGCTATTGATTTCAACGGTATCATAATGCTGGCTGTAAACCGACAAAAAATCCGATTTATCCGTCCCAAACGGATAAAGCGTACCGACTAAATCCGTATCGCTATAACCGCCTGTGCCGATGTAGATGTGGGGTGTGTGCATATTATTGATGTTCTAAGTCTTAGACTGATTCTTCAACAAGCGGTCAAAATCGCTTTCAAAATTGCGGTCTTGAATAATGCGGTATTTTTCAAATTCTGTTTCAGCGTGTAATTTTGCTTCATCAAAACTGATTTTGCCTTTGCCGTCTAAAATGGGTAATTCGTCTGCATTTAAGAAAATATCTAATCGTTTTGCCCAATCTTCCATTGTCATTGGAATTTGTCGTCTGGCTCGGCGTTCGGCTAAATCTAAAAATGCGTTGACGATTGCTCCTAAATCTTTCAATTCTTCATTGCTTAAATAATTTTTTGCCACTGAAACATCGCTTTTTAAAATTTTGCCATCAGGGGATTTTGCCCAAGTCGTTAGCCCCATATTCGGTTTATCGCTATCGGCTCGTTCCACAATTAATTCAGCAGCGGTATGTTGATGAATGGCGTAATGTAATTTATTTTGCACGGTGGCGAAAAATGTTTTGGTTGTTGGAGCGTTTTTATTGTAGTCCACCGCAGTGGCGTAAATATCGGTAATTTTCTGATAAAAACGGCGTTCGGATAGGCGAATTTCACGGATTTCTTCTAATAGCCGCTCGAAATAGTCTTCGCCTAAGAATGTGCCGTTTTCCATACGTTCACGATCTAACACATAGCCTTTTTGGGCAAATTCACGCAGCACTTGTGTCGCCCATTGACGAAATTGCGTTGCTCGCACGGAATTGACCCGATACCCAACGGAAATCACTGCGTCAAGGTTGTAGTGTTTGGTGTTGTAGTTTTTGCCGTCTGCGGCAGTTACCGAGAAAACCTCGGTAACTGAAAATGGGTCAAGCTCTCCTGATTTAAATATATTCTTTAAATGTAGCGATACGTTATCGCTTGAACATTCAAAAAGTTCAGCAATACGTTTTTGAGTAAGCCAAATTTCATCATTTTCATACCGCACTTCAATGCTCTGATCGCCAGTCTGATTGGTAAAAATCAGAAATTCAGCGGTGCTGTTGCGAATTAGTTTAGTCATAGATTTTCCTTGCAAATTTTTGAATAAATGTAACCGCTTGTAAGGGAATTGTCGAATGGAAATGAGAGATTTTTCGATGGAGATCGCAAAATAGAAAAATATGGGGATGGCTTACAAGTGGTTAAAATCGCTTTCAAAATTACAATTAAGTTAATTTGTAGAAGTTATCTGGAAATTCGGGATAACTGATTTTTTCAGTTACCTAGATTTTCTTGATAGCTTTGATTATTAAAGCTATTCGGAAAATTTAAATAACTGAATTATTTTATGTCTAAGCTTAGTGAGTGATCGTATGGGAAATTCTAGATTTATTAAGAATAATAGAAGTTTTATTCTCCAACAATCTGATATCTTTAATAAAATTTAAATAAGCTCGATAATCACTGGGGGTTGATGGTATTGAAATCTTATAATTTTGAGGAGATATTAACATATGGTGTTTCTTTCCTCTTTTCCATTTCCAGCCTAACTTTATCTTTTTAACAACAAAATTGTTTATATTTTTATCTTTACTAAATCTAATCATAAAATCACCTTTATATATGTTATATGGGAATTATTATTGTATAGATTTGGTCTAAAAATAAAATTGATATATTTTTGATATTTTTAGATAAAAAATGATATTCTTAATAAAAAAAGAAACCTAAGCGGCTAGTATAACTAACGGCTTAGGTTTCACCCACCCCTATCCCTTAATATTAATAATAGCATTCAAATACTGGAATATTTTCTTTCTTCTATCTTGAAACGACAAGAAACTATTATTAAACCAAATATTTGCTTTTGCATTGCAAGTGCGAAAGGCTTCTTGCAAGGCTTATACTAAAAAGTACGCAAATAACTTGAGCATAATGCTCATATTGAACCTTTAAGGCGGTTCAGCTCCTTTGGGTTTTCCTTACCAGTCTGCTGGATATTCTTTAATACCTTCGATAGAGAAACCATTTTCAAGTAATGCTTTTCTAACTAAATATGGTAAAGTTACAACATCGCTAGCATATTTTTGCACATCTGTATTTTTTATTATAATATATTCTATTTTATCAACAACTTGCTGAGCAGTTATTATATCCGACACTACTGAGCGCCAAATAGCATCTTCAACACTATTTTCTAGTTCTTCATTAGACTGAGGAAATTTAGCTCTAAATTGAACAACTATTCTAAATTTATTATTTCCTTGATGATGGATAACAAATTTAAATTCGGGTATTTTCTTTTTTAGTTTTGCACCATCTCTTCGCATATCACATAAAGCTTGGGAGAAAATAACTCGACCTTCTACTTTGAAAAAAGACTTTTCTCCTGTGCTAGGATCGATATTCCAATATAAACGAAAAGTTTTTCTTCGTAATTTATACCCAAATAAATCTAACAAAGGTTTTAGTTGTTGTTCTGTCCCTCGTTTCTCTCCTTTATACCAGCTACTTACAATAGATTGATGAGTTCTGCAAGTATTAGCAATTTCATTCTGCGTCCACCCATCATTAATGGCTAATTGAATCAATTCTCTAGTCCATTTAAAAACTTTCTTATTCTTTTTATCTGTTTCATTCATAATGAATACCTCTAACCAAGCTAATTGAGCAATATTGTAATTATCTGATTAAAGGTAATCAAATGATTTTATTGTGATAAAAATATGATAGAAAATGATAAAGAGTATTTTGAATTCCTACTTCATCGCCACTCCCAACCACTTCACGATCTCTCTCTCATTCCACCCCTTCCGTTTCGCATAATCCATCGCTTGATCTTCGTCAATGCGTCCAAGGGTGAAATAGTTACTCGCAGGGTGGGTGAAGTACCAACCGCAGACGCTTGCTGCAGGCCACATTGCGTAGCTTTCGGTGAGTTTCATTCCGATGCGTTGTTCTACTTCCAGTAAATCCCAGATGATCTGTTTTTCCGTGTGTTCTGGGCAGCTTGGGTAGCCCGGGGCAGGGCGGATGCCGATGTATTCTTCACGGATTAGGCGATCGTTGTCTAAGGTTTCGTTGCTGTATCCCCAGACTTTTGTGCGCAGTTCAAAGTGCAAGTATTCCGCCATTGCTTCGGCTAAACGGTCGCCGACCGCTTGCAGCAATATGGCGTTGTAGTCGTCCCCTGCGGCTTTGTAGCCTTCCACTAAATCGTGTTCTTCAATCCCTGCACAAACGGCGAACATTCCGAACCAGTCCTGTTTGCCGCTGGCTTTGCTTGCGATAAAGTCGCTCAAGCAAAGGTTGTACGGGCTTTTGCTGTTTCTGCCACGTTCGCTTTGCTGGCGGAGGTTATAGACTTTGCCAACCACTAAAGTGCGGTCAGCATTTTGATAGATTTCAATATCATCGCCCACACTGTTGGCTGGGAAAATGCCCATAATGCCGCTTGGGTTGAGCTTGTGATTTTGTTCTAATTCGTCCAACACTTTTTGCGCATCGTTCCACACTCGGCGAGCTTCTTCGCCGCCTTCTGGGTAGTCGAAGGCATCAGGATAACCGCCCATTAAGCCCCATAAACGGAAGAACGGCGACCAGTCGATAAATTTTCGTAAGGTCGCAATCGGTACGTTTTTATATTCCACAATGCCAGTCTGTTTCGGTGTTGGCACTTGGTAATCCGCCCATTCACCGCTGAACGCATCAAAGGCATTTTTGCGTGCCTCTTCAATCGGCAACTGCTTGCGTGGGGCTTTTTTGTTGGCAAAAGCCTCTTGAATTTGCTCGTACTCTTTCTTCATTCGTTCCCACAGTTCCGCTTTGGTATCCGGGTTCATCAATGCCGCACAAACTGTTACCGCACGGGAGGCGTTGGTGGTGTAAATCACTTCGTGTTTATATTTCGGATAAAGCTTAATTGCTGTATGTTCTTTGGAGGTGGTTGCTCCGCCGATAATGACAGGAATATTCAAATTCAAGCGGTTCATTTCGCCTAAGAAGTATTCCATTTCGTCAAGGGACGGCGTGATCAAACCGCTTAAGCCGATGATGTCCGCCTTTTCGTCAATCGCCGTTTGAATGATCTTATCCGCAGGCACCATTACGCCTAAGTCGATCACTTTAAAGTTATTACATTGCAGCACCACGCTCACGATATTTTTACCGATGTCGTGCACGTCACCTTTTACGGTAGCGATGACCACTTTACCGCTTGACGAACCTTTCTGTTTGGTCGCATTGATAAACGGCTCTAAGTAGGCGACCGACTGTTTCATCACGCGAGCGGATTTCACCACTTGCGGTAGGAACATTTTGCCGTCACCGAACAAATCGCCCACCACGTCCATACCGTCCATTAGCGGCCCTTCGATCACTTCGAGCGGTGTCGGGAATTTTTGGCGAGCTTCTTCGGTATCTTCAATAATATAGTTGGTGATCCCTTTCACGAGGGCGTGTTTCAAACGTTCTTCCACCGCCCAAGTACGCCATTCAGCAACGCCGCTATCTTCACTGTTACTAGCGGTCACATTTCGGTATTTTTCTGCAATATCTAACAGGCGATCGGTGGCATCAGAGCGGCGATTTAGCACCGCATCTTCAATCACATCACGCAATTCAGGAGCGAGATCGTCATAAATCGCCAGTTGCCCTGCATTTACGATCCCCATATCCATTCCTTGCTTGATAGCGTGGTAAAGGAACACGGCGTGAATAGCCTCACGCATCACATTATTACCACGGAAGGAGAAGGACACATTCGACACTCCGCCCGAAATTTTAGCGTGCGGCAGGCTACGCTTAATGCGACCTGTGGCATTGATAAAGTCCACGCCGTAGTTATTGTGTTCTTCAATCCCTGTACCGATGGCAAAAATATTCGGGTCGAAAATAATATCTTCAGGCGGAAAGCCCACTTGGTTCACGAGAATGTCGTAAGCTCGAGTACAGATTTCTACCTTGCGTTCTTCGGTGTCCGCTTGCCCCACTTCGTCAAACGCCATCACGACCACTGCCGCACCATAACGGCGAACCAGTTTTGCTTGGTGAATAAATTTTTCTTCGCCTTCTTTGAGGGAAATGGAGTTTACAATTCCCTTACCTTGCACCGACTGCAAGCCAGCTTCAATCACTTCCCACTTGGACGAGTCAATCATCACAGGCACTTTTGCCGCATCAGGTTCGGTCGCCATAATGTTAAGGAAACGGGTCATACATTTTTGCGAGTCGAGCAAGGCTTCGTCCATATTCACGTCAATCACTTGCGCACCGTTTTCCACCTGATCGATAGCAATCTCAATGGCTTCGCTAAATTTCTCTTCTTTAATCAAACGCTTAAACTTCGCCGAACCTGTTACGTTATTGCGTTCGCCCACGTTTACAAACAGGCTTTCATCATCAATGTTTAACGGCTCAAGCCCAGACAAACGCATTGCGGTTTTGATTTCAGGCAAGGCACGCGGTTTAATTCCAGCCACTACGTCCGCAAAGGCTTTGATATGTTCAGGAGTGGTTCCGCAACAGCCGCCCACGATATTTAAGAAACCGCTTTCCGCCCACTCTTTGATATGAGCCGCCATCTCGTCCGCCCCCAAATCGTAGCCGCCAAAGGCATTCGGCAAGCCAGCATTCGGGTGAACGGATACATAGGTTTCGCAGATTTTCGACATCACTTCCACATAAGGACGCAACTCTTTCGGCCCTAAGGCACAGTTCAAGCCAAAACTGAGCGGTTTAGCGTGGCGGAGCGAGTTGTAAAAGGCTTCGGTAGTTTGCCCCGAAAGGGTACGCCCAGAGGCATCGGTAATGGTTCCCGAAATCATAATCGGCAGTTCCACGCCTAGTTCTTCAAACACTTGGTCAATGGCAAAGGCAGCGGCTTTGGCGTTCAAGGTATCGAAGATGGTTTCGATCATAATGATGTCCGAACCGCCTTCAATTAAGCCACGAGTAGCCTCTGCATAGGCATCGACTAATTCCATAAAAGTAATATTACGGAAACCGGGATCGTTCACATTTGGCGAAATCGAGGCGGTGCGGTTAGTTGGGCCGAGAATACCTGCCACAAAACGCGGTTTTTCAGGCGTGCTGTACTTATCCGCCGCAATGCGAGCCAGTTTCGCCCCTGCAAAATTCAGCTCATAAGCCACCGCTTGCAAGTCGTAATCCGCCTGTGCAATGGTGGTGGAACTGAACGTATTGGTTTCAATAATATCCGCCCCAGCTTCAAGGTATTTCTCGTGAATAGAGGAAATCACTAAAGGTTGGGTTAGGGTAAGCAGATCGTTGTTACCACGCAGATCCACGCTAGAATGTTTAAAACGTTCGCCACGGAAATCCGCTTCGGTCAGTTTAAATTGCTGGATCATCGTCCCCATCGCACCGTCTAAAATCAAGATACGTTGTGCAAGGGCGGTTTTTAATTGTTCAATTCGGTTGTGTTGCATAGGGTTTCCAATACATAAAGATAAGATTAATGAAAGAGATAATAGGGGGGGAGCGAGAGTGTGTCAAACAAAATCCCCCATAGATTTTTTATTTCTATGAGGGATTTACAAAATATTTTTAAAATTTGACCGCTTGTTATTTCATTGATTCTATTGCGCCACGAATACTCATTTTTACTTCAACAGAAATTAAACTTGCCATAAGTTCTTCTATCGCTTTGAGTTTGCTTTCAATGGTCTTTCCTTCTTCATCAAAATAACCTTGAGTTTTTAAGGTTACAGCAAAGGTTGAGAAGAGCGCTTTATCGAAGAATTCTGGCGCATTAATGCCGTGTAAAACCGATAAACGTTGAGCAATCGAGCGGCTTTCATTCTCTAAATCGTTTCGAGAGATATCTGGTTTCTCTAATAATAGATTTAAGCTGATGTAGTAACGTTGCAATAAATCTCTTACACCATTGCTATAAAGCTGTAACGAACGTAAACGTGGCGTATTGATTTTGAATACATCACTTTCGCCTTTTAATAATTGTTGGCGGACGAATTCGTTTAAAATACGTTCAACTTGAAGTCTAAGTTCATCTTCTTCAAAATGGAGGAACAATTCCGCTTTCAAGAACGGATAGATTTGTTGTACCGTTTTAATGATGAGGTCTTTCGATACCGCTTCAAGATGTAATACGATACTTGCAACTAACGATGGCAACACAAACAAATGCTGAATGTTGTTGCGGTAGTAAGTCATCAGAACGGCTGATTCACGATCAAGACGGATAAGCTCGCCAAAATTATCTTTTTCAGAAATAACGCCTGAACGAGGTAATGTTAAAACGTGTTCTAACATCTCTTCTGCGCTATTTGATGGTAGTGTCATATCCGCAGAATAAGGGACGTTTTGGAACAGTTGCATATGGCTTTCGACTTGTTCAAGTAGAATTTCTTTGGTTAATGCTCGTTGGCGAGATGCCAGTAAAACAGAGCCAATTAAATTTTTCGCATTAACGGCAGCAGCTTTATTGATGTTGATCATCACTTCTTTGGCAACGGCGTCCACCGCTTCGTTTAACCATTTTGGACGTGTGTCATCGCTACTATTTTTCCATTCAGGGAAATGTTGATTTAAGTAGTTATTGACTTGAATTGGCTCACCAAAATTCACGTAACCTTGCCCTAAATTTTTGAGTTTTTTGATTACGCGTAAAACTAAACCGGCATTTTCTTTTTCTTTTGCCGCACCACGCAACTCTTTAGCGTAAGTATCCACTTCCAAAACATGTTCATAGCCAATATATACCGGCACAATACTAAGTGGACGAGCTAACCCACGTTGTAGTGCCTGAATGGTCATTGACATCATACCGGTTTTCGGCTCAAGCAAGCGCCCAGTACGAGAGCGTCCGCCTTCAATAAAGTATTCTACAGAATAACCGCGATAGAATAACTCCGCTAAGTATTCACGGAAAATCGTAGAGTATAAGCGGTTGCCTTTAAATGTACGGCGAATAAAGAACGCTCCCCAGCTACGGAAAATCGGACCGGCAGGGAAAAAGTTGAGGTTAATTCCCGCTGCAATATGTGGCGGCACTAAACCTTGATGGTAAAGCAAGTAAGAGAGCAATAAGTAGTCCATATGGCTACGGTGGCAGGGCACGTACACAATTTCGTGACCTTCTAATGCTAACTTACGCACACGCTCTCCGTTTTGTACGTTAATACCTTGATAAAGTTTGTTCCATAACCAACTTAAAATACGGTCTGCAACACGTAAACTATCATGTTTTACGTCCGCAGCAATCTCATTCAGGATTTTTTCCGCTTCTTGGCGTGCTTTTTCTGGGCCGATTTTTTTGCTCTCTGCTTCATCAGCAATCGCTTTTTTCAGTACTTCGGAGTCAAGTAGCTTATTAAACATTGCTTGGCGATCAGGGAGTTGAGGCCCCATTGCAGAATAGCGTTGTTTTGCAAAGTGCATACGGGCAACACGAGCTAATTTGTGGGCTAATTTCTCATCCGCTTCCTGATTTGCAATCATTTTGCTTAAAGAGACCGCTTGTGAGAAGCGCACAAAGTTATCCCGTCCATACCAAAGCATCGAGATCAAGCGAGAAAATGCACTTAAAGAGCGAAGTGTTGGGGCTTTTTCTTTCCCTGGAGCTCGTCCCCAAAGAACGGAAACCGGTAGAAGTTGAACATCAAGCTGTTCATTTTGTTTATGTAAGTTAAGGTAACGCTGAATGGTTGAAACCGTTTCGCTTTTTGCTTCTTTTGATTTAAAGAAACGGCGATCTTCATTTAAGAAAACAAAACGAGGGAGCGAAACGCCTTCGATCACATTATTTTCTAATGGATCAGGTAAATTCAGCGCTAGACAGTTTTTTTGTAAAATCAGTAAATCGGTTTGGGAAGTATAAGGTAATACGTAAATTAAAGGCTGCTCAAGGTTTAATTCTAACTCTTGAACAGGATTTGTTGGAATAGAACGAGATTTCACTAAGAGTGAAAGCGGTAAATTAAGTAATTTACGATAAAAATTAAGCAAACTTGACATATTTGTTATCCTTTTTTCTTGATTTTGCTCATGGCCTGCAGTTTATCATAAAATTCAGAAAAAAATTAGTTACAAATCAAATTTTACTGTATATAATACCAAAATTTCTGTATAAAATATCAGAGAGGATAAAATGGCACGTAAACATTTAACTGCTCGCCAACAAGAAATTTTTGATTTTGTGAAAAACCATATCACAACAACAGGTATGCCGCCTACACGTGTAGAAATTGCCCGAGAAATTGGTTTTAAGTCGCCTAATGCAGCGGAAGAGCATTTAAAAGCTTTGGCACGTAAAGGTTATATTGAAATGTTATCCGGCACATCTCGAGGTATTCGCATCTTAGTTAATGATGAGATGGAAGCAGCAAATGATGAAGGTTTACCTCTAATTGGTAAAGTGGCTGCCGGTACTCCAATTGAGGCTATTGAGCATATTGAAGATCATTATCCGGTAAATGGTTCAATGTTTAGCCCAGCAGCGGATTACTTACTAAGAGTAAATGGTAATTCCATGGAAAAAATTGGTATTTTAGACGGTGATTTATTAGCCGTACATAAAACTAATTACGCAAAAAATGGTCAGGTGGTTGTTGCTCGTGTGGATGATGAAGTAACGGTTAAACGTTTAGAGAAAAAAGGCGATTTAATTTATTTGCATCCGGAAAATGACGAGTTAGAAGCGATTGTGGTTGATCCTCGTATTGAGTATATTGAGATTGAAGGGATTGCGGTTGGGGTTATTCGTAGTAATGTTTGGATGTAATGTAATTAACAGAGCATATAAGTAAAATAACCTAGCTCGAGCCTTGCTAGGTTCGTTAAGCTCAGTCCCGTTGGGCTGGGAAGAGCCGCAGAGCGGCTCAGATTAAGTAACCCTATACAGCTCGTATAGGGATTGTCATCAGTCTGAGTGAGAAAAAATTTCTCACTCTTTGTTTTTTATATGATGAATTCAGAAATTAAACTTGCAACATTTTCTGCCAATGAAGAAGAACTCTTGGCTAAAGCGAATTGGTTAGCTGGATTTCGGTTAGGCGAAGTCGCTCAAATGTTGAATATGCCTGTGCCGCCTGATTTACGGCGAGATAAAGGCTGGGTAGGGCAATTGATTGAAGTTGCTTTAGGGGCAAAGGCTGGTTCGAAGGCTGAGCAAGATTTTGCGCATTTAGGGATTGAGTTAAAAACTATTCCGATTAATGCAAAAGGCGATCCGTTAGAGACAACTTTTGTTAGTTTAGCTCCTTTGGCACAAAATCATGGCGTAACATGGCAAAGCTCTCACGTGAAACATAAGCTTCAAAAAGTGTTATGGATTCCGGTTGAAGGCACGAGATCAATCCCTATCGCAGAACGGCACATCGGGCAGCCTATTTTGTGGCAACCGAGTGTAGAGCAAGAAAAAAAGTTACAACAAGACTGGGAAGAATTGATGGAGTTGATTGTGTTGGGGCAACTTCACAAAATCAATGCGACTTTAGGCGAGGTAATGCAACTACGCCCTAAAGGGCGTAATAATAAAGCATTGACAACAGCCGTTGATCAATCGGGCAATCAAATTCAATCGTTACCACTAGGCTTTTATTTACGTAAAGTATTTACAAAAGAAATTTTACAGAATTTTTTACGTTAGCCCTCTTTAATTTTCTGATGGCTACCGCTATGATGTAGCGCTTTATGACGGCTATTAGCCAGAGGTGGTTAAATAGCTTATTTATTTCTTTTTTAAAGGACATTGATATGTTTGAGTGGATTGCAAATCCAGAAGCTTGGGTTGCTCTTTTTACCTTAACTGCGTTAGAAATTGTGCTAGGTATTGATAATATTATTTTTATCAGTATTTTAGTTTCTCGTTTACCGGAAAGTCGCCGACAATCAGCCCGTATTGTGGGATTAGGGTTGGCAATGATTATGCGTATTTTATTATTGCTTTCACTTTCTTGGATGATGAAATTAGTTGATCCACTTTTCTTTATTGGTGAAAAAGGCGTGTCAGGTCGTGACCTAATTTTGATTGTCGGTGGTCTGTTCTTGTTAGTGAAAAGTGCTATGGAGTTGAAAGAGTCGGTAAGCGGAGAAGAGCATAACGAGGAAACAAAAGCTTCAAGAAAGGCAAACTATCTGATGATTTTGGTACAAATCGCACTGATGGATATTATCTTCTCGTTAGATTCTGTGATTACTGCGGTTGCGATGGCAGACGATATTCCGGTGATGGTGTTAGCGATTATCGTTGCTGTCGGTGTGATGATGATAGCCGCGAAACCAATTGGCTTCTTTGTTGATAGAAACCCAACAATTAAAAATTTAGCATTAGCTTTCTTAATTTTAGTTGGAGTAGCATTAATTGCTGAGGGCTTTGCGATCCATATTCCTAAAGCTGCTATTTATACGGCGATGGGCTTCTCTGTTGTGGTGGAGCTACTCAACATCAAAATGCGCCGCAATCAATTTGCTCGTTTACAAGAAAAAAAGGCTGAACAACATTAAAATTAGCGCCCTCAAATTGAGGGCGTTTTGCTAAGACTTGTTGATGTTTTTTGATTGTAAAATATACTATTTTATACCTAGCACGCAAAATGTGTACTAGGTTACGTATAGTTGAGTGGCTTTGCCACTCTAATTCTCAGCCCCAAAGGGGCTGAATTATGCGTAACCCAGTACGGCTCTGCCGTGCTGGGATATTAAATAAACACCTCTTGATGATTTTGCAACTTCGAAACGTCAACAAGCCCTAATTAGGATATAAAAATGTTATTAATTGATATTAAAGATAAATCACTGACCCAAGAGGAGATCGAGATACTTCAACATCCGCTTGTTTCCGGGCTTATTTTATTTAGTCGAAATTTTTATGATAAAGCACAAATTCAGGCTTTAATTAAAGAGATTCGCCAAAAAGTGAAAAAGCCTTTCTTAATTACGGTCGATCAAGAAGGCGGAAGAGTTCAACGTTTCCGAGATGGCTTTACTGCATTACCGGCAATGCAGTCTTTTGATATGTTGGCAAAAGATTTAATTGAAGCAAAACAGCTTGCACATGAAGCCGGTTGGTTAATGGCAGCAGAAATGTTTGCTTTGGATATTGATTTAAGTTTTGCCCCTGTTTTAGATATGGGACACGAATGTAAAGCGATTGGCGATCGAGCTTTTGGTAAATCGTTAGGGCAAATTCTACCGCTTGCAGAAGCGTTTATTGATGGTATGCAAGAAATGGGCATGGCGACCACAGGTAAACATTTCCCGGGGCATGGACACGTGCTTGCTGATTCGCATTTAGAAACCCCGTTTGATGATCGTGCTAAATCACTGATTTTTGAGCAGGATATTCAACCTTTCCAACAATTGATTGCCAAAAGCAAACTTTCAGCCATTATGCCGGCTCATGTTGTTTATACTCAATGCGATAATCAACCTGCAAGTGGCTCACACTATTGGCTTAAAGAGGTATTACGCAAACAGCTTAATTTTAATGGCGTGATTTTCTCCGATGATCTTGGTATGAAAGGGGCTGGGTTCATGGGGAATTTTGTGGAACGTTCTGAAAAAGCGATTCAAGCCGGTTGTGATTTATTGCTCTTATGTAATGAGCCGGAAGGTGTGGTTCAAGTACTTGATGGTTTGAAATATCAACCGACAGAGGTGCAGCAAACACGCCATATTTCACTGATGAAGCGTAAAAATGTATCTTGGTTAGATTTAGAAACCAGTTTACGTTATAAACAATCTTCCAAACGATTAGCCGCTTTACAAGCGCAATGGTTGGAATTTAAGCAAACGCAAATGCAGGCTTAATAATGAGCAACGATGATGAACATAACCTGTGAACATTTTAATCAACAACGTTGTACTTCGTGCCAATGGTTATTGACTGATTATAACGTGCAGTTAGCTGACAAAATGGCAGAACTCAAGCGGTTGATTTCGCCTTATCTTTTGCAAAATCAAACAGAAGTTCTGCCAGCAGTGGCTTCGGAACAAACGCATTTTCGCAATAAAGCTAAAATGGTGGTAAGTGGCTCGGTAGAGCGACCGGTGCTTGGCTTATTAAAAGATCAGCAAGACGCACAAAGTGGTGTGGATTTGACGGATTGTCCGCTTTATCCGCAAGCATTTGCTGCGCTTTTTCCTATTCTTAAAGATTTTATTGGCAGAGCAGGCTTGGTGCCTTATAACATTGCTAAAAAGAAAGGCGAACTAAAATATATTTTGCTGACACAGAGCCAATACAATCAGGCTATATCGTTGCGTTTTGTTTTACGCTCAACGCAAAAACAACCTCTTATTGAACGAGAATTACCCAAGTTACTGGAAAAATTACCGCCCAAATCTATTGTGAGTTTGAATATTCAGCCACAACACGCTGCCATTTTAGAGGGAGAAACTGAGATCTTTCTTACCCCTAAAAGGGTTATTGAAGAAAATTTTAATGACATTCCGTTGTTTATTCGCCCTCAAGGTTTTTTCCAAACGAACCCTAAAGTAGCAAGCGAATTATATAGAACAGCACAAATGTGGGTAAAATCGTTACCTATTCAACAATGTTGGGATCTCTTTTGTGGGGTAGGCGGATTTGGCTTACATTGCGCAAAAGCATTGCAAGAAACCAATCCAACAGTAAGTTTAACGGGAATTGAAATTTCAGCTTCGGCGATAGCCAGTGCGACACAATCGGCAGAAAAATTAGGGTTAAAAAATGTCACTTTTGCTTCATTAGATTCCGCACAATTTGCTTTAAACGAGAAAGGTAGTGTGCCGGATTTAGTCATTGTGAACCCTCCACGCCGAGGAATTGGCAAAGCACTTGCGGAGTACTTAAATCAACTTGGCTCGCCTTATGTGATTTATTCGAGCTGTAACGCAAAAACGATGGCGGAAGATTTTGCTTCATTTGATAACTATGCATTAGCAAAAGTGCAGTTATTTGATATGTTCCCACATACGGCTCATTATGAAGTTTTGACTTTATTAGTAAAGAAAGCTTAAATTTTCTACTTAATAAGCGGTAGTTTTTTTCGAAACATTTGCAAAGTTTGGTATAATCGCCCTGATTTATAGTAATAGATCAAATTCAGTTTAAATTTTGTGAACTCAATCACATTTTCACAAGACAAATGTAGAAAATATCTTTACTATATACCTATTCTTTTTTCATTAACTCTCAATTAGAGGAATATCAACAATGGCTAAAATTGTTAAAGTAATTGGTCGTGAAATCATCGACTCTCGTGGTAACCCAACTGTTGAAGCTGAAGTTCATTTAGAAGGTGGCTTCGTAGGTTTAGCAGCAGCTCCATCTGGTGCATCAACAGGTTCTCGTGAAGCGTTAGAATTACGTGATGGCGACAAATCTCGTTTCTTAGGTAAAGGCGTATTAAAAGCAGTTTCAGCAGTAAATAACGAAATTGCAAACGCACTTGTTGGTAAAGAAGGTACTGCACAAGCTGAAATCGACCAAATCATGATCGATTTAGACGGTACAGAAAACAAATCTAAATTCGGTGCAAACGCAATC
This sequence comes from Actinobacillus minor NM305, assembly GCF_000175195.1. Classification (GTDB taxonomy): domain Bacteria; phylum Pseudomonadota; class Gammaproteobacteria; order Enterobacterales; family Pasteurellaceae; genus Haemophilus_A; species Haemophilus_A minor. Next base: position 33,070 of record NZ_ACQL01000101.1, on the reverse strand, counting down.
TTAGCGGTATCTTTAGCAACAGCTAAAGCAGCAGCAGCATCTAAAGGTTTACCATTATATGCTTACATCGCAGAATTAAACGGCACTCCAGGTGTATATTCTATGCCATTACCAATGATGAACATCATCAACGGTGGTGAGCACGCAGACAACAACGTTGATATCCAAGAATTCATGATTCAACCAGTTGGTGCTAAAACATTAAAAGAAGCATTACGTATCGGTGCTGAAGTATTCCACAACTTAGCTAAAGTATTAAAATCTAAAGGTTTAAATACTGCAGTGGGTGATGAAGGTGGTTTCGCGCCAAATCTTGCTTCTAACGCAGACGCTTTAGCATGTATCAAAGAAGCAGTAGAAAAAGCAGGTTATGTTTTAGGTAAAGATGTAACTTTAGCGATGGACTGTGCGTCTTCTGAGTTCTACAACAAAGAAACCGGTAACTACGAGTTAAAAGGCGAAGGTAAAACATTTACTTCTCAAGAATTTACTCACTACCTTGAAGGTTTAACAAAAGAATACCCAATCGTTTCTATCGAAGATGGTCAAGATGAGTCTGACTGGGAAGGTTTCGCATACCAAACTAAAGTACTTGGCGACAAAGTGCAATTAGTAGGTGACGATTTATTCGTAACAAATACTCGTATCTTAAAAGAAGGTATCGAGAAAGGTATCGCAAACTCAATCTTAATCAAATTCAACCAAATCGGTTCATTAACTGAAACTTTAGCAGCAATCAAAATGGCTAAAGATGCAGGTTACACAGCGGTTATCTCACACCGTTCTGGTGAAACTGAAGATGCAACAATTGCTGATTTAGCAGTTGGTACAGCAGCAGGTCAAATCAAAACTGGTTCAATGAGCCGTTCAGACCGTGTTGCGAAATACAACCAATTAATCCGTATCGAAGAAGCATTAGCGGCAGCAGGTACACCAGCACCATTTAACGGTTTAAAAGAAGTTAAAGGTCAAGCGTAATCTGCTTCCTAAAGCACGATAAAATTGCACCGCACTTTTCAAAAGTGCGGTGTTTTTTTACACCTAATTTTTGGCATATAGGACAAAATAGTTGGTAAAAATGTGGTTAAAGCCTTATAGTACAAGGCTTTAACCACTCTTTTTGAAATATGAACAAAAAGCTGCCCTTTTTGCCACTATTCGCCAATTCATAAATATGGCAAACAAAATAATCTCCAACGTTATAAATGTCTCCGCTGTAATAAAACATTTACCTTCAAATCTAAATTAAATCCTGAACAAATTTGGTCAGATTATTCTCTTGGAAAACAAACTCAAAAACAGCTAGCCGATAAATATCATTGTTCCCCTAGAACTATTCGAAGATATTTAGAAAAAGCGGCTAAATCAACGCTAAACCCCTCTCAAAATAAATACCTTAACCTCATTATTGACACCACCTTCTTTCATCGTGATTTTGGCGTAATGGTTTTTATTGATAGTCGTTCTACAAAAGTGATTTATCACCAAATCGTGAAAACAGAAAAAGATGTTTACTATAAGAAAGCATTGAACCGATTAAGAGAAAAAGGCTATATAATTCAATCAATTACCTGTGATGGAAGAAGAGGGCTATTGAAAGATTTATTTAATACGCCTACACAAATGTGCCAATTTCATTTAGTGGCTATTCTAATACGAGCATTAAGAAAAAAACATCAATCTCACGCAGGAAGAGAATTAAAAAGTATTATAAAAACACTCAAAATGAGTTCAAAAAATGAATTTTATTTAAAAATAAGTCATTGGAGGAAAACACATCATACCTTTTTAGAAGAACGTTCAGAAAAGCCTAATGAGAAAGGGAAATATCCATATAAACATCGTAGCGTACGTAGTGCTGCTGCGAGCATTAAGCGGTATTATGAATATATTTTTACTTACGAGAAATATCCTGAATTAAATATTGAAAAGACGACAAATAGGATTGAAGGATTATTTAAAGAACTTAAGGATAAATTACGTCCTCATAGCGGTTTAACAAGAAAACATAAGATCTTGTTTATACAGGATTTTTTGAATAAAAAAAGCTGGTAAGGAAGATAGAAAATAATCATTACCAACTTTTTTGTCCTATAGGCATATAAAATGCAAAAAGACCAACTATTTTGTCCTATATGCCTAATTTTTTGATTTTCTGAATATTATTTTAATGTTTCAAGAAAAGTGATAAATGCCTCTTTTTGAATAGAAGATAGACTATCCCATTTTTGGTTTATTTCTATCTCTTTTAATTCCTTTTCTGTAAAGTTGGCAGGAATACAATCTTGAAAAAACCAATTAATCGGTGTTTTGAAGAAAATTGCAATATCAATCAAGTGATTAACATTGATTTTACTTGCCCCTCTCTCATAGCGTGAAAGTTGTTGCTGGGATAAATTAATACATTCTGACAACTTTTCCGCTGAATAGCCAAATTCCTTTCTCTTTTGTTGAATACGCTGCCCAATTAATTTATCTGTCATTTCCGCAGGAAGCTGTGCCATTTTAACCTTTTTATTTGCTAATACTCATCTATTCACATTTTGTGCATTTTTTTACTTGAAAACAGAGTTATAGATAAGTAAAATCGCTAAAAATTACTTATTTATTAACTAAAATTAGCTAAAACTAATTATTTCTACTTATCAAAGGATGTGCTTATGAAAAAATTACTTCTTTCTGCAATTTTGGCTGGATTATTAACCGCTTGTAGTGGCGGCGGTGGTGGTAGCGGTACAGCAACAACACCGGATAATTCTAACGTTGATTTAACCAACAGCCCGAAAGGGGATGTCGGTGCTAAAACTACTGATGGAGAACTGTATGGTCAAAACAGCAATGACTCTTTCTATGGTATTTGGTTAAACGATAGCAAAACGCTAAAAGAAGTTCGCTATCAAGGAACAGCAGCAACAAATTTACCTTCTGGTAGCGCAACTTACTTAGGCGATGCTTATTGGGTAAGTGGCACAACAGGACAACCATCCAAAGGTGGTAAAACTACATTAAACGTAGATTTTGATCAGAAAACGGTAGATGGTAAAGTTGAATTTAGCCTATTAACCGATGGTCGTGCACAAGATATTACCTTGCACAAAACCCAATTAAACGGTACCACTTTCAGCGGCAAAGCAACCACCCTATTACAGGAAGGCACTTATGAAGGTGGCTTGTTCGGTAATGGAGCAAAAGAAGCAGCAGGTATTGCAACTTTCAGTGGTGATAACAGCTACAATACTTCATTCGGTGGTATTCGTTACTAATTCTTTGAGCAGTTAAACCTAGTTCGCATTTGCGTGCTAGGTTTGAATATAACTTTTACCATTCTTATGCGTTCTTTCTTTTTACTCGCCTTATGTTGTTCTAATATTGTTTTTGCTTCCGTAACAACACTTGAAGAGCAATTAAAGCAAGCTACTTACCAAAATAATAGCGGTCAAATTCAATCTTTACTTTACCAATATCAACAGCAGCCTCAGCAAGATTTGACATTAAAGTCTTATGCAGAAGCTAAGCTAGCCGCTTTACAGCATAACTATGACGTTGCTATTCGTATTTACCGAAAAATATTGAGCGAACGACCTGAACTAAATTCAATTCGAATGGAATTGGCAAAAGTACTCTTTGCCGATCGACAAGATAGCGCAGCAAGAGTGCAGTTTGATAAAGTGAAAAGTGTCAAAAATCTACCGTCTTCGGCATACCAACTTATTGAACGTTATATTGATGCTCTCAATTCCAGAAATAGTTGGCAATTTGATGCGAGCATTTCCTATCTTAAAACGGATAATGTCGAAAATGTTTCATCATCTTCAGTCATTGAAAATACAGGATTTGTAAAAGGTGCAGGAATGTTGCCGCAAAAAGCACAGGGTTTTGCCTATAATTTGGGTATAAATCGTGATTTTAATCTAATAGGTTCACATTATCTCGGCGTGAGTAATGAAACCTACGGCAAAACCTATTGGGATAACCACCAATATGACGATCTCTTTAGCCGTACTTTTATCGGTTATGCTTACAAAAAGAATGATACGACTTTGCGATTACAACCCTTTTATGAAAAACGCTGGTATGGAGGCAATTCATTTCATTGGTCAAATGGCGCAGAAATCAGTTACAGTTTTTGGCTTTCACAAAATTGGCAAAGCCAAACCGCACTTGAATATGAAAAACGCCGTTTTTTCAAAGATAACCCGCAGGCAGGGAATATTCGAACAGCTTCAACAACGTTGATTTGGTATCGAAACCCCGAACAAATTTTTTATCTCGGAGCAGCTTTTTCTCAGCAACGCTTACAAGAGCGACAATACAGCTCTGATATTCAGAATTTACGTTTAGGTTGGTTGCAAGAATACGCTTTTGGAATTTCAACAAAATTAAATCTCTCTTTTACTCATCGTCAATTTAAAGATCAAGCGATACTGGGAGGTATCTTGCCATTAAGCAAAACTCGCCAAGATCAGATTTATTCGGTTTTTGCACAAGTGTGGAAACGAGATTGGCATTTATGGGGTATTACACCTAAATTAAATTTGGAATGGCGTAAGCAGAAAAGTAATTTGGATACGCTTTATTCCTATAAAATGCATAACGTTACACTCGCTTTTGAAAAGACTTTCTAACGTCCACAAATAGCCCAAACATTCCTCGACTAGAATATGTTAAAATATCGCAAAATTTAAAAGAGGAAACCTTATGTTATATTCAGTTTTAACCGATCATATTTTATTAGGCGAAGGCTATCGTAATGGTGCGCATTCAACTCAGCACGAACATTTAGTCGTGATGTTTGAAGATGATGGCGAAACAGGCTATTTTTATGCAATGGATTTACATCAAGTTAATCAGCCGGTTGTAGATAGCTTGTTCGTGTATAACGTAAGTGATATTGAACAGGAAAGCTTAAAAGAACCTCGCCGTTTAGAAATTTGCTGGTCGGAAGATGGCTATCAGGCATTTTTACTGATAAACGGCTACCCACACGCAGTGTTTGATTTCAAGCAGTTTGTTGGATACAACCACAGCAAACACCCATATCCGGAATTAGGTTCGATGTGGAGCCGTAAAGAAACCACGGCAGAATTAGTTGATAAGTGGTTAGTGCAATAAAGGCAAAAGCCGCATTATTGCGGCTTACGATTTTCACAATGCTCTTTTATTAAAGAAATAAAAGCTCCGCCAAAACGTTCAAGTTTGCGCTCACCCACGCCGTTGATTTCAAGTAATTCAGCAGGGGTAAGCGGTAGAAATTCTGCCATTTCTTGCAAAGTGGCATCATTAAAGACCACGTAAGGTGGGATGTTTTCGGTATCAGCAATTTGCTTGCGCAGAAAACGTAGCCGTGCAAAGAGATCTTTATCATAACGCACTGAACTTTGTTTGCTCACAAATGCTGTAGCCGAAGATGAGCCTAAGCGTGGCAATGCTAGCTCTAATTTGACTTGTGATTTTAAGATAGGACGAGCTTCTTCAGTGAGTTGTAAGGCAGAGTGATTAACAATATTTTGGCGTATCAATCCTAAATGAATAAGTTGTCTAATCACGCTTACCCAGTAATCTTGACTTTGTTCTTTACCAATGCCATAAACGGAAAGTTGGTCGTGTCCGAATTGGCGGATTTTTTGATTATTCATACCTCGTAAGACACCGATAACATGATGCATACCAAAGGTTTGCCCGGTGCGGTAAATTACCGACATCACTTTTTGAGCATCAATTAATCCATCATATTTGCGTGGTGGATCCAAACAAATATCGCAGTTTTTACAAGGCTCTTGTTTAGATTCCCCAAAATAATTGAGCAACACTAAACGGCGACAAGTTTGCGATTCGGCAAAAGCGCTAATCGCCTGCAATTTATGTTGTTTGATATTGCGCTGTTCGCTTTCCGGCTCTTCAAGTAGAACTTTTTGTAACCAAGCGTAATCGGCTGGATCGTAAAATAAAATCGCTTCAGAGGGTAGATCGTCTCGCCCTGCGCGTCCGGTTTCTTGATAGTAAGATTCAATACTTCTCGGTAAGTCAAAGTGGGCAACAAAACGCACGTTCGATTTATTGATTCCCATGCCAAAAGCGATAGTAGCAACTACGACTTGAATGTTATCCCGTTGGAAAGCATTTTGAACGGTTTCTCGTTGCTGAATAGTCATTCCAGCGTGGTAGCCCATCACTGATACGCCCCGAGCGGAGAGTTTTTCAGTAATTTCCTCCACTTTTTTTCGGCTGTTGCAATATACAATCCCGCTTTTCCCTTGTTGCTTTGCAATAAATTTTGCCAATTGCTCCATCGGCTTAAATTTTTCTTGTACCGTATAACGAATATTAGGGCGATCAAAGCTACCTAGATAAGTATGCGGCTCTTGTAAGCGGAGATGATGAATAATATCGTGGCGGGTTGTAGGATCCGCCGTTGCCGTTAATGCCATCATGGGCACATTTGGAAAGGTACTGCGCAAACCACCAAGTAGGGTGTATTCTGGTCTGAAATCGTGTCCCCATTGGGAAACACAATGTGCTTCATCAACGGCAATAAGGCTGATTTTGCAATGTGAAATAAAGTGGAAAAAGCCTTGTGTCATCACTTTTTCAGGCGAAAGATAAAGTAATTTGAGTTGCCCTGAAATCGCCTTTTGTTCAACATGTTGTTGCTCTTCAAAGGTTTGTGTTGAATTGATATAGCCGGCTTCAATACCATTGGTTAAAAGCTGATCGACTTGATCTTTCATTAAAGAAATTAATGGCGAGATCACGAGCGTTAGTCCCTCAATACAAAGTGCAGGAACTTGATAGCAGAGCGATTTTCCTCCGCCAGTTGTCATAATGACAAGCGTATCTAAACCATTCAGTACGGCTTCAATGACTTCTTGTTGCCCTTGTCTGAATTGTTGATAACCAAAAATATTATTTAAAATAGCTTTAGGCGAATTTGTCTGCTGCATAGATATAAGCTCCCTCTGGCGAGGGAACATATTAAAATGAAATGGTTTCGCCGTGTCTTGCAAAGGCTTCTTCTAAATGTTGCCAAAAAGAACGACCTTCTGCTGTTTTCCATTCATTATCAATAAATTTAAAATGGAAGCCACCGAGTTTACTCGCCAGCCAAAGTTCTAACATGGCTTCTTGTTTATTGATGATAATTTGTGAATCATCATCAAAGGTTAATGTGCAAACCGCACCTTGAATTTCGGTATCGACAGATAAACCTTCCTCATCGATCTTTTCTTCGATTTGTTGCCATACTTGTTCCACTTGCTGATAAAATTCTGCTACGTTCATAAGATCTCCAGATTGGTTATTTAAATTCAATATATTTACTAAATAATTTTTTTCTTAACTTAATAAAAGGACGAATTATTTCTCTATATAATTTAGATAAGTTTTTCTTGCTTTTTTTATTATTTCTATCATCAGATAAGGTGCTTTTGAAATTTATTTTTTATTTAAAACATCATCTTGAATACAAACAGCTGGAATTAATTGTAAAACCTTATAATCAGATTTTTTTAAGAATTTCTCAAACATTAGTACATCAACAGGTATTGAAAGGTGATATACTTTTGTTTTTTCTAAAAGATATTTAATTCCTTTTGCTGTTAAAATATATCCTGCTGTTCCTGTATGTTTTGATTTTAATTTATGAAGATTTCTATTACAAAAGTGAGCTTCTGGATTAGCTGCATATATGATTTTGGAAGAATGTTTTTCAATCTTAATTACATCAATATCATGATTTACATAGCTATTAGTTAGGAATTCTTTTGCATTTTCCCCTAAATAAATATCATCTTCAAAAATACAAATATAATCTAGCTTATTTTCTTTCGCAAAGTGCCATAATGCAATATGACTTAATGCGCAACCCATTTCTCCTTTGGTTAAAGGGCTATTTGAAATATCAATGCTAAATTCTTTTGCTTTTTCTTCAATCAAATCTGGTGTTATAGCATCAAAAAATTCAAAAGGAATATTTTGTTTTCCAAATTCCTGAATAATATGATTTCGACGTTCTTTAGCTGTTAATAAACTAATCACATAATTATGCTGTTGAGGTGTATTATGCATAAGAATTACCTTTTATTTAACAAAATTTCGCTTATATTTTATATGGCTCTGAATGTTTTTTTAGCATTTTTTCTATTTCAAATTTGTAATTCCCACGGACAAAATTACTCAATTTGGGGCAATTCCACCATTGGCCAGCGAGGTTTTACGCTGACACTTAAATTGCTTCTTTCGCCGTGTTTTAAACGTACAAAACCTGCATAGGCAATCATTGCGCCGTTATCGGTACAAAACTCTGGACGGGGGTAATATACTTCGCCTTTTAAATTTTTCATCATAGTCGCAAGATCTGTGCGGAGCTGTTTATTAGCACTCACGCCGCCTGCCATCACTAAGCGTTTATAACCGGTTTGTTGTAAGGCTCGTTTGCATTTGATAATAATGGTATCCACAACCGCTTGTTGGAAAGCGTGGGCAATATCGCAACGTGTTTGCTCATCTAACTGACCATTTTCATCTAAGTTAGCGTTAATCGTATTGGCAGCAAAAGTTTTTAAGCCTGAAAAGCTGAAATCTAACCCAGGTCGATCAGTCATTGGACGAGGAAAAACAAAACGGTTTGGCGTGCCTTTTTCGGCAAGTTTAGAAACAGCTACGCCGGCAGGGTAGTCTAAGCCAAGTAATTTTCCTGTTTTATCGAAGGCTTCGCCTGCAGCATCATCAATGGATTCGCCGAGTAATTCATATTGCCCAACGCCTTCAACTTTAACCAGTTGTGTGTGTCCGCCCGAAATCAATAAGGCAACAAAAGGAAATTCAGGTGGATTTTCTTCTAGCATTGGGGCAAGTAAATGCCCTTCCATATGATGAACGCCAAGAGCTGGTTTATCCCACGCATAAGCTAATGAACGGGCGATAGTTGAGCCAACCAATAATGCGCCAACTAGCCCCGGGCCGGCGGTATAAGCCACACCATCAATATCACAAGCGGTCAAATTTGCTTCTTTTAATGCAGCTTGAATAAGGGGCAATGTTTTGCGGATATGATCGCGAGAAGCTAATTCAGGCACAACACCGCCATAATCCGCATGCATATCTATTTGACTATAAAGTTGGTTTGCGATTAAGCCTCTTTCTTCATCGTAAATCGCAACACCAGTTTCATCGCAAGAGGTTTCGATACCTAAAATTTTCATGTTTTTATGATTAGATTAAATATGAAACCACGGATAGCAAAATAACAGCGACTGTTATCCGATATCCGTGGTATAAATCAGAACGAAAACAATGACTAATTAGAATTGTTCGCTATATTCTGGTTTAGTAATTGTTGGGAACTCTTTGTTTTTATTTGCTTCGATAATTGAAGCAACTTTTTCTGCTGAATCATTTAACCCCATTTTCTCAAACGCTTTTTGCATGTAAGGTAATGCTTCTAAAGTCGGTTTGCTATCAGGGTAGAAATTCATCATTTCTTCTACACGGTTTGCCACAGCAACATAAGCTTCACGCTCGTCATAGAATTTTACAATTTGTAATTCATGTTCAGCTAAACGATTTTTTAAGTAAACCATCCATTGTTGTGCTTCCGGTACATATTTACTGTTTGGAAACTCTTTTACAATCGTTTGGAAGCTACCGTATGCATTACGCACAGAATCTGTTGAACGTGATGAACGATTTACACCAAAGAAATCTTGAATAAAGTTATCACCTAAGCGAGCATTAGATAATGCCGCTAGATAGAATACGTAATCCATTTGTGGGCTGTTTGGATAAGCACGAACAAAACGTTCAGCAATATCTAATGCTTTGTAGTATTCGCCAATTTTATATTGTGCATAGATAAGGCTTAATTGGGTTTGTTCGCCAAATTGACTTTGTTGCCCACCTTTTGTTCCAACCGCATCTAAGTAACGGATAGCAGAGTTATAATCTCCGTCTTGTAAATAAGTTTGCCCTTTGCTGTAAAGATCTTGAGCAGAAGCTTCTTCAAGTTCTTTATTTGCATTACTTGAACAGCCTACAACGAGAAGTCCGGCTAAGATCAAGGAAGCAAGAGAAGTAAATTTACGCATAATGAATTACCTTTATAGATAAAAAAGTGTCTATGATCAAAAGTTAATGTACAATAGTCATATTGACTCATGGCACTTTGTTAAGTTCATACGAATTGCCCTTATTTTATAGTACGCTCATAAATAAGCAACAGACAAATTGGAATTTATAGTTAATGACGCAACAAATTACTTTAACTGCTGAGGTTTCAGCAGATTTATTGGGAGCAAGATTAGATCAAGCACTTGCTCAATTATTTCCCGACTACTCTCGTTCTCGCTTAAAAGTATGGATTGAAAATGATCAGGTTTGGGTAAACGGTAAGATCGTGAATAAAGCCCGAGAAAAAGTTTTCGGTGGAGAATTAATTGAAGTTCAAGCGGAAGTGGAAGAAGAAGTTCGTTTTGAACCGCAAAATATTCCGTTAAATATCGTATATGAAGATGATGATATTATCGTCATCAATAAACCTAAAGATTTGGTGGTGCACCCAGGAGCAGGAAACCCGGACGGTACAGTGTTAAACGCTTTACTATATCATTACCCACCGATTGCTGAAGTTCCTCGAGCGGGGATTGTGCATCGTCTAGATAAAGATACTACGGGGCTAATGGTCGTGGCAAAAAACATTCCGGCACAAACCCATCTGGTTACTGCATTACAAAAACGCCACATTACTCGTGAATATGAAGCGATTGCTAGTGGCATTATGACGCAAGGCGGTAAAGTCGATGAGCCAATGGCTCGTCACCCAACGAAACGTACGGCAATGGCAGTACATCCAATGGGAAAACCTGCTGTTACGCATTATCGTATCATGGAGCGTTTTAGAAACTATACTCGCTTACGCCTACGTTTAGAAACGGGACGTACACACCAAATTCGTGTTCATATGGCGCACATTGCCCATCCGTTATTAGGTGACCAGCTTTATGGCGGACGACCACGTCCACCAAAAGGGGCAAGCGAAGAGTTTTTATCGGTATTAAGAGGCTTCCAACGCCAAGCATTACATGCAACCATGTTGCGTCTTGAACACCCAATTACCGGCGAATTGATGGAATGGCACGCGCCATTACCTGATGATTTTGTTGAATTAGTTGAGGCTTTAAAAGCGGATTATGAGCTTTATAAAGATCAACTTGATTATTAAAATCACATTTTCTTCTCGTTAAATGGCGGAAATTGTGCTATTTTATCGACCAATTTTTTCTATTACTCTTCGTTACAAGGCGTTGCCGTGGTAGGAAATTTAACGATTTTATTTTAACTTATTGATTTAAGGAGCTTTTATGCAACAAGGTAGCGGTTTAGAGATGTTAGTCATTCTTGCAGTGTTCGGTATCATTTTCTATTTTATGATTTATCGCCCACAAGCAAAACGCCAAAAAGAACAGCGTGAATTACTTTCTAATCTTGCAAAAGGCGATGAAATCCTCACAAGTGGTGGCTTAATCGGTAGAATTACAAAAGTCAGTGCTGAAAGTGAGAATGTTGTAATGGCATTAAATGACAATAATAATGAAGTCATGATTTCTCGTAATTTCGTTGTCGCAAAATTACCAAAAGGCACAATGAAAGCATTAAAAGATCAGCAATAATTTCATATTCATATATGATGCCTACTGGAACAATTCAGTGGGCATTTTTTACTCAATGGGAGAATTAGTGTGTTAAATCGTTTCCCGTTATGGAAGAACTTGATGATTATCTTTGTGGTACTCATCGGCAGTTTATATGCCCTTCCTAACTTATATGGCGAAGATCCATCGGTTCAAGTTTCAGGAACTCGTGGTCAGCAAGCCACCACAGAAACTCTTGCTCAAGTACATAATGCGCTTGACGCATTAAATATTAAACCAAAATCCAGTGTATTGGAAAATGGCTCTATTTTGGTTCGTTTAGAAAAAGATGAACAACAACTTCCGGCAAAAGAAAAAATTGCAGAAGTGTTGGGCGATAAATATTCTGTTGCGTTAAACCTTGCACCAGCGACACCAACATGGCTTACAGATATTGGCGGTAGCCCAATGAAACGTGGTCTGGATTTGCGTGGCGGTGTTCGCTTCCTAATGGAAGTGGACATGAAAACGGCAATGGAAAAACAGCAAGAAAGTTTACAAGACGCTTTACGTTTAGAATTACGTAAAGAAAAAATCCAGTATAAAGCGGTTAAAAAAGGCGAAAATTTTGCAACGATCATCGAATTTGCGGATAGTGATGCAGCAGATAAAGCGGTGCGTTATGTAAAACGTATGCATACAACACTTGAAGCAAGCTATAACTCGCCAACTGAAGTGACATTTGCACTTTCAGCCTCGGGATTATCGACAACACGCGATACTGCTATTGAGCAAAACTTATCGATTTTACGTAAACGTGTTGAAGAGTTAGGCGTATCCGAACCGACTATTCAACGTCAAGGCGCAGATCGTATCGTAGTTGAATTGCCAGGGGTGCAAGATACCGCTAGAGCAAAAGAATTACTAGGTGCAACAGCAACTCTTGAATTCCGTTTAGTGAATGAAACGGTAAATGCTGAAGCTGCCGCTCGTGGTATTGTGCCAGCCGATTCAGAATTACAACATACCCGTGATGAACGTCCGGTTGTGTTAAAACGTAAACCAGCTTTAGGTGGCGAACATATTATTGATGCGAGTGCAGGTAAAGATGAAAGAGGTTTACCACAGGTAAGTATCAAGCTAGATCGCGAAGGTGGCGATCAAATGGCAGATATGACCAAAGCCGCTGTGGGTAAAGCAATGGCAACGCTTTACAGTGAATTTAAGGATTCAGGTCGCCGTGATGCAAACGGGAAAGTGATCCTAGAAAAACACACTGAAGTGATTAACGTTGCTACTGTAAACTCTCGTTTAGGAAGCCAATTCCAAATTACGGGAATTAACTCAGCTGCAGAAGCGCAAAATTTAGCCGTACTTTTACGCTCAGGAGCATTAATTGCGCCAATCGTTATCGTTGAAGAGCGTACAGTTGGAGCATCTCTTGGGGCAGATAATGTTCAAAAAGGGATGGAAGCAGGAATGTATGGTTTAATCTTAACGATTATCTTCTGCTTAGTTTATTACAAAATGTTCGGTATCTTTGCGTCAGTTGCTTTAACCGTCAATATGATTTTAACCGTAGGGTTAATGTCATTGATCGGCGCAACATTAACTATGCCGGGGATTGCGGGTATTGTGCTTGCTGTGGGGATGTCTGTTGATGCGAACGTATTGATTTATGAACGTATTAAAGAAGAACTACGTAATGGACGTTCAGTGCAGCAAGCGATTAGTGAAGGTTATAATGGGGCATTTACCTCAATTTTTGACTCGAACTTAACAACGATACTGACTTCATTAGTGCTTTATGCAGTAGGTACAGGCCCAGTTAAAGGCTTCGCTGTAACCCTTGCATTAGGCGTTATGATTTCAATGTTCACGGCGATTAGCGGAACGCGTATGCTTGTAAACTGGGTATATGGCGGTAATAAACGTGTGAAAAAACTTTGGATTTAAGGTGGCATAAATGGCAACAATTCAAAAAGAAAAAGATGCTTCGGAGATTAAACTACCCTATAAGCTGATTCCATTTATGAAATACCGTTATGTGGGGTTTGTTTTTTCTCTTATTCTTACAGCGCTTTGTATTTTTTCAATTGCGACAAAAGGATTTAACTGGGGATTAGATTTCACCGGCGGTACAGTAATTGAAACCAGCTTCTCTCAACCGGCAGACTTGGAAAAAGTACGCTCAACCTTAGAGAAAAATGGCTATGGAAGTGCACTTGTTCAAACAACAGGTAGTCAAAAAGATATCATGATCCGCTTGCCGGCATCAGCAGGTGATAAAGATCTAGGCAATAAAATCATGAATATGGTTCATCAAGATCTTGATGCTGGTGCAACGATCAAAAGCGTGGAGTTCGTAGGACCAAACGTAGGTGAAGAACTGACCCAAGGTGCGATTTATGCGACATTGGCCACTTTAGGTATGTTACTACTTTATGTAGGAACACGCTTTGAAGTGAGAATGGCATTCGGCGGTATCTTGGCGCTTTTCCACGATGTTTTAGTAACATTGGGCGTATTCTCATTTTTACAAATTGAGATTGATTTAACCTTTGTGGCTGCGATTTTATCGGTGGTTGGTTATTCGTTAAATGACTCTATTGTTGTATTTGACCGAGTAAGGGAAAACTTCAGTAAAATTCGCCGAGTAAGCTCAATTGAAGTTATTGATATTTCATTAAGCCAAACTTTATCAAGAACATTGATGACCTCAATTACCACGCTTTTTGTGGTAGCGGCATTATTTTGGTTTGGTGGTCCAACTATTCATAACTTCTCATTAGCGTTATTGATTGGTATCGGTTTTGGTACTTACTCATCAATCTATATTGCTATTGGTGTCGCACTTCAATTAGGTTTAGATAGAGAACATATGAATAAGCCTGTTGTTGAAAAAGAGGGTGCAAATACCGAATCATTTATTGATTACTAAAATTAGTTATTGATTATAATCTAGGCAATGGTTATAATCTCAGCATCAAAAGGGCAAGAATTTTCTTGCCCTTTGTCGTTTTTTATTTTGGTAGTGAGATTGGCTCTCATTTTTTATCAAGGTTATTTAGATTCAGGGGAACAAATATGTTACAAAAATCGATCATTGATAAACTCAATGAACAGATTAACTTAGAATTCTATTCTTCTAACGTTTATCTACAAATGTCTGCTTGGTGTTCAAAAAACGGTTTTGCAGGGGCAGCTGAATTTTTATTACGCCATGCTGATGAAGAACTAGAACATATGCAAAAGTTGTTTGATTATGTTTGTGAAACAGGTGCAATGCCACTTTTAGGCAAAATTGAAGCGCCTTGCAAAGAGTATGCTTCATTAAAAGAGTTATTTGATATTGTTTTTGAACACGAAAAATTTGTTACCTCAAAAATCAATGAATTAGTTGAAGTGACTTTTGCGGCTAAAGATTATTCCACATTTAATTTCTTACAATGGTACGTTGCTGAACAGCATGAAGAAGAGAAGCTATTTGGCGAGATCCTCGATAAATTTGTGGTGGCAGGCGAAACAGGTAAATCACTTTACTTTATCGATAAAGATTTAGAAACCTTAGATCAACAAGGAGCGGCATAATGTTATCGCAAAATATCATCAAGTATTTAAATGATCAGCTTAATTTAGAATTTTATTCTTCGAATGTGTATCTGCAAATGTCTGCTTGGGCAGATAACAACGGTTTTGCAGGAGCAGCTAAATTCTTAAAAGCACATGCAACGGAAGAGATGGAGCATATGCGCCGTTTATTTACCTACTTAAATGAAACGGGCGCATTGGCGGAAATCTATGCTATTGAAGCACCTCAAGCCGAGTATGATTCTCTAAAATCACTGTTTGAGATTGTATTAGAACACGAAAAACACGTTACAGCTAAAATTAATGAGCTTGTAGGCGTTTCTTTTGAAGCAAAAGATTACTCAACCTTCAATTTCTTACAATGGTATGTGGCAGAACAGCACGAAGAAGAGTATTTATTTAACTCAATTTTAGATAAATTCAAACTTCTTGGCGAAGATGGTAAAGCACTATACTATATTGATAAGGATTTAGAAAAAATGGCGGATAGCCACTAATTTTAAATCGTTTGAAGGAATCAAGCGGTCTAATTTCTCTTATTTTTTGCAAATGAGAGCATAAATTAGACCGCTTTTCTTTCTAATGTATCGCAAACGTTTGCTTAAGTTATTGCATTTATGTAAAATTTGCCCCTATTTTATTTTCTTAGAGGTTCTTATGTCTTTATTTAAATTTGAAGAACGTGGCACTAATTCTCGCCAAGAGATTGTGGCGGGTTTAACCACTTTCTTAGCAATGGTTTATTCCATTATTGTTGTGCCTGGAATGTTAAGCCAAGCAGGATTTCCGGCTGAATCGGTCTTTATTGCAACCTGTTTAGTTTCGGGCTTAGGCTCAATTCTGATTGGTTTATGGGCAAATGTGCCAATGGCAATTGGTAGCGCTATTTCCTTAACGGCTTTTACCGCATTTAGCTTAGTGTTAGGGCAGGGTATTTCAATTCCTGTTGCGCTTGGTGCAATTTTCTTAATGGGGGCAGTATTTACCCTTATTTCCGTAACAGGTATTCGTGCTTGGATTTTACGTAACCTACCTTCAAGCATTGCTCACGGTGCAGGTATTGGGATTGGTTTATTCCTATTGTTAATTGCAGCAACCAACGTGAAATTAGTGATTAACAGCGGTATTGATATCCCAGTAAAAATGGGCGATTTTACCTCTTTCCCTGTGCTAATGTCGTTACTTGGTTTAGCGGCAATTATTGGTCTTGAAAAGTTAAAAGTAAAAGGTTCTATTTTATGGGTAATTATTGCCATTACGATTATCGGCTTAATTTTTGACCCGAATGTAAAATATGCCGGTTTCTTCAAAATGCCAAGTTTTGGTGAGCAATCGCTTTTCCTCCAATTAGATGTGATGGGCGCATTAAATACAGCAATTTTACCGGTAGTATTTGCGTTAGTTATGACGGCTATTTTTGATGCAACAGGAACCATTCGTGCCGTTGCAGGGCAAGCTAACTTATTAGATAAAGACGGACAAATTATCAATGGTGGGCGTGCTTTAACTTCAGACTCATTAGGTTCTGTATTGTCAGGCTTATTTGGTACTGCACCGGCAGCCGTTTATATCGAATCTGCTGCTGGTACAGCCGTTGGCGGTAAAACAGGTTTAACGGCAGTTGTTGTGGGGATTGGCTTCTTACTTATGCTTTTCTTCCAACCATTAGCGTTTTTAGTCCCAAGTTATGCGACTGCGCCGGCATTGATGTACGTAGGTTTATTGATGTTAAGCAATGTATCGAAATTAGATTTTGATGATTTTGTTGGCGCAATGGCAGGGCTTGTGTGTGCGGTATTTATTGTTTTAACTGCAAATATTGTTACCGGTATTATGCTTGGTTTTGCAAGCTTAGTGATTGGTCGAATTATCTCAGGCGAATTTAAAAAGCTAAATATCGGAACAGTCATTATCGCGATCATTTTAGTCGCATTTTATGCGTTTGAATTGGCGATTTAATTAAATATAAATTAAAATTTTTCGCTCCCTCGTGGAGGGAGCGATATGTAGAGAAAATAAAGGATTATCCATCTAATTCATTTTCAAGGCGTTCGATCTCGCCTTTTAGCTGTTCTCGTATGCGGTCAAAATATTCATCCCAATCTTCGATTTCTGAAATGGTTTGATATTCTTCGCTTTCCTTAATTGCATAAATTTCTGCTTCAAGAGCTTGGATTTTTTCACGCAAACGCCTAATTTCGAGTTGTAGCTTCTCTTTTTCACTAATAGACGCCGTACGAGATTTAAAGAATTTACCTTGTTCCAAATCATCTAAAATTTCTTGCACTAAGGCTAAATTATTTTCCTCATAGGCTTGTTTTAATTTGGTAAAGGTTTCCGTAGCATCTTCTTTCATCTCTTCAGCCACTTTATCAGGGTGGCATAAAATACTGGCTTTTTTATAGGCACGTTTTAAGGCTTTTTGATCATCTTCGCTTAAGGTTTGGATCTCTTTGGCATTTTCTTCTTCAAGCTGTTGATGATATTCACGCTCGTCTTGCTCTGCTTCGGCAAATTTTTCATCGTCCCACACAAATTTTAATTTACGCAAATGCAACAAACGAGAAATATACTTCCCAAGTTCTTTAGTATGGCGATGTTGGAACAACGTTAAGGTTTTTTCTAATTCCGTTTTTTCATCATCATAGGCATTGAGCTGATGTTCCAAATGACGAATTTCCAGTTTTAGTGCCGCAATATCCACTTCGCCATAAACAACAATTTGATGATTACGTTTAATAAATTCATCAATTAATTCCACCGCTTGTGAAAAAGCGTTTTGAGATAACGCTCGAATAATTTGAGCAATATCTTGTTGGAATTGATAAACCGATAATTTACGGCTTTCACGCTCAATATCTTCATCATCTTCTAAAATAACGTAATTTTTAAGAATTTCTAACCGCTTAATCACCTTCGCTACTGGAAATTCAAGGGCTTCTTGGTGAGCAAAATAGCTATCACGAATTTGTTTAAATTGAGCAATAAATTGATCCGCTAATTCAAAATCATCGGTGGTAATCACAATATTTTCGTGATTATTTTTTTCGGCTTTATAACTCCAGTTATAAGATCCTGTCATCACTACTCTACGATCAATGACACAAAATTTATTGTGCATTAAATCGCTTTTGCCGTCGCCTACCAAATAAGCAACAGAGTTGCCTATTTTCAGGCGAGAAAAATCCAGCGAACTATTTTGATTAATTTCATCATTTGAAAGTAACAGTTGAACCGTTACACCTGACTTTGCTTTATCCACCAAAATATTAAATAAATCTCGGTTAGTCAGCCAAGCCACTGCAATATAAATTGAGCTTTCCGCTTGGGAAAGCTCAGTGCTGATACGATCAGCGATGTTTGAAAAAAGGGCTTCGGTTTGCATAGTTAATAAATAATCCAACAATTAGGTAATTTAGATTGCAACCAGTCAATATTTGGCTGAGATATAGGAGTTAAGCCTAAATGTAACGTTTCTAAATTCTCTAGTGTAGCTAATGGCGAGATATCTTGGATTTGATTACGTCCAAGATCTAGAGATATAAGTTGTGTCAAATGTCTTAATGCTGAAATATTTCGGATTTGATTAGCATGAAGCGCAAGTTCTGTAAGTTGTGTCAAATTCCCCAATGCTGAAATATCTTGTATTTTATTAACATCAAGTCTCAGACGTGTAAGTTTTGTTAAATTCCCCAATGTTGAAATATCTTGAATTTGATTATATCTAAGATCTAGAGATGTAAGTTGTGTCAAATTTCCCAATGGTGAAATATCTTGAATTTGATTCTTACAAATCTTAAGTTTTGTAGTATCAAATAATGTAATATTAAATAACTTTTCTAGATAGAAATCTGGTTTCTGATTAAACTCTATTTCTGAGGCTTTTAATTCAGACAAAAATATATTCTTCCAATCATATGAAAGAGAATTCCACCAAGCCAATTTATCCAATGAATTTGGTAATAGCTTATTCAAAACACTGATTGAACGTTGTACATTCGCTAGTGCTTTATTCCCTGTTAAAATAAGATCGTTTGCCATATTTACTCCAATAAATTCCTTATAATCTTCTCGTTTATCTTGCTCAAAAAAATAATATAAATTAGCGATTAGATACGCCCATTTTCTTGTATATAAGATTAAATAAATGTTGCTTTTCTATTGATAACTCTGATGATACACGATTTATATCGTCTAATTTTGCTAATAAAAACTTTAATTGAACCGAATTGCTGTCTTTTTTATAACTAATCTTTTTGTCAGTTAGTTCTGCAGTAATCTCTTTAATTTTTTGTAAAATATCGTTTATCCTTCTGACAGATTGAGTGATTTTTTTATCACTGGAAATGATATTAAGATAATTTTCCAACTCTCTAAAATCAAAATAAAAATGCGGATAGCATTCAAAAAACATCTCTACATTATCAACAACATAAATTGGGATGTACTCAATTAACTTATCTTTTAGATCATTAAATAATCTATCTAATTCTCTTAATTGCTCATAAAGGTGCAAATTTCGACTTTGTCGATAAGAAGAATAAGAAATAACAAAAGTGGCTATCCCACTAAACCAGCTCGCCCATTCAATTTCACATAGCTTAATAGCGGACAAATAAGGTAATAACTCATCACACATAATGTATTCATCACAAAATAGACATATTTCATATTCTACAAATCGCTCACTTATGCTACAATCCACAAAACATTCACATTACCACCCTAAAAAGTACTGATAAGGCAAGGCTATGAATATCAATGATAAAATCCGTTTATTTCGTGAAGATCATCAACTTTCACAAGAAGAAATGGCGACTAAATTAAGTATGTCCACCAAGGGATATGCCAAAATTGAGCGTGGTGAAACTCGAGTGAATTTTGAAAGATTAGAACAAATATTGGGTGTATTAAATGCGGATATTTATGAATTATTAACTTATGGGGAAAATAAAGGGATTACTATTAGTACAGGAAATAATAATACCAATGCAAGTTCAAATATATTTTTAGGTAGTGATGATGTTGAAAAATTAAATTTAATGCTTGCTCATAAAGATGAAATTATTAAATTAAAAGATGATGTAATTGAAAGCTTAAGAAATGAAATTAGTTTATTAAAAGAAAAATTAAATATAGCGTAGAAATAATAAAAATACGATTTGGTATTTTTTATATCAGAAAATTTGAACGGCTACTTTCGTAGCCGTTTCTTTTTTATTTCCCTTTCACATCAATAATCAAAACTTCAGATTGAGAGCCTAATCGCATTGGAATTCCCCAAAATCCATAGCCTGATGTAACAAAGAAATGTCCGTTTTCGATTTTTTCATAGCCATAATCTAATCGATACATTAACGAAGTAACGATATTCGCAGGGAATATTTGTCCTTTATGAGTATGACCTGAAACCTGAATATCTATCGGTAATTTTGAATGTTCTTCAATTTGTGTTGGGCGATGATCTAACAAAAAGGTCGGTAGCCTTGTATTAACGTCTTTTAAAAGCTGTTCTGCGCTAGGGCGGTTTTTTACTAAATCATCATTACGACCAATAATAGTAAATTTTCCTTCAATTTCGACCGCTTGATCCCATAAAACAGTAATGCCTGCTTTGCGAATTTCTTCAGCAATGGCATTTTGAGCCCCAAGGAAATCATGATTACCCAATGTAGCATAAACGCCTAAAGGTGCTTTTAATTTGGCAAGATGTGGCTGCATATTTTCTGCTACATAAGCAGACACATTATCATCCATAATGTCGCCTGGCAGTAGGATTAAATCGACTTTTTCTTGATTAAAAATCTTCGCTAATTGATCAAGTTGTGTTGCACCAAAGAATTTACCAAGATGGAAATCGCTTGCGACACCTATGCGAAGAGGCGAAATGGGTTTATCCAGCGTAATTTGATAATGAATAACTTTAGGCACATAAGCATTATAAATCGTCAAAGCCATCAAACCGGCGAGTACGGGTAAATAAGCTATTTTTAGCCACTTATTTAACCGATCAACAGGAATGATAAGTTTCCCAAATGTGTAAATCAGCATTGTTCCTAATCGAACAAAAAAGATAAACGTCAGAAAAGCAAGAATGAATGCAACAAAACGAAAGCTTTGGAAGGTTTTGAAAAATTGCAGAAAAATCAGCCCATTGGCAAGCAAATAGCTGGTAAATGTTACGATCTTACGCTTTTTATCGGATAAATTGCCCAGCCAGCCTATCGTGCGAGAGAAATTAAGTACCAATAATTGCAATGTAATAAACGCAATAGCAAAAGTAATATAGTGACGATATTCCAAGATAATCTCCAAAATGTGTAAAAATCCCTAATAAACCCAGCTTTGTGCCGTGTTTGTTAGGGATTAGAGTAATAGTAAAGGGATTAGTTCAGGCGATCAAAACCTTGTTCAAGATCGGCAATGAGATCTTCAACTGCTTCTAAACCGACATTTAGACGAATTAGGGTTCCGGTTAATTTACGTTCAATCGCTGGGCGAATGCGAGCGATTTCTTCCGGCTGATTGGCCAAAATCAACGACTCAAAGCCTCCCCAAGAGTACGCCATTGTGAAGATTTTAAAATGGTCGAGGAAATTAGAAAGCTGCTCATCGGTTAATTTTTCGTAAAGTTCGAAGGAAAACACACCGCTTGCGCCTTTGAAATCCCGTTTAAAGAATTCATATCCTAAGCAACTTGGTAACGCAGGGTGGTAAACCGCTTTGACTTCAGGGCGTTGAGAAAGCCAGTTAGCAATAGCTATGCTGCTTTTTTCTTGCTCTTTTAAGCGAATACCGAGGGTTCGAATACCTCTAGCGGTCATATAAGCAGTATCAGCATCAACCATTTGCCCCATTAAATAAGAACGCTCACGGAGCTGATCCCAACAACGTGCATTTGATACGGCAGTACCAATCATTGCATCAGAATGTCCGACAAGATATTTCGTACCGGCTTGAATAGAAATATCAATACCAAATTCAAGAGCAGGGAAGAGAACGCCAGCAGCCCAAGTATTATCAATCATAATCACAATTTCAGGATTAATTTCTCGAGCAATACGCACCAACGTTGGAATATCCGGCACTTCTAGAGTAAGTGAACTTGGGCTTTCTAAGAAGAGAACTTTTGTATTTGACTGGATCAGAGAACGGATACCTTCGCCAATCATCGGATCATAAAAAGTTGTATTGATGCCAAGATTTTTTAGAATAACGTTACAAAAATCTTGAGTCGGCTCATAGGCAGCACCTGTCATTAAAATATGATCGCCTTGTGAAACAAAGGCTAAAATTGCATTGGTTACAGCCGCCGCACCGCAAGGGTAGAGGTAACAACCAGCACCTCCTTCTAATTCACACATCATATCTTGTAATGCAAAGTGCGTTAATGTTCCTCGTCTGCCATAAAATAATTCGCCTTTGTAGCGGTTTCGAGTGGCGTGTTTTTTATCGGCAACGGTGTTAAAAACCAATGAAGAGGCTCGTTGGATAACGGGATTAACCGAACCTTGGGTATAACGTGATTTTCGCCCTGCGTGAACAAGGGTTGTCTCGAGAGTTTTGTTGTGATTTGACATATTTCTTTTCTTCTAAGTAGTAACGAGGTAAATGAAAAGCGGTTAAATTTTGTAGAAATTTTGCGAATTATGTTATTTCACTATTATTGGTAGGGGCAAATTATATTTGCCCCATAGGCATCGCCGGAACATCAGGGCGAATGTAATTCGCCCCTACAAAAATAGATCTTTACGCAGTTTTATATCATTCGCAAATTTTTTGCAATATTTGACCGCTTGAAGTTATCTAAAAACAGAGCGATATTGCTGTCTGCTTTTTTTAAATTGACTAATAAGAACTAAAACAAAAAAGAGGCTAAATAGACCAAAGGCTAAAATTAACCATTGCGGCATTCCCCAACCTAACATTTCCCATTGACTTTGACTACAATTTACCGGGCCGGGCGCAAAAATATCAGGAAACCATTTATCAAACGGCATTGTTTGAGGGAAATCAGGTTTAAATTCACATTGGTTCCAAGGTGATGGGTTAAGTTGGTAATCGGTATGTTTAATGGCTAAAAGTAATCCCTTAATCGCACTAAATCCCCATAAGGCAAGAGCAAGCCAACGGAAAAAAGCGAAACGAGGAGCGATGGCTCCAAGTAGTCCGGCGATTACCAGCCCAAAAATCGCAAGGCGTTCATAAACGCACATTACACAGGGTTGAAGCCCCATTCCGTGTTGAAAATACAAACCTGTTGCTTCTAATACAAAGGCAACAAAAGCAAGAAAGAGCCAAGCTGTTCGGCTTAGAGAAAGGTTTTTAAAGAATGTGAGCATAGAGTCCCCTTTTCATTGATTTAATCCATTGTAGCAATTCTTATTCAGAGGCGAAAGTATAAAAAACAATTAGGCGGATAAAACCGCCTAATTCAAACTACTAACCCTATACGAGCCGTATAGGGTTACTTAATCTGAGCCCGCTCTGCGGCTCTTTTTTCAGCCCCAGCGGGGCTGGGCTTGACTAGCCTAGTACGACTCGTGCTAGATTATTTTATCTTGTGATAATCCAACCCCATTGTGTCATCAACTCTGTACATTTTGGTAAGAGGTATTCAAGTGATAAGAAACCTACGCCAGAAAGGACGATACTATATGGTAATGCCATATACACCATTTTTCCGTAAGAGAGGCGAATAAGTGGTGCAAAAGCAGAGGTTAATAAGAACAAGAATGCAGCTTGTCCGTTTGGTGTTGCAACTGATGGTAAGTTGGTACCAGTATTGATTGCCACTGCGATTAGATCAAATTGTTCTCTGCTAATAATACCTGAAGTAAAGGCTGTTTTCGCTTCATTGATATAAACGGTTCCTACGAAGACGTTATCTGAAATCATAGAAAGTAAACCATTGAAAACATAGAACAATGAAAGCTGTGATTGTGAATCAGCCGATAATACAAATTGGATAATTGGCTCAAAGAGTTTGAGGTCAATAATCACGGCAACGACTGAGAAGAAAACGACTAATAAAGCACAGAACGGCATTGATTCTTGGAAAGAACGCCCGATGGTATGTTCGTCTGTAATACCACAAAAAGCGGTGGTAAAGATAATCACAGTTAAACCAATAATACCAACATCAGCAAGGTGAAGTGCTAAACCAAAAATTAACCACACGCCGGCAACAGCTTGAATCCCCATTTTTAGGCGATCTTGTTTGGTCATTTTGCGTTCTCTGGATTGGTTATAACGCGCTAATACTACCCAAACTTTTTTTGGTAGTTTTGCACCATAACCAAAAATTTTAAAGTGTTCTACGGCTAAGCAAGTCATTGCTCCACAAATGAGAACAGGTAAACTAATTGGTAAAACCCGTAATAAAAATTCTACAAAGCCCCATTCAGCTTGACCGGCAATAATAAGATTCTGCGGCTCTCCCACCATTGTCATTACGCCACCAAGCGCAGAACCGACACCGGCATGCATTAGAAGGCTACGTAAGAATGCACGGAATTGGTCGAGGATTTCTTTTTTACTTTGAATTTTGTCATCGTTGGTTATGTCGGTAGAATCTTCAAAGCTATTACCTGAAGCAACTTTGTGATAAACACCGTAGAAACCGGTTCCAACACTGATAATCACGGCAATAACGGTTAGTGCATCAAGGAAAGCAGATAAAAATGCAGCACTTAAACAAAATGCTAAGGCAAGTAATTTTTTTGAATGGATTGCGATCAGTAATTTTGTGAAAACGTGCAATAAAAGCTGTTTCATAAAATAGATACCGGCAACCATAAACATTAAGAGTAGGATAACATCAAAGTTTGCCATCACTTCTTGTTTGATATGATGTGGGCTTGTCATACCGATGATAACGGCTTCAATGGCTAATAATCCACCTGGTTGTAATGGATAGCATTTTAACGCCATCGATAGTGTAAAAATAAATTCTGCAACTAATACCCAACCAGCAACAAACGGACTCACGCAGAAATAAAGTACAGGATTGATGGTTAAGAAGCCTAGAATACACAATTTATACCAATCAGGGCTTTTGCCTAGAAAGGATTTGAAGAATACCTGAGTACCTTCCATAAACGAACTCCTTTTATAATTTTAAATGCGTGAGTTTGCAATATAATGTAAATTAGGCGACAATACAATGTACTCAAATTGCCTATTTAATACTATTTAGGTAAATTTTGATCATTATTAAAAATAACAAATAATTTTAGGTATTTTCATCAGATACGCCTAAAATGAGGAATTTTATTTGGATAACACAACGCTTTTAAAAGCTCAAAGCCCGGCGGCATTGGCAGAGGAATATATTGTCAAATGCATTTGGAACAACCATTTTCCGGCAGGAAGTGATTTACCGGCAGAACGAGAGTTAGCGGAAAGAATAGGCGTTACCCGAACAACTTTAAGAGAAGTTTTACAGCGCCTTGCAAGAGATGGCTGGCTACAGATTCAGCACGGAAAACCTACAAAAGTCAATAATATTTGGGAAACTGCAGGGCCGAATATTTTGGGGACAATTCTTAATTTAGATCCGCTATCTGCTCCTCTCATTATTTCAAATGTGCTGTCGTTGCGCACACGAATGTCAGAGTATTACATTCAAGAGGCGATTAGAATTTCATCAGCCGAGGCTTTATTACTGTTTGATGGCTTAGATACGCTTGAAGATAGCGCAGAGGCTTTCGCATTGTTTGATTATTCGCTTTATCGCCAGCTAACCTTTATCGCCAATAAACCTGTTTATGCGCTGATTTTTAATAGCTTTAAAAGTACTTACATTCAAGTAGCTTCGCTGTTCTTTGAAAAAGAGGAGGCTCGCCAGTTGTCATTAGCTTTTTATCAAGAGCTTAAAGATTTATGTCAAAAGGCAGATCATCAAGCCGTTGCAGATTGCTTAGTTCGAAATCGTCAAAATAGTAGTATTCGTTGGGCAGAAATTTTACAGCAGCTTCCTGCAAATTTTACGGATAAATAGGAAATGAGTGTGAATGAAATCGTTTTTAGTTTAACACCGGAAGATAATGCTCGCTTGCAATCGCTTTGCGGTGCTTTTGATGAACATTTAGCGTTGATTGAAAAAAGTTTCAACATTGTTATTGCTCGTCAAGGTTTTTTATTTACCATTCAACCGGCAGAAGAAAATCACTATAGCCATTATCTTTTGCAAAATAGTGCAAAATTGATTCAGCAACTTTACGTTGAAACAGCACCCATTAAGGGGAAAATCAAAGAACTGGATTTAGAATATATCCATTTAGCGATCCAAGAAAGCCGAATGTTATTGCAAAATCAATGGCAATCACAAGGCGAGATTACGATCAAAACTAAACGAGGTGTGATTAAGCCTAGAGGCGAACATCAACAAGCGTATTTACGCAATATTCTCAATCACGATATTAGCTTTGGGATTGGACCTGCCGGCACAGGGAAAACATTTCTTGCCGTAGCAGCTGCGGTGGAGTCTTTAGAACGTCAAGAAATTCGCCGTATTTTATTGACACGACCAGCCGTTGAAGCGGGCGAAAAATTAGGTTTTTTACCAGGGGATCTCGGGCAAAAAATCGAACCTTATTTACGTCCGCTTTATGATGCCTTGTTTGAAATGTTAGGGTTTGAACGTGCGCAAAAATTGATGGAGCGAGGCGTGATTGAAATTGCGCCGCTTGCGTATATGCGAGGAAGAACCCTAAACGATGCATTTATTATTTTAGATGAGAGCCAAAATACAACGACCGAGCAGATGAAAATGTTTTTAACCCGTATTGGTTTTAATTCTAAAGCGGTAATTACCGGCGATGTAACCCAAGTTGATTTACCAAGAAATCAAAAATCGGGATTAAAGCACGCGATGGACGTTTTAAAAGATGTGGAGGAGTTGAGCTTTAATTTCTTTGATAGCAAAGATATTGTTCGACACCCTGTGGTGGCGAAAATTGTACAAGCCTACGATGTTTGGGAGGCGGAAGACGAAATCCGCCAACAAGAGAGAAAACAACAGCGCCAGTTAGAAAAATTGGCATTAGAGCAGCAGAAGATTTTAGCTCAAGCTGAAGCATTATAAATGTGATTATTATAGAAACAAGCGGTTGAATTTGTTATGTATATTGCAAATTCAGCCGCTTGTTTTTCTAAGAAAGCAACGACCAAAACGCATGAATAATTGGCTCTTGCAATCGTTTATTTTGGACACAAACGCCTAATTCAAAGGGTAGAACCGGCGCAGGTAAGGTTAAATAAGAGACTTGATTTGCTACAGGGCTATGTTTTATAACAACATCAGGCAAAAGCGCTACGCCACAGCCTAAAGCAACCATTGGCACAATAGCTTCGTGTCCCGATACGGTGGCGTAAATTTTCGGATCTTTAATTTTCTGTTGTTTAAACCAAGCGTCTATTCTCTTCCGTGCAGGACCTTCAACGGGCAAAATAAAAGGCATATTTTGCCAATCTATTGGATCTTGCTGAAGTAATTGTGTAGCAGCGCAAGCTACCCGAGGCACAATTAACGATAAGGTAATATCATCAATATGTTGGAAATTAATGTTATTTGGCAAAGTATCAGGCTTGCCGGCAAGGGAAATATCCGCTTGCATTGATTGCACTAAATGAACCGCTTGAGCTGGATCCCCCGTCATAAGTTTAATTTCGACCTTAGGATAACGTTGGCGGAATTTTTCTAAAATGTTCGGCAGATGACTATAAGATGCCGTGACCGAACAAAATAGTCTCAATTCTCCCTCAAGTTCTCCTTTATTAGGCGAAAGCTGGCTTTGCAGCTGTTGCCAATCAGTCCAGCTTTGTTTTGCAAATTCTAAGAATTTTTCGCCCGCTTCTGTAAGTTTAACCTGTCGATTATCTCGCATTAACAACGGCTGCCCAATTTCTTCTTCAACTCGCTGAATATGTCGGGTAAGCGTTGAGGCACTCATATAGTTTTTTTCCGCAGTGCGAATAAAGCTACGAGTTTGCGTTAAATCTAAAAACAGTTTAAGGGATTGGAAGTCCATAGTTCTAAATTATAGCCCTTTAAATTATAGTTATGTTGTTTGTAACCATTCTGGTTTGATTTGAGCAAAATCCAATTCATTTACGCTTTTATAAAACCGAAGGACATGCGTTTCAGCTTGATTATAAGGGTGCCAATGCACAAAGTTTTCTTCATCTTGACTATAAAAAGCAATGATTGGCTTATTAAAGCCTGCTGCAATATGAACAATAGAAGTATCAGGTGAGATAACCATATCTGAATGTTTGATTAACTCAATAGTATGGAAAACGGTTTTTGTTTGCTCATAGACAAAAACATTCTTATATTGTTTTGCAAGCATTTGCATTTCGTCTATGACTTCCGGAAACGCAAGTAATACGATATTCATCGTATTACTACTTGTTAGATTATCTAACAACGCTTTCATTGATTTTTCATTGAAACGCCTTGCTGAACCAGCACCAAAAAAATTAACGGCGATGTAATGCTCCAGTTGTTTTATCTTTAAAAATTGCGCAATATCTTCACAACTTTTTTGATCAGATGGAATATCGTAATGGGTTGAAATATTTTTAAACCCAATAGCGGTTAGTGCTTTGTGATAAATATCTCTAAAATGGTTATTTTCAGCTTTTATGTTGATATTAAATAAGGCATAGTTTTCTTTTTTATAGCCAACATAATTTTTAGCTTTAATGAGACGTAAAAAGAGTAAATCTCTATTTCTTAGAGTTGTTGTAGGATCGATCACAAAATCAAAAGACTCTTTGGCAAGCTGTTTTCCACATCGAATATAATCTTTAATGTTTTTTGTTTTAACGAAATAGCGCTTATCAATATAAGGATTTTTCTCAAAAAGATAGGCATTTTTATAAGAACAAACGACCGCAATTTCGGTATCTGGAGACTGTTTTTTTATCTCTCTAAATACAAACGAACTCACAATATAGTCGCCAATTTTTCCATCATGACGAAGAAATAATACTTTTTTAGGCGGAAATGAAACATTTACAAGCGGTTGTTTTTTATCAAGAATTTTCTTGCCAATCGCTAAGCGAATATTTCTAAGATATTTTTTTATCTTCTTCATAATTATCTTCCGGTAATAAAATAGGTTGATGTGGCTGTATGTCAAGAACATAATTAATCCAATTTCTGAAACTATATTTTTCTTTAATTTCTTGAGCGACAGGTTGATAAGGTTTCTCTAAAAAATTTGGGATTTCATCAAAATTATTATCTAATATAAAGATATTATTTGGGTGATAAAAATCATACTTTTTGATCTCTTTGTTTGTGGTAATTAGTTTTTTATTATGACCTAGCGCTTCAAATGTTCGGAGTGAAAGCCCGTTATGTTCACTTATCACAAAATCGAGCAAGATCTTAGATTGTCTCGCAGACAGAAGATTATCTTTAAAATCTTTTACTTCATTAGGTTGTAAAATAGTTACATTTTTAGGATATAGTTTAGCTACATCATTTCTACGAACAGGGAGTACAATATTCATATTAATATTAAATCCCATTTTTTCAGCAAATTTAGCAAATTGAATAACTAATTCGCTGCGGTCATCTCTATGCGCCCCTAGATAATAAAAATCATATTGGCTAGGTAATGGTGTAAGATCAAAGTCAAAATAAAAACTTGTTGAAGGTAATAACCTATC
Organism: Actinobacillus minor NM305; assembly: GCF_000175195.1. Classification (GTDB taxonomy): domain Bacteria; phylum Pseudomonadota; class Gammaproteobacteria; order Enterobacterales; family Pasteurellaceae; genus Haemophilus_A; species Haemophilus_A minor. Next base: position 3,170 of record NZ_ACQL01000101.1, on the reverse strand, counting down.
ATTTTTAGGCAAATCACTAGGATCAAAAACAAAAAATCGATCAAATAAATTGATATAGTTGTAAATATCTTTAAAACGATCCATTCCGTCCCATTGATAATTAACAACGAGACCATTTTTTGTTTTATTTCTTATATGTTCAATAAATCTCAAAGAGTAAAATTGAGCAAGAAAAAATAATGCGTAATCAAATTTTTCATTTTGGGGAAAAATTTTATCTAATTCTTGAGTTAATAATTTAGATTGTAAGTTTGTTTTTGCTTTTTTATCTTTTAATATAATTTTTCTTAATTTAACAATAAAATGATCCCAAAGAGATGGATATTTGAATTTATTCTTTTCTTTGTCATTTCTAGAAATGTTTATAACGTCAAAGTTATAGAACTTTAAATTTTTTTCTACTAATTCAGATATACCGTGTACTGTAGGAATAGCAAGCAGAATTTTTTTCTTTTGTTTAGTCATTCAGTAATTCTCCATCATCTAGATATAAAAAACCTCCGTTTTACGGAGGTTTTTTCAAAAAATTTCAAATTATTTTGTGCTTGGAATGCTGAAGCGTTTGTTGAAGCGTTCAACACGACCACCAGTATCAACAACACGTTGTTTACCAGTATAGAATGGGTGGCAGTTACCACACACATCAAGGTTTAAGTTTTTACCCACTGTTGAGCGAGTTTTGATTACGTTACCGCATGAACATGTTGCAGTAATTTCTGTATATTCTGGGTGAATACCTTTTTTCATTGGAGAACCTCATAAGAAGCCATATCGCTGCTTATCTTGTTTCATGATGAACCGCTGATAAGTACCATATGTAATTAATAAAAATGTTAAACAGATGTTTAACGCCTAAAAAGAGTGCGTATTTTAGACGAGATAAGTAAAGAGATCAAGCGGTAATTTCTGTGAGCGAGATCACAAAATCGAAGGATTTTTTTGAGTTTTACTTCAAACTTGATTACAATCACGAATACTCAAAAACAATCTTAAAAAAGTCAATTGACGGGAGAATATTATGGCTGAACGTAAAGTTTTAGCAAATGCCATCCGCGTATTAAGTATGGATGCGGTACAAAAAGCAAATTCAGGCCACCCTGGTGCGCCAATGGGAATGGCGGATATTGCAGAAGTATTATGGCGTGATTTTTTAAAGCACAACCCAACTAATCCAAAATGGGCAGATCGCGACCGCTTTGTATTATCAAACGGACACGGCTCTATGCTTATTTATAGCTTATTGCATTTAACGGGTTATGATTTATCGATTGAAGATTTAAAACAATTCCGTCAGTTACACTCAAAAACTCCAGGTCACCCTGAATATGGTTATGCTCCGGGTGTGGAAACAACAACAGGTCCTTTAGGTCAAGGCATTACCAATGCAGTTGGTATGGCAATTGCAGAAAAAACATTGGCAGCGCAATTTAACCGTGAAGGTCATGAGATTGTCGATCACTACACTTATGCATTCTTAGGTGATGGTTGCTTAATGGAAGGCGTTTCTCACGAAGCTTGTTCATTAGCAGGCACATTAGGTTTAGGCAAATTAATCGCATTCTACGATGACAACAATATTTCGATTGATGGTCATGTTGATGGCTGGTTTAGTGATGATACAGCACAACGCTTCGAAGCTTATGGCTGGCAAGTTATTCGTAATGTTGATGGACACAATGCTGAACAAATTAAATTTGCGATTGAAAATGCGCAAGCAGAGAAAGAACGCCCAACATTGATTATTTGCAAAACCATTATCGGTTATGGCTCACCAAATAAATGTAACTCGCACGATTGCCACGGCGCACCATTAGGCGAAACAGAAATTGCGGCAGCACGTGAATTCTTAAAATGGGAACACGCTCCGTTTGTTATTCCTACTGAAATCTATGCAGAATGGGACGCAAAAGCAAAAGGTGCAGTGGTTGAGAAAGAATGGAATGCAAAATTTGCTGCATATGAAGCGGCTTATCCTGAATTAGCCGCAGAATTTAAACGTCGTACAGCGGGCGAATTACCGGCAAATTGGGCAGCGGAAAGCCAAGCATTTATTGAAAAATTACAAGCAAATCCGGCCGCTATTGCAAGCCGTAAAGCTTCACAAAATGCAATCGAAGCTTATGCTCACATCTTACCTGAATTCTTAGGTGGTTCAGCAGACTTAGCAAGTTCTAACTTAACATTATGGTCTGGCTCTAAACCAATTCGTGCTGATCATAATGTTGATGGTAACTACATTAACTACGGCGTACGTGAATTCGGTATGTCAGCGATTATGAACGGTATTGCATTACACGGTGGTTTTATTCCTTATGGTGCAACATTCTTAATGTTCTATGAATATGCACACAATGCGGTACGTATGGCAGCACTGATGAAACAACGTTCATTATTTGTTTATACTCACGACTCAATCGGCTTAGGCGAAGATGGTCCTACACATCAACCGGTAGAACAAACCGCTTCATTACGCTATATTCCAAATTTAGAAACTTGGAGACCGTGTGACCAAGTTGAATCTGCAGTAGCGTGGAAAGCTGCAGTTGAGCGTAAAGATGGCCCAAGTGCGTTAATCTTTACTCGCCAAAACTTAGCACAACAAGAGCGTAATGCAGAAAAATTAGCAAACATTGCTAAAGGTGGTTATATTTTACGTGATTGTTGCGAAAAAGGTGATTGCCCGGATTTAATTCTGATTGCAACCGGTTCAGAAGTTGAATTAGCAATGAAAGCGGCAGATGTGCTTGCAGCAGAAGGCAAAAAAGTACGTGTTGTTTCTATGCCAAGTACAAACGTATTTGATAAACAAGATGCAGCATATCGTGAATCTGTATTGCCAAGCAATGTAACAAAACGTGTTGCTATTGAAGCACAACTTTCAGATTTCTGGTACAAATATGTTGGTTTTGAAGGTCGTATCGTAGGTATGAATACCTTTGGTGAATCAGCACCGGCAGGCGAGTTATTTAAACTCTTCGGCTTTACCGTTGAAAATGTGGTTGCAAAAGCAAAAGAGATTTTGTAATTAAATAGTTACGAATGATTTAAAGGATAACGCCGAGCGAAAGCTCGGTGTTTTTTATAAAAGTTTTACGATATTTATTATTGTATTACCAATAACAAAGCCTCCCAATCGGGAGGCTTTCAGATTACTGACAAACCTTTTTATT
>NZ_ACQL01000102.1 GCF_000175195.1 Actinobacillus minor NM305 | reverse complement strand
CGGTAGTTGTGCAAACCAATTGGCTTCCGCTTCTATTTTTTTTGCAGGAGAACCAGATTTCCAAACTATACCGTTTTCAATTTTTAAATTATTAAATGCTCGCTGTGTTGTAATCGCAGAGCGAGAACGAAAATAAGTATTGATATGGCCTAGATCATACCAACCAAATACTTCCTTATGGATGGACTTGTTATATTCATCAGCATACATATGGACTGATTCAACAAATTTACCCTGAGTAGTCGCCAAAGCTCGGATAAAGTTTTGAGCAATGGCAAAAGAAAAATATCCACACCAAACAAGTGGATTGTTGGTATTCTCTTCAAATTCCCATTCATAGTTATCTTGAGTGCGCACAATTGCAATACAGTTTTCATCTTTGGGGATATCAGTTAATAATGTATCGCCGTGCAATAAGCGCAAAGGCTGATTATATAAGCCCAGTGTATTCCAAACATATAAGATTGCCATACCCAAAGAAAGCCCTTCGGGTACAAAAATAGGGGCAATTCCTAAACTTTGGATCAGTTCCTGTTCATCAATACTGAGTGCATAATCCCTAGGGAGTGAAACAACAATATTTTCTTCTTTAAAAACATTTCGTAAATTTTTGACTTGATAAGTTAATAACTTACGGTTTCCTATCGGCAAAAAACAAGGTGGAATCGCACCAAATTCATTGCGAAATTCATTATTCACATAAGCTGCTGAATTAATTAGTATCATCTTAGTCATCCATTTTTGTTAATTTACGGATCTCTTGATAGCTCATAGTTACAAATTCATTAGGACGAATAGCTCTATCATCTACATAGAAACCATCGTGACCACACCAAGGCTTACCTATATAAACTTCATCATAAGGTACCTCATGTCTATCTAGCCATTCCATAATGATTGGCAAAGTATGTATATTAATCTTGCCAACATTCCCCTCGTAAGTACGCATATTACGACTTGAGCTAATAATGATTTCAAAACCTTGATTCTTGTACTCTCTTAGTTTCTCAATTACATCCAAAATTGGTTTTGCATTACGATAATCACCATTTTCGGTTAAGGTAATGGTATTATCTAGATCCATAATTAAACGCTTCATACTGTAACCTTAGTCTAGTAATGCTTGATATTCGTCAGGTGTGCCACAAAATAAAATCTTATCTTTTGAGATTAAATTATAATAAACAATCGCTTGCTGTGCAATAAGGTCATTATAAAGTGGGGCAACATAATATTCATTTTTTGATGTATTACCTTTGGCTTTTGCATCTAGAAATAGTTTTTCAAATACGGACTTTTTCTGAAAATAATATAATCCATCGCTGCATAAATCAGATATACGTTCTTTTTCTGTAGTACGAATTACTTTTCTGCTATTTTCATTCTCGGGTTTGGCAAAAGACCAGTGGTTACCCACACCCTTAAATACTTCCAAGTAACCATCACACTTATCGACCCAAGTGGGCTTGGTAAAATTCACTATTTTAGAATCAATATTAAAAATATAAATTTCTTCATCGGAATCGATATTTTTTATTCCTTGATAAACTGTATCAGCCTGTCCTAAAGTCTCTTTTGGCAAGCAAATTAGCTCATAATTTGAAATACCTAATTTTTTAATTTCTTTTTCTAAAAAAGTTTTTGTATTGTAGATATCGCGGTATATAAAAATAAATTTATCTGTCGCAAAGTACTTTTCAAAAGAACAAACTGACCAAGCAAAAACAGTTTCACCGTTTAAGTCTAGTTGATATTTGGGTTTTGTATATCCCGCTTTGAAAAAGCGAGAACTCAAGCCTGCCATTGGAATTATAAACACGAATCCCCCTTTTTTTAAATTTGAACATTCATTTGTTGAAATTCAGCAAAACTAATTAAACGAACGCTTGATAGGCGAGCCTTATGAAGAAATGAGTTATCCTTGACAATACTCAATCCGCTCAGCCATGCTTGTATGCCACAATTTATGTGCCCTTGGTATGTTTCTTTTTTATAGTAGCTATACATATAGTGATAGGATAATGAATCCCGTCTATGACAACTCAGTAATGAAAGCATCGGCTCAGGCATACCTATCCATAACTGATCACCCAGCCCAAATCCCCATTCTTGAAATAAATAGTTTGATGTGTCGACCAAAACATTGGTTGATGTTAAATCCTTTATAGATAAAGGTAGTTCATCTCTAAAGAAATAATCTGGGCGAATTTTAATAATCAAATCATACTGTTTGAAATGTTCCTCTCCTAATGTTTCCACCCAATAACTATTATGGTAGTACATTTTTTCAGAATTACTCATTTTATTATAAGGATATTCTTTGTAATTTTTTAAATTAATCTTTATCTCATTGCACCAAGACAAAGATTGATTCAAAATTTCTTTGATCCTTTCAGGAGAATAAAAATTGGCAGTATATTGGAGAAGTTCATTATCAAACTTATTCAAGTCCAAACTATCTTTATTTTCCATAATAAAATTACAAGTAGCTTTATCAAAAATACGGTAAGCATTTTGAAGGTTAAAACGAGTATAGCCAACCTCATCCCAGGTACTAATATAGGCATTTACACAGCCCAATTTTCCAAATTTTTGCATAAAGCGTGGTATTGCATATTCAAATCCTCTTAATTGGCCGCATACAAGTAGAGCAACTTTTAGTCCTGAATTTTTTGCAAGTGGCACCGATTCTTTTTGCAATGATCTGATGCGAGCATCCAAAATAGAGCGATTCAAAGGATCATTATATAATCCGTGTATTTTTAAAAATGCCTGACAAATTTTAATCTCTTCTTGAGTTTGAAACTTCTCTTGCTGAGTGAGTGCTTGTAAAAACGAAATTAGGAATTTTACATTAAGCATCTGCAAAAGATTAGTTTGCTGTGTTCTAAGTAGCTCAATGAAATGACTTACCACTATTGGCTGAGATAAGATAAAATTTAATTGTACCTGAGAGCAGCTTTGCAAAATATTAACCAAATTTTCGATAGAAGTTTTGATAAAAGAGCTAGGCGCAAAATATGCCACATTAACATTAAAAGCCAAATTATGACTTGGTTGGAAACTCCAGTTTTGCTTTAACAAGAATTTATCCAATGCCGTAACTACATTCTTCCAACTACCCCATGGTAGACCTGAAGAATCGCGATAACGAGCAACACTAACTAGATCTGGTCGCTCAAATTGCTTTAGTAGTTCAGAAATCTGTAGGTTCTGATTTTTAATAAGGTTTTCAATATTAGTCTGTGAAAAAATAATGGTATTCATATACTATTTCCTATGAGAGCTATTAGATAAAAATGAAAACATAATTGAATTAATCTCATCTATCTTATTCATATCTGCTTTAAATAACCTACTATGTTCTATGTTGCTGATAGGACTTCCTTCTTCAATCAAAGCCAATATTTGCGATTGACTACCCAAATAATCACTTAGTTTAGACGGTAGATAAGGATTATTCATTTTTAGCCCTTTAGTTTCTGCATCCATCACAATCAATCCATCAAACTGATCGGATAATGCTAAGAAATCGAAGTAGCCCACATATTTTTGGATAATTATTTGATGTCTTAAATCATTTGGAACCTCATTAAGAATACTTTCAGGATCTTGTTGAGTATAGATATACAATTTAAGTCGTTTTTTATAACTATCCTGTAGTTTATTCCACGCTTCAATGAAAGGCTTAAACCCTCTATTAACATAAAATGATCCAAAATAAGCTAAATGAAATATATTAGGCTCTTTTTCTAAGGACGCAACTGAAAGATTATAAAATTCCCTAGGTAATGTAGGTTGAGGTAAAATAATTGCTTTATTACGAATAACATCACGTAATTCCTCATCAGCATAAGAAAGCATATAATCTAATTGATTTTTATTAGTGAAAATTAGTTCGTCAGCATAAAGATAAGCTAGTTTTTCACACCAATAAAATAAATTTTGTTTATCTGATAGATAAATATCTTCAGATACAAAACCTTGTTTTTTTAGCCAATTACTATCTAATTCTTCATAGCGTTCTTTTCCGGAAACATCTACTAAAATAGGATCTGAGAATTCAGCAATCCATTTCATTTGAGGGTATTTCATTTTTATTGTTGCTGCAGCAATATGTGATGCAGGCCACATAGCTCTACTATATAAATTTCTATAAATTTTGCGAGATTTTATAAGTTGATGCGTTGCATCTAATGCTAAATCAACAAATTTTAAAATTGCATTAGCATTAGCAAACGATTGTGGAGCATTTAATTCAATATGTTTACCTACATAGTATTCTGCTATTTTCAATAATTTTTCATCAGTTTCCCTTACCTTATTCATACTATTGGTAATAATATCTACAGGTTTCTCCATCGCACGGATACGCTTACTCATAACTACACCAGAGGTATCAATATAAGGAGCATAACAATAAGAGATTACTAATGTATCAGTAAATAAACTATTCACAGTGCCAATAAAAGCATTATGTAAATCCATTCTTGCAATATCTTGTAAGAACATAGCATAATCAGAAGGATATTTTTCTAAATAATTTTTAATAAAATTAGCTTGTGCATTAATTTTACTTTGTAGAAATATATCAATATTTTTATATTGGCTATCTTTTAAGTCTAAGATAAGATGCTTAATTACTTCTAATCTTTGCAGTACATTAAAGTCATAAGACTCTGCTTTTCTTGAGATAGAGTTACTTCTAATTAAACGTTTATAACTATCTTTTTCATAAGTTGAAATCAATGCAACATTAGGTCTGAATGTATTTAATAGATTACACCAATAGACGACATCTTCCCCACTTCTTAAATTAAAATCATACTGTGTGGCTTTCACCATAAAAGATGGTGCAAGTTTACAAGCATTCATAGTTAATGTTGAAGTTACATCAAAATAACTATAGCTATTCTTTTTAAATGCCTTATCTAATTGATCCATTATCGGACTTCTAATCACTTGACCATTCTCAATATCTTCAATACCTGTAATTGTGATAGTATTAAACATCGCTCTTTGATAAAGAGAATAGAGATAATTAGATGGGACAAAGTCATCATCATCAATAAAAGTAGTAAAGGTTTTTGTTGCCTGCTGTATTCCATAATTACGGGCTTTACTTACATTTCCTTCATTTAATTCATAAACCTTAATATCAAGCTGAGGATAATTAGCTTTAAATCGATCAATTAACTTCGGCGTATTATCTTTTTCGCCATTTATAATAATTAAAACCTCAAATTTGGAGTATGGTAATGTTTGTTCAGCTAATGAAGTTAAGCATTTTAAGATAGTTTTTTCTCCCTTATAGGTAGGTAAAATAACTGTTACTCCATCAACTAATGTAGATACTTCTATTTGGTTATTTAGATATATAGTTGATTCAGCATCCCATAAATGAGTGCCTAATTCAACCCTGCAGACATCAGGGGGGACTAATAAAGTAATATAATCATCTAATTTTCTATTAGTATTTAAATAAAAATAGTACTTATTTAGTCTTTCGCTATATGGTATGTCTATTTTAGATTGAGTTTGTTTTCCTTCTTTGTCATAAAATACAATAGTAAGCAAAACTTGCTTTCCTAAATCTGGCTTATCTAAGCTAAATGTATTTAGTTTTATAATTAATTGAGTGTTTGGGATACAGTCAATAATTTTAGAAAAACCATTATGATTAATTTCCAATATTTCATCATTTGGGGAAAGTTGATATTTATTAAATTCAGTTAAATAATTAAAGTCTATATTTTTTGTCCATTGTAAAATAGGCTTGCTGCTATCCCAACTAATTTCTTTTTTCTCAATCTGCGGTAAAGTGGATTCGATTTGGGGAATATTTTTTATTTTCTTATCTTTACGTAAAGTAAATAAAGTTTTTAATAAATGTTTAAATCCGTTCCAAGACTTAAAACCAAAAATAAGTGCATAACCTAATCTAAAAGACATTGTATTCTTACAATTCTCAGCTTGTAATACAGCTTTCTGATGAGATAAAACTAGATTTTTCTTCTCTGTAGCCCATTCTTTGTATAGTGTTTCATATTCTTTTATTGATTTTGTTAAGGATTCTTTTTCACTATTTAGAATGGCGTTTTGCTCTTTCAATCTAATTATTTTAGTTTCATATTCAAGTAATAAATTACGGAATTCTATAAAGGTTTTACTATAGTTAGATTCTTTTTCTTGAAGACTATTATCTTTACTTGACAAGGATTCTGAATTTATTTTCCCTAATTTTTCTTTAAATTTTTTGAATTTATTTCGCTTAGATTTCATTTCTATGATAGTTTCCCATATCTTAATATTCATTAAAGTAGGCTTTACTGCCTACTTTAATGAAATAAATAGCTTACCAAATCCCCTTAGTATCCACCACAACCAAATTATCCGGTAATGTTTGAACTTCTTTAAATTGTTTGTGATCGACTAATAAGACTAAAACATCTGCTTCTTTAAGTGCGGTTGAAAAATCGAATAATTTAATACCTTTTTCCTGTAATTTTTTCGGTAATGTTTCGACATTCGGCTCAACGGCTACAATTTGATTTGGATATTTTTCTGCCAATGCCACAGTAATTTTTACGGCAGGGCTTTCTCGTAAATCGTCAATATCAGGTTTGAATGCTAAGCCTAAACAAGCGATTTTAACTTCATTGATCGATTTACTTGGGTTATTTTGTAGTACTTGAACAACAGCGTTATTGACTTTATCCATTACCCACGTTGGTTTTCCATCATTTACCAAGCGAGCAGTGTGGATCAATTTCGCTAAATCAGGCGTTTTGTTTACAATAAACCACGGATCAACGGCAATACAGTGTCCGCCAACGCCGCAGCCCGGTTGTAAAATATTGACACGAGGGTGGCGGTTAGCAAGAGAAATGAGTTCCCAAACGTTGATATTTAATTTATCGCAAATAATCGAAAGTTCGTTCGCAAAAGCGATATTGACATCACGGAATGAATTTTCGGTTAATTTGCACATTTCAGCGGTGCGGCTGTTAGTCACTACGCAATCGCCTTTTACAAAAGTTTTGTATAATTTAACCGCTTGTTCGGAGCATTTTGGCGTCATACCGCCAATAATGCGGTCGTTTTCAATAAGCTCTCTCATTACTTGCCCCGGTAATACACGTTCTGGGCAATGAGCAATGCGAATATCTGAATTTTCACCATTTTGTTGTGGGAAGGTGAGATCTGGACGGGCTAAAGCAAGCCATTCTGCCATTTGTTCCGTTGCTCCCACTGGTGATGTGGACTCTAAAATCACTAAGTCACCTTTTTTAAGTACTGGAGCGATAGCTTTACTTGCAGCTTCAATGTAGCTTAAATCTGGTTCGTAATCATTGCCTTTAAATGGCGTTGGAACAGCAATTAAAAAGGCTTCAGCAGCTTCGGGCGTTAATGTTGCTTTTAACATTCCTTTGCTAACACATTCTTGAACAGCAATATCTAAATCAGGTTCAACAATGTGAATTTTCCCTTGGTTAATCGTTTCTACTGCGTGTTGATTAACGTCTACGCCAATAACTTTAACGCCGTGTTGGGCAAATGCAGCAGCAGTCGGTAGCCCAATATAACCTAAACCGACTACAGAAATCGTATTAAAAGTTGTCATTTTTTATTCCTTATTTGTATTTTGTAAAATTTCGATAATTTGTTGAACCGCTGTGCCATCGCCGTAAGGATTGTGTGCTTCAGCCATTTCTTGATAAGCCTTTTCGTCCGTTAATAATAAATCAACTTGCTCAATAATTTTGTCTTTTGATGTGCCGACTAATTTTACTGTGCCGGCTTCAACGGCTTCAGGGCGTTCTGTGGTATCACGCATCACTAAAACGGGCTTGCCTAGCGAAGGGGCTTCTTCTTGAATACCGCCTGAGTCTGTCAAAATAATATGAGATAGTCTCATTAAATAAACAAAGGCTAAATAATCTTGTGGTTCAATAAGATGAATATTTGCTTTGCCAACCAATAAACGGTTTACAGGCTCTCTCACATTTGGGTTTAAATGGACAGGGTAAACAAATTGTACTTCAGGATGTTTTTCTGCCAATGATAAAATTGCTTGGCAAATATTCTCAAAACCTTCACCAAAGTTTTCTCTGCGATGCCCTGTAATTAAAACGGTTCTTTTACCGGATAAGTAGTGGAATTGCTGTTTAAATTGTTCAGACAAGCGGTCATTTTTGTCCAATTTTTCGCAAACTAACAATAAAGCGTCAATTACCGTATTGCCCGTGACGAAAATTTTTTCAGGGGCAATGTTCTCTTTGAGTAAATTATTTTGCGTACTTTCTGTTGGTGCAAAATGATATTTCGCTAAGGCGGCTGTTAATTTGCGGTTACCTTCTTCTGGCCAAGGGGAATAAATGTCGCCGGTACGCAAACCTGCTTCTATATGCGCAATATCAATTTGATTGTAATATGCGGCTAAAGAAGTGGCTAACGTTGTTGCGGTATCACCGTGTACGAAAATGGTATTTGGTTTATATTCATCTAAAACAGGCTGGATTTTTTCTAGAATACTGCTGGTTACTGTCGATAAAGTTTGCTTTTTGCTCATAATATCGAGGTCAAAATCAGGCGTGATGTCAAATAATTCTAAAACTTGATCTAACATTTGGCGGTGTTGTGCTGTAACACAAACTTTAAAATCCAATCCTCTTTGTTTAAATCCTTCAACCAAGGGTGCCATTTTTATTGCTTCGGGGCGAGTGCCGAATACGATGAGTGATTTCATTAAATTATCCTTTTTTATATTATATTGATAACTAAAATGTAAATTCCTTTATTATCAATATGTTATTATTGTAGTTAGTTAGTTAGTTAGTTAGTTAGTTAGGCGTCAAGTATAGTGGAATAACACGAGTTTTTTAACATAATTTAGCATAATTTACAAATTATACAGATGAAAAAAATGCTTTTAGGGTATAATCAAATTATTTTGTAAGTTAAAGACATATATAGGGTAATGATGAAAAATAGAAAATTCTCTATGGCGGTAGTGCTATTAAGTGTATTTCTAGGTGCTTGTAATTCTCTTCCAACCTCGGGCCCAAGTTATAGTAAGGTAATTGAGGTGAATGGAAATCAACCTTTGCCAGACGTTAATGTTGTAGAGTTGAATAATCAAATTGTACAAGATTTATATCTTTCACAAAAAAATCAACTTTTTTCTGGATTTGATGGGTTACAAGGTAGTGGTGGATATGCAGGTGTTGCAAATGTAGGAGATATGCTAGAAATCTCTATTTGGGAGGCCCCTCCAGCGGTGTTGTTCGGTGGTACTTTTTCTGCAGAAGGGCAAGGAAGTGGTCATTTAACTCAGTTACCTCCTCAAATGATTAGCAGTAATGGTACTGTTTCCGTGCCTTTTTTAGGTAATATTCGTGTTGCAGGTAAGTCTCCTGAAGCTATTCAAGCGCAAATTGTAGGCGGTTTGGCTCGTAAAGCAAATCAGCCTCAGGCGTTGGTGCGTATTGTCAATAATAATTCAGCCGATGTTACTGTTATCCGTCAGGGGAATACTATTCGTATGCCACTCACTTCTGTGGGCGAACGTGTGCTAGATGCGGTTTCTGCAGTAGGAGGCTCAACAGCCGATGTGCAAGATGTAACCATTCAGCTTACTCGTGGTCATCAAGTAAAAACACTTTCTTTTGAAACCTTAATTGCTGATCCAACGCAAAATATTACGTTGCGTGCCGGTGATGTGGTTTCTCTCTTAAATACGCCTTATAGCTTTACCGGTTTAGGGGCAGTTGGTTCAAATCAACAGGTTAAATTCTCAACGAGAGGCATTACTCTTGCTGAAGCTATTGGCAAAATGGGGGGCTTAATAGATGATCGTTCTGATCCTCGTGGTGTCTTCGTGTTCCGTCATATTCCATTTAATCAATTAGATGCTGCGCAACAACAAATTTGGGCAGAAAAAGGTTATGGCGTAGGCTTTGATGTGCCAACAGTTTATCGAGTGGATTTGTTAGATCCGAAATCGATGTTTTTATTACAACGCTTCCCAATGCAAGATAAAGATATTGTCTATGTATCAAATGCACCATTGGCGGAGTTCCAAAAATTCTTGAGAATGATCTTCTCTTTAACAACGCCGGTAACAGGCGCAGTTAATAATGTTAAGGCGTTATAGGGGGAATAATGACAACGTTAAATAAACCGGCAACACCCAAAAAGAAAAAATGGTTTGCTAAGCCTTTATTTTGGTTAACCGTAATTTTGCCAACCGCTTTTTCAACGGTTTATTTTGGGGTGGTGGCTTCCGATATTTATATTTCTGAATCTAGCTTTGTGGTGCGCTCACCAAAAAACCAATCCTCATTAACTGGTTTTGGGGCATTGTTGCAAGGTTCGGGCTTTTCTCGTTCGCAAGATGATTCTTACACAGTGCAAGAATATATGCGTTCTCGCACGGCATTAGAGCAGTTGCAACAAGAATTGCCGGTAAAATCCTTTTATGATTCGCAAGGGGATATTCTCAGCCGTTTTAATGGATTTAAATTAAACGATTCGCAAGAAGCATTTTTCCGTTATTTTAAAGATCGGTTAAGTATCGACCTTGATTCTGTTTCAGGCATTGCGACTTTACGTGTGCGAGCTTTTAAGCCGGAAGAAGGGCAGCAAATTAACCAAAAATTACTGAGTTTAGGTGAAGAGCTGATTAACCGTTTAAATGAACGTGCAAGAAAAGATACTTTGGAATACGCTGAACAAGCGGTCGAAGATGCGGAAAAAAATGTAAATGACACCGCTGAGGCGTTAAGTAAATATCGGATCAAAAATAAAATTTTTGATTTACCGGCGCAATCCGGCGTGCAGCTTTCGTTAATTTCAACTTTAAAAAGTGAGTTAATTCGGGTTGAAACGCAGTTAGCTCAGTTAGTGTCGATTACCCCGGATAATCCACAAGTGCCGGCGTTGGAAATGCGCCAAAAAAGTTTGCGTAAAGAGATTGAGCAACAATCGAAAAACCTTTCCGGCAGCAATAATTCGATTGCGACCCAAACCTCTGAATATCAGCGTTTAGTGTTAGCAAATGAGTTAGCGCAGCAACAATTAACCGCAGCAATGACTTCGCTCCAAAACACGCGCGGGGAGGCAGATCGCCAGCAGCTTTATTTAGAGGTGATCAACAAACCAAGCCAGCCGGATTGGGCGTTAGAGCCTCATCGTTTGTATAATATTTTAGCTACCTTCATTATTGGCTTAATGCTTTATGGAGTGCTAAGTTTGTTAATTGCAAGTATAAGAGAGCATAAAAACTAATGCGATACGGTGATAGAACAACCTTCAAACGTTCTCGGGTTATTCAAGGTAGGGTTATTTATGCCCTGCTGATGCGTGAAATTATTACCCGTTACGGGCGAAAAAATATCGGTTTTTTATGGCTTTTTGTTGAGCCGTTAATGATGACGCTATTGATTACGTTGCTTTGGAAATTTGCTCGAGCCAATCAGGTTTCTACGCTAAATATTGTTGCTTTTGCCATTACCGGTTACCCGTTAATGATGATGTGGCGCAATGCTTCAGGGCGTGCCATTGGTGCCGTTTCAGCCAATTTAAGTCTGCTTTATCATCGTAATGTTAGGCCCTTAGATACCATTTTTGCCCGTATGCTATTAGAAATTGCCGGGGCGACTACAGCACAAATTTTCATTATGATAGTGTTTATTGCAATAGATTGGATTAGCGTACCGCAAGATACATTGTATATGGTGATGGCGTGGTTATTAATGGCAATCTTTGCAGTTGGCTTAGGGTTAATTATTTGTGCCATTGCCCAAAAATATGAAGCTTTTGGTAAAATTTGGGGTACGTTGAGTTTTGTGTTTATGCCGTTATCCGGCGCATTCTTTTTATTACACACACTTCCGCAGCAAGCTAAAGAGGTTCTGCAATGGGTGCCGATGATTAGCGGTACGGAAATGTTCCGTCACGGATATTTTGGCGAATCAGTTACCACCTATGAAAATATTGGTTTCTTGATTGTTTGTGATTTGGCGATGTTATTAGTGGGTTTAATAATGGTAAAGAATTTTAGTAAAGGGATTGAACCTCAATGATTAGCGTGAAAAATGTCAGCAAACGTTATCATACTCGCAACGGTTGGAAAACGGTGTTACAAGATATTAATTTTGAGCTTAAAAAAGGTGAAAAAATTGGGATTTTAGGACGCAACGGTTCGGGAAAATCTACCCTTATTCGTTTAATGAGCGGTGTTGAACCACCAACAAGCGGTGTAATTGATCGGCGAATGAGTATTTCTTGGCCGTTGGCTTTTAGTGGCGCATTTCAGGGCAGTTTAACGGGAATGGATAATTTGCGTTTTATCAGCCGGATTTATGGTACGGATCTTGAGTATATGCAACATTTTACCGAAGAATTTTCCGAGCTCGGTGATTATTTATATGAGCCGGTAAAGAAGTATTCATCAGGTATGAAAGCTCGCCTTGCCTTTGCTATTTCTCTTTCTGTGGAATTTGATTGCTATTTGATTGATGAAGTAATTGCTGTGGGTGACTCACGCTTTTCTGAAAAATGTAAATATGAGCTATTTGAAAAGCGTAAAGATCGCTCTATTATCCTTGTTTCTCATAGTCCTGCCGCAATTAAAGAATATTGCGATAATGCCATGGTGTTAAATAATGGGATTATGCATAAATTTGATAATATGGATGAAGCATATAAGTTTTATCACTCTTCCTTATAGTAATAATTAACATATGAATATGTAAGTTTTCTCCTACGGTATCAATTTAGGAAATTAGTAAATCTTCACTAGTAAAATGAGTAACAAATCGGTAAAATCCCAAAGTTACATTTTATTAACCAATGCGAATTTTGGAGAGCATTATGTCGTGGAATGAATCAGGCAATCAAGACCCATGGGGAAAGCCGGGGCAAAAGAAGCCTGAGCAGCAAGGTCAAGAGACAAAAGAGCCTAAAAATAGTGAACAACAACCGCCTGATTTAGAAGAAGCGTTTAGTAGTTTACTTAGAAAAATGGGGGGGAATAAAAATACGAATAACCCTCAGCCTGCTCCTTTAGGAAAATTTCTTCCTGCGATAATTGCGTTAAGTGTTTTTGTTTGGGGAGCTTCTGGTTTTTATACGGTGCAAGAAGCTGAGCGCGGTGTCATTACACGTTTTGGTAAGCTGCATGACATCGTGATGCCTGGGTTGAATTGGAAACCAACATTAATTGATGAGGTTATTCCGGTCAATATTGAACGTGTATCTGAATTAAATACGAGTGGTTCAATGCTAACTCAAGATGAAAATATGGTTCAGGTAGAGATGACGGTTCAATATCGCATTGAAGATCCAGCAAAGTTTTTATTTAATGTTAATAATCCAAGAGATAGCTTAAAACAAGCAACAGATAGTGCGTTGCGCTATGTTATCGGTCATATGAAGATGGATGAGATCTTAACAACAGGACGAGCGACTGTGCGTGAAAAAACCTGGAATGCTCTGCGAGACATTATTAAAACTTATGATATGGGGTTATTGATTACAGACGTAAACTTCCAATATGCTCGTCCACCGGAAGAGGTCAAAGCGGCTTTTGATGATGCGATTAAAGCTCAAGAAGATGAACAGCGTTTGATTCGTGAAGCAGAAGCCTATGCAAGAGGAAAAGAGCCGATTGCTCGAGGTCAAGCACAACGTATTGTAGAGCAAGCAACTGCTTACAAAGAAAAAGTAGTGTTAGAAGCAAAAGGGGAAGTGGAGCGTTTAGTTAAATTACTGCCGGAATATAAAGCAGCGCCGGAACTTACTCGTGAACGCCTTTATATTCAAACAATGGAAAAGGTAATGAAAAATACACCTAAGATTATTATGGAAAGTAACGCAAATAATCTGAATGTGCTTCCGATTGATAAATTCTTTGGTAATACTCAAGCGGTTAAAAAACAAGAGGGAGATGCTCAGGTTGTGCCTCAAGCGGTTCAGCCTACGATTGTACAACCTCAAGTGCAAACTCAGCCTGAAGCAGTTGAAACACGTAGAGGGAGATTCTAATGCGTAAATTATTCTTACCTGTATTGGCTGTTTTAGCTTTTGTACTTTTTCAATCTGTAACCATCGTGCCTGAAGGCACTCGAGCAATTATGCTACGCTTTAATAAAGTTCAACGTGATGGGGAACAAAAAGTTGTTGTATATTCTCCAGGGCTTCATTTCAAAGTCCCTTTTATGGATAGTTTGAAAGTCTTAGACGCTCGTATTCAAACATTAGATGGAAAAGAAGATCGTTTTGTTACGGTTGAGAAAAAAGACCTATTGGTTGATTCATATGTAAAATGGAAGATTAGTGATTTTGGTCAATTTTATACTTCGACCGGTGGCGATTATCAAAAAGCGTCAGATCTTCTTCGTCGCAAGGTTAATGATCGTTTACGCTCTGAAATTGGTTCAAGAACGATCAAAGATATTGTTTCCGGTTCTCGTGGTGAGCTAATGGCTGGTGCACAAAAAGCATTAAATGATGGTGATGATGGTGCAGAAAAACTAGGGATCGAAGTTGTTGATGTTCGTGTTAAGCAAATCAATCTCCCAAATGAAGTATCATCTTCTATTTATCAACGGATGCGAGCGGAGCGTGATGCCGTTGCCCGTGAGCACCGTTCACAAGGTGAAGAGAAAGCGGAATTCATTAAAGCTGAAGTCGATAAGAAAGTCATTCTAATTGAAGCGACAGCACGAAAAACAGCAGATGAATTACAAGGGGAAGGCGATGCAATGGCAGCCAAGATCTACGCACAAGCATTAGGTCAAGAACCTGAATTCTACCGTTTTATTCGTAGCTTAAAAGCATATGAAGCGACTTTTGCTGAAGGACAAAACAATATGATGATTGTTAAACCGGATAGCGAGTTTCTACGCTTTATGAAGGCTCCTACAAAATAATTGTATCTATAAGACCCGATCTATTCGGGTCTTTTTTACGTTTTTAAATTAAACTCCAACAAAAAGAGGCAATTCCTATGGGTAAAAGTGTTGCTATTCTCGGCGCTCAATGGGGCGATGAAGGGAAAGGTAAAATCGTAGATCTATTAACAGATCGTGTGAAATATGTTGTGCGTTATCAAGGTGGACATAATGCAGGACATACATTGATTATTAATGGTGAAAAAACCGTATTACGCCTTATTCCAAGCGGTATTTTACGTGATAATGTGACTTGCTTAATTGGTAATGGTGTGGTGCTTTCGCCGGATGCCCTAATGAAAGAAATGGGCGAATTAGAAGCTCGCGGCATTAACGTTCGTGATCGTTTAAAAATTTCGGAAGCTTGTCCGTTAATTTTACCATATCATGTAGCGATGGATCACGCTCGTGAAGCTGCTTTAGGTAAAAATAAAATTGGAACAACAGGTCGTGGAATTGGTCCGGCATATGAAGATAAAGTTGCTCGCCGTGGTTTACGTGTAAGCGATCTCTTCAATAAAGAAGCCTTTGCTGAAAAATTAAAAAACATTTTAGATTACTATAACTTCCAGCTAGTTCATTATTACAAAGTAGAGCCGGTTGATTATCAAAAAACATTAGATGATGTCTTTGCGATTGCTGATGTGATTAAAGGTATGGTTGCTGATGTTACAACACTGCTTCATGATGCACGCAAAGAGGGCGCAAACATTCTTTTCGAAGGCGCACAAGGTACAATGTTGGATATTGACCACGGTACTTATCCGTTTGTAACCAGTTCGAATACTACCGCAGGTGGTGTGGCAACCGGTTCGGGTTATGGTCCTCGTAATTTAGATTATGTATTAGGTATTATTAAAGCTTACTGTACCCGTGTTGGTTCAGGTCCATTTACTACTGAATTATTTGATGAGGTAGGGGCAGAAATTGCTCGTAAAGGGAATGAATTTGGTGCGGTAACCGGTCGCCCACGTCGTTGTGGTTGGTTTGATGCCGTTGCAGTGCGCCGTGCGATCCAAATTAACTCAATTTCAGGTTTCTGTATGACGAAATTAGATGTCTTAGATGGCTTTGATGAGTTGAAGATTTGTGTCGCTTATAAATTACCAAACGGTAAAATTGTTGAATATTCGCCACTTGCCGCAGCAGATTGGGAAGGCGTTGAGCCGATTTATGAAACTTTACCAGGCTGGAAAGAAAATACTTTCCGTGTGACGAAATTAGAAGACTTACCTCAAAATGCGATTAACTACATCAAACGTATTGAAGAAGTTTTAGGTGTGCCTGTGGATATTCTTTCTACCGGTCCTGATCGTGTTGAAACAATGATTCTTCGCGATCCGTTTGCTGCATAATAAGGCATTACATTAATTTTAGGAAATACACGGGGGCTTCTCCGTGTATTTTTATTTTTAGAATTGGTAAAATATCGGGCAAATTTAACCGCTTATACAAATATAACTGATTAAAATATGAAATTTATTATTAAACTTTTCCCTGAAATTATGATTAAAAGCGATTCCGTGCGTAAACGCTTTATCAAAATTTTAACTTCCAATATCCGTAATGTTTTACTGCGTGAAACAGAAAATGTTGCCGTGATTCGTAACTGGGACTTTATTGAAGTGCGAGCAAAAGTCGCTGAAGAAGCTCCGTTAGTATTGGATTTACTCAAACGCACCCCAGGTATTCATCATATTCTTGAAGTGGAAGAAATGCCGTTTACCACAATGCACGATATTTTTGAGCATACACTCGCAAAAGTAAAAGAGGAATTGGAAGGTAAAACCTTCTGCGTGCGTGTTCGCCGTAAAGGTAAGCACGATTTCCGCTCCCTTGATGTGGAACGCTATGTGGGCGGTGGCTTAAATCAGCATATCGAATCGGCGAGTGTGAAATTGACTAACCCTGATGTAACGGTGCGTATTGATATTGACCACGATAAGATGTTGTTAATCAAAGCTCGCCACGAAGGTTTAGGCGGTTATCCGATTGGTACACAGGAAGATGTGTTATCGCTGATTTCAGGCGGTTTTGACTCTGGCGTATCAAGTTATATGCTAATTCGCCGTGGTTCTCGTGTGCATTACTGCTTCTTCAATCTTGGCGGTGCGGCGCACGAAATCGGTGTGAAACAGATGGCGTACCATATTTGGAGCCGTTACAGCTCGTCCCATAAAGTCCGTTTTGTGGCAATCAACTTTGAAAATGTGGTCGGTGAAATTTTAGAAAAAGTCGATAACGGACAGATGGGCGTGGTACTAAAACGTATGATGGTGCGTGCCGCCAGCAAAATTGCTGAACGTTTTGATATTCAAGCGATTGTCACGGGCGAAGCATTAGGGCAAGTATCAAGCCAAACCTTGACGAACTTACGCTTAATCGACAAGGCTTCCGATACCTTAGTGTTACGTCCGTTGATTACCCACGATAAAGAGCAAATTATCGCAATGGCAAAAGAGATTGGCACAGATGATATTGCCAAATCGATGCCAGAATTTTGTGGCGTGATTTCAAAAAATCCAACGGTTAAAGCGATTGAAAGCAAAATTATCGAAGAAGAAGGGCATTTCAACTTTGACGTTCTCGAACAAGCGGTGCAAAACGCCCATTATTTAGATATTCGTGAGATCGCTCAACAGACTGAAAAAGAAGTCGTATCCGTTGAAACCACTTCTGAATTAGGCGAAAACGATGTGATCTTAGATATTCGTAGCCCTGAAGAAGTGGACGAAAAACCGTTCAGCCTTGAAGGGGTTGAAGTCAAAGAGCTACCGTTCTATAAATTATCTAGTCAGTTTGGAGCACTTGATCAATCGAAGAACTATTTACTTTATTGCCAACGTGGTGTGATGAGTAAACTACAAGCTCTTTATCTAAAAGAGAATGGCTTTAGTAATGTGAAAGTATTTCGTGAGAAATAGCTAATAAATGGCACGTGTTTTACGTGCCATTATTTTTATGCAAAGAATTTTGCAAGAAATGCTTGAAATTTGATCGCTTGATGATTATATAAAAAATGTCTTTTATTTATCAATGGAGGTTGAAAATGTACATTCTTTCTGGATTTATTTTTGTAGTATTGGTTGTCATCACATTAGTTATTGCATTGTTATTTCGCCGTGTAGTAAAAACAAATGAGGTACATATAGTTCAATCTGGTGGAAAAACAACCTCTTATGGCAAAGATACGGGCAATGGTAATGTTTACTATGCTTTCCCTTCTTGGTTGCCGGTTATTGGGGTAAGCACGATTGTCTTACCGGTATCGGTTTTTTCTATCAAAATTGATAATTATGAGGCATATGATTTAGAACGTTTACCGTTTGTGGTAGATATTACGGCATTTTTCCGAGTCGCTGATTCTAATTTGGCGGCACAACGGGTTTCTGATTTCCATGATATGAATATTCAATTAGTTGATATTATTCAGGGCTCGGTTCGTTCAATTCTCTCTAGCCGTAATTTGAATGATATTTTACAAGTACGTTCAGAATTAGGCGATGATTTTACTCTTGCCGTAAAAGAGCAGCTGAAAAATTGGGGGATTGAACCGGTTAAAAACATTGAGTTAATGGATATTCGAGACAGTGGTAACTCCAAAGTCATTTTCAATATTATGGAAATTAAAAAGTCCTTTATTGAAAAAGAGAGCCGTATTGAAGTCGCCCGTAACCAAAAAGAAGCACAAATCGCAGAAATTGAAGCGAAGAAAGAAGCGGATGTAAAACGTCAAGAAGCGGAAAAAGCCGTGGGTTTGAAAACTGTTGAGAATCAACGTGAAGTGGCTGTTTCTAACGAGCAGGCGCAACAGCTGGTTAAAGAGCAAGAAAAGATCACGAAAGAACGTGAAATGGAAGTGAAACGGGTTGCAGAGATCAAACAAGCAGAAATTGCAAAAGATGTTGAAATCGTGAAAGCGGATCAGGAAAAACGTACGCAAGAGATTAAAGCTGAAGCAAATAAAAACGCTTTGATTATTGATTCTGAAGCGGAACGCCAACATCAGATCTTAGTGGCAGAAGGGGAAAAACAAAAAGCATTTTTAGCAGCAGAAGCCTTGCTTGAAACAAAAGATAAAGAAGCACAAGGTATTGCTAAAATAGGTGCTGCGGAAGCTGAAGCAAAACAAAAATTAGAGATTTCATTGGTTTCAGGTCAAATCGAACTTGCGAAAGAGATCGGTGGAAATGAAGGTTATCAAAGTTATTTAATCAGTATCCGTCAAATCGAAGCGAATCAAGCTATTGGTATTGAACAAGCTAAAGCATTGTCTCATTCTGATATGAAATTTATCATTAATGATGAAAGAGTCGATAAAGGTATTCAGCGAGTAGGCGAGTTATTCAGTTCAACTGGTGGCACAAAAATTGCGGCAACCTTAGAAGGATTGAATCAATCTGAATTAGGAAAAGCGCTCATTGGTAAGCTTTTAGGTGGTGATGAAAATAAGCTTAAATCAGATAAATAGTGCGTAATGAACTAAAAATACCGAGCAATGCTCGGTATTTTGTTATCTCTATTTAGCGTTATTTAAACACAGCCCAAACCGGTGAATGATCGGACGGTTTTTCCATCGCACGGATCTCAAGATCGATGCCTGTTTCTACACAACGTTCAGCCAGTGATTTAGAGGCTAAGACTAAATCGATGCGTAAGCCTCGGTTATCATCAAAGCCTTTTGAGCGATAATCAAACCACGAAAATTTATCAGCGGCTAAAGGGTTCATTGCTCTAAAGGTATCAACCAATCCGTATCCATATAAGCGATCAAGCCATTCACGTTCTTCCGGTAAGAAAGAACATTTACCATCTCTTAACCAACGTTTGCGGTTAGCTTCACCAATACCAATATCTAAATCCGTTGGGCTAATGTTCATATCGCCCATAATGATAATCGGGTTTTCCGGTTTAAGCTGATTTTCTAAATAATGTTGCAAATCCGCATAAAATTTTGCTTTTGCCGGGAATTTGGTTTCATGGCTACGATTTTCGCCCTGTGGAAAATAGCCATTTAAAACGGTGAGAGTTCCAAATTCAGTTTCAATATCTGCCATGATCATCCGTTTTTGAGCATCTTCAGCATCAGTAGGAAAGCCTTTACGTACTGCAAGCGGTGCTTTTTTGGTAAGTAGTGCAACGCCATAATGCCCTTTTTGCCCGTGATGAAAAACATGATAGCCCAAGTGATTAACCAAATCATAAGGGAAGTCTTCATCAGCCACTTTAATTTCTTGCAAGCCGATAACATCAGGTTGATGTTTTTCAATAATTGCCTCAAGTTGATGAGGTCTTGCTCTTAAGCCATTGATATTAAAAGAGATAAATTTCATTCTGTTTCCTTTGCATAAAAATAGCAAATCTCCTAAGAAAAATGACCGCTTGTCGATTGCTTAGGAGATTTGTAAAACTAATTATGATTAAATATAGATTATAGTCGTTGCTCAAACATTCAATTTATCTTGTAGGGGCGGGGTTTATCCCCGCCCGAGTATCAATGATTATTTGCGGGTGGGGATAAACCCCACCCCTACGAAAATTATATGAGCGTTACATAATCCGCAATATTTACAGCGTCATTGCTGCAATCCACCCAAAAATAATCAACGGAATATTAAAGTGGATAAAGGTTGGTACAACAGAATCCCAAATGTGATCGTGTTTTCCGTCTGCGTTTAAACCCGATGTTGGACCAAGCGTTGAGTCTGAAGCCGGAGAACCAGCATCGCCTAATGCCGCAGCAACACCTACAATTGACATGGTTGCTAGCGGTGAAAAACCGAACGCAAGGCAAAGTGGTACGTAAATTGAGGTAATAATTGGCACCGTTGAGAATGATGAACCAATACCCATTGTAATAAGCAAACCAACGATTAACATTAAAAAGGCTGCCGTTCCTTTACTATCAATAGAACCACGTAAACCTTCTACTAATTCAGCAACGCCACCCGTTGAGTTTACGACATTAGCGTAACCTGATGCTGCAATCATCACAAAACCGATCATTGCCATTAAACGTAAGCCGTCTTGGAATATGTCATTTGATTGTTTTAATCTAAAAACACCACCCAAAGCAAAAATAGTCAGACCGACTAAACCTCCCATAATGGTTGAATTTGTCGCTAACTGCGTTGAACAAGTAGCTAAAATAGCAATAATACTCAACCAAATATGGAAAGGTTTCACTTTCGCTACTCTTGCCTCAATATCAGCACTGCTTTGCTCTTTAACGCTCGCCACATAAGTACGTGGTTTACGATAAGAAACAAAAAAGGCAAATAATAAACCAATGATCATTCCGCTAACCGGAATTGCCATCGCTTTTGTCATTTCTGCCGTACTTGCAACTAAACCAAAAGATTCGCCGGCTTTGTTGATATTTTTGACCAAGATACTTTCAATAAAGATCTGTCCGAAACCTGCAGGGATTAACATATACGTTGCCGTTAAACCAAAGGTTAAGGCGCAAGCTACGGCTCGGCGGTCAATGTTTAATTGGTTCATCACGCCTAATAGTGGTGGTACAACAATTGGGATAAACGCAATATGAATTGGAATTAAGTTTTGAGATGAAATCGCAAAAGCGGTTAATACAAATAAAATAATGTACTTAAACCAAAATACCGAACGATCAGAAGGGCGTTTGCCAAAGTGTGAAATCACTTTATACGCTAATAAATCAGTTACACCGGATTTTGATAAAGCAACCGCAAAAGCGCCT
>NZ_ACQL01000103.1 GCF_000175195.1 Actinobacillus minor NM305 | reverse complement strand
TGGGTGCAAGAATTTCCATATTATTCATTTCAGGCAAGAGTTGCTTGGACATAAAAATCTGCTGAATCTCTGCTAATCTAGAATCAATATTAAAAATTAATTTCACTCCCAAGTTTTCTGACTTTTCTAAGGAAAAGGAATCTGCAATGATAAAATCATATAAGCCAATGAAAGAATGGCATAGTTTTGCTAAATCATATGTTTGGTTACCATAAATAGTCAATTCTTGATTAACAGTTAATCCTCTTGGGTCAATTACTTTAATACCGTGGCTACGTGAATCATACATGATATTACTAAAACATAAATCGCCATGACCTACAGCAGGAATTATGGGTAAAGATAAGGCTTTTTCAACACATTCTTTGGCAATTTGTCTCAAAGAAGGAAGTTGAATACCAGCATATTTAACAGGAATATCTAGATTAATTCCTTGTTGTTTCGCATAGTTTTCTAAGCGTTCATAGGTTTTACTTGAATAAAGATCAAATGAATCAATATCAATTTTTTTCAATAACTCTATATTATTTTTAGGGATGTATTTTCTTGACTCGCTCAAATAAACAGAAATAAGTCCTAAAATACTCTCCCAAAATCCCACAGGATTTTTGCCATGAACAAAAATTTCATTCAATGGTAAAAATGGCAGATATTCTGTTTCGTAAAATGGATTGCCCTGTTTTGTTGTACCAGTCTGAATAAGCTGT
>NZ_ACQL01000104.1 GCF_000175195.1 Actinobacillus minor NM305 | reverse complement strand
TTTCTAGACGTTGATCATTTTAGAGAGTAAAAGTAAACTCTAAGTTATAAATTGCTGATAGTAGCATTTGCACAAATTTATTTCATTCCTCTTACGTTTAGAAAGGGAGAAAAAGCCTTTGGACTAAATAGTTCTTGTTAAAATGTTACATAAACCACTATAAATTTATAGTATGAAAATTTTGCTAAGCAAAGTAGTAAAATGTTGTTTTATATTCCTGTGAGTATTGATAATGTTACCTCGCTCTCTAATTTTTTCTCGTAAACTTTTTAGAATTAACTATCTTTATCAATTTCTATCTGATAGCCAATTAATTCGAGCTAGTTTTTTTCGAAAAAATAATTATTCAAAAGTTCAAGTAGTTGGCTGGGGGTTAAGGCCATATACTCGTAGAGCTAGAAAATTTGCTAGCAAACATAATTTACCCTTTGTTGCATTAGAAGATGGTTTCTTACGATCAGTTGGGTTAGGAGTAGAGGGCTATCCGCCTTTTGCTATCGTGTATGATGATATAGGGATTTATTACGACACCACACGCCCTTCCCGTTTAGAGCATTTAATTTTGACAAATTCTCTAACCACAGAGCAATTAGAGCAAGCAGAAGATGCGATGAACAAAATTAGGGAATATCGTTTATCGAAATATAATCAAGCTCCAGATTTTTTCAACCAACAAAGCCAATCTCCGATAGTTTTAGTTGTTGATCAAACTTTCGGAGATATGGCGATAAAGTATGGACAGGCAGAAGAACAAACTTTCAAAACAATGCTGGATGCAGCTATCAGCGAAAACCCGAATGCCGAAATTTGGGTGAAAATTCATCCTGATGTATTGAGCGGTAAGAAAAAAGGGCATTTTACTTCATTTTCTTCTTATCCGAAAAACGTGCGTTTTTTTACCGAAGATGTAAATCCAATTTCCCTTTTACAAGCGGTCGAAAAAGTTTATTGTGTTACATCACAAATGGGATTTGAGGCTTTAATGTTGGGGAAAACGGTAATTACCTTTGGTGTGCCGTGGTATGCCGGTTGGGGACTGACGGACGATCGCCATAGCGCAATAGCGAAATTAAAATCAGCGCAACGCCGTACCAAAAGAAATTTGTTAGCATTATTTTATGCAGCATATTTTTCCTATAGTCGTTATATCAATCCAAATAATGGCGAACGTGGCTCTATTTTTGATGTGATAGATTATTTACACAGAGTAAAAACATTAAATGATCAACTAAGAGGCGATTTATATTGTGTGGGAATGTCGTTATGGAAACAAGCAGTAATTAAGCCCTTTTTCAAGTTACCGAGTTGTCATTTACATTTTGTTCGTTCGCAAAAAAAATTAGAAAAAAGACCGCTTGCACCAAATAGTCGTTTACTAGTTTGGGGAAATGGTAAACCGGAATTACTGGCGTTTGCTCAACAGCATAACTTAACGATATTAAGAATGGAAGATGGTTTTATCCGTTCTGTTGGATTAGGCTCCAATTTGGTGGCTCCGATTTCTCTTGTTCTTGATGATTTAGGGATCTATTTTAATGCTTTGATACCATCACGATTGGAATATATTTTGCAATATCAAAGATTTTCTTCTCAAGATTTGAGCATAGCAAAAAAATTACGAGAATGTATCGTAACCAGTAAAATCGGCAAGTATAATGTCGGAGATAGCTTTTATCAGCGAAATATAACGACAAAAAAGGTAATTTTAGTTCCGGGGCAGGTGGAAGATGATGCTTCAATTCAGACCGGTTCTTTGGAAATAAAAACAAATTTAGCATTATTAGAAAAAGTTAGAAAATTAAATCCGGAAGCCTATATTATTTATAAACCACATCCAGATGTTGTGAGCGGAAATAGAAAGGGGGCTATTCCCTCAAATCAAGTTAAAATGCTAGCTGATGAGGTGGTGGAAACGGCTAATATATTAGAATGTATTGAACAGGCTGATGAAGTTCATACAATAACTTCCCTCGCAGGTTTTGAAGCATTGCTACGGTATAAAGAGGTACATTGTTATGGTTCACCATTTTATGCTCATTGGGGGCTAACGAAAGATCATGCTAAGTTAAAAAATCCAGAACGTCGAACAAGAAAGCTAGCTTTGGAGGAACTTATTTCGGCTGTATTGGTCTATTATCCGCTATATATTGATCCGCAAAAACAACATTTTATTGATGCTGAACGTGCAATTCAGCTTTTAATGGAGCAAAAGAAGCAACTTCATTCAAATGGAATAAAGCGTACTTGGATAGCAAAACAATTCGGGAAATTAACTCATTTAATTCGAGCATTAAAGCAATAACGTTATGATTAACCACTATCTTGATGACCTACTTAATTCTTCACAGCGAGTCTTATTATTACAAGGCCCGGTGGGAGAGTTTTTCTTTGAATTTGGAAAGTGGCTGAAACTAAATCAAAAAATGGTATATAAAATTAATTTTAATGGTGGAGATGAGTTTTTTTATCCGAATTCTATAGAGAATACTTTTAGCTATAAAGAACATTTTGTTTTACTTAAAGCTTATTTATATGATTTTTGCAAACATCATCAAATAGATGCTATAGTCTGTTTTGGCGATAATCGCCCATGTCATAAAATAGCGAAAAAGATAGCTAATTTATTGAATATAAATTTTTGGGTATTTGAAGAAGGTTACTTTCGTCCTCATTATGTTACTTTAGAAAAGGATGGGGTAAATGCCTATTCACCTTTCCCCAAGAATGCTAATTTCTTTTTAAATTTAAAAACAATGCTTAAAGAACCAGAAAAGCCTCAAGCGCTTGCAAAAGGTTTTATACCGATGGCAAATAGAGCAATACGGTATTACTGGGAAGCTTATAAAAATCATAAACATTATTCTAATTATTCCCATCATCGCATTCTTGATCCTAAATATTATGTGAAACGTTGGATGATCTCTGCAATTAAGCGTATTTGCTATTGGTCTAGAGAGCGTTTTTTTGCATATAAAGTTGAGCGATGCAGGTTTGGTGATTTTTTTATTGTTCCTTTACAAGTATATAATGATAGTCAAGTCAAAGAACATTCTGATTATAAAAGTGTTGAAGCGTTTTTGCGTACTGTTTTGAGCTCTTTCGTGTTAAAAGCACCCGCTCATTTTAAGTTAATAGTGAAACATCATCCTATGGATAGAGGATTTATTGATTATCTTGCAGTTATTAATGAATTTATTGAGCTATATCCACAACTTAAAGGGAGAGTGTTTTATGTATATGATGTCCCTCTTCCTGTCTTTCTAAGAAAAGGTATGGGAATGGTAACACTAAATAGCACGAGTGGACTATCTGCATTATTGCATGGTATGCCGGTAAAAACACTAGGACGAGCAAATTATGATTTTGCAGGTTTAACCCACCAAGGTGATTTAGATGGATTTTGGTTAGCGCCTCAGGCGCCTAACGAAGAGGTTTTTACGGTCTATCGTACTTTCCATTTAAATAAAACCCAAATAAATGGTAGCTTTTATAATAAAGTGCTTCTTAAGGATAAAGAAAATGACGGCATATAGTTAGATGATTAAATAGGCATAGTAGACAAATTTGTCTATTACACCTTTTTGAAAAATAAACACGCCTAGTCAGGAATATCATTTATAATTTCTTTGGCTTTTTCCCATGGTAATCTTCTACCTTTATTTTTCATTAATTCCAGTGAAAATAACGCTCTCTGTTTATCAATAATTTGAAGAAGAACAAGTTGTTCTATAATCCAAATTGTGCCATTTGTTTGCACTGTTTCGAGAGCAGCTACTTTTCGTAATGCCCTATCTCCTGTTAGCAATGGACATTGTTCTTGTTTGGCTAAAGACAGGCAAAATAAATCATTTAAACTAGTTGGATTGTGTTCTTGTTTTAGATTAAATGCATAGAGCATAGAATTTTCAGTTAATTCAACTAATTTCAAACCTAAACTAAGTAAATGAGAATGTTGTATTTTTAGTTCTTGTTCAAATAGTATATCTGGCGTAATAAATTGATAAGGCAGTTGAAAAAAAGCTTCCAGTAACTCACCTACTTCTAAATCAATCACAATATTTGCATCACTAACTAAAAATTTCGACATTATCGTCTACTCCACGATGCTGAGCATTAAATAAGGTTAGAGGCATTTTAAGCAGTTCCGCTGCTTTTGATTCGGTAATAATATCTTCAGATAGCGCACGATGAACGAGCTGTTTAAATAACAACGTTTGTTCTTGATAAACAATATCTTCATAAGGTTCTTTCTTTCGCCATCCTAAAGAAGAAAATTGAATACATTTTTGTTTATACCAATATTCGCTAACAATTCCTAAGTCTTTCGCTCGATATAAGCAAGCTTGCATACTTAATCCAAATTCTTGCTTCAATGCTTTAAGCTCATAGATACTGATATCAGAACGTTTTTCTCCCAATTCATTAAAAGCACTATCTTTAGGAAGAAGAAATGCGGAAGCAAAGCGATGACAAGCTTTTTCTTCATCAATATTATGAGATAAACGTCCCTGTAAAATTAGATGACCCAGCTCATGTGCTAATGTAAAACGTTGACGACTTCCGCTCCAGTGTGCAGAAACAACAATGATAGGCATATTTTGAATATGGGCTTGTAAACCATCAAATTTTGCATTCTGATCAACTTCACTGATAATAACGAGAATGCCTTTAGATTCAAACAAATCAATTAAATTCGGTAGTGGATTTAATCCTAATTGCCAATGATGGCGCAATTTCTCTGCAACGAATTCAATCTCATCAAATGATTGAATTTGTTTTGGAAGATCTAATTGTAAATTAAATTTAGGTACAGGGAAGTTTGGCCATAAATCAGCTAATTCAGCCCAACGTTCTGCTTGATCTAAGACATCAGCCTCAATTTGTTTAAGTAATTTCACAGAGGTATTCGCTTTCTTCCGATATTCAATAGCTCCCAATGAGGGGGGAGTAGTACGAAAGAAAAATTCAATAGGGATATGTAACACTTGTGATAGTTTTAATAAGATAGATGAAGTTGGCATATTCACATTATGCTCATATTTCTTGATCATATTTGCACTTATACCAACAGCATTTCCTAATGCAGCCATTGATAACCCTGCTGCATTACGAGCGAGTTTTAAACGATTGCCGATCATAATTATGCCTCTAGGTTTATAAAAGGTCAGATTCTTGTTATTTTTATAAACCTCATTATGCCACAATTAAATGGATATAGAAATATCAACTTCATCAACGCTTACTTTGTATTTTCTGATAAATTTTTTGCAAAAAATGCTGCCAAGTGAAATTATTTAATACAAAATCAGCACCGGCTTTTGCCATTTCTAGATCATTTTTTGAAGGCCCAAATTTTAAGCGTTGAAATAACTCAACGGCTTCATCTTCATTATGAACAATATGACAATATTCTTTAAAAAGCGAATTTACCGCTAAGCTTGGTGTAGAAACTAAAATCCCTCCACAAGCTAAAACTTCTACAACACGGCGAGAAAACATCGTTGGTGAATCTTCAACCGTATTCACATTTAACGAAATGAGATAATCACGATAAATATCCGCAGTTTGAGCATAAGAAATCACAGGACGAACATTTAAACCAAATTGTTTTGGATAACGGTAATTATCAGACTTTCTTTCTGAATTTCGATCAAAAATATTCACAGGCAAGCCTGCTTTCAATGCTGCTGAAAATAGCATTTCTTGTCGCTCTCTACGCTTATCGTGAATATGTCGACTATAGCTACCAACAAAGCTTGCCTCAAAGTGTTTGAATCTAAACCCTTGATAATTATGAAGACGCGGCTGGACTGGAAACATCGCCACATCAACCGTTGTTGAAGCAGGAACAATAGCACGATAACGCTCAATACAATTTTGATCTACTGTAAAAATATGATCAAAATGTTTTGCAGAATCAATAAACCGCTCAAAATGCACGCCATCTTCTTTATTCCAAAATACGGTCGGAATTCCTTTTGCCTTCGCTTTTTCCACTAACCGCACCAATTTTTCATTGGTACGGTTTGGGTGATCAGGGTAGGATGCGATTTTGTATTTCCAACGATCTTTATAGCCGTTCCAAGCAGATTCAACTAATAAAATCGGCTTATTTTTATTGCTTAATCGCCACCAAGAATTCTGAAAGCTAATATCTTCCAAGAGCAAGGATTGGTGAGTAAGACTGTCACTGATTAGGTAGAGCTTCATTCTATTTGAATATTGACAATATTTATAAAAAATATTATTGCCAATAATAATTAAACGATCATTTAAAATACATATATTTACTTTTATCCGTAAATAAACAAGCTATCAATTAATTTAGCGTTAGGCTTTCTGTTTTTTGAGCCATAGATTCATTATCCCATTTATAGAATACTGTCAGACGATAACGCTTCTTGATATCCATATTTGGTACAGAAAAATACATCACCCTATTTTGGGTATACCAAATTTGATCTATTTTTACTCCATCCTCATATAGATAACACGCTATTTCACAATGTTCTTTTATATTATAGAAATACACAAAAACTTTCTTTTCATCTTGGTTCAAGTCTGCATAAAAAGAAAAATCACTCATATCAATTTCTTGACAAATATTTTCAAAATTACAAACAGAATTTTTTGTATATTGAATTTCATTTTTATAAGCAGGTTCAATATCTGACTTTATTACAAAAGTGGGATTATTCAAATCTACCACTGAAAAAGACAAATCAATGTTTTTATTCTCTATAATGTCCAATAGAGTTTCTGTTTTAGATACTGAAGCATATAAATGTTGAGCACTTTTCTGATACGCTCTAGCAACACGCTGAGTAATTCCATCAAAAAAATAAATTCCATTATCCAATGAAAACTGTCTTAATGTATTCATGTTTTGATTTAATCGCTGTAAACAAGCAGTATCAAAATTAAATGATTGAATATTTCTTTGCTCAATCTTCTTTGTTCTTGCTTTTATCAAAGCATCATAACTATCTCTTTGTTTAAAGCCATCAAATTTACTCCAATCTCGACTACCTTTTGTTTTAAAACTACTATCCCAAGGTGGTGATGCATAACTTAGTGCATTTAAATTTGGATCTGTTTGCTCAAGAATATCAAATAATGTACGTCCTTGCTCCTGATCGTGACGAGAAAGCTTTTTGCTAGCATATACAAATTCAGGCAAGCATAAAGGATAAGAGAGCAGTGCGCCTTCAGAGTAATGCGTATGTGCCACTCCACTATGACAGCGACTTCGATACTTACCATAATTAATATCAAGCTGCTGAATCACATCATCTCCATATCCAAAATCCATAGCATCAACAAACGCATCTAAAGATTTTTGATACAACTTTTCGTCTAAGTATTGACTAGGGCACAAAGCTCTAAACAATGATGCTAAATCCTGTCTAATTGAGGCTTTTGATTTTCCTGCATTATTCCACCATTGTGGAAAACCCTCTTTATAGCCAATACCAATATAGCTTCTAAATAATTCACCACCAATACCTGTGAATCGTATTTCTTTCTTGCCTACTACTTGCGAATATTTTGGTCTAAAATCAAACGAAGAGTTGCTTCTTAAATTTTGCCAATTACTGACAGCTTCATCAAAACTGATTTTGTACTCATCAAAATCGGAGTTGGTATTCCAAGATAAGTCATAGTATTCCATTAGTCGACATGCCAAAGAAAAATCTTGATCTAATATCTCTCTACTAGCTCCAGCTGCAACTCCAGATGAAGCTGCGGTATAAACTGAAATATCTTGATACTTACCAGAAGCTAAGATAAGCCCAAGTAATGCACGAGAATCTTTTCCACCAGATAAAGATAACTCATTAACCAGCCCAGAATTCGTTGCAACACCAATCATTTTACAGGCTTTTTCAATGCCTTTCTGTATCAAATCATCGTATGACAGCGAGTCTAAATAGGTGGGTCTTGGTTTACGAACGATCGATATTCCTTTTTTTCCAAATAGCAACATTTCATCATCATGTAGTACATTAATATCGCTTGAAAAAGTCTCAAATGAGCAACGAGTAGAAAATAAATTTGTTACACTAGATAAGTGTGGCATAGCAATATGCCAGTTTATTCCAAATTTACCTGAAAGCTTTTTAACCGCCTGTGCTACTCCACGAAATGAATTACCAACAATCAACGTTTTTTCGTTATGCACATCACAGATAGAGTAAAAAATTTGCCCAAATCCAAAGAAATCGGAACTAAACAAGCCTGTTTTAGAGTTCTCGTCATAAAATAGACCAATCCATTCGCCTGTCCATAGTAATGTATCTTCAAAACTGGCTTGAATTTGATTGGATTTATCGCAATAAGTTAAATTATTTTCATTACTTACAATACCCAGAATTTCTTTTAATTGAAAATTTTTTGACTCAATAGATCCTAATTTCTCAAAAAATTTCCCACAATTTTTAATGACAAATACATTATGTGTTCTATTGTAAATCTGCATAATTTACTTTACTCCTCTTTCTTCCATAAAGTATACAATCTCAATGCATTAGCCAGCATTGCCTCTTGCCGGTGTGGTTTATCAAAATGTAATGGAATCATAGATAAAAATAGCAAT
>NZ_ACQL01000105.1 GCF_000175195.1 Actinobacillus minor NM305 | reverse complement strand
TTATGATGTTGAACAACTTCAGCCTGCGCCAGATTTAGTTGTTATTGGCAATGCGATGAGCCGAGGTAATCCTTGTGTCGAATATGTTCTTAATAATCAGCTGAATTATACTTCCGG
>NZ_ACQL01000106.1 GCF_000175195.1 Actinobacillus minor NM305 | reverse complement strand
AGATAGCCCTTGTGCTATGGGCTTTTTTGTGCTTTTTATGGCTTATTCTTCATCAATATGCGGTAATGGTAAAAAAATCCACAAAACTGACCGCTTGAGTGGCTATCCGAAGTGAAATACAAAAGAAAGGGATAAAACAGCAAAAAATAAACCCACCTTTGGCAGAAAGCCTGTAAAGGTGGGTTTGTCAGTGGTCTGAGTCTCTCTGCGACTCTTTTTTTCAGCCCTAGTGGAGCTGAACCTAACGAGCCTAGCACAGCTCATGCTAGGCTATTTCTCAAAAATGAACTTAGTCAGCAATCTAACTCCTCCAAAACGGAGGACTTTTTCTTACAGAGCAATATATTCTAATGGAAGATTTAATAACGTCTTTACCATAGCTTCTGTGCTAGATTTATGGCTGATGGTATTTGCCCTTTCTGCCATCACGGCTCGTAAAACCTTTTCATCTGCTAAACCTAACATTCGTTGATAATTCAATGCCAACTGCAATGGAGGAAGACTTGGGTTAAACGCAGCGTTTTCCGCATAACGTCCACAAACGATCTGCTGGTTAGCCAACAACAATGCAACGCCACTAAAAGAACTGCTATAAGGCGCATAAGATTGTTGTGCGGCTTCAATCGCTTTCTGACTCACATCATCTGTTGGGCGATCCATTTCAGACACAAACGCAAGGGGTTGTTTATCAAACAGCACTTTCTCAATGTGTAAATCTTTCGGACCAAATGCATCAGGCAAATAACTATGTAGAGCATTTTTTTGACTATGCGGTAAATGAATTTTTAACGTATTTGCCGTATTCAATTCATTCATAAACTGCCGACAGTGCCCACAAGGCGTATAATTAACTATCACATCTGAAATGGCTGTTTCTCCAGCTAACCATGCATGGGAAATCGCGCTTTGCTCTGCATGAATGGTTTGAGCCATGCTTTCGCCTTCAAATTCTTGATTAGCACCAAAATAGAAATGCCCAGATTGCCCAATGACAATAGCGCCCACATAAAAATGAGAAACAGGTGTTCTTGCATAACAAGCTGCTATTGGTAAACAAGCCAATGCTAATTCCACGGAAGTTTTATTAAATTGTTGGCATAATGAAGCCACAAATTTCGCATCTAAACAGGCATGAAATTGCTGCTGGGTTAATTGTGAAATCACGGATTGAACAATAGGATTTTGTTGTTCCGCTAATTGCGTTAAACGCTGTTGAATTGCTTTTAAAGTCGGCATACATTCTCCTTTTTATTTATTGTCCCGATTCACATCATATAAAACAAGCGGTAGTTTTTCTTTGATTTTTTGCAAAATCATTGAAAAAAACTACCGCTTGAGCATGCTATTTAAAAGTTAGTAGCTTAGTCGATATTTTCAACCAACTTACTG
Source organism: Actinobacillus minor NM305 (assembly GCF_000175195.1). GTDB lineage: Bacteria > Pseudomonadota > Gammaproteobacteria > Enterobacterales > Pasteurellaceae > Haemophilus_A > Haemophilus_A minor. The sequence goes on along the minus strand of NZ_ACQL01000106.1, from coordinate 143,364 downwards.
ATCTTTTCTCTTTTAAATTTGTCTTCATCAAACTCACGGAGTGGTTTGTGTTCTTGACCTAAGAAAGTATAGATGACCGGTAATACGAATAAGGTAAACATTGTTCCGATACCAAGACCGGCAATAATCACCATACCCATACTAAAACGTGCGATTGCACCCGGGCCTGAAGCAAACAATAATGGAACAAGACCAGCAATCATCGCAGCTGTAGTCATCATAATCGGACGTAAACGAATCGTTGCAGCATGTACAATTGCTTCAAAACGAGAAAGTCCATGATTTAACTGTTCTTCTTTAGCCACTTCACACATCAAAATACCGTGTTTCGTGATTAAGCCAACCAGCGTTACCAACCCTACTTGAGAGTAAATATTGAGCGTTGCCCCTGGATTTTTCATCAATCCAAGCAAGTTCATCGTTAATAACGCTCCACTTACAGCTAATGGTACAGAAACTAAAATTACCATCGGATCACGCCAAGATTCAAACTGAATAGCCAATACAAGGTAGATAATGATTACCGCTAAAGCAAAGGTCATAACCATCGCATTCCCTTCTTGTACGTATTGACGTGATTCTGAACGGAAATCATATTGATAACCTTGAGACAATGAATTATCCAATTCTGCTTTTGCCCAGTTTACCGCATCACCGATAGATCCTGATACAACCCCAGAAATCGTTGCCGCATTTAATTGGCTCATACGTTCAAGAGAAGCCGGCTCTGTTGATAGCTCTAATGTTACAAATGAACTCAATGGGATCGACTCGCCTGTTGCTGTGGTTACGTAGAATTTGGTTAAATCGTCCGGATTTAATCGGTCATTACGCACCGCTTGCGATACAATCGGATAAGCTCGGGAATCAATATCCACACGGGTAATAATCGCCCCTGATAAATAAGCCCCTAGCGTATTACTAACTTGTTGCATGGTTACGCCATAGGTTCCCATTTTTTCACGGTCAAATTTCCATTTCATTGTAACCGTATTGAATTTTAGGTCTAAACTTGCAAAGAAGAACTGACCTGATGCTTGTGCTTTTTTCAAGAAATTACCAGCAACATCGGCTAATTTTGCATAATTGTCTGATGTTGTAATGACTAATGAGAAAGGTAAACCACTTTCCCCTGTTGAAATTTCAGGAAATGCGATTGCGTTAATATCCATTGGAACAACTTTCTTCGCAATTGCTGCAACATCAGCCGTAATTGCGGCGCGTTCACGGGTACGTTCACTCCAGTCTTTTAACGAGATAATCGATAAAGCACTATTTGTTCCATTAAAGCCTGAAATGGTCATCATTGCAGCCACTTCTGGAATTTTACCTACTTCTTCGTTAAATTTTGCTGTTGCCGCTTGTGTGTAATCTAAGTTCGTATTTGCCGGACCACTACCAATACCAACTACGAAACCACGGTCTTCTGTTGGCGCAACTTCACTTGAAAGTGAGCTTAATAAAATAGGTAAGGTTGCAAACACACCAACCGCAAAAATCAGCATAAACCAACGTACAGACATCACACCACGTAACATATTGGTATAGCAAGAGGTCATTTTATCCAGCATACCATTGATACAACGTGCAAAGCGGCTTTCATCTTCGTGATTATGCTCTTTTAATACGCGACTAGACATCATCGGCGAAAGTGTTAATGCCGCAATCCCTGAAATAAACACGGCGCCCGCAAGGGTTAAAGCAAATTCTTTAAATAAAGATCCTGTTACCCCTTCCATCAATGCCATTGGAGAATACACCGCACCGAGTGCAACCGTCATTGAAATAACGGGTACAGCAATTTCACGTGTACCAATAATCGCCGCATCAAATGGTGATTTACCCTCTTTTACGTGGCGTTCTACGTTTTCTAATACAACAATCGCATCGTCCACCACTAAACCGATAGCCAAGACTAATGCCAGTAAGGTTAAAAGGTTAATGGAGAAACCCATCATTTGTAATAAGAATAACGCGCCGATTAACGAAATTGGAATCGTAATAATCGGTACAACCATCGCACGTAACGACCCTAAGAATAGAACGATAACCACTAAAACGATAACCGTTGCTTCAAAGATAGTTTTAATTACCTCATTGATAGAACTGTTAATCGAAATGGTTTTATCATACATAATTTGCCCACTCACAGAATCAGGCAAATTCTTTTGGATCAACTCAAAAACAGGATAGATATTTTTAGCAACGGTTAATGAGTTTGCTGTCGTTGCAGCAGAAACCGCTAAAACGACCGCTTCTTTGCCATCTGCTACCGTACGTGAAGCATCTTGATATTTATCTAACTCAACAGTCGCCACATCTTTTAATTTGATGATACGTCCATCTGAGGTTGTTGAAATAGTCACATTCTCAAGTTCTTCAACAGAAGGCGTACTTGACTCCACTTTGTTTTTATAAACCGTATAGTACCCGTTTGCATTACCTGCCGCAGTATTCAAGTTATTTGACGAAAGTGCCGATAATACTTGTGCGCCAGATAAGTTATTGCCTGCCATTTTGTCAGGATCTAACCAAATACGTAGGCCAAAGTTTGCTGCACCAAAAATATCAACACTCGAGACACCATTTACCGTAAAGAATTGAGGTTTAACCACACGGTTAATATAGTCGGTAATTTGCGGTGTACTTAACTCATTGGATACGAAACGAATATACATCAACGCATCATTTGAACCAGATGAAACGCTAATAGACGGATCATCAATCCCACTTGGTAAGTTAGAGCGAATCGCATTCACTTTGGCTGAAATGTCCGCTAACGCCATTTGTGGGTTAGTATTCAATTTCATCTTAATGGTAACTTTTGTGGTACTTGGACTACTTGATGAAGTCACGTAGTCAATATTATCCGCTTGTGCTACCGCCTCCTCAATTTGAGAAGTTACCAATGCCTGCATTAGACTCGCATCTGCACCGGAATAGTTTACGCTGACGGTTACAACCGACACCGTCATTTCAGGATATTCACGCACTTGCAATTTGCTGATAGATTGCAGACCTAAAATCGTGATCAACAAACTAATACAAACTGCTAATACAGGGCGTTTAATAAAAATATCAGTAAATTTCATTGATATCCTCTATTATAATTTGCTCTCTTTAGCTGGTTGGGTTAGACCTACCGCTTCTTGGTCAGAAACAATCACTAAAGCATTATTGCTTAAACGTTGGAATCCACCTGTTACAACTAAATCACCGGCTTTAATGCCTTTCACTAATTGCGCATAAACGCCACTACGATCTACTGTTTTTACTTCAACCTGTTTTGCACGATACACTTTTGAGCTATCTTTTAATGCCGGATTTTGCTCCGCCATTTTAGCAACTAGCGCTTTATCGTTATCAGAAAGTGGTTGTAACACATAAACCGTTTCGCCATACATAGTATAAGTTACCACAATTTGCGGTACTATAATTTGGCTTTCTTCAGTTGGTAATTCAACACTTAAACGAGCAAACATACCTGAAAGCAATTTATTCTGACCATCTTCTAAAACTGCTTCAAGATTGATTAAGCCTGTTAAACGATCTACTGCCGGATCGATTGCTGCAATACGTGCAGAAAAAGTCTGACCCGGTAAGGCATCAATTTCAACATTTACACGTTGCCCCACATTGATTTTTTCAATATCCGTTTGAGGTAATGTGAAACGAATTTTCATTGAGCTTTGGTCTTCTACACGAACAATCTCTGTTCCCGTTGAGATATATTGACCCACATTCACATTCACAATACCGGCAATACCACTAAATGGTGCATAAATTTTACGGCGAGCAATGGTTGAACGGAGCGACTCGATATTTGCTACTAATTGGTTATAGGTTGCTTTTGCATTATCTAATTCAGCTTGTGAAGCGCTATTTGATGCCACAAGGTTACGATAACGCTCATAAGATGCTTTTGCCGCAGGTAATTGTGCTTCAGAGGCTTTTAAATTAGCCACTTCCACTGCGCTATCAAATTCAACTAATAAATCACCTTTATTCACGCGTTGTCCTGAACGAACTAACACACGGCTTACGGTTCCAGAAGCTTCCGCACTCAGCATTGCGCCTTGATTAGGTCGAACATAACCTACAGCTGAAAGCGTTGGCGTCCAGCTTTGTGGCTGCACCTGCATTGCAGTTACTTGGCTAACCGTTTCCGGCATATTCGCTGCAGCTTCTGCTTTTTTCCCTTCTATAAACTTTTGTAATCCTGCTGTACCTAAAAATACGGCAAGAACAATAATCAACGTAAGTACAATTAAAAACTTTCTCCCACGAGAAGGCTTTTGATTTTCTGTTGTCATATTTTCTCCATCATTAGATCGTATAAATAATTACTCTTGGTTTGTTGAAATCGCTTTCCAAGAACGCAATAACATTTCCTCAATAATCTCTTTGGAATATTCTTTCCTGAGAACCTGCTGTAAATGGCACAGTTCAATTACAGTGCCAATGCCCAAAACATGAAGTAGCTCGGCTGGTAGTTTTGCAATAACACCTGCTTGCTGCCCTTTTCGGACAAACTTATTCCAAATAAAATTTTCATCGTCAATGGTTCTTTCAATAATTTCATTAAACCCCAACATTGCCTGATATTGGGACAAATTAGTCGCCACCGTTGGATAATCACGCAAAAAGGCTAATTTATTTTCAAACATTTTGCGATATTGATTAAAAAACGGTTCATTTTCATCATAGCCTTGTGTGACATAACAATGAAAACGATCAAAAAGGTCATAGGCTAACTTATTCAATAAATCATCTTTCGTTTTGAAATATAAATAAAGTGTACCTAATGCAATACCGGCTTGGGTTGCAATTTTTCGCATAGATAAATTTTGAATGCCGATTTCGGCAATCAAACTTTCTGTTGCAGAAAGAATTTGACGATTCATATCATCTTTAGCGGATGATATATTCTGCATGAATCCCCCATTCTGACAAACTGAACGACTGTTCATTTTATGCATTTTTAAAAGAAAAAGCGAGAACAAAATCAAATGACAATTTATTTTTAGACAGGTTTTTCTCATTTCCGCAAAAAATTTTCGTTTTTAAACCGCTTGTTGCTCTCTATTAGGTAAAAATATGCTACTATTTGGCAAATTTTCTTTCGTTAAAACAATCATATGGCAATTCAATCTAAATATAAAAACGAACAATTAGACAAACTCCTCAAAGATCTTTTCATCGTATTAGAAAAGCATAAAGCACCGGCTGATCTTTCTTTAATGGCATTGGGTAATATGGTTACCAACATTTTGCACAATAGCGCCAAAGATCAAGCTCAACGTGAACGTTTAGCCGAGGCTTTTGCTACCACATTAAAAAATGCATTAAAATCTGCGAACTAATCTATGCTGAGCTATTTACGACAATTACTCCCAACAAATACCCGACAATACCGAGAAGAAACCTCTCAACGTATTGCATGGGGTCATTGGTTTGCCTTATTTAACATTGTCGTATCTATTTTGATTGCCTCTCGTTATGCTTTTAACGCAGACTGGCCTAACACACTTACAGGTAAACTTTACTTTTTTATCAGTTTATTTGGGCATTTTAGCTTCGTTGTTTTTGCTTTCTATCTACTCTGTTTGTTCCCCTTGAGCTTCTTAATCAAGAACGAACGTGGATTTCGTGGCTTTGCCGTTATTTTTGCCACCATCGGACAAACACTACTTTTAGTCGATACTGAAGTTTTCAAACAGTTTTATCTCCACCTTTCGCCTTTGGTTTGGGATTTACTGGTTAATCCGGATGATGGCGAACTTTCTCGTCAATGGCAATTGCTATTTGTGCCTATGCCATTGATTTTATTAGTGGAAATGCTTTATTCTCGCTGGTGCTGGCAAAAACTACGTAGTTTTAACCGCCAAACTTTGGGGAAATATGTTGCGCTATTTTTCATCTGTTGCTTTACCGCAACGCATCTGATTTATGCTTGGGCAGATATGAGTATTAACCGCCCGATTACCTCTCAAAAAGCTAACTACCCACTTTCTTATCCGATGACAGCTCGTAGCTTCTTAGAAAAACATGGCTTGGTTGATATCGGAAAAATAGAACAAAAAATTGAGGAAACCGGGCGTTTAGATACCTTTTATCTCGATTATCCGAAAAATGCCCTACAAATGACAAAAGCACCGGAAGTGAATGTCTTGTTGATCAATATTTCTGGTTTAAATAATCAAGTCATTACCGCAGAAGCAATGCCGCAGCTCTTTGATATTACAAAACATTCGCACCGTTTTATGCAACATTACGCCAGTGCTGATAGTAAAATGGCAAGTACGCTTGGCATTTTCTATGGTTTAAGTGGTCGATATATTGATGCCGTCTTAAGTGAAAAAGCAGCTTCACCACTAATTACCGCATTTAAAAAATACCAATATCAATTTGGCTTATTCTCGCATGACGGATTTAGCGATCCTTTATTCCGCCGAGCATTATTTGCACAAATGCCACTACCTCAAACCAAAGGTAACCAAGAAGCAGTTTCGGCGTGGCAAAAATGGATTGAAAAACAACATAGCTCATTCTTTAGTTATCTTGATCTCAATTTACAAACACATTCTCTAACGGAAGTGAAAGAGATTGATATGCAATTAACTAAAATATGGGAAACGCTACAAAGCCAAAATTTACTAACGAAAACATTAGTGATTATTACAGCTGATATTGCTGAGCAAAATAGTACAAAAAATAGTTTTGATAAAACTCGTATTCACGTCCCAATGATGTTTTATTGGCAAGGCGATAGCCAATACTATACGCAATTATCTAGCCATTTAGATATTATGCCAACGATCTTTAGCCAATTCTTTGGCGTGCTAAACCCTGCTAGTGATTATGCTCAAGGAATTGATCTTACGAAGAAAAATAATCGATTATGGTTACTGGCATCTAATCATTACTGGAACATCGCCATTATGCCAGATGGAGAACAATTCCATATTGATAAAAAAGGTCATCTTGAAAGCTTTAATGCGGAAGGATTGCAAATAAAAAGCGAAAAACCACCGCTTGCAGTGTTCTTCCAAATGCTTAAACAAAGTAATCAGTTTATGAAACAGTAATAATCCACACATGAAAGCTGCCGTTTTCATAAATTTACAGCCCCCTCATTTAAGGGGGTAACCACTATTTTGAAAAATTATCTCTTGCTAGTTTTTTAATTTTGAAAGTCTAGGGATATAAAGATAATTACTTTTAAGAGTTGAAAAGCATTAATCCGCCAGACATTTCCCTATTGTTGCTTTTAGTTTCAGGTAATCTCAGATACAGCTTTCCTACTGCTTAAAAAGAAGTATAAATCTCTTGAGGAGCGAATTGCTGCTGCGATTGCAAAGCTAAATGATAAAGCATATTTATCTATCCCTACATTGTCGATAAAGCCAAACAGATAGGCCATAACAGAGCCAGAGCCTTCAGAGCGGGTATTTCAAGAGCCAGCGAAGTGTTATGGAACGAAGGTATAAAGTGGATATTTTTGTAGATATTTGTGTGATTGTAATAAATTATTGGCTAAAGCGAGTACCGTTGATTATTTAGAAATCAAATACCCTCGTTGCAAAACAATTAACTATATTGCCTAATCCAATGTTTTAATATTGTTTCGTTAAGCTGAAAGTACCAACGGGTTAATAACCAGTTTTTACCGTTTTGAAAATAAAATTCGATGACATGTTGTTTGAACAATTAGTTATATTTAGTCATAATAATCTGCACCTTAATCTAGCTGGCTGTTTATTCCAACTTTTGGGGAGCAGATCAATGAATGGGATTTATCTTTATTTTTGACTTTTTTGTTGTAATAAAAAAGCTTCCAGCAAATTTTCTGGCGGAGGTGGCATTTGCAAATAAAACCCTTGAGTTTGGATTGCTTGCAAAACGTCTTCATTTTTCGCCCGCTTGAGCTGCTTTTCGCCTGTGAGATTAAATAGCATCACAAACTGTGGCTTGCCAAAAATTTGTAATAAAGAATCGGGAACTTGCTCAAAGACCTCTCGTTTAGGAACGTATAAAAACATTCCTTCCTTTTTAGTGCTTTTATAAATTGCACATAAATTAGTATTCATCATCATAAGCTCCACCAGAATAGTTATCAAATCGAGAATATTGCCCTTGGAAGGTCAAACGTACCCGTCCGATTGGACCATTACGCTGTTTACCGATGATAATTTCTGCCACATTTTTAAGCTCAGAATTATCGTTATAAACTTCATCACGATAAATAAACATAATTAAATCTGCATCTTGTTCAATAGAGCCTGATTCACGTAAATCCGAGTTCACAGGACGTTTATCCGCACGTTGTTCTAAGCTACGGTTTAACTGTGATAGTGCAACTACCGGAACCTGTAACTCTTTTGCCAACGCCTTCAAAGAGCGAGAAATTTCAGCGATCTCTAACGTTCGGTTATCTGAAAATGCCGGCGCTCTCATTAATTGTAAGTAGTCCACCATAATCAAACTTAAACCGCCATTTTCACGGTAAACACGTCTTGCTCTTGAGCGAACTTCAGTTGGTGTTAAACCTGAACTGTCATCAATATAAATGTTGTTACGTTTCTGCAAAATTGCCATCGTTGAAGAAATTTTAGCCCAATCTTCATCATCGTGAATTTGTCCCGTTCTGATTTTCGTTTGATCTACACGAGATAAAGAGGCCAACATACGCATCATAATTTGGTCAGCAGGCATCTCTAAGCTAAAAATCAGCACAGGTTTTGCCGGTTTTTTCTTCGGATTGCCCTGTTCATCAAGATCGTTAGGGTCTTCAATATCCATGAGAGAAGCATTCTCACACAAATTCATGGCAAACGTAGTTTTACCCATTGAAGGTCGTGCTGCCACAATAATAAGATCTGAAGGCTGTAAGCCGGCTGTTTTTTTGTTTAAATCCGTGAAGCCAGTTGTAACACCAGTTACCCCTCCATTATCTTTCTGCTTAGATAACATCTCAATTCGAGCGAGAGTATTTATCAAAATATCATCCACTTTTTGTGGGCCTTCATTGCCCGTATTGCGTTTTTCTGCAATCTCAAATACAACCCTTTCTGCTTCATCCAATACCTCTTTCGCATTCCTGCCTTTGGTGTGATAAGCCATTTCAGCAATTTGATTTCCGGCACTGATTACACTTCTAAGATCGGCACGATCCCTTACGATATCAGCATATGCAAGAATGTTTGCTGCACTTGGCGTATTTTTAGATAATTCTGCAAGATAAGCAAAACCGCCGACATCTTGCAAAATACCTTTATTTTTTAGCGCTTGATCTAGTGTAATAATATCAATTGGTTGGCTACTCCGTGCCAACTCTGTCATTTGCTCAAAAATCAAACGGTGTGCGTAATTATAAAAATCCCCTGACTGTATTCTTTCAGCGACATTATCCCAATGTTCATTATTGAGCATAATACCACCAAGTACAGCTTGTTCTGCCTCAATAGAATGTGGAGAAATAGCAATCTGCTCCACTTGTTTATCTTTGACCGTATCACGTGATAAAGGTTTATAATCAGCCATTTTTCGCCCTATTTTCCGTTTGTTTAAGCTTGATAAGCGGTTAGTTTAGCGTAATTTTTTGCAAATGCCAAAATGATTGCCGTGTTTATCCCATTAGGGTTTTATTTGGTTCTTTAGCGATTTCTCGAGCTAATTTAGGCACTAAATATCCTGAACTAATCTTCTGCAGTTCTTTATAAATGCTAAAAGCAATTTCATCTTCTACAAAAAAGTGGCTTGCCCCTTCTACCTTATCCAAGAGATGTAAATAATAAGGTAAGATCCCGATAGAAAATAACTTATCACTTAGGACCTTTAATGTTATTGCACTATCATTTACGCCTTTCAATAACACAGATTGATTGAGCAAAATAACATCGGCTTGTTTTAATTTAGCTATTTTATTTGCTAAAACAGCATCGATTTCATTTGCATGGTTAATATGTGTAACCATAACAACATTCAGCCGAGAATCTGCAAATCGTAAACATAACTGCGCTGTAATGCGATTTGGAATAACTACAGGCAAACGGGTATGAATTCGAAGCGTTTTGACATGCGTGATTTTTTCTAATGCAGTCAAAATCCAATCTAACTCTTCATCTTTTGCCATTAAAGGATCACCACCAGACAAAATCACTTCCTCAATTTCCGGATGTTCCGCGATATATTGCAAACTTTGTTGCCATGCGGATTTTCCACTTTTTACGTCTTCGTAAGGGAAATGACGCCTAAAGCAATAACGGCAATTAATTGCACAACTATTTTTAACCATAAATAACAATCGATTATGATATTTATGCAAAATATTGGGGGCTGGACTATGCTGTTCATCCAGAGGATCTTTTGTAAACCCTTCTACTTGGGTAAATTCTGCAGAAGATGTCATTGCTTGAAGAAAAAGCGGGTCATTTTTATCGCCTTTTTGCATTCTTTCAGCAAATGGACGAGGTACTCTCATCGCAAATAATTTACGGGCTAAGATAGCTTGTTCAAACTCTTGTGGATTAAGCTCAAGATATTCTAAAAGTGCGACAGGATCATTAAATGCTTGGGCTAAATCAAGCTGCCATTGTGCCTTTGAAGATTGGAGTTGAATTGATTGCATAGAAATAAACTCCCCTCTTTGCTCAAGAGGGGATTGTAATATTATTGAACTAAATTACACGCTAATGGCGAACCATTTGGGTTTACCATCACGATAGGCGTTGTTTGTCCGCCTTGCGCTGGCGCTAAGTATTGAACACCTGCAATACAGTAACGGCGATATCCGTCTGTTTTCTCCACTAAGAATGGATCAATTTGACCACCAATACTTTTAAAAGTCGCAACGGTTGATGTTGCAGTTGTCGCATTTGCAATATTTTGCGGATTTTCAACCGCTTGGCTTGCGGCTGCTTGTTCTGTTGATGGCGTTTGAGCTTGTGCTGCTGTTGGTGCCAACATGTCGCTTAATATATAACCAGCCGCCGCACCTGTTGCAAAGCTTGCTAATCGGTTATTCCCCGTTGCTTGCTGTGCTTGAGCTTGATTTGGAATCGCGCGGTTAGGCGTGCTATCAAATGTCGCATCTTTTTGTGCATTTGAATTGATTGATTGCGTTTTTTGCGCTGCAATCGGTTTACCTGAAACTGAGCGAGAAACGGAACGTCCTCCTTTTGCTTCTGCAATGGTTGCAAATGAGAGAGCAATAATTGCGGCAAGTGTAATAGTTTTCTTCATAGTGTGTCCTTTTGTGTAAGATTTTTTGGATTATATCGCAAAAATTTTTAGAGATCTTTCTCTAATTACTGTATTATATAGGTCTTTTTGATAAACCCAATAGTGGGCGATTCAATTTTGTTAATTTTTTGTTAAATAAATTGAGGAAACAATGGCTAGTTACAGCACTAATGATTTCAAACCAGGTTTAAAATTCATCCAAGATGGCGAACCTTGTGTTATCGTTGAAAATGAATTCGTAAAACCAGGTAAAGGTCAAGCATTTACCCGTACAAAAATCCGTAAACTTATCTCTGGTAAAGTATTAGAGATCAACTTCAAATCAGGTACTTCTGTTGAAGCAGCTGATGTTGTTGATTACAACTACACCTATTCATATAAAGATGAAGATTTCTGGTACTTCATGCACCCGGAAACATTTGAACAAATTTCTGTTGATGCCAAAGCATTAGGTGACAACGATAAATGGTTAGTTGATCAAGCAGAATGTATTATCACCTTGTGGAACGGTTCTGCTATCGCAGTTACTCCACCAAACTTCGTTGAATTAGAAGTTGTTGAAACAGATCCAGGCTTAAAAGGCGATACAGCTGGCACAGGCGGTAAACCTGCAACATTAAGCACAGGTGCAGTAGTACGTGTACCATTATTCGTACAAATTGGTGAAGTTATCCGTGTGGATACTCGTTCTGGCGAATACGTTTCACGTGTGAAATAATTTCATTTTACGTTAATTAAGCGGTTATTTTTCTTGCAAACTTTGCAAAAAAATAACCGCTTTTTTATTTTCTTAAATAATAACCCTTCCCATTTGTATTTTTCTCAGTTAAGATAAACACAATCTTGAGAATTATTTTCAATAACAAAACTTAACCAAAGGAAATGATTATGTTCAAAAAAGCACTACTTACTCTAGCTCTAGCTTCTTCTCTTAGCACCCTCTCTTTTGCAAAAGAAGTTTCAATTCCAACCGCTCGTGGCGAAGTAACAATTGCTCAAACACCAACCAAAGTGGCTGTTTTTGAAGCTGCTGCTATTGATACATTGTATCATTTAGGTATTAAAGTCGCAGGGAGCCCAGATGTAGTCAAAACCTTACCTTATTTAAAAGCAGCAACTGAGAATGCCACGTTAATTGGTACGGTATTTGAACCTAATTTTGAAGCGCTAAGCTCACTCAAACCCGATCTTATCATTGTAGGTAGTCGTGCGGCGAAAAAAGTCGATGAGTTAAAAAACATTGCAACAACTATTGATATGACTGCACCAAGTAATGTTAATACCATTCAAGCTGGTTTAAATAACATTGAAACTTACGGTAAATTATTCAACAAAGAAGTTGAAGCTAATAAATTAAAAACAGAATTAGAAACTCTACTTGCAGAAACCAAAGCGGCCGTTAAAGATAAAGGAAACGGGCTTATCATTTTAGTTAATGGAGGCAAAATGTCTGCATTTGGCGATGTTGGTCGTTTAGGTTGGGTTCACTCTGCATTAGAGATTCCACTTGCTCAAGTTGATATTAACCAAAAAGGGGCTAACCACGGTACACCTGTTTCTTTTGAATACTTACAAAAAGTCAATCCAGATTGGTTATTCGTGTTAGATCGTACTGCTGCGATTGGTGAAGAAGGTAAAACAGCACAAGAAGTGCTAGATAACGCCCTTGTTCATCAAACAAAAGCATGGAAAAACGGGCACATTATCTATTTAAGTAGCTCTGCTTATTTAGCAGCCGGCAGCGTTGAACAAATGCGTTTAGATCTTAACAATATCAAACAAGCATTTTCAAAATAAAAATGCGTCATTTAGCTTATCTTAATTTTCTCTTTTTATTAATTCTCTGCCCCATCAGCATGTCTGTTGGGGTAGCAGATTTTTCATGGACTGATCTGTTTCAGCAACCAGAACAAACCCAACTCTTTTTTGTCAGCCGACTGCCTAGAACACTTGCGATCATCCTTGTGGGTGCAACCTTAAGTATTGCAGGCATGGTTTTACAAATTGTCTTAAAAAACCGCTTTATTGAACCTAGTATGATTGGGGCAAGTCAAAGTGCAGCATTAGGTATCTTAATTGCTACGCTGCTCTTCCCAGCTACGCCATTACTTGCAAAAATGTCCTTTGCTACCGTATGTGCACTTATTGGCATGGCAATTTTTATGTTCTTAATGCGCAATCTACCACCACATCAAAAATTAATGTTACCGCTTATCGGAATTATTTTTGGCAATGTCATTGAATCCATCACGACCTTTATTGCGTACGAAACCGATAGTTTACAGTTGCTTTCTGTTTGGTTTGCCGGCGATTTTTCAGGGGTATTAGCTGGTCGTTATGAATTGCTATGGATTACTGCTGGATTGGCATTTCTTGTCTATATTATGGCTGATCGCCTCAGTATTGCAGGTTTAGGACAAAACATTAGTACAAGTCTAGGGATAAATTACCAACAAATGACCTGGTTCGCTCTTATTATTGTCGCCATGATTACGGCATTAATTGTTGTTACTATTGGGCAAATTCCCTTTATTGGCTTAGTTGTACCTAACATTATCTCTCGTTTAGCCGGCGATAGACTTCGTCAAAATTTACCGACAGTCGTTTTATTTGGCGCAAATTTAATGCTCGCCTGTGATATTGTTGGTCGTGTCATTAATGCACCTTTTGAAGTGCCTATTTCAACAATCTTCGGCATTATTGGGACACTTATTTTCCTCTATTTACTCTTTAGAGGACAGCGCTCATGAAAACAACACGAATTCTCGCTTTTACCCTACTGCTTCTACTTTGTAGTTGCTTATTCTTTATGCTTTTTAATGCCAATGGTAACTGGGATTTTGTAATTCCTTTCCGTGGAAAAAAATTACTTTTACTCTTAACGGTTGCTTATACGATTGGCGTTTCAACCCTTTTATTTCAAACATTAACACATAACCCGATTTTAACGCCAAGTATCTTAGGCTTTGATTCGCTTTATCTCCTTACACAAACGCTATTAGTTTATTTTCTTGGTGGGATTGGATTTACGTTATTAGATATCAGTTTTAAATTTGCTATTGAAACTGGGCTAATGTTAATCGGTGCATTATTGCTCTTCCGTACGCTGACGAAAGAAAATAGTGATCTTACTCGAATGTTGCTGATCGGTGTCGTATTTGGTGTATTGTTTAGGAGCCTGAATAACCTACTCCAACGCATGATCGATCCTGAAGAATTTGCTGTTGCACAAAGTTCGTCTTTTGCCAGTTTTAACACCGCAAACCCAACCTTGCTTTTTATCGGAATTACTATTGCGCTATTAAGTATGTTCTGGATTTGGCAGCAACGCCACAAACTAGATGTGCTTTTACTTGGTAAAAAACAAGCCATCGGATTAGGGCTTGATTATCATCAATTTTCACGCCATCTTCTGATTTGCTGTGCACTATTGGTTTCTGTTTCTACGGCATTAGTTGGACCTATTCTTTTTTTAGGTTTATTAGTCTGTGCTATTGTTAATGCTGTTAGTCCAACGGTGTCCCATGCGGTTCGTATTCCACTTACTTTTTTGATTTCAGGTATTACCCTTGTATTAGGACAAACGCTTTTTGAACAAATATTCAAATTACAAGGTGTGCTCAGTGTGGTCATTGAGTTATTAGGTGGATTGGTCTTTATTTATCTTATGCTGAAAAAACAAAAATGATTGAAGTTAAAAATCTCTCTTATCATATTGGTCAAACTCCGATTTTAGACAATATCAATTTATCCATTCCTGATGGTGGTATTACAGCCTTAATTGGTGCAAATGGTGCAGGAAAATCAACCCTTCTTTCCCTGATTGCACGCCTTAATCCATTACAAAGCGGTCAAATTTTTCTTGATCATTGCAATATATCAACCACACCTTCTCGAGAAATTGCTAAAAATCTTGCCATTCTAACGCAAGATAATGTGATTCATAGTCGTATTACCGTGAAAGATCTACTGATGTTTGGACGCTACCCACATCATCAAGGGAAAATAACACCTCTTGATCATGAGATTATTGGTGAAGCATTACAACGTTTTGATTTGGTAGGTTTCTCGCATCGATTTTTAAGTGAATTATCTGGTGGACAACGCCAAAGAGCATTAATTGCCATGACTTTTTGCCAACAAACTAGCCACGTCTTACTCGATGAACCACTAAATAACCTTGATATGTATCATGCTCGAGAACTGATGCGCCTCCTTAGAAAATTGACCGATGAGCTTGCTTTGACAACGGTCATGGTTGTTCACGATATCAATATGGCCGCAGCGTATGCCGATACGATTGTTGTGATGAAAAACGGTAGAATAAAGATGATCGGTTCTCCAAAAGAAATTATTACCGAAGAAAATCTTAAAACGATTTTTGATTTAGATGCAGAAGTTCTAGAACATCAAGGTAAACCACTAGTTATCCATCATATTTAATAGGGCGTTGAGCTTATTTTTTATCGCTAAATAAATTTTATTCAACGCAAACGTTTATATGTAGAGGTCGTTCATTTATTCCGTGATCTTTCATGTTATATCAAGTAAAATGTTCAAGATTTTGTGTTTAACAAAATCATATTTTATTTATTTACAATGGAGATTTCCCTATGGCAATGAATAACATTTTAGGTTTATTCGCACAATCGCCACTCAAACCTCTACAAAAACACTCACGTAAAGTTACTGAGTGTAGTGAACTCTTAGAGCCTTTTTTTGAAGCAACTTTCAAGCAAGATTGGGAAGAAGCAGAAAAAGTCAGAGCGCAAATCATCAATTTAGAACTTCGTGCCGATACTTTAAAACGTGAAATTCGTTTAAAGCTCCCACGTGGTTTATTCCTTCCTGTAGAACGTACTGACTTATTAGAGTTAGTTACTCAATTAGATAAATTAGCAAACTATTCAAGAGATATTTCTGGCCGTATTCTTGGTCGTCAATTACTTATTCCAGAACAAATGCAAGAACCGTTTAGAAAATTCTTATCACGGAGTTTAGATGCTTGTCGCCAAGTAAGAAAAGTACTTGAAGAATTAGACGAACTTCTTGAAACTGGCTTCCGCGGTCGAGAGCTAAAATTTGTAAACAACATGATTTTAGAACTGGATAAAGTCGAAGATGATACAGACCAATTACAAGTTGTATTACGCAGAACATTATTAGGGTTAGAAAAAGATCTTAATCCTATAGATGTAATTTTCTTATATAAATGCATTGAACGTATTAGTATTCTTGCCGAGCAAGCGCAACGAGTAGGCTCACGTATTGAACTGATGCTGGCTAGAGCATAAGGAGTAATCTTATGGAATTATTACAACAGTATGGCTCAATTCTAATTATTATAACCGCCGTTTTAGGTTTTCTAATGGCTTTCGGGATTGGGGCAAATGATGTATCAAACTCAATGGGAACATCGGTAGGCTCAGGCACAATCACTGTAAAACAAGCAATTATCATTGCAATGATTTTTGAATTGGCGGGCGCTTATCTTGCCGGTGGTGAAGTTGCTGATACAATCAAAAGCGGCATTATTCAACCACAAGCATTCATTTCACAGCCTGAAATTCTAGTTTTAGGTATGATGGCTTCACTTTGCGCTTCTGGTGTTTGGCTGATTGTGGCAACCAAAATGGGCTGGCCGGTTTCGGCAACACACACCATCATTGGTGCGGTAATTGGTTTTGCACTGGTTACCATTGGCTCAGAATCCATTCAATGGGGTGCATTAGGTGGCATTATCGGTAGCTGGTTTATTACACCGGTTTTAGCTGGAATGGTGGCTTATTTTATTTTCATTAATTCACAAAAGCTGATTTTTAACCGTTCAGAACCAATGCTACAGGCGAAAAAATATGGGCCTATGTATATGGGAATTACCGTATTTATTTTAGTGATTGTTACTGTTTCTAAAGGGTTAAAACACGTAGGCTTGCATCTTTCTACGTTAGAGACTGTTGGCATATCGCTCATCTTTTCTTTAATTGCGGTGCTAATCGGCTTCTTTTATTTCCGTAGTGCCTCTTTTTCGAGAAAAATTAGTGAAGTGGGTACAGACGGCTTTGCCGGCGTAGAAAAAATATTTAGTACACTGATGTTAATTACCGCTTGCGCAATGGCGTTTGCGCATGGCTCTAATGACGTTGCCAATGCTATCGGACCGCTTGCTGCAGTTGAGTCGATTATTTCAAGTAATGGTATGATTCAAGCAAAAGCGCAACTTGCGCCTTGGATATTACCGCTTGGCGGCTTAGGTATGGTGCTCGGATTGGCGATTATGGGAAAAACGGTGATGGCAACAGTTGGAACCGGTATTACCGAGCTTACGCCTAGCCGTGGTTTTGCAGCGCAATTTGCTTGTGCGGTTACCGTTGTTATCGCATCTGGTACAGGTTTACCGATTTCTACCACTCAAACCCTTGTGGGCGCAATTTTAGGGGTGGGTTTTGCGCGCGGTATTGCGGCATTAAACTTAGGGATTATTAGAAATATCATTGCCTCTTGGGTAATTACATTACCTGCCGGTGCGATTTTCTCAATTATTTTCTACTATATCCTAAGTGCTATTTTTAATTAACTAATTTGTTGGGGGCAGAAATACTGCTCCCCTATTTTATTTCTAAACTATTAGGACTTGATATTTTAGAAATAAGATAGTCAATATAATAAGGATTCTTTAATGACAAAAAATTTACGTAAGGCTGTTATTGCCTCTTTTTTACTCGGCTCAACACTTCCTGCTTTTTCTGCAGATTACATTACTGAAAATCTAAGCACCTATATGCGTAAAGGGGCTGGTGACCAATATAAAATTTCAGGCGCAATTCAAGCGGGTGAAAAAATTACTGTCTTAGACCGAAAAGATCGTTTTGTGTTGGTCAGAGATAGCCGTAATCGTGAAGGTTGGGTATTAGCGTCAGAGATCTCTCAAACAGCAAGCCCTAAAGATTTAATTCCTCAATTACAGCAACAAGTTCAAGAATTGAGCACAAAATTAGGTAAAATTGACAGTGATTGGCAACAACGTACGGTTGAAATGCAAAGACGTAGCCAAGATGCTGAAAAACAGACCAGCGATCTTCTTGCTGAAAATGCACAATTAAAACGTGAAGTTGAAATTTTAAAGAATAAAAATCGCAGCCTAGAAACCATGCAAGATAGCGAGAAGCGTGCTATTGCTATTCAATATTTTATTTATGGTGGCTCTGTCTTGGTTGTTGGCTTAATTCTAGGGCTTATTCTTCCGTTCATTCTTCCTCGCCGTAAACGTAATAATGGTTGGTCATAATACTTAACATTTACTAGGCATATGGCTGATATGCCTAGCATTAGACTATTTTTTTCACTATAATCTAGCGTTTTCAGAAATGCTTTACAGACTTTTTAATTCCATTTTAGTATAAAAGGTATATATTTATGTCTAAATTTCCAACAATTTCAGAAGTTCTTTCAGGTAAAGTTGCCGTAGGGGAAGAAATTTCTGTTCGCGGTTGGGTTCGTACCCGCCGTGATTCTAAAGCCGGTTTATCATTCTTAGCCGTATATGATGGTTCGTGTTTTGACCCTATTCAAGCGATCATCAATAATGACCTCGCTAATTATCAAGATGAAGTATTACGCTTAACTGCAGGCTGTTCTGTGATTGTAACGGGGGTTATCGTTGAATCTCCAGCAGAAGGACAAGCGGTTGAATTACAAGCAAAATCTGTTGAAGTCGTGGGGTGGGTTGAAGATCCTGATACTTATCCGATGGCAGCAAAACGCCACTCTATTGAATACTTACGCGAAGTTGCACACTTACGCCCTCGTACGAACTTAATCGGTGCGGTAGCGCGTGTGCGTCACTGTTTAGCCCAAGCAATTCACCGTTTCTTCCACGAGCAAGGTTTCTATTGGGTTGCAACGCCGTTAATCACCGCTTCAGATACAGAAGGTGCGGGCGAAATGTTCCGTGTTTCGACCTTAGATTTAGAAAATTTACCACGGGGTGAAAATGGCAAAGTCGATTTCAGCCAAGATTTCTTTGGTAAAGAGTCTTTCTTAACCGTATCTGGTCAGTTAAACGGCGAAACCTATGCTTGTGCATTAAGCAAAGTCTATACCTTTGGTCCAACATTCCGTGCAGAAAACTCAAATACAACTCGTCACTTAGCAGAATTCTGGATGGTTGAGCCTGAATTTGCGTTTGCAACCTTAGCGGATAATGCAAAACTGGCTGAAGATATGTTGAAATATGTGTTCCATGCAGTACTTGAAGAACGTAAAGATGACTTAAAATTCTTCGAGAAACACGTTGATAACACGGTAATCAGCCGTTTAGAGAACTTTATTAATTCAGACTTCGCTCAAATTGACTATACCGATGCGATTGAAGTTTTACTTAAATCAGGTAAAGAGTTTGAATTCCCGGTTTCTTGGGGTATCGATCTCTCTTCTGAACATGAACGTTTCCTTGCAGAAGAATACTTTAAATCGCCGGTAGTCGTGAAAAACTATCCGAAAGATATTAAAGCATTCTATATGCGTTTAAATGATGATGGTAAAACCGTTGCCGCAATGGACGTTCTAGCCCCGGGAATCGGTGAAATCATCGGTGGTTCACAACGTGAAGAACGTTTAGATGTGTTAGATAAACGAATGGTAGAAATGGGCTTAAACCCTGAAGATTACTGGTGGTATCGTGATTTACGCCGTTATGATACAGTGCAACACTCAGGCTTTGGTTTAGGCTTTGAGCGTTTAATCGTATATGTAACCGGTTTACAAAATATTCGTGAGGTGATTCCATTCCCACGAACTCCACGTAATGCGAGTTTCTAATTAAGTTATAAGTAAAAGATAAAGGCTTAGATTTTTTAAGCCTTTATTTTTATTACTATGTTCTTTATCCACCAGCAAACTTAACCTTGAAGCCCTTTTGTTCTAGTAATTGCTTGAGTAAATCTCGATTATCGCCTTGTATCTCTATTGCCCCATCTTTAACTGAACCACCAACACCACTACGTTTTTTCAGCTCTGCGGCAAGTAGTTTTAATTCGGCATCTTCAAGATCTAACCCTGTAATAATGCAAACCCCTTTTCCTTTCCGACCACTTTTTTGACGTTGGATACGAACAATACCATCGCCTTTAGAGCAAGTTATTTTCTCCTCTTCCGGTTTTATACGCCCTATTTCTGTAGAATAAACTAACGTCATACATCCTCCCTTCTTATAATGTTATTATCAAAAAACTAAACAATAGTCTTAATTATATCTAGCTACCTAGATAATATCCTTTACGTGTAGCTGTGTGCCCTTCATATTATAAGGAATCCTTCACCGTTCCACAAAGGTTGTATTGATAACCTTTGTAAATGATTATCCCCGATTACTCTAACTTTACTGTGTAATAAACTATTATCTATTCTTTACTTCTGTTCAAATTTCAATGAAATATGTCTAAACCATAACA
Organism: Actinobacillus minor NM305; assembly: GCF_000175195.1. GTDB lineage: Bacteria > Pseudomonadota > Gammaproteobacteria > Enterobacterales > Pasteurellaceae > Haemophilus_A > Haemophilus_A minor. Next base: position 122,668 of record NZ_ACQL01000106.1, on the reverse strand, counting down.
GTCCAATCAACGCTAATCCACCACCAACAAAGCCAATCTCGGCTAAGCCAATTTTATTCATGACAACACTTCCAATTAACGCACCGGAACCAATACCGATATTATAAATCCCTGAATAAATGGCGGTGGCTACATCTGTTGCATCTGGTGCTAATTGCAACACTTTCATTTGTAGTGCAATACTCACGGCGGTAATGCCCACACCCCAAATGAAAACCAGAGGGAAAAGAACCCACTCATAGTGTCCGAGTGGCAATAATAGTAGTTGCATAAAGCTAATCAACAGAATTGCGCTACTGATAAATATGCGAGGCGATTTTGCATATAAACGACCAAACAACATACTAGCCAAAATACCTGCCAGCCCAAAAACTAATAACACAACTGTCGCCATCTCAGGCGAGATTCGGCTAATGTTCATCACAAAAGGCTCAATATAACTATACCCAGTGAAATGTCCCGAAATAATTACTGCAACCAAAAGGTAAATCCCGACAAGCATTGGTCGTTTAAATAAAATCGGTAAGCTTGATAGCGATCCTGCATTTTGGCTTGGTAGATGAGGCAATAATTTCCACATCACTAACATCACGATAAAGGCAATAACGCCTATTACCGCAAAGGTGGAACGCCAATCTAACATCTGCCCAATCATTCTGCCTAAAGGCAAGCCTAAAATCATGGCTAGTGAGCTACCCAACGCTAATAAACCTAAGGCTTGCTGTTTTTTATCTTTAGGCGCAACACGAATAACCAACGATGCAGTAATTGACCAAAATACCGCATGAGCAAAAGCAATACCAATACGAGAAACCAAGAGAACCCAGAAATTCCAAGCAAATACCGACAAAATATGACTCGCTATAAACAAAATAAAGAGCTTAATCAGTAAACTTTTACGCTCCATTTTAGCGGTAAGTAACATCAATGGCAGAGAAAACAAAAATACTACCCACGCATACACTGTAATCATCAACCCCGTGGTTGCGGTTTCCATTTGGAAACTCGCTGCTATATCTGAGAGTAATGCGACAGGCACAAATTCTGTTGTATTAAAAATAAAAGCTGAAAGTGAAAACGCCAGCACTCTTAATAAAGAAAGCCGGCGATAAGATTGTCGTGAAATCATCTTTTTTCCTAGAAAATAAAGCGGTTAAATTTCTCAAAATTTTTGTAAATGCAAAGATTAAGAAAAATTCAACCGCTTGTAAATAAAATAGTGTTTTAGGCGCTTAAACTAGAACGAGTACTCCATATTCGCCCAATAAGTACGTGGCATACCTAACACGGCAAAACTACGGTCATATAGACCACGTTGTACCTGCCAATAATGTTTATTGAAGAGGTTATCTACGCCCGCACGTAGCGTTAAATGTTGTTTTTCTGCCACTCGTACAACATATTTGGCACCAAGATCAACCGTAGTATATGAAGGCAATTTATAATTTGCCGCCGTATCTTGATACGATTTGCCATAATACTGTAACGCCGCATTTAATGTTAAATTTTGGATAAATGGCGTATCCCACTCTACCCCAGCTTTAGCAATCCAACGAGGGCTTGTTACTTGAACGCCATCAACAATCACATCTTTATAAGTTGGGAAATCAAAAACTTTCGCTTGGTTGTAAGTTAAACCTAACGCTGGGCGTAAGGTATTATCCAATAAACTTGCATACACATTAAGTTCTACGCCACGGTTACGTTCTTTCCCGTGTTCTTTGCCTGCCTGATCTGCTAAGGCTGTGCCTTTAGCTCCACGAATAATACCAGGACGTGAAATTTGATAAACGCTTAACGTAGAAGTCAGCCAGTCTTGCCAGTTTTTACGAACTCCCACCTCAATTTGTTTGCTCACGCGTGGGCTATTCATCTCGCCTGTGTCCGGATCGGCATTCCCCGGTTCTAAATCCTCTAAATAGTTACCATATAGCACCAAATTTGGGTTTGGCACATAAGCTAGCGTAACCATTGGACTAAAGCGATCCGCTTTTAACGTTGTATTCTCGCTCTTATCTTGCTGTTTAATCCATTGGAAGCGTCCGCCTAGCGTTAATCGAAGTGTGTTTTCAATAAAACCAAGCGTATCTGATAAAGCAAAACTTCTTGCGGTTAATTTTGTATCAGTACTTTGTTCTGTTGGGGTTAAATCAAAATTTTTCAATTCTGTAAATGATGGACTATAAATTGAACCACCTTTAATTGAACCGTTGGTTTTAGCACTTTGATCGTGATCACGCTGACGTTGTACTTCATCATACGCCATATTCCAGTTATGTTTCACTGGGCCGGTTTCTAGCTCGCCTTCTAATTTTAAATTACCACTTGTTGTTCTTGAACGGAAATCAATGCCACGAATACCAGAAACATTAAAGTCGCCATTTTGTTTAATCGAAGTGATTTGACCAAATGCGCCAGAATATTTCGACTCCATATGACCAATTCCCCCTGAAAGCATCATGCCATAAGGTAAATCATACTCGAATGTCCCCATAATGGTTTCATCTTCGGTACGTTGTCCAATCCAAGCAGGATTAAGGTTAGTTTTACCATTTGGCGCAGAAGGGACGGTGTAAGTAAGATTTTGCATATCTTGAAGTCTTGCACGACCGCCATTTGTATCACGTTTATTGTGCATATAATCTACGCCGACACGTAATTTATCGCCACGATAATCTGCACCAATCGCAATTTCTTTGGCTAATTCATCGTAGTTTTCACGTGCGGTATCGCCATCACGATATTTCCCGTTAATGCGAATCCCCCACTCTTTATTTGCCCCAAAACGGCGACCAAAATCAAAAGTTTCTTGCAAGCGGTTATTACTAAACCAGCCAAAGCCAATTTTGTTAATATCTTCATCGGTTGCACGTTTGGTTTCAATGTTCATAGCTGCACCGGCTGAACCTTCTGGATCCATACCTGTTGTTGCCGTAGATGCGCCTTTAATAATTTGAGCTGATGCTACGCCTGCCGTTGGAGAATTATAGGTAGAATATAACCCTGCCAAACCGTTTACACTCACTTGACGCATATCAAGCTGTAAATTGCGAACATAAACACCTGAAAGAGTATTCGTTTCGCCACCAAAATTCATCACAGAAGCATCTGTTTTCGCAATCACATCAACAATGTTACGAGGCGATTTATCTTCAAATGCTTTTTCATCATAATTAACCACTGCAATAGGCGAGGTAAAAGCCGTTTGGCGACCTAATAAGCTTAAATTAACGATTTCTTTTTGCTTATCGCCCGCTGCTTTTGCTTTTTCAAATTGTGAAACAACATCAACCTGTTCAAGAGTTGCTTCGCTAGTTGTTTCAGCCTGTGCAATAACCGGAATAGCAAATAATGCCGTATAAATGACACTGTGTTTGAATTTCATAAAAAATCCTATTTTAAAATTAAAGTTCTTCTTATTAAGAAAAATTCTCAATAACATTTTCAAGAATTATAAATGAAAATAGATCGCAATTAAAGTATTTTAATTTCACATCAAAAAGAAATGACAAAAGGAGCATTAGGCCCCTTTTAATCGATGAGGTAAAATAGACTGGAATAATTCTCGGCTTTTGAGTGGCTGCGAACCTAGATAAGGTTTTAAAGCAATGCGAGTAAAACGTTTTGCGGCTTGTTGCACCGATTTTTCTGAAAAATCCAATGCAGCAAATGCAAGAAGGTCTTTGCCTAAAAAGCTGAGATTGTTTTGCAGTAATGAAGCAATAAATCCTTCATTTTCTCGAAATTGATAGGTCATTTCCGGATCAACTTCCAACCCTGTTGCCATACAATGCGTAAAATCCACACCATAGCCTAATGCTTTTAATACATGAAATTCAAAGGTGCGTAAAATAGGTTCTAACTCTTCGCTTCGTAGGGCTAAATGCGTGACACATTGTAAATAATGATGAAATAACTCTTGGTAAGCGGTCTGATTTTCTAATACTCTTACCAAAACTTCATTGATATAAAAGCCGCTATAAAGTGCTTTCGTATTCATTGGCAAGGTAAGGGCAGCGGCTTCAACTTTGGTTAAGACCTTGAGATCGCCTTTGCCACTCCAGCGGAGCAACAAAGGCGTAAATGGTTGAAGAAGGGCTTTTAATGGCGAACGAGGTCTTCTTGCACCTTTCGCAAGCAACGTGATGCGCCCATAGTTTTCGGTAAAAAGATCAACCAATAAACTTGTTTCGCTATATTCACGCTTGTGTAACACAAATCCTCGTTGCCATTGTTGATCTTGCATATTACTCGTCAATATACCCTAAACTACGTAATGCACGCTCATCATCTGCCCAGCCGGCTTTCACTTTTACCCAAAGCTCTAAATGGACTTTATTGTCAAATAAACGTTCCATATCTGCACGGGCTTCCATTCCAATGGTTTTAATTTTTTGCCCTTTAGCGCCAATAACCATTTTTTTCTGCCCTTCACGTTCAACTAAGATCAGACCGTTAATTTCATATACGCCACGTTCATTCATCTTAAATTGTTCAATCTCGACCGTTACAGAATACGGCAACTCATCGCCGGTAAAGCGCATCAATTTTTCACGGATAATTTCTGAAGCCATAAAACGTTGGCTACGATCGGTAACATATTCTTCAGGGAAGTGATGAACGCCCTCACGTAACGAATCACGCACAAATTTTTGCAGAATGTGAACATTTTTGCCTCGTTGCGCTGAAATCGGTAAAATTTCTGCAAAATCGAATTTTTGTGATAATTCTGTGATATGCGGTAAAAGCTCATCTTTTTCTTTGATATTATCAACTTTATTGATCGCTAATACGACCGGTGCTTTCGCTGCACGAAGTTTATTTAAGACCATCTCGTCATCTTCGGTCCATTTAGTTCCTTCCACCACGAAGATGATCAAATCAACATCGCCTATTGCCGAACTTGCCGCACGGTTCATCAAACGGTTAATAGCACGCTTCTCTTCAATATGTAATCCCGGTGTATCAACATAGATGGCTTGATATGCTCCTTCCGTATGAATACCTACAATGCGGTGGCGGGTTGTTTGTGCTTTACGAGAAGTAATTGAGATTTTCTGCCCTAAGATTTTATTTAAAAGCGTTGATTTCCCAACATTTGGGCGACCAACAATGGCAATAAAGCCACAATATGTTTTTGAATCTGTCATTTATTGTTCCTTTTTATCCCCTTATGAAAAGGCGATATTTATTTTTTCATAATTTGTGTCAGCACTTTTTCTGCGACATTTTGCTCTGCTTTGCGGCGGCTTGTCCCTTGCCCGGTAAAAATTTCCTCAATCCCCTGTACTTTGCAAGTTACCTTAAAGGTCTGGTTGTGAGCCTCGCCTTTAATATCGATCACTTCATATTCAGGTAGTGGTAATTTGCGACCTTGGAGAAATTCTTGTAGGCGTGTTTTAGGATCTTTCTGCGCTTCACCTGGTGTGATTTCAGCTAAAAAGGTTTCATACCACGCATAAATACGCTCCATAGCCGGTTCCATACCTTTATCTAAATAGATAGCCGCAATAATTGCTTCCACGCAGTCAGATAAAATCGACTCTCGGCGAAAACCTCCACTTTTTAATTCGCCTGCGCCCAATTTTAAATACTCGCCTAATTCAAATTGACGGGCAATGACCGCGAGTGTTTGTTCACGCACAAGCGCTGCTCGCATACGGCTTAGTTCGCCTTCGTCTGCTTTAGGGAATTTATCGTAAAGGGCTTTGCCGATGGTGAAATTGAGAATGGAATCACCTAGAAATTCTAAGCGTTCATTATTTTTTGATGCCGCACTACGGTGCGTTAAAGCTTGAGTGAGGTAATCAAGGGTTTCAAATTGATAACCCAACTTTTTTTGTAAACGTTCTAATTGCATAATACTCATATTTAAGCGGTCGAATTTTACAAAACTTCGGTATTATGTAGCACTTGCACAAACATTAAATATTTTCGTAGGGGCGGGGTTTATCCCCGCCCGAATCTTGTTCGAACATCAGGGCTTACGGGTGGGGATACCCCCCCTACATAAATTTTCCTAAAATTGATTTTTGTGCAACTACTACACAATACCGAAATTTTTACAAAATCTGACCGCTTCCTTGTTATTTTATTGATGTGAACATTCTATCAAAGCGAAGCCCTTTGCTAAATAAGGCTTGGATTGCGCCTTCATCCGCTTTTCTATTGATACTTAACCAAATAAAGGTCGCTTTTCCAACCACATTTTTTTCAGGGACAAATCCCCAAAAACGGCTATCTTCACTATTATCTCGGTTATCGCCCATCACAAAATAATGACCTTCCGGCACAATCCATTCGCCAACCGCTTGACCTTCTTGTTTATATAAATAAGGCTCATAATTAAGCGGCATAGGGTTATTTAAGATCTGATGGGTAATATCGCCTATCTCTGTTTTCTCAATTTGCATTTCGCCATTATAGAAGAAGTCTGCATTTGGTTTCGCATTTTCATATTGGAAAACCTTAACCGAACCATCAGGATGGGTAACTGTTAATGATTGCGTTGCCGAATCATATTTCACTTTATCGCCCTCAACACCAATGACACGCTTAATATAATCAACGCTAGGCTGCTTAGGTGCCTTAAACACAATAATATCGCCGTTTTCCGGTTTACCTGTTTCGATTAGGGTATTTTGTAAAATCGGATCTTTAATCCCGTAGCTAAATTTGTTTACCACAAGAAAATCACCAACACGTAGTGTAGGCTCCATTGAACCGCTCGGGATTTGGAATGGCTCAAAAATAAAGGAACGCAAAATGGTAACTAATGCTAATACGCCAAATAAAGAGCCAAAGAATTCACTAACTGCGCCTACTTTTTCTTTATTAAATTTGTTATAAAGCCAGAAACCACCGCAAATCAATGTTAATGCGACCAATAAAATTGAAATTGTGTTTGGCAGCTGCATTGAATCCAACACTTTCCAAACACCATATAATACTGCAATAAAACTAATGGTTAATAGATTACTCATTCATATATCCTTAAGAATAAATTAAAGGGTATTTTATGGACACCAAAATGGTGTCCAAGTTTATTAAGAATTAATCTTTACCCACATGTAAAATCGCTAAGAACGCTTCTTGTGGCACTTCCACATTACCTAACGATTTCATTCGTTTTTTACCTTCTTTTTGTTTTTGGAGAAGTTTTTTCTTACGGCTTACGTCCCCACCGTAACATTTTGCCAATACATTTTTACGTAATTGTTTTACCGTTGAACGTGCAATAATGTGGTTACCAATTGCCGCTTGGATTGCAATATCGAATTGTTGACGTGGAATTAAGTCTTTCATTTTTTCCACTAATTCACGACCACGATATTGTGCATTATCTTTATGAACAATAAGCGCTAACGCATCAACACGATCACCGTTAATCATAATATCAACACGAACCATATCTGCTGTTTGGAAACGTTTAAAACCATAGTCTAATGATGCATAACCACGTGAGGTTGATTTTAAACGGTCAAAGAAGTCTAGCACCACTTCGCCCATTGGGATTTCATAGGTTAAAGCAATTTGATTACCGTGATACACCATATTCGTTTGCACACCACGTTTTTCCACGCATAACATAATAACGTTACCCAAATATTCTTGCGGTACAAGCATATTACATTCAGCGATAGGCTCACGAATTTCACTAATGTTACTAATCGGCGGTAATTTTGCCGGGCTATCGACATAAATTATTTCGCCATTGGTTTGTACAACTTCATAAACTACCGTTGGCGCAGTGGTAATTAAATCAAGATCATATTCACGCTCTAAACGCTCTTGAATGATCTCCATATGCAATAAGCCTAAGAAACCACAGCGGAAGCCAAAGCCTAATGCGGTTGAGTTTTCCGGTTCATAGAATAAAGAGGCGTCATTTAAACTTAATTTACCTAAAGCATCACGGAACGCTTCATAATCATCTGAACTAATTGGGAACAAGCCGGCATAAACCTGTGGCTTCACTTTCTTAAAGCCCGGTAATACTTCGGTTGCACTGTTATGGTGATGAGTTAAAGTATCGCCAACCGGTGCGCCTAAAATATCTTTAATTGCACAAACAACCCAACCTACTTCGCCCGTTTTAAGCTCTGTTGTATCCACTTGTTTTGGCGTGAAAATCCCTAAGCGATCGACATTATAGGATTGCCCTGTACTCATCACTTTGATTTTATCGCCTTTCTTGATCGAACCATTTTTCACACGAACAAGAGAAACAACACCTAAATAGTTATCGAACCAAGAATCTATAATAAGCGCCTGTAATGGTGCTTCAGGATCGCCCTCTGGCGCTGGTATTTTATGGACGATTTCTTCTAATACATCTTCAATACCTACACCAGTTTTAGCAGAACAACGTACTGCTTCCATCGCATCGATACCGACAATATCTTCGATCTCTTCTGCAACACGCTCAGGATCAGCCGCAGGCAAGTCGATTTTGTTTAAAATCGGCACAACTTCTAAATCCATTTCAATTGCGGTATAGCAGTTAGCAAGGGTTTGTGCTTCAACGCCTTGTCCTGCATCGACCACTAATAAAGCGCCTTCACAAGCAGCTAATGAGCGAGAAACTTCATACGAGAAGTCCACGTGCCCCGGCGTATCAATGAAGTTTAATTGATAGGTTTCGCCATCTTTCGCTTTATAATTTAATGTTACACTTTGTGCTTTGATGGTAATACCACGCTCACGCTCAAGATCCATTGAGTCTAACACTTGAGCTTCCATCTCACGATCAGATAAACCGCCACAAGTTTGAATTAAACGGTCTGATAATGTTGATTTACCGTGGTCAATGTGAGCGATAATTGAAAAGTTACGAATGTTCTTCATATTCATCGGGCAATAAATGTCCTGTTTTGTTATAAATTTAATAAAAAGGAGTATGCAACAACTGCCCAAAAATTTAAAATCTATTGTAGGGGCGAATTACATTCGCCCTAAATTCCAACCATTGTTTTTGGGCAAATGTAATTTTCCCCTACAAGATATTTTGTGCAATTGCAGCATAAACTGATAAAAAATGTAATCGACCAATTCTACTTGAAATTACTAAACTTTGAAAGAAAAGCAACTAAAAAAGCCGATTATTCACACGAAATTTGCCACGCTAGCTGGCTAAACAGTAGCGCTAATCGAGCAAGCTCAGGTTGATAAGCGGTCAAATTTTGTTTTTCTTTTGCTGAAATTAACCGCTTGTCCGAATACTGCATTTGCCCATAGCCACATTGTAAAGTTCTCCCTCTTGAAACTTCCAATAAAACGTCATTAAAACGTTCTGTTGGTGGGAACAATACCTCGCTCTTAAGCTCTTGCCCGACAATTTCTATCTTTGCTTTTGTCTCTTTTTGCTTATTAAAGCTATTTTGTCGTAATGCAACACGATCAGCTAAAGTAATATTTTTGCTATTTTTGTCTAAGAAAAGCAAAATACCTTTATTCCAATGATTAGGATCTTTCGCTTCATCATCAGGCAAATAGAGTAATTGTTGCATTTCATCAATTTGGCTATGAGTCACTTTTTCAAATGTTTTACCTTGAAATTTAATGGATTTCGGCACAGAAAATTGTGGTTCGGTAAGCTGACAAGCGGTTAAGAAAAGTGAAAGAAATGCAATTTTAAGTAATGAAAATTTCATTATTGCTCCTCACGCTTAAATACAAGCTCTGTTTCAGTTGAAGCATCTTCATCAAACCAATAGCCACCATAATTGAAAGCTTTTAGTTGCTCAACAGAAGTCGATTGTTCAATAAGCATAAAACGAACCATCATTCCTCGTGCTTTTTTAGCATAGAAACTGATTTGCTTATATTTACCATTCTTCTCATCTAAGAAAATCGGCTTAATAATGGTAGCTTGTAGATTTTTTGTTTTTACTGCATTGAAATACTCATCGGAAGCTAAATTGACTAGTACACTGTCGCCTTGCTCATCAATCGCATCCTGCAATGCTTCTGTAATGCTATTCCCCCAAAAGGCGTAAAGCTCCTTACCTTTCGGATTAGTCAATTTTGTTCCCATTTCTAAGCGATAAGGTTGCATTAAATCAAGTGGGCTTAATAAACCATAAAGCCCAGACAACATACGTAAATGCGTTTGGGCATACTCAATCTGTTCTTTACTAAGCGTTTCTGCCTCTAAGCCCGTATAAACATCACCTTTAAAAGCAAATAACGCCGGTTTTGAATTTTGTTCGTGATGGGTAAGTTCCCATTCGGCAAAACGAGCGACATTCAAACTGGCTAATTTATCACTAATAGACATTAAAGAAGCCAATTCTGCCGGCGAAAATTGTTTACAAATATCGATCAACTCTTGGCTATAAGCGGTTAATTTTGGTTGTGTTTTTGCAAGTCCTAAATCCGGAGAAGGGGTTTCAAAATCAAGTGTTTTAGCGGGAGAAATTATGGCTAGCATTGAATATACCTTTGTTAATAATTTGTATTATTTTATCACTTACGGAACGATAAAAACAGAAAAGGCAGGAATAAATCCTGCCTTCTGCTGATAATACTTTCGTATATCTGAAATACTCGAAATTAACGTTTTGAGTATTGTGGACGACGACGTGCTTTGTGTAAACCCACTTTTTTACGTTCAACGCGACGTGCGTCACGAGTAACGAAGCCAGCTGCACGAAGTGCTGGGCGTAAAGTTTCGTCGTATTCGATCAATGCACGAGTGATACCGTGACGGATCGCACCTGCTTGACCAGAGATACCACCACCTTTAACAGTGATGTATAAATCTAATTTGTCTAATAACTCAACTAATTCTAATGGCTGACGAACGATCATACGTGAAGTTTCACGACCGAAGTAAACGTCTAAAGAACGTTGGTTAATAGTAATGTTACCGCTGCCCGGTTTGATAAATACACGAGCTGAAGAGCTTTTGCGGCGACCTGTGCCGTAGTTTTGATTTGCTGCTGTCATTTTTCTGCTCCGTGATTAGATGTCTAAAACTTGTGGTTGTTGTGCAGCGTGGTTGTGTTCGTTACCTGCGTAAACTTTTAATTTACGGAACATTTCACGGCCTAAAGGACCTTTTGGTAACATACCTTTTACTGCGATCTCGATCACTGCTTCTGGACGACGTGCAATCATTTCTTTGAAGGTTGCATCTTTGATACCACCTACATAGCCAGTGTGCCAGTAGTAGATTTTATCAGTTTCTTTTTTACCTGTTACAGCTACTTTCTCTGCGTTGATAACGATGATGTAATCACCTGTATCTACGTGTGGAGTGTACTCAGCCTTGTGTTTACCACGAAGACGACGTGCTAATTCAGTAGCTAAACGACCTAAAGTTTTACCTGTCGCATCTACTACATACCAGTCACGTTTTACTGTTTCTGGTTTTGCTACAAAAGTTTTCATTAATTAAATACCAAAATTTAAAGTTTAAACCCAATATCTTTTCAGATATTACCTATAATTTTACGGCTAAATCCGACCCCTTCGAGTCTAATCTAGACCAAACTTGTTTGGCGGGAAAGTCCAAACAAAAACAGGGTGTGAGGATTATACAGATTTTATTGACAAAGATCTAATCTTTTCCGCATAAATTTTTGATTTTGTCGCTTACTTCTCATTTTTAAATATTTCGCCTTCCCTATTTCAAAATAAAGTGTTAAAAGTAAGTGAAGTTCAATAACAATAAGGAGTTGATTATGACAGAATGGACAACGGCAGTATGGGGAGCAGTTGGTTCTGCTTTTGTTGTGGGATTAATTATCGGTGTGATTTTTGTGCGCTTTACCAGTCGAAATGTACAAAAGCAGTTAGAGCTTGAAAGTGATTTGAAAGCTATGAAATCAAAAGTGGAAGAACAAAAACATCAATTAGAGCAACATTTTGCACATTCTGCAACATTACTCTCAACCTTAGCAGAAGACTATAAGAAACTTTATACACATCTTGCGCAAAGTTCATCAAAATTACTTCCGGAAGAACAACAAACTGAATTTTTCAAACTCACTCAAAAAGATACGCCCGATGAAAATCAACCTCGTGATTATTCAGAAGGATCTTCCGGGCTACTAAAACACTAGTGTTAAACTCACTAATTAAAGCGCTGATTTTTATACCTAAAAACTTTATCTTCCAACCAACAAGTTACTTTTCATTACCCCTAAATAAAAGGACTAAGTTTTATAAAATACAACCCTTAGTCCTTTTGAATGAAACACAATAATTTAATTTAAAGCACTACTTCGTCAAATCAATCTGATAAATCGCAAATCCTGTTTCATCCGTGCCAACGAATGACATTGGATATTGTGCTTTTTCTGCAATAAAGGCTTTTGCTTTATCGCTTGGCGAAGTTTCAAAGCGTACATCTAATTTGCCTTTAGCGGCAATTGGAGCAATACGCCAGTTTTTGTCTGCAGCTGGACTGACTTGACCGTTGGCTTTACTTTCAGCAGTAATATAATTCGCTAAAATTTGACGGTTTTCATCTGGTGCAGCAAAGACAATATGACTTTCACCTGTGCCAGGGAATTTATTGCTATATGCACGGTAGTTGTTGGTCGCAATTAAGAATTCTGCTTTTGGATCAACTGGTTTACCGTTATAGGTTAAATTCATTACACGGTGAGCTTTATCGTTGATTAACTTACATTCGCCATCATAACGTGCTGGTTGAGTAATATCATATTGATATTGAACGCCGTCAATCACGTCAAAGTTATAAGTGCGGAAACCTTCCCAGTCTAATAGACTTTGTGGCTGTTCGTTCGCTGGATCAATTTGTTTAAACATACCAGCACTGCACTCTAACCACTCTTTTAACTCTTCGCCTGTGACTTTAACCACAACAAGGGTATTTGGATAGAGATATAAGTCAGCTGCGTTACGGAATGTCAATTCACCTTTGTTTACTTCGGTATAACCATTCGGATCATTTTTACGACCGCCAGCTTTAAACGGTGCACCCGCACTTAAAATTGGTAACCCTGCTAACTGCGGCAATCCTTTCACGATATTTTCTACATAGGCTTTTTGTGCTTGGTTCACAATTTGTACTGTTGGGTCATCTTGAACTAAAGCAAGGTAGCTGTACATATTGTCTGTCGCTTTACCGATTGGTTGTGACACGAATTTACGAGTTGCTTCGTGAACAGGTTGTAATAAAGCAGCGACTTCAGGGTGATTTTCTACCGTTGCAGCTTTTTTCTCATTATCATAGATTGGGCGTAGCACGGCTTTACCATCAACCACAAGCCATTTGCCTTTTTGTTTTGCCAGAGTTAAGTCCACAACACTGATATTGTTCGCCCAGTAACCTGCCATTGACTCTGGAATACCTTTCACTGTTCCTTTTTCAATATCCACATTTGGCGATTTTGCAAACTCTTTATTTGGGAATAGGCGGTGTGAGTGTCCAAAAATCACCGCATCAATGCCTTTTACATCAGCAAGATAGAATGCTGAGTTTTCAGCGCCTTCTTTATAAGGCTCATCAGATGGACCTGTATGAGCAAGTGCTACGATTAAATCCGCCCCTGCTTTTTTCAGGATTGGCACATATTTTTCAGCGATTTTCACAATATCACGAGCTTCCACTTTGCCGTCTAAATGGGCTTTATCCCACACCATTACTTGTGGTGGAACGAAACCGATATAACCGACATTTAAAGTATGTTTCACACCATCTTCATCAACCACTTCTTTTTTCTGAATGAAGTATGGTTGGTAAACTGGCTCATCTGTACCTGGTTTAACGATATTCGCATTGATGATCGGGAATTTTGCTTCTTTGATTGCGTCATCAAGGTATTTTAAACCGTAGTTAAATTCGTGGTTACCTAATGTCCCTACATCATATTTCATTAGGTTTAATGCATCAATCGCAGGGTTAGATTTCCCTTCTTTATAACCAACCGCTGCTTGATAGTCCGCAATCGGATTACCTTGAATTAAGTCACCATTATCAACAAGAACGCTGTTTTTAGCCTCTTTGCGAGCTTGTTCAATTAACGTTGCCGCACGAGTAAAACCAAATTTTGTTGTTGGTGCATCTTTGTAGTAGTCAAAATCCGTTAAGAAACTGTGAATATCCGTTGTGCCAATAACACGCAAAGAAACTTTGCTATCGCCTGCAGCAAATGCAAAACGGTTTGCACTAATCGCTAATACGGTGGTAGCACCGATTTGAAGAAAACGTCTTCTGTTCATCATAATGAGTAATCCTTATAGAAATTAAGAAAGGAGTATTATTATAGGGAATATTAGGTGTAAAGACTGAATATTTTTATAAAATTTGTGAACGTTATCACAAAATAGTAGAAAATAGGGAATGAAGTTATCTCCATCCCCTATTTTTTATTCGTACTCTTCTAACCAAATCGTTAAAATTGCTTCTAAAATTTGTTCATTTGATGCTTCCGGATCATCATCAAAATCTTCCATTTCGCAAATCCATTTGTGCATATCGGTAAAACGTACGGTAGTTGGATCTAAATCTGGGTTCATATCATACAGATTTTCTGCGATCATTCTTACATCAGTCCATTTCATTAGTGTGCTGCCTCATTTGCGTGGTTAAGATTATATTTTGGAATTTCAACAACTAAGTCTTCATCACCAATAACACATTGGCAACTTAAACGACTTTCCATTTCTAAACCCCAAGCTTTATCTAACATATCTTCTTCTTGATCCGAGCTTTCATTTAATGAATCAAAGCCTTCACGAATAACCACGTGGCAAGTCGTACAAGCACAAGAACCATCACAAGCGTGATGAATTTCAACCCCTGCATTGTGAGCAACTTCTAATAAGTTTTCACCCGTTTGAGCTTCAACAACCATACCCTCTGGGCAAAATTCTTCGTGTGGAAGAAAAACTACTTTTGGCATAATATCCTCTATATTTTCTGTTTATTGTAGGGGCGGGCACATCGCCCCGCCCCTACCATTCTTTCTATTGATTTTAATTCATCACTTCATCTACCGTTTTACCCGCTAAGGCTTTTTGGATAGATAAATTCATTCGTCTTGCCGCAAATTCTTGCGTAGCAAGATCTAAATCTTTAATGCCTTGTTGAATAGCAAAGCGATCCGTTCCTTTTTTCAAATCCAATAACTGCTGAATTTGAGCTTCAATCGCCTTGAACTCATCAATGCTTAATACTTCTGCTCCATCTTGTTGTAAGGCTGAAATCACGGTGTCAATCGTACGATCTGCTTCAACTCGCTGTTCAGCAAGCTGACGAGCTTCCATATCTTCTTTAGCATTCACCATAGATGACTTAATCATTTGCGTGACTTCTTCATCGGTTAAGCCGTAAGAAGGTTTAATTTGAATAGAAGCTTGTACTTTCGTACTTTTTTCCATTGCCGTGACACTTAACAAACCATCAGCATCCACTTGATATGTAACTCGAATTGTCGCAGCTCCTGCCACCATAGGTGGAATACCGCGCAATGTAAAACGACCAAGTGAACGGCAATCTTCAACTAATTCACGTTCGCCTTGTAGCACGTGCACCGACATTGCAGTTTGCCCATCTTTAGCTGTCGTAAACTCTTGAGCTCGAGCAACAGGGATTGTCGTGTTACGAGGAATAATTTTTTCAACCAATCCTCCCATTGTTTCAATACCTAATGATAATGGAACTACGTCCAGTAATAGCATATCGCTATCAGGTTTATTCCCTACCAAAATATCAGCTTGAATGGCTGCGCCTAATGCAACTACTTTATCTGGGTCGATAGAAGTTAAAGGTGTTTTCCCGAAAAACTCGCCAACTTGTTCACGTACAAAAGGCACTCTCGTTGAACCGCCAACCATAACCACTTCTCTAATTTCTTCGTTTTCAACGTCGGCATCTTTTAAGGCTCGACGGCAAGTCAGTAAAGAACGTCTGACAAGCGGTTGAATAAGTTCATTAAATTGTAAACGAGAGATGTTACCTTGCCAATTTGCAAACTTCACATCAATTTCATCCGCTTGCGAAAGTGCGATCTTGGTTTGAGTGGCTAATGTTAATAACTCACGTTGTTCATTTGCTGTTTGTGGTTTATGACCTGCCTGTTCAGAGATCCAATTTGCTAATAGATGATCAAAATCATCACCACCTAACGCAGTATCGCCTCCAGTGGCTAACACTTCAAATACGCCTCGACTTAAACGCAAAATTGAAATATCGAAAGTACCGCCACCTAAATCGTAAACGGCAATAACGCCTTCCTGCCCACTATCCAAACCATAAGCAATTGCTGCTGCGGTTGGTTCATTTAATAAACGTAAAACATTCAAGCCAGCTAAACGAGCAGCATCTTTTGTGCTTTGACGTTGCGCATCATCAAAGTAGGCTGGTACTGTAATAACCACACCAGATAATTCGCCCCCTAAACGTTGCTCTGCAAATTGATTTAAGTGGCTTAAAATATCAGCAGACACTTCAATCGGGCTTTTATTACCTTGCTTCGTTTGAATAAGAGGTAAACCGTTATCGGTTGCCGAAAATTGATATGGCAGATCAGGATAACGAGCTTGAACATCACTCAAAGAACGACCGATTAAACGTTTCGCAGAAATAATTGTATTCTGTGGATCTATTGAAGCCTGCGCAAATGCTTCTACGCCAACAAGTTTGTGTTCTGTCGCATAATGCACCACTGACGGTACTAATGCTCGCTCTTTCTCATCAAGTAGTACCGTTGCCGTACCACTACGCACACTTGCGACTAATGAATTGGTTGTACCAAGATCAATCCCGACTGCCAAACGATGTTGGTGCGGAGCTGCGGTTTGACCCGGTTCCGCAATTTGAAGTAATGCCATTATTTATTTTTCTCTAGTAAATGATTTCCCTTTTAGGGAGGAAATAGTCCTAATGTTAAATAGTGCTTGTTGATGTTTTGAGGTTGCAAAATCATCAAGAGGTGTTTATTTAATATCCCAGCACGGCAGAGCCGTACTGGGTTACGCATAATTCAGCCCCTTTGGGGCTGAGAATTAGAGTGGCAAAGCCACTCAACTATACATAACCTAGTACGCATTTTGCGTGCTAGGTATAAAACAGCATATTTTATAAGCATAAAACATCAACACGCCTTAATTAAATGTTTATAATTTGTAGAAGATACAACTCTCTCCCCTTGTGGGAGAGAGTTTAAAACTGAGCTTATTTAAAACTTAGTTATGCTACTGAATACCCCATATTTTCAGGTGCGAATTCATTTTGATAATGTCTTTCTACTGGAACGGCAATATGGTTTTCACCGCTTAAAATTTGGTGACCTTGCAATTTTTCAACATCTGCTTGCCAATTATCCCAACGAAGATCTTGATAGAAAGCATTTAAATCGCCGGCTAATGCCCAACCTAAAAATTCAGAGTAACCCAAGTTGGTATTTTGCCAAGCTTTTTTTAGCGGGTGATAATAAAAAACTTTGCCTATATCAGCCCCTAATCCGCCAGCGTTAATTGCAAAATAACCACCTATAGCATCATCAGCGATCAGTAAATGGCTTGGTTGTTCGCCAGATTGTTTAAAAGTTTTACCAAAGTTCCAATCGAAAAGCCCTCTTGGCAGTTTCTCATTACCCGAACCTAAAATACGTAACCAACCGTGATCAATCAACACACCGCCTGTTTCATACACCATTGCACCAAGTGGCGAACGGGTTGAAAGTTGCATGCCAACTAACGCCGCACCAGCATCTTCGGGATAGCTCACTAAAATTTCATAATGATTTTTAGCCTGTGTAAACCAATCTCTTAAAATTAGCCATGCGGAGTTTTTATCTAATAATTCTTCTAAATTTTTCACTATTTATCCTTGTATATTATAATGTCGGGCAATAATATCCGCCCAATTTAACCTATAGTAAAACCAATAATATTCTCGAAATGGTACACCATCTATTGGCAACCACGGTTTATATTTTGTATTAAAATGCAAGATAAGAGGAACATCATCTTCTTGACGGCGAATATATTGAGTTACTCCATTTCTCCGATAAAGATATTCTGCACCAACTAAATAATTTAAGTAAGGATTTAATTCTATCCATTTATTTTGAAATAAGATATTTAATACTTCTTGATCGCCTTCTTCAAGTTTTTCATTAAGTCTATCTGTTAGCTCCAGTGCTTTTAATGTAATTTCTTGTTTGCGCCAAAGTTTATTATTAATTAACAACACGCCGGCATTAAAATGTTTTTTCTGATGAAAATTAAAAGCTATATCATCTAATGATGCAGCAACATAATGATCATTAAGTTCTAAATCAAAAAAGATCGAGAGTGAACCATTTACAACCAAATCACAATCTAAATAAAGAACTTTATCATCATTTACAAATGCTGGAATAAAATATCTAAAAAAGGTCGAAGCAGATGAAATATGAGGTAATGTTTTATATTCTTCAAGTTGATTACAATTTACCTTTACATCAATAATTTCACAATTTATTTGATTTAAATATGTGTTTAAATATTCAAACCACTCTTTTGAGAAATCCCGATTTAACAGAACAATATACAAATTAGCATTATGATAACAAATAGACTTAATCGTTGTTTCTAATTGTTCCGCAAATTTTATATCTGCTGCTAATATAATTGTTTGTTTGTTTGTTTGTTTGTTTGTTTGTTTCACAGTATTCCATATCGGTAAGTTTAGCAATAGCTAATTTAGCTAAAAATTTAACAATTTCTCTTCAACTTTCTCAATCTGAAAAATTAGCTTTTTGAAGTAGCGAAGTTTGTCTGTTAAAGCATTTGCAATCGCCCATTCTGCTTCTTCTAAAGCATTTTCTAACTGTTGCAAAACATACTTTTGTTCCGTTTGAACAAACTTTAAAAAAGAGAACAATTCTTCTTCATTTTGCTGATGCTCTATTGCTTCTAATTTTTCGTGCCATTCCATTTGTTGCATTAGAAAGTCAATATCTTTCATACTTTTTTCTTCTAAATTTTTTTCTTTACCGGTATGAATTTTGATTATTTCTTCAGCCCTTAAAATCGGATCTTTTAAAATTTGTAGCGCTTGATTAACATCTGCAGATTTCTCAATTGCCAAACGTTGTTCTGCCGAAGAATGGTTTGCAAAGTTATCTGGATGGAGCTCTTTTTGCAAATTTAAATAACGTTCAGAAAGTAAAGCTTGATCAAGCTGAAATTGCACGGGCAATCCGAAAAGCTCAAAAGGATTATGCATAACAACCTCTAAACACTAAAACTTTCGCCACAACCGCACTCGTTTTTAACATTTGGGTTGGTATATTTAAAGCCTTCATTTAAGCCTTCTTTTACAAAGTCTAATTGCGTGCCATCGAGATAAGTTAAACTTTTTTCATCGACAATAACTTTTACGCCGTGTTGTTCAAAAACGTGATCATCTTCATTTAAAACATCAACAAATTCAAGTACATAGGCTAATCCTGAACAACCTGAAGTTTTCACACCTAAACGTAATCCAATACCTTTTCCTCGATTTTCAAGGAAAGTTTTTACACGGTTTGCTGCGGCTTCTGTAAGGGTAATTGCCATTATTTCTCCTTAATATAATCAATTCCAAAAGAATTGAAATCGTTTCAATCATTTTGGAAATTACTATAAAAAATTGTAAGCGGTCGGATTTCGCAAATTCTTTGCAAAATACAACCGCTTATTAAATACTACTTACCGTTTTTTTCTTTGTAATCTGCAATTGCTGCTTTAATTGCATCTTCCGCTAAAATAGAACAGTGAACTTTTACTGGCGGTAATTCTAACTCTTCAGCAATATCACTATTTTTAATTGCACCTGCTTCTTCTAAAGATTTACCTTTTACCCATTCGGTAATTAAAGAACTTGAAGCAATTGCAGAACCACAACCGTATGCTTTAAAACGCGCATCTTCAATAATACCTTGATCGTTCACTTTAATTTGTAAACGTAAAATATCGCCACACGCAGGCGCGCCAACCATACCGGTACCAATATCAGCTGCTTCTTTATCGAATGTTCCTACGTTACGTGGATTTTCGTAATGATCGATTACTTTTTCGCTATATGCCATTTTTGTATTCCTCTATCTTTCTGCTTCCACAGAATTTCGTAAGAGTGGAGGTATCCCCACCCTATTTCATATCAATGAAAAATTAGTGGTGGTTCCACTCAATTTTTGATAAATCTACACCATCTTTGAACATTTCCCATAATGGAGAAAGATCACGTAATTTCACAATTGCTTTACGTACGATTTCAATGGTGTAATCAATTTCTTCTTCTGTTGTCCAACGTCCTAATGAGAAACGAATTGAGCTATGCGCTAATTCATCATCACGACCAATCGCACGTAAGACGTAAGATGGCTCTAAACTTGCTGATGTACACGCAGAACCTGATGATACGGCAATATCACGTAATGCCATCATTAAAGATTCGCCTTCAACAAAGTTGAAGCTGATGTTTAAATTGCTATCAACACGTTTGCCTTCTTCCATAGAACCATTTACATAAACTTCTTCAATATCTTTAAAGCCTTTATATAAACGATCACGAAGTGCTTTAATGCGAGGCATTTCAGTTGCCATTTCTTCTTTTGCGATACGGTACGCTTCACCCATACCCACAATTTGATGTACAGGTAATGTCCCTGAACGCATGCCTCGCTCGTGTCCACCACCATGAATAATCGCTTCAATACGAACTCGAGGCTTACGGCATACATATAAACCACCGATACCTTTTGGCCCGTAAAGTTTGTGGCTAGAGAATGACATTAAATCCACTTTTAACTCTTGTACATTAACCGGAATTTTACCGACAGATTGGGTTGCATCAACGTGGAAAATAATTTTCTTCGCACGGCACATTTCGCCTATGGCTTTGATGTCTTGAATCACACCGATTTCATTGTTTACGTGCATCACTGAAATTAAAATCGTATCCGGACGAATTGCAGCTTCTAATTTCGCTAAATCTAACAAGCCATCAGTTTCAGGCTCTAAATAAGTCACTTCAAAACCTTCACGCTCTAATTGACGGCAAGTATCTAATACCGCTTTATGCTCTGTTTTTACGGTGATAATGTGCTTACCTTTTGTTTGGTAAAAGTGTGCTGCACCTTTGATTGCTAAGTTATCAGACTCTGTTGCGCCTGATGTGAAGACGATTTCACGGCTATCTGCACCGATTAAATCAGCAATATGGTTACGAGCGACATCAACAGCTTCTTCCGCTTCCCAGCCGAATTTATGTGAACGAGATGCTGGGTTACCAAAGATACCGTCTTTGGTCATATATTCCATCATTTTTTTTGCAACACGTTCGTCCATTGGCGTTGTTGCTGCATAATCTAAATAAATAGGTAATTTCATTATTACTCCTAAATTTACGACAAGCGGTCGTTTTTTATCGAAATTTGCAATTTAGTGTTTATGAGGATGTTCATGACAATGTGATTTCTCACAATCGTGATCCGAATTCTCTTTAACTAAATCTTCTAGTGAAACAGTATTTAGAAAAACACCGATTTGTTCTTCTAAACGTTCCCACAATGTATGAGTTAAACATTTTGAATCTTTACGGCAATTACCGCTGCCTTTGCATTTGGTCACATCAACATTTTCATTCACAGCCGCAATAATCATACCCACCGAAATATCTTTCGGCGATTTTTCTAATTTATATCCACCGCCAGGACCTCGAACACTATGAACGATACCATCACGGCGTAATTGTGCAAAAAGCTGTTCTAAATAAGATAATGAAATGGCTTGACGATCTGCAATATCTGCAAGGCTAACCGGTTCTTCTTTGCCATGAATAGCAATATCTAAAATTGCCGTTACTGCATAACGTCCTCTTGACGTTAATCTCATAAATTTGCCCTCATTTAAATGGCGTTCAAGAAAGACTTGAAAACGATATTGATTTTGATTGACTTGACTATTTTAGTCAAGTATTTTGGTTTGGTTTAAACTTATTGATTTGAAAGGTTTTACAAATGAGAGTAAAACAAAAAAATAATTCCCTACTATTATAGATGTTTTTTACTTGAGTTTAAACTGAAAAACAGAAGAACAAATTATCTATTTCAAAAATTAAGCAAAGTTCACTCCAACTGGTCGGAACAGCCTGATTTTCCCTATCAAAAGATTGCAATCTCTGCTTTCGCTCCGTAAAATCCGCGAGAATTTTTATCAATCCCTTTAAATATCAATAACAAAGGATCTACAAATGTCTAAATTTTCTAAAACATTACTTGCAACAACTATCGCACTCACTGCAGGTGGTGTAAATGCAGCCGCATTCCAATTAGCTGAAGTTTCAACCTCTGGTTTAGGTATGGCGTATGCCGGTAATGCCGCTGTTGCAGATAATGCTTCTGTGGTTGCCAATAACCCTGCATTAATGACCAAATTCAAACGTTCAGAGCTTTCTGCTGGTGGCGTTTTAATTGATACGGATCTTCATGTAAAAGGTACAACAGCGCAAGGAAATAGTGCAAATCAAAATAATATTGTACCGACATCACTTGTTCCAAATGCTTATTTTGTTACTCCAATCACAGATAAATTCGCATTAGGTTTAGGCTATAACGTGAATTATGGTCTTAAATCTGAGTATTCAAACAATTTTAATGCGGGTTCAATGGGAGGGGAAACAGAATTAGCCGCTCACAACTTTAATGTAAGTGGTGCTTATGATTTAGGTCATGGTTTCAGCTTCGGTGCTGGTGTGAACGCTGTTTATTCTAAAGCTGAGCTTCGCCGTACACTAGGGGATATAACAGAAAGAGCAGACGTTAAAGCTGGTGTAGCTCGTGCTAACGCTGGTGCAGCCATTCTAGAGCGTTTACCTAATCAATCTATGACACTTTCGCAGTTAGTTGCAGCAATTCCTGTTAGCCCAGCTTTACAAGCTGTTGCAGCACAAAATCCAACTGCTGTTAGTGCTTTACAAAGTTTAGCTGCTCGTTCTCCAAATGCAACTGTGGGACAAACCGCCAATTCATTAAGAGCTACAGCAACATCTCTTTCAAGCAAAGAAACGGAACTTATGCGTTTTACTGGCGATGAATGGTCGTTCGGTTGGAATGCTGGTTTAACATACGAACTTAATGAAAATCATCGTTGGGGCTTAGCATATCACTCTGCTATTGATGTTAAATTTAAGGGACATTATCGCAACTCTCTCCAAAATGATCTAGGTACTGTCATTGCAACACAAGGCTCTGAGAGAGAAGGAAAATTAACTCTCAATCTTCCTGCTTACTGGGAGTTATCAGGTTTCCATAAATTAACAGATCGTTGGGCTGTACAATATAGCTGGAAACGTACCGAATGGTCACGCTTAAAACAGTTAGATGCTTATAGCATTGACAACCAGTATCATTATTTACATAAAGATGAAAACTTCCGCGATTCCAATCGTTATGCGTTAGGTACCTCTTTTGATGTGAATACAGATTTAACACTTCGTGCAGGTGTTGCCTTTGACCGCAGTGCAAGCGTAGCAAACCCATCAATCTCAATTCCAGACACAAACCGTGTATGGTATTCAGCAGGGGCAACGTATCGCTTTACCCCGGATCTTTCAGTTGATGGTGGTTTCGCCTTCTTACGTGGTACCAGCTTTAGCTTCAACGAAG
Organism: Actinobacillus minor NM305; assembly: GCF_000175195.1. Lineage (GTDB taxonomy): Bacteria > Pseudomonadota > Gammaproteobacteria > Enterobacterales > Pasteurellaceae > Haemophilus_A > Haemophilus_A minor. The sequence continues at coordinate 99,053 of NZ_ACQL01000106.1, read as the reverse complement.
ATGGCGCAGCATTTAAAACGAAAGCACGTGGCTATCTCTACGGCTTAAATCTTAACTATAAATTCTAACCATAATACGTGAATAAAATTTAAAAGGCGTGTAAACTTAGCTTACACGCCTTTTAATTTTAATGAATGCATGAAATCAACAATTTATTACCATTATTATCAAAGCCCGGTCGGGCGCTTATTATTGCTTGCTCAAGAGTGTGGACTTACCTATATTGAATTTGAACAAGAGCAACAAACCACAGATATCTCATCTTTTACCAAAGCAACGCCGACAAGCGGTCAAGTTTATGAAATTTTTTGCAAAACAACGGAAATTTTAGACCGCTATTTTGCAGGTGCTCCCATAGATTTTTCTCAATTAGATTTTCTCGCCCCTCAAGGTACCGACTTTCAGCACGCTGTTTGGCATATTCTTCGCACCATTCCTTACGGAAAAACAACGAGCTATGGCGAAATAGCTCATCAACTCGGTAAGCCAAATGCTATGCGTGCCGTAGGCGGTGCTGTTGGGCGTAACCCTATTTCAATTTTGATACCCTGCCATCGTGTTTTAGGTAAAAATAGTGCTTTAACTGGCTTTGGTGGAGGCTTGCCAAACAAAAGATTTTTACTTCAATTAGAAGGCATCTCATATCAAAACAAAGGCATTGAGTTTGTTACACCCAAAACGAAAAAATGGTAAAGAAGTGGACAGATCATTCAGTCCATATTTTTTGTAGCTCTGCTAAATCAGATTGCCAAAGTGCGACCATTTGCTCTACCCAAAAGGCGATATGTTCTGTCCATTCTGTTCCATTATCCGTTTGCGCGAGTTGTGCTATTTCTTGTAAGCGTTTTAACCCAACCGAAGCAAAAGCACCTTTCATTTTGTGAGCTTGAGTTGCTAAAATTTGTCTATATTCAGGCGAATCTTCCGTTTTCCATTGCTGAAAAGCATACTGTAATTCAGCAACGTATTCTGGCATTAGCTTTTCAAATAAAGCGAGGTTTGCTTGAACGCCTGATTTTCCCAGAACATTTACCAATTCATCTAACATCGGCTTATTATAAATTTCTTCATTTAGTTGAAGGATCCCTTCAAGCGGTTGTTTTTCTGATTCATTTAACAAAAATACTTCGCCAAAATGCTCATTTAAACAATTCGCTAAGGCTTCTAATGAAAGCGGTTTACGCAACACATCATCCATTCCTTGAGATTGGTATTCTGATTTGGTTTGCATAATATTTGCTGTTAAAGCCACCATTAAAGGCAAATAATCAATTTCTTCATTTTCATAGCGGCGGCGAAGCTCTTGGGCAATCAATGTTCCCGTTGTATCGGGTAATTGAATATCCAATAAAATGAGATCATAACTATGTTGCTCAAATTGGCGATAGGCTTCAGCTCCACTCATCGCAACATCAATTTCACAACCAAATTTTTCTAACATGGCTTTTGCGACAATAACATTAACTTCAACATCTTCCACAAGCAATACTTTCAATCCTAAATGTTGAACTTGAATATCTTGTTCTGCATGTGTAGCTTCCGCTTGAATGGTTAATGTAAATGCTGCCCCCTCTCCTAATTGACTTTCAACGGTTAAATCGCCCCCCATCAACTGAGCAATGTGTTTTGATACGGCTAAACCTATACCACTTCCTTGAGCCTTATTACCATCAGAACGTTCTGATTGATAAAACATATTAAAAATTTTATCTTGCTCTTCTTTGGCGATACCAATACCAGAATCAATAACGATAAATTGAAAACAAGAAGGCGACAGTTGATTAATTTTTAAAGTAATATCCCCTTTTTCTGGCGTAAATTTAACCGCATTACTTAATAAATTCCAAATAACTTGGCTTAAACGAGCATTATCTACATTGATATAATGAGGCAGTTGTTTGGCATACTCTAAGTGAAATTTAATCTCTTTTTTACCTGCCATTAAATTGGCAAAATGATTGATGTCATTGATTAGCTGAATAAACTCAACGGGTTTATTAAATAACTCAATTCTTTTGCTATCAATTTTTTCTAAATCAATAATATCGCTAAAAATATGGCCTAATGATACGGCGCTGATATTAATTGTTTTTAAGTATTCACGCTGTTTAGGTTCAAGCTCGCCCTCTAATAAAATACGGCTTAAACCGATGATCCCATTTAACGGCGTGCGCAATTCATGGCTAATCGTTGCCATTAATTTGGTTTTATCTTGGCTATTCTTTTCTAAACGTTTATTTAAAATAAAATCTTGTTCTCGAAGAGTACCTAATTCATAAATACTCTGTTCAAGTTTTACTCTTGATTTCTCGAGCTTTTCTACAATCACATTAAAGAAATAGATCACAAACGGGGCAGAAATAAGCCCAAATAAAACAGAACGCAAAATATCATGAACAAGAACTTTGCCTAAAAATAAATAATCTAGAAAAATTTGAACAAGAATGGCAAATATACATAATACAACAAAGCCCAAAATTGCCGATTTCGTTTTTCCTAATTTAATGACCCAGTTTACGTAATTTTCAGTACATTTTTTAAAGAGATTCATCTGCATAGATAGAAAAGCTTAAAGGTAGGTAAATAAAATTATAAAGATTTCTGATGATTCCTCAAGCAATAAAAAAGGTGGAAAATTCCGCCCAGACCGCTGACAAACCTCTAGACATCTCTCTAGAGGTTTGATCTAATAGGCATATCGAAAAAAGGAAATGCCTATGCTTAAATGTTGGGCTAGATGCCGGCTATTTTACTGCCCCTATCGCAGAAAGTTTGGTTCGCCGAGAGATTATTGGGTGTTCGGTTATCGCCGTCCGACCAAAGGGAAAAAACTCTACAAACGTTGAGCCAAAACCGTAGAGCGTAGCTTTGCGGACGCCAAGCAACACCGCAATGCCCGTTACAGAGGGTTGTCGAAAGTACAAATGCAATGCTTCCTAGCGGCAATGGCACAAAACATCAAGAAGATAGCCCTTATGCTGTGGGCTTTTTTACGCTTTTTATAGCTCAGCCTTTATCAATATGCGGTAATGGTAAAAATCCACAAAACTGACCGCTTGAATGGCTATCCGAAGTGAAATGCAAAAGAAAGAGATAAAACAGCAAAAAAATAACCCCACCTTTGACAGAAGGTCTGTAAAGGTGCGGTTGTCAGTGGTCTGATAGGTGTTTATATCAAGATATAAACACCTATCTTTGGCTATTTCACCGTATTAATAGTAGAAAGGTCTACTATATGGGTTGATTTCACAATCTGGTAATGCCTCTTGTAACTGAGAAATTAGAACTCCAGTATCAATCCCCGTATTTCTTATCCAAAGCGACTCTAAATTTTTAAGAGGGAATAATTGAACGATCTCTCTAGCAGGATCCTCCAATTCATTATCGCACAAATTTAACATTTTTAATTGAGTCAACTTATCAATACCAGCAGGAAGAGAGCTGGCTTCAAATTGCCCTAAATCAAGTGTAACCATGAACTTCAAATGTGCTAATTTCTCAACACTATCCAATCCCCACGCATCACGAGGAACTGTAATTTTAAACTCACTATCGGGACCTACAAACTCGCCTTCTTCATATCCACCTGTAATCCATACTAGTAACCAATAACCTGCATTATTTACGTCATCAGTACTTCTCTCCGTGAATTTGAATTCAGTATCGGCAAAACTGTCATAGTCACTATCCCATTCCGGAAATGGAACACCTTCTTCCTCAAATACATCTTTAAAACTATACAATACAGTATATTTCAATACATCGGGTAAACTGATCCACCATTCCCAATCCTCATCAGAAACACCATCTGTATTATTATTGGCTTGTTCTACTTCTTTACTTTTTCTCGTAGTATCTACACCATTAATAAAATTGATAAGTCTATGACCAAAATACTGTGTATTCCAGTCTGAATCAAACTCCATTCCTATCTCATTTGCGATGTCTCTTAAAGCTTGTTTTGTATTATCACAAATAATAGAAATACTATCATTTTCAGCTTGTTGTATAACAAAGTTGCCATGTTTGGCGGATTTTTTAATTTCTGACATAATATTTTTCCTTTATAAAAATGCCATTTCAATTTAAACAATAAGATAGCCCCGTTGAATAGGGGCTACCTACGATACAAGAAATCAGCTTGTTATTTTTACTATTTGAAGTTTTTCATTATAAACTTTAACTCGGTTTCCCTTCACTTCCCGTACAAGTACCTCAGTTGTCGTATAACCTACTAAAACTCCTGTTACTATGGTAGGATCGCGATTTTCATCACGATAAATAGCAACTCTGCCATTTTGTTGTTGTATTGCTCGTGCAATAGCCATAAAAAACTCCTATTTTTTATTTTAGCTAGAATGATTTAGTTGTTATGTCAATAACAACTAAAAGCAGTATACTGCTTTGAAAATTTCGATTAAAAAACAAGCGGAAAGATTTATAAAAAAGAGGGAGATACAGACTGTGTGTATCCGCTTAAATACAAGGTTTATGATGTGTATTCTCGCGGGAATAAATACGAGGTTTATGAATATGTGAAGGGCACACTCAGTGTGTCCCCAGACCGCTAACAAACCTCTAGACATCTCTCTAGAGGTTTGATCTAATGGTACAAAATCCACAAAACTGACCGCTTGAATGGCTATCCGAAGTGAAATGCGAGAGAAAGAGATAAAACAGCAAAAAATAACCCCACCTTTGACAGAAGGTCTGTAAAGGTAGGTTTGTCAGCGGGCTGAGCGGAAAATTCCGCCCTCATATCAATATTTATTTAGCAATACCATCAATCCATTGGAATAACTCATCAAGATCGTAATCGCCGCTATGTCCGACTCCCCAAGGTAATGCATAATCCACTTGCTTACCCGACATTTTAAGTTTAATGGCTAGCATTGCACCAATAGCGTGTGAAGTATCACGATCCATAGAGCCGACACGAATTCGCCAGTTTTGGGCTGCCTCTTTATTATCAACATAGTTCATCGCATTAACCATTTTGATAATATCGGCAGAAGCTAACATCGCATTTTCTGCGGTTGAATGTTTTTCGGCAAATGCAGTAAAGTGTTTATTATTGACTTTAGCATCGCCAAAGAAATTATTTTCTCCTGAGCTGAGATCTAATGCATCAAAAGCCGGTGGAGATTTCATGCGTTTTGCTGAGTGAACGTAGCCATGCCAATCAATATCGGTCACTTTGCCATTATCCATTTTAATCCAACTTTCTTTAGTAAGATCCGTACCGTTTTTAACCGCTTGATTCGCACTTTGAACTAACACAGAAACCAAATAATCTTTAAATGAGCCATTAAATATTTTAAACATTTCATAAACCGTTTTTTTGACTTTGCAGGCGGTTAAAAAGTTCAGAAAAAAGCCCAAGTCAAAACTTGAGCCAAAATAAAAAGCATTAAGCGAAAAGTTTTTCTGCATAGAGCAACACAATGGCAATAAGACCTAATAAAATCCCCACGCCATTAAGTTTACTGATTTTTTCTTTAAAGACTAACGCTCCGGTTAAAGCCCCTAAACAGATTACACCTAAATCCATACCGGCAAAAACAATCGTTGGACTATCACTAAAATGCTGATGTGCTTTGATATAAAAGAGAATATTAAAGAAATTTAATACGCCTAATAAAATACCGCCAAAGAAACTCGGTACAGTCCATTGAGTACGTTTAATCATCAAATAACTAAACATAATCGCACAAGCTAACACAAAAGAGATAAAAAGCGTTGTTGGGAAAGCTCCACCCATTTTAGCAATCTGTTTAAACAAAATACCTGTCGTACCATATCCCAACCAAACAAGCGCCAAGAAAAGCATTCCCTTTCCTGCATTGCCCATTTCATTGGTAGGTTTAGAAAGCAAACAGAAAAGCGCAAGAAACGCCACAATGACACCGACAACACGTAAATCACTCAACGTTTCATTAAATAAAAAGACCGCAGCAATAATTTGTAGGAATAACGCTAATCGTTGCGCTGCGTCTGCCCTAACGATCCCGGCATACTCCACTGCTCTTGACATAAAAATAAAGACGGTTGGCAATAAAATCCCCATCGCCAGAAAAATAGGCTGTGCCTCGCTTTGAATAAAAAAGTCTGTAAAACCTAACCCTTTAAAATCGGGTTTAAGTAAGAAATAACATAATCCAATTGCCGTAATATAATTAAATGCAATCGCCTGTTCGATCACAATATTTTTAGCCCGTGCAACTTTAAGTAAGACCGAGACCGATACGCTACATAAAATCGCAAGAATAAGAAATGTCATGCTTGAAAATCTCCTTTTTTAAAATGAAATGGTGTGTATTTTAACGATTTTTGCCAAATAAAATAGTGTTCAAGCGGTCGGATCTCTGCAAAATTTTGCAAAAAACGGCCGCTTGAAAAAGGATTTTTATCTTTCAAATAATCTTCTTTCTAAACTTTCCGGTTGCTCTACCAAAATCAGAATAGAAGCATCACCGCCCCATTCTCTTGGTGCTTGATGAAGTGCTATAACTTTAGGGTGCTGAACTAGCCAGCGAGGGATTTGATCTTTTAATGTTCGAGTCCCAAAGCCTGTCATAATACTTGCACAATACACTCGCTCTCTTTCACAGGCTAAAATTAAAGCCGCCAACTCCCGTTTTGCTTGCTCGCGTGTTAAACCATGTAAATCTAAAAAAAGTTCGGGTTGGAAATCGCCACGGCGTAGTTGTTTTAAAATATAGGGATCAATATCTTCACGTAGATACTTAATTTTTTCATTTTCTTCTTTTAACAACGGCTCATATTCATCCGAGAAGAAAAATTCTGTATCCTTTTGTTCCTGCATTTCTCGTAATTCACTTACTTTCTTACGTGGTGCAGTTTTAGGAATAAAAGTATCTTGCTTTATCTTCTTCGTGCCTTTAATTGCTTCATGAAACAAGGCTAAATCATCATTTTCTAACATTCTGCTCTCCTTAAATTTCGTTATTTTAACATAATAAAAAGGGTTGATACATCTCAGCCAAAAAGCGATAATGCGGCAAATTTTAGTGAAAGGAATACTTATGTATCAACATAATTTAGAACTTCTTGGGGAAATTTCAGCCTCAAGTGCTTTAACTGATTTAAAAACCATTCAAGATATGATGCGTTGGGCATATAGCTATTTCAATGCTTCTGATCTTTATTACGGTCATGGTTATGACAATGCGTGGGATGAAGCTCAGCAACTTGTTCTTAATGCGTTATATTTACCTGCTGATGTGCCAGAAGCAATGTATCAATCTCGTCTAACTGATGTCGAAAAAACACGTGTTTTTCATTTTATTCAAGAGCGCTTAGGTTCTCGTAAGCCGGTTGCTTATTTAACGAATTCATCTTGGTTCTGCGGTTTGGAATTCTATGTTGATGAGCGTGTTATTGTTCCTCGTTCTCCAATTGGCGAGCTAATTAGCCAACAATTTAACGGGCTTATTTCAACCTCACCTAAACGTATTTTAGATATGTGTACGGGGAGTGGCTGTATCGCTATTGCTTGTGCTGTTGCTTTTCCTGACGCAGAAGTAGATGCCGTAGATTTATCTTTAGATGCATTAGATGTGGCGCAAATTAATATCGAACGTCATCAACTTTCTCATCGGGTATTCCCGATTAGCTCGGATCTGTTTAACGATATTCCTCAAGATAAATATGATTTAATTGTGACTAATCCGCCTTATGTCGATCAGGAAGATTTAGATGATATGCCGGAAGAATTCCACTTTGAGCCGGAATTAGCATTAGGTTCTGGTGAAGATGGTTTAAATATTACTAAACGTATTTTAGCTCAAGCGGCAGATTATTTATCCGATAATGGTGTCTTAGTTTGCGAAGTGGGTAATAGTATGATTCACTTAATGGAACAATACCCATCTGTACCATTTAATTGGATTGAATTCCCAAATGGAGGCTTAGGTGTATTCAGCTTAACCAAAGCCCAATTACTTCAATATCGAGATCTATTTATGGTATAAAAGAACAAGCGGTAAAATTTTCTTAAAATCTTACCGCTTGTTTTCTATCTTCGTTACGTATTAGATATATTCAACATCTACAATATCAAATTCAACTTTACCGCCCGGAGTTGTAATTGATACCGAATCGTCCACTTCTTTTCCGACTAAACCACGTGCAATCGGAGAATTTACTGAAATTAATCCTTCTTTGATGTTCGCTTCATCATCGCCAACAATGCGGTAAGTGACTTCTTCATCTGTATCCACGTTTACTAAACTCACCGTTGCACCAAAAATCACTTTACCGTTATTTTGCATTTTAGTGACATCAATAATTTGTGCATTGGCTAATTTACCTTCAATCTCTTGAATACGCCCTTCACAGAAGCCTTGTTGTTCACGAGCGGCATGATATTCTGCATTTTCTTTTAAATCGCCGTGTTCACGTGCCTCTGCAATAGCGTCAATGATTTGTGGACGGCGCACATTTTTTAAAAAATCTAACTCTTCACGTAGTAATTCTGCACCACGCACTGTCATTGGGATTTGTTTCATTAGTTATCCTCTAAAATACTTTACCAAATTTATGATTTACAAATTTGTCGTTTACGAACAGAAATGAAAGGGCTATTATTCAATTTCTAATAAAAAATATCAATAGATTAAATACACAACTATGTTCTTTAAATTCTCACGCTTTCTAAAAAACAGCATTCTTCTCGGGTTATGTTATAGCGCTTGTAGCTCAGCTGAAATCAATACAACGCAGCTACTAAGCTATCTCCCTTCCGGTACTTCAGCAACCTTTATCGCTAAAAATCTTGACACCAATCAGATTATTACCCAACATCAAAGTGATATTTTTATGTTGCCTGCCAGTACGCAAAAAGTCTTTACTGCTTTAGCTGCAAAATTGGCGCTACCGCAAGATTTCCGTTTCCAAACCGCTTTACTGACTAATGGAAAGATTGAAAATAATGTCTTAAAAGGCGATTTAATTGTGAAATTTACGGGCGATCCTGATTTAACAAGCGGTCAATTTTATCAACTTTTTAGCGAATTAAAAAAGCAAGGTATCCAAAAAATTGAGGGAAATTTGCTTTTAGACACTTCGGTCTTTGCTAGCCATGATAAAGCTTCAGGTTGGATCTGGAACGATTTAACCATGTGCTTCAATGCTCCGCCTGCTGCAATCAATATCGATCATAACTGCTTTTATGTAAATTTAAATGCAGACCAACCCGTTGGCGATTATGCAAAAGTAGACGTGCCTTCCGCTTATCCTGTTCAGGTTTTTAGCTCGGCATATATCGTCAGCAAAGAAGATTCGCCTTATTGCCAACTTGATGTGGTGGCGCATGATAATAACCGCTATCAAGTGAAAGGTTGTATGGCGCGCCAGCCTACCCCCTTTGGTTTAAGTTTTTCGGTTCAAGACCCAACAAGTTATGGCGCAAGCATCAGTTTAGCCAATCTCAAAAAATTGGCGATAACCTTTGATGGGCAGGTAAAAGAAGCGCCTCATGCTCAAAAAGGCACTTTGCTCGCAGAACATTTTTCAAAACCACTCCCCGATTTACTCAAAAAAATGATGAAAAAATCGGATAACCAAATTGCCGATGCTCTTTTTAGAACGGTCGCTTATCATCAGCAAAACCGCCCTGCTTCATTCCAATTGGCAAGCCATGTTGTTCGCCATTTATTAAACACAAAAGCGAATATAACCTTCAATAACAGCATTATTGCAGATGGTTCCGGTCTTTCCCGACATAATCAGGTTAGTGCAGAAACCATGCTTCAAGCACTTGAATATATTGCCAAAAATGAAGACAGTTTACAGCTGTTAGAAACATTTCCGATTGCTGGTGTTGATGGCACAATTTCCGGCAGAGGCTCTATGATCAACGAGCCGTTAGTCAAAAATATCATTGCCAAAACGGGATCTTTAAAAGGCGTCTATAATCTTGCTGGTTTTATGAAAAATGCGAAAGGCGAAAGAATTGCCTTCGTTCAATTCATTAACGGCTATTCTACGGGCGATTTAGAAAGTAAAACCAAACGAGCGCCGTTGGTTAATTTTGAACATAATCTGTTTATGGCGCTTTACCAAGAGTGATTACCTCTAAGGAGGTAATCTCATTGTGATAAATCAAATCAATCTCTACAATTATTTGCAGCCTTATAAACGATTCGCTAGAATGCGGTAAATTTTATTTCTGATACTGTATCTGTTTAATTTGTGAGACTTGAATGACCATTCTAGCTTTAGGCATTAACCATAAAACCGCATCTGTTGGATTAAGAGGAAAAGTTGCATTTGACGATCAAAAACGTCAGCTTGCTCTTAGTCAAATTCAGCAACAAGATTTAGCGGAAAGCGTGGTCATTCTCTCGACCTGTAACCGAACAGAACTTTACTTTCATCAACCGAATATCACACCGCGAGAAGAAGAGGCGGCTAACCTCGAATGGCGAGAAAAATGCTTTAATTGGTTTGCGAATATTCATCAACTTGATCATGATGAATTACGCGAATGTATTTATTTTAAACAAAATATGGAAGCTGCTCGCCACCTCATGAAAGTGGCTTGTGGGTTAGATTCACTGATTTTGGGCGAACCACAAATTTTAGGGCAGGTTAAACAAGCCTATCACGATAGCGAGCATTTTTACCAAAAACAACATATCGGCATTTCCAGCAAGCTTTCCCGATTATTTCAACGAACCTTTTCTACCGCTAAACGCGTTCGTTCTGAAACGGAAATAGGTTCGAGTGCGGTCTCCGTTGCTTATGCCGCTTGTGGTCTTGCTCGCCAAATCTTTGATGATTTTGGTAAACTCCGTTTTCTCTTAGTCGGTGCAGGCGAAACTATTGAATTGGTGGCTCGTTATCTAATTCAGCACGGCGCAAAAAACATCATGATTGCGAACCGAACGCATATCCGCGCGGAAATGTTAGCCGAAAAGCTTAATGTTCCAATGCAAATTCTTTCTCTCAGTGCATTACAAGTCGGGTTAAATCAAGCGGATGTTGTGATTAGCTCTACGGGTAGCCCTGATATGCTCATTAGCAAAGAGATGGTAAAAGAAGCCCAAAAACAACGACAATTTGATCCGATGCTATTAGTTGATATTGCTGTACCTCGAGATATTGATGAAAATGCCGGCGATATTGATGGCGTTTATTCTTATAGCGTTGATGATCTGCAAAATATTATTCAACGCAATCTTGCCCAACGCCAACAAGCGGCGGAACAAGCGGAAATGATCGTGGATGAAGAATGTAAATCTTTCTTTGAATGGTTAAAACAACAGCAATCCAGTGATTTAATCAAACGCTACCGCCAAGATGCAGAAACGATCCGCCAAGAATTACTCTCAAAAGCAATGCAGGCGCTCCAGAGTGGGCAAGATAGTGAAAAAATATTAAATGAATTAAGTTATAAACTCACTAACAGTTTATTACATATTCCGACTCAAGCGCTTCAATCAATGGCAAAAGAAGGTAATTCAAAGGGCTTACAAAGTTTTTCTAAAGCACTTAAAGCAGAACAATAATAACTCAAGCGGTCAATTTTTGGTAAATTCTTACAGAAAATCGACCGCTTTTCTGATCATATTTCCGATCTTATCTTGATTTAGTATATAATATGTCAATTTTGCAATACGCAAGAACCCTATTGATAAGAAAGGAATAATATACCTATGACTCCAGTTGTTGCCCTTGTCGGCAGACCTAATGTTGGTAAATCAACACTCTTTAATCGCTTAACTCGCACACGAGATGCTCTCGTGGCAGACTTCCCCGGCTTAACACGAGACCGAAAATATGGCCATGCGAACATTGGCGGTTATGATTTCATTGTTATTGATACCGGTGGTATTGATGGCTCCGAAGAAGGTGTCGAAGAAAAAATGGCTGAACAATCGTTATTAGCGATTGAAGAAGCGGACGTTGTACTCTTTTTAGTGGATGCACGTGCCGGACTATTACCTGCTGATGTGGGTATTGCTCAATACCTTCGCCAACGTGAAAAAACCACGGTCGTGGTAGCCAATAAAACCGATGGCATTGATGCAGATTCCCATTGCGCCGAGTTTTACCAGTTAGGTTTAGGCGAAGTTGAGCAAATTGCGGCGGCGCAAGGTCGAGGTGTAACGCAACTTATCGAGCAAGTTTTAGCACCGCTAGCTGAAGAACTCGGTGGTTCACAAGCGGTTGAAAATGAAGATGAATTTGCAGATCACGAAGAAAATGAGACAACTCAAGATGAGTGGGATCGTGATTTTGATTTCGAAAATGAAGAAGATGCGGCATTATTAGACGAAGCATTGGAAGAAGAAAATACTTCTATTGAAGATAAAAATATCAAAATTGCCATTGTGGGACGTCCTAACGTTGGAAAATCAACTTTAACTAACCGTATTTTAGGCGAAGAGCGTGTTGTTGTTTACGATATGCCGGGCACTACGCGTGATTCTATCTATATTCCAATGGAACGAGATGGGCAGCACTATACAATCATTGATACTGCTGGTGTCCGTAGACGTGGTAAAGTGAACCTTGCCGTGGAAAAATTCTCGGTAATCAAAACCTTACAAGCGATTCAAGATGCCAATGTGGTGCTATTAACCATTGATGCTCGTGAAGGGATTTCAGATCAAGACCTTTCATTGTTAGGCTTTATTCTCAATGCTGGACGTTCACTTGTTATTGTCGTTAATAAATGGGATGGATTATCACAAGATATTAAAGACCAAGTGAAATCCGAGTTAGATCGCCGTTTAGATTTTATTGATTTTGCCCGTGTGCATTTTATTTCGGCTTTACATGGCTCAGGTGTTGGTAATTTATTTGAATCTGTGAAAGAAGCCTATGCTTGTGCGACACAAAAAACATCAACCTCTATGCTTACCCGTATTTTACGTATGGCTGCGGACGAACACCAACCGCCTCTCGTCAATGGCCGTAGAGTGAAATTAAAATATGCTCACCCAGGTGGTTATAACCCACCGATTATTGTGATTCACGGTAATCAAGTTGATAAATTAGCAGACTCTTATAAACGCTATTTATCTAATTATTATCGTAAGAGTTTAAAAATTATTGGCTCGCCAATTCGTATTCAATTCCAAGAAGGTAACAATCCTTTTGCTGGTAAACGAAATAAATTGACGCCAAGCCAATTACGTAAACGTAAACGCTTAATGAAATTTATTAAGAAAAATAAAAGATAAATTTGTCCCTTTTCTCGTTTTAAAATAAGAGAGATGTAAATAAATGATGCAATACTTCCCTAAATTTAATCAAGCTAAAGTATTAGTGCTTGGTGATGTAATGCTAGATCGCTACTGGTTTGGTGCAACAAATCGTATTTCGCCGGAAGCACCTGTTCCGGTGGTAAAGGTTCAGGATATTGAAGAGCGTGCCGGTGGTGCAGCAAACGTTGCAATGAACATTGCCAGTTTGAATGTTCCAGTAGCTTTACATGGTTTAATTGGTCAAGATGATGCCGGAAATGCATTAGATAAGCTACTGAACTCACACAATATTCAAAATCATTGTGTTGCATTAACCACACATCCAACCATTACGAAATTGCGTATTCTTTCTCGTCATCAACAATTATTGCGTTTAGATTTTGAGGAAGGATTCCATAACGTTGAAAGCAGTGATTTATTAAATAAATTAGCGCAAAACATTCAGGATTATGGCGCTTTAATTCTTTCAGATTACGGTAAGGGTACTTTAGAATCCGTCCAAGAGATGATCCAAATTGCTCGTAAAGCCAATGTACCGGTGTTGATCGATCCAAAAGGAACCGATTTTGAGCGTTATCGCGGTGCAACGCTTTTAACACCAAACATGTCTGAATTTGAAGCCGTTGTTGGTCATTGTAAAGACGATGATGAGATTGTCGCTAAAGGCTTGAAAATGATTGCAGACTTTGACTTGACCGCGTTATTGGTAACTCGTTCTGAAAAAGGAATGACGTTAATTCGTCCAAATCAAGCACCTTATCACTTACCGACACAAGCAAAAGAAGTTTATGATGTAACAGGTGCCGGCGATACGGTAATAAGTGTTTTAGCAACTGCTATTGCTGACGGTCGTCCTTTTGAAGAAGCATGTTACCTCGCTAATGCTGCAGCAGGCGTAGTTGTCGGTAAACTAGGAACATCTACGGTAAGTCCGGTTGAATTAGAAAATGCAATTCACCAACGTGCAACAACCGGTTTTGGTATTGTATCTGAAGCAGAATTAAAAGCGATTGTGGAAGAAGCTAAAAAACGTGGCGAGAAAATCGTGATGACAAACGGCTGTTTTGATATCCTGCACCCAGGACATGTTTCTTATTTAGAAAATGCTCGTAAATTAGGTGATCGTTTGATTGTTGCCGTGAATACGGACGACTCTGTTAAACGTTTAAAAGGTGAGGCTCGCCCAATTAATGATCTCGATGCACGTATGGCTGTATTAGCAGGATTATCTTCTGTTGATTGGGTTGTTGCATTTAATGAAGATACGCCTCAACGCTTAATTGGCGAAATTTTACCAAACCTTCTCGTTAAAGGCGGTGACTATAAACCTGAAGAAATCGCAGGTGCAAAAGAAGTCATTAACAACGGAGGCGAAGTTCAGGTTTTGAATTTTGAAAACGGCTGTTCTACCACCAATGTGATTAAAAAGATTCAATCTTTAGCATAATAGTATTATATCTAAGTGAACCTTTTAGTATAATCAAACTCTAAAATGACAATTTTAGTGTTTACACAAGTAGGAAAAGAAAAATGAAATTTACCTCAGCCAAATCTTTATTGGTGGCATTTGTTGCAACATTAGGCTTATCACAATCTCTTTTTGCTGCCGAAGAACGTGTTGTTGCAACCGTTGATGGCAATATGATTATGGAAAGCCAAGTTGCTCGAGCATTAGGGAAAAAAGCAAATACGGAAGCAAATCGTAAAGCTGCTCTTGAAAGCATCATTGATGAAATGCTTGTTCAAAAAGCTATCCAGCAATCTGGTGTAAAAGTGGATTATCGCCGAGTAGATCAAGCAATCGAAGAAATTGCTGCTCGTAATGGTTTAACCTATGGTCAATTACTTGACGCATTAGATTATCAAGGTATTAGTTTGAACCAATATCGCCAACAAATTGCGCAACAAATGATGATGGAAGCGGTACGCCATCAAAGTATTGGCAAATCAATTCAAGTAAACCCAGAGGAAGTTCGAGCTCAAGCACAAGCGCTTATGGCAAAAGATAAAGCTGCAGGTAAATTAAAAGCAGTATCTGGCACAGAACCTCGTATCAGTCATATTCTGATTAAAACAACGCCAGTACTCAACGATGCTCAAGCTAAAGCTAAATTAAATAGCATTATTGCTGACATCAAAGCAGGTAAAACAACCTTTGAAGAAGCAGCAAAAGCAAATTCCGTAGATTATGTTTCTGCTGCTGATGGTGGTGACTTAGGATTCAATTTCTTAGATATCTATGATCCTGCATTTGCTAATGCAGCAGCAAAAGCAAAACAAGGTCAAATTACTGCACCATTTAAATCACAATTCGGTTGGCATATTCTGAAAGTAACCGATTCTCGTCAAGGTGATAGAACAGAAGACGCTTATGCACAAAGAGCGTATGAGCAACTAGCTAATCAACAAGCCGAGGCAGCATCTAAAGATTGGGTAAAAGCATTAAGAAAAACAGCTAATATCCAATATGTGAATGCAAAATAAATTGTCTGATTTCAAGAACCTCGCCTAAGCGGGGTTCTTTCATTATTTAATAAGGATAACGATGAGTCATATTAACTCGAAAAAACATCTTGGTCATACTGCGCGTAAGCGATTTGGTCAAAACTTCTTACACGATATGAATGTCATTCACGGCATTGTTTCTGCGATCAATCCTAGAAATGGACAATACTTATTAGAAATTGGTCCTGGATTAGGTGCACTCACAGAACCTGTTGCTGAACTCGTTGATAAATTAACGGTTGTAGAATTAGACCGAGATTTAGCTGAGCGTTTAAGACATCATCCATTTTTAAATCATAAACTTACGATCATTGAGCAAGATGCGCTTCGTTTCAATTTTCGTGAGTATTTTGAAAGTTTAGATTTGAAAGAAAATGAAGGCGTTCGTGTATTCGGTAACTTACCTTATAACATTTCAACACCATTAATGTTCCATCTCTTTAAATTTCATGATCTCATTCAAGATATGCACTTTATGTTGCAAAAAGAGGTTGTTAAACGCTTATGTGCAGCACCAAACAGCAAAGCCTATGGTCGCTTAACCATTATGGCGCAATATTATTGCCAAGTTATGCCAGTATTAGAAGTGCCTCCAACTGCATTCAAACCGGCACCTAAAGTAGATTCCGCTGTTGTTAGACTTGTGCCACATAAACAAATACCACACCCGGTTAAAGACGTTTATTGGTTAAACAGAGTAACCACTCAAGCATTTAATCAACGTAGAAAAACATTACGTAATGCATTATCTACATTATTTTCAGCAGAACAATTAGAAGCGCTTGGTATTGATTTAAATGCTCGTGCAGAGAATTTAAGCATTGCCGATTATGCTCGTTTAGCCAACTGGCTCTGCGATAATCCACCATTAGTGGATAAAGATATTGAGTTGGTGGATGAAGATATTTAAATTTAAATAGAATAATAAGGTAGGCCATTTGCTTACCTTATTTTTTATCTAAAATATCTCAACGTTTCTTTCGTAAAAAGATAAAAAAAACGCTCTACCGAAGTAGAGCGTTAATTTTTAATATTTATTCAAAAACTAGATTAGCCTTTGTAGTTGTGTACTAATGCAACTAAGTCTAATACTTTGTTTGAGTAACCAGTTTCGTTATCGTACCAAGATACTAATTTAACGAAAGTATCTGTTAATGCGATACCTGCTGCCGCATCAAATACAGAAGTTTCTGTTGCACCGTTGAAGTCAGTAGAAACTACTGCATCTTCTGTGTAACCTAAAACGCCTTTCATTTCATTTTCTGAAGCACGTTTGATTTCCGCACAGATTTCAGCGTAAGTTGCTGGTTTTTCTAAGTTTACTGTTAAGTCAACTACAGATACGTTTGCTGTAGGAACACGGAACGCCATACCAGTTAATTTACCGTTTAATGCTGGTAATACTTTACCTACTGCTTTCGCTGCACCTGTTGATGAAGGAATGATGTTTTGTGAAGCACCACGACCACCACGCCAGTCTTTCGCTGAAGGACCATCTACAGTTTTTTGTGTTGCTGTAGTTGCGTGAACAGTTGTCATTAAACCTTCTTTAATACCAAATTTCTCGTGAATAACTTTTGCTAATGGTGCTAAGCAGTTTGTTGTACAAGAAGCGTTAGAAACGATATCTTGACCTGCATATGCATCAAAGTTTACACCGTTTACGAACATAGGTGTGTTATCTTTAGATGGACCAGTTAAAACAACTTTTTTCGCACCAGCTGTGATGTGTTTACGTGCTGTTGCGTCATCTAAGAATAAGCCAGTTGCTTCAACTGCAACATCAACACCGATTTCATCCCATTTTAAGTTTGCAGGATCACGTTCAGCAGTTACACGGATAGCTTTACCGTTTACTACTAATTGACCATCTTTAACTTCAACTGTACCATTGAAACGTCCGTGTGTTGAATCGTATTTTAACATGTAAGCCATGTAATCAACATCGATTAAGTCGTTGATACCTACAACTTCGATATCATCACGTAATTGTGCTGCACGGAATACGATACGACCGATACGGCCAAAGCCGTTAATACCAATTTTAATTGCCATAGATTTTTTCACCTATATAAAAGTTAAACAAAATTGTTCTATCACTCAAAAGGAGTATCAAGATGTGCTAATTATAACACATACTATTACCGTTTTGACAATAAAAAAGAACAGCTCTCAATATAACAGATAAACGTTCCATGATCTATGTCAAAACTTATAAAATTCTTCTTCGCTTCACGTAAAAAAATTGTAAAATACAACCGCTTATATCTTACAAATAAGTCGCAAGGGGATAATATGATAAAAGATATTGATGAACTTACCGAAGAACAAGTCGAAATCTTGTTAAATAGCGGTACAGAGCAGCCTTTTACGGGCAAATTTTTGAACGAAGATCGTGTAGGTACATACCGTTGCGCGAGATGCCATAATGCTCTCTTCCGTTCAGATACTAAATTTGATGCTGGTTGTGGTTGGCCAAGTTTTTATGAAGCTGTTTCAGACAATGCATTACGCTATCTTGATGATTACAGTTTAGGACGTCATCGTACAGAAATTCGTTGTGGCAATTGTGATTCACATATGGGGCACGTCTTTAATGATGGACCTCCTCCAACGGGATTACGCTTCTGTTTAAATTCCATTGCGCTTAACTTTAAATGGGATAAAACCGGCGAAGAAATTGATGGTTAATTTATATAGATGAAAAGCCTGACACTCCATTTGAAGCATCAGGCTTTTCTATTTGTTGATATAAGAATGTTAAATCAAATAATAACAAATAATTGATGAGAATAAATTATCGCCTACATGTTCTCTGTTACGCTTTACGCCAAATAGTGCCGTTTGGTGTATCTTCTAAAACAATATTCATTGCTTTAAGTTTATCACGCACTTCGTCCGCAACAGCCCAATTTTTATTGGCTTTAGCTTCGTTACGTTGTTTAATTAACGCTTCGATTTCCGCAGCTTCATCGCTATTAGTATCGCCTTGTAAGAAACTTTCCGGATCTTGTTCTAATAACCCCAATACGCCGGCAAGCTCTTTCAAGCGAACTGCTAAGCCATTGGCTTTCGCCATATCTTCAGTTTTCAATTTATTTAATTCACGGGCGATTTCAAATAATACCGCTAAAGCCCCCGGTGTGTTGAAATCATCGTCCATTGCGGTTTTAAAGGCTTCAACATAATGTTCGCCGCCTTCAGCAGCACCTGAAACATCACAACCACGTAATGCGGTATATAAACGCTCTAATGCAGAACGAGCCAAATCTAAATTCTCTACGCTGTAATCTAACAAGCTGCGATAGTGTGCTGTTAAGAAGAAATAACGTAAACTTTCGGCATCATATAACCCTAACATATGGCGGATACTAAAGAAATTGCCTAATGATTTAGACATTTTTTCTTTATCTATGGTTAGCATACCAGTGTGCAGCCAATAGTTCACATAATCGCCACCGTGCGCACAGCAAGATTGGGCAATTTCATTTTCGTGATGTGGGAACATTAAATCCGAACCACCACCGTGAATATCAAAATGTTCGCCTAACTCTTTGCTGTTCATTGCAGAACACTCAATATGCCAACCCGGACGACCATTCCCCCACGGGCTTTGCCAGCTTGGTTCGTTTTCTTTTGACATCTTCCATAAGACAAAATCCATCGGATTTTTCTTCACAGATTTAATCTCAACACGAGCACCGGCTTGTAATTGCTCAAGATTTTGACGAGATAATGCGCCATATTGTTTGAAACTTTCCACATCAAACATCACATCGCCATCTTCTGCTACATAAGCGTGTCCGTTTGCGATCAGTTTTTCAACCATCGCAACAATCTCAGGAATATGTTTGGTTGCGCGTGGCTCAACATCAGGGCGTAAAATGTTTAATGCATCAAAATCTTTGTGCATTTCTGCAATCATTCTATCCACCAACTGATCGCAAGTCTCTTTATTTTCTAACGCACGTTTGATGATTTTATCATCCACATCGGTAATGTTACGTACATAGCGCACATTATAGCCCGAATAGCGTAAATAACGCACAATCACATCAAAGGATACAAAGGTTCGACCGTGCCCAAAATGGCAGAGATCATAAACCGTTACCCCACAAACATACATACCAATTTGGTTTGGGTTAATCGGCTTAAATTCTTCTTTTTCACGTTTTAAGGTGTTATAAATTTTGAGCATAATATCCTCTGAATAAAAATAGAAAATTCAAAAATTTCGCAAAGTTTAGCAAATAAGCGGTCAAATTTAGAGAATTTTTTGCAATTTCTCTTAAACTTTTTAATAATAGCGCCTGAAATTTCTTCCCAAAATGATAAGGAACTTAAAATGATTACATTACACACGAATTTTGGCGATATTAAAATCAAATTAGATTTTGATAAAGCACCGATTACCGCAAAAAACTTTGAAGATTACTGCAAAGAAGGCTTTTACAACGGTACAATTTTCCACCGCGTGATTGACGGTTTTATGATTCAAGGTGGTGGTATGACATCAGGTTTAATCGAAAAACCAACCAAAGCACCGATTAAAAATGAAGCGAACAACCGTTTAAGTAACAAACGTGGCACCATTGCAATGGCTCGTACTTCAGATCCACATTCAGCCAGCTCACAATTTTTCATCAATGTGGCAGATAACTCTTTCTTAGACTATCGCTCAAAAGAGATGTTTGGTCGTGAAGTGGTGCAAGAATGGGGCTATGCTGTTTTCGGCGAAGTGGTTGAAGGTATGGACATCGTTGATAAAATCAAAGAGGTAAAAACCGGTAATAAAGGTTTCCATCAAGATGTTCCAACTGAAGATGTTGTGATTGAATCAGTTAGCGTAGCCTAATCATTTTGACCGCTTGTGATAAACAAGCGGTTATTTTTATGACTACAATCTCATTTATTTTCATTTCAGGGGATTATTATGCAAATCTATCTAGTTGGTGGTGCAGTTCGAGATCAATTATTAGGCTTACCCGTCAAAGATCGTGATTTTCTTGTTGTCGGTTCAACACCGGAACAACTCTTATCACTCGGCTACCAACAAGTGGGGGCTGACTTTCCCGTATTTCTACATCCACAGACCAAAGAAGAATATGCCTTAGCCCGTCAAGAACGTAAGCATGGTAATGGCTATAATGGTTTTATTTGTGATTTTTCCCCTGCGGTAACTTTAGAACAAGACCTTATTCGCCGAGATTTAACGATCAACGCAATGGCACAAGACCCGACAAGCGGTCAAATTTTTGACCCTTTTGGCGGGAAACAGGATTTAGAAAATCGCCTATTACGCCACGTCTCTCCAGCTTTTGAGGAAGATCCTCTACGTGTTTTACGTGTTGCACGCTTTGCGGCTCGCTTCTATTCGTTTGGTTTTCGCATTGCCAAAGAAACGAAACGGCTTATGCGAAAAATGGCAGAAGATGGCGAACTCAATCATCTAACAGCTGAACGTGTTTGGCTCGAAACAGAAAAAGCATTTCAAACGGACTCACCACATATTTATTTTGCTGTTCTACATGAAGTGGGCGCTTTAGCCGTGTTATTTCCTGAAATGGAAAAACTCTTCGGGAAGCCTCAACCAGCACAATATCATCCGGAAATTGATTGTGGTATTCATACGCTAATGGTTATTGAACAAGCGAAACAATTAGCAAAAAAAGCAGAAAATCCAACCGCTTTACTTTGGGCCGCACTCTGCCACGACTTAGGAAAAGGACTAACGCCTGATGATATTTTACCTCACCATTATGGGCATGAAATGAAAGGTATTACGCCAGCTCGTGAGTTATCTAACCGCTTAAAAGTGCCAAGTGAAGTAAAAGATTTTGCGTTATTGGTTACCCAATATCATACACATTGTCACAAAATGGCTGAATTACGCCCTGAAACGGTGTTAAAACTTTTTAACGCCCTCGATGTTTGGCGGAAGCCTCAACGTTTCCAAGATTTTTTACTGGCATGTGAAGCCGATAGCAAAGGTAGACTTGGTTTTGAAGAGCGAGCTTATCCACAAGCAGAATTAGCCCTACACTATTTTCAAGTAGCGAATAACGTAGATGTTCAACAAGTTATTGCGGACGGGTTTGAAAAAGCGGATATCCGAACAGAGTTAAATAAACGCCGGCAATCAGCAATTCGGGATATCAAGCATAATGCTTTCAGTTAAATAACAAAAGCAGATAGTATCATATCTGCTTTCTCTTACCTGCTACTCCCTTAGAGTGAAAGCTCATCGAGAATATGTTGTTTTAATTGGTGCTGTTGTTCTTCGCTCAACGCTTCATGAGATAACGTGCTTACGACAAAGAAATCCTCTACTCGCTCACCAATCGTGGTAATTTTTGCGTTGATCAGCACCAATTCTAACTGATTAAAAATATGGCTGAGTTGTGCCAATAGCCCTTCTCGATCCAATGTAAACAATTCAAAAGCGGTCTGATTTGGTGGCGAATTTGCTAAAAAGCGCACCTTCGTTTTACGTTTAAAAGTTTGGTGTTTAATCGGTTTTTTGATCGCTTTAAATGTTTTACTCGCAGGATCTAACAACACTTTTATCAAAGATTGTTGAATTTGCTCACAACGTATTTCATTCAATGCTTGCCCGTTGCTCTCTGTAACAATAAAACTATCATAGACTAAGCCGTTTTCACTCGTGATAATTTGCGCATCGTGGATGCTAATTTTCTTCTGGCTTAACTCTTGGGCAATACGGGCAAACAGTTGATTTTGGTCTTCACAGTGAATAAAAATTTCGGTTGCCCCTCGAGCATACTCATTCCCAACCAAAACTAATGGTAAGTTCTGCTGTTTTAACAATGATAAAGCGTGCCAAACCAATTGTTTCGGTTTGTTCCGTAAGAAATAACTCGCTGGGCAAGGTTGCCAATATGCCTGCAACCTTTTCCGTTGTTCGGCAGTGAGTGCAAATTTCATCAGTTCAACCGCTTCTAAACGGTTATTTTCTGCCTCTTTTTGGTAGTCTAATTCGGCAACCAGCTGCTGGCTGGTAAATTGATAAAGCTGAGAAAGCAAAGTCCGCTTCCAATCATTCCAAAGCGTTTCATTTGTCGCACAAATATCCGCAACCGTTAAGCAAACCAAATCGCTTAATGCAGTCTGATTTTCA
Source organism: Actinobacillus minor NM305 (assembly GCF_000175195.1). Taxonomy (GTDB): domain Bacteria; phylum Pseudomonadota; class Gammaproteobacteria; order Enterobacterales; family Pasteurellaceae; genus Haemophilus_A; species Haemophilus_A minor. Next base: position 76,172 of record NZ_ACQL01000106.1, on the reverse strand, counting down.
ACAACCTCTGCAAAGGTTTTTACCACATTCGGATCGTGAATATCTCGTCTCTGCGCTGTAATTGACATCGTTAAATGTTCTCTGACCAACCACGCCATTTGCTGTGCTTGCGCTTCACTAAATCCGTGTAAGATCGCAAAGTCATACATATCTACTGCGCCCACTTCTGCGTGATCGCCCTCTCGCCCTTTGGCAATATCGTGTAATAAGGCGGCAAGATAGACCAATGTTCGATGATCGCACTGGCTAAATTTTTCATAACATAATGGGTGAGATGACTGCGTTTGGCTATCTAAGAAACTTTCCAACTTTAACATTACCCGAATGGTGTGTTCATCTACGGTATAAATGTGAAATAAATCAAACTGCATTAAGCCGACAATACCTTTCCAAGCTGGGAAATACGCCGTTAAAACACCTAATTGATGCATAGGCACAACGGCTCGCGTCACCATATTCGGCTGCTGAAAAATTTGAATAAAGCGACTTCTTGCTTGATCTAGCTCACAAAGCGGTTGTTTTAATTTTTGTAATGCAATTCTGAGATGGCGTAATGTTGTTGCTTTAACATTTGCATCAGGGTACTTCGTTAAATGATAGAAAAGATCCAATATAGCGTGAGGTTCTTGACTAAAGCAGCGATAATTTTCAGTATCAATGACGTTATTTTGACAAAAGAAATTGCAATCAAGCGGTTGCTTTTCGCCTGTTTTTTGCGGCTCCAACACATCTTGCTCAAAGCTTGCTAATAATAATTGACTTAGTTGAGAAATCGCCTGAGTTGCTTGAAAGAACGCTTTCATCATCGCTTCAACCGGCTGATTTCCTTCGCCTTGATAGCCTAATTGCTCACTTAGCTTTAATTGACGATCAAAACGTAATCGATTGTCGTAACGTTTTAGTTGCATATGTAGTGCAAAACGCATGCGAAATAAGACCGCTTGTGCTTGGCTAAGTGTTTGATATTCTTCGGGATAGAGCAATCCACGATTAAACAACGTCTCAAAATCGTGAATACCATAATGACGAAGCATGATCCATGAGATCAAATGCAAATCACGCAACCCACCCGGACTATGTTTGAGATCCGGCTCCAAATTATAGCTCGTATTATGGTAACGCTCATAACGTTCATTTTTTTCTGCTATTTTTGCTTGGAAAAACGCTTCTATCGCCCAAAAATCATCTTGGTAAAGCTGTTCCATTAAACTTTGCCAAAGTAATTTATTGCCCGTTAAATAGCGACTTTCATACATATTCGTGGCAACAGAGATTTCTGTTTTACCAATTTCAATACATTCTGCCACCGTACGAATACTCGCCCCAACTTGTAATTTCGCATCCCATAGCAAATTAAATAGTGCATTTAATTGAGTATGCGTTGCTTCATCAAGTTCACTTTCTGCTAAGACTAAAATATCAAGGTCAGATAATGGAAACATCTCTCGTCTTCCATACCCACCTACGGCGATCAAAGCTAAATCTGAACGTTGATGAAAGCCAAACTCCGACCAAAGCTGGAGTAAACGGTCATCATAAAAATCACTACGCTCATACAAGAGATTTAGAATATTTTCAACATCAAAATGTGATTTCTGCTGTTCATTAAACTGCAAGAGTTGTTCTTTTAAATTATTCATCATATTTATACAAAAACGGACGCCACAAAGGGCGTCCATAAATTATTTAAGCTTGACCAAATCCTTTCAAACCAACCACGTGTACATACTCTTGGTTATTGGTGATCTTACGCACTAACTTGTAGGTTGTACCTCGTTCTGGGCTGATGTTTTCTGGGGCGGCAATAAGCAACTGCATATCCAAACGCTCACAGAGTTCAAACAAGGTATTGATCGAGGTTGCGTCTAAACGAGCTGCTTCGTCAAGGAAGAGCAAGCGAGCAGGCAGAATATCTTTAGCACGCATACGGCGAGATTCTTCTTCCCAACTTTGCACCACCATTAACAAGATCGACATACCTGTACCAATCGCCTCACCGGTTGAAAGTGAGCTACTTTCAGCACGTTGCCAGCCATCTGCACCACGATCGGTTTCCACTTCAAGATCGAGATAATTACGATAGTCTAACAATTCTTCACCTATAGTTTGCGGTGTACGTTGCCCCATTTCAATATGTGGGTTTACACGTTTATGCAACATCGCTAGTGCTTCAGAGAAACTTAGTTTTTCACTTTCAAACAGATCTTTATGTTGCTCTCGTTCATTGCTTAATGCATTTAACAGCATTGCGTGGGTATCACGAATGTTTACCACCAAACGCACCCCTTTCACCTGACCGAACGCAATATTTTGCAAGCCTTGGTTTAGTTGCAAAATACGGTTTTGTTCACGCTGAATGGTTTTACGTAAGATATTTGCCACACTTTCTGAGCTGATCGCCAATTTTTTCTCACGGCTAGTCAGTTCGTTGGTTAACCGAGATAGCTCGATTTCCATCTGTTCAATCGCATCAATCGGATCGTCCGTTTTGATGATGTCTTGGCGAATACGCTCACGCAAATGCTGATAAACCGAAATAAAGAACGCCACTTTATTTTCAGGCTTACGGCTATCTTCTGACGCACGCAAGCTATCACGTAAGTACTCGTTATCCGCCACAGTTGTTCGCAATGCCCCAAGGGCTTTATCGGAAATCGAACGTAACTCTTCCGCCGATTGATAAGCCAGCTCACGGCGATTTAAGCGTTTTTCTACATCGCTATTGCGAGAGAGTTTCAGAACTAAACACCAGCTGACTTTTGCCTGTACGACCATTTCACGCTGAGCTTTATAATCACGTTCAGCTTTACGTAAAAGACGGGTAAGGTTTTCAATTTCAGCTTCAATCGTACCGAGTTGTTTATCTAAATAACCTTTGCGAGCACGTTGTTGGCTTAAACGTTGTTGTAATTCATCACGGCGTAATCTTGCTCGTTCCTCTGCTCCGGCATCGCCTCTTACACCTAAATCATCAATTTCACGAATAAGCTCTTGAAGCATCTGATTTTTAGCTTCAAAGGAACTACGTAAACGTGTTAAAACTTGGTTATATTCCGTAAATTGTGCTTGAGCCTGACGCAACTGTTCACGGGCTTGTTCACGATTACGTTGTGCTGATTCTAGTTGTGAACGCAATTTTTCTGTAAGACTAGAGCCTTCAACTGTTGCCGTTTCTTCATAGCTAAAATGCACACGGCGCTGAATTACATCTGAAAGCGCAAAAACTTTTTGTTGCAACGCTTTTTGTTGCTCTTTAGCCTGTTGGTAGTCAGCTTCAAGTTGTTCAAATTTACTTGGGTCACTCTTTAATGCCGCTGCAATAGGTTCTAATTGGGTTAAAGCCGAACCAAATTGGCGAATAAAGTATTCATTTTCCTCCGCTTCTGCTAACTGCTCACGGCATACTTCTGCACGCTCTTCAAGTGTTTCATCTGCCAATAAATTAACAAGCGGTAAAATTTTATTTAAAAGTTGCAACTGTCCTTTAGTCGTGTCTAATTGATGACGAAGTTGTTGCTCATCGCCTGATGCTTGATTTAATTCCCGTTCAATTTCAGCACGTTCAGTTGCAATTTCTTGCATAAGAATTTCAGGGTTTTCTTGGAATGCAAGATTTAAATGCGTTCCCACAAATTGGCTAAGATGTTGGTGTAAACGCTGACATTTTTGGACTTCAAAAGCGCTTTCTGCATGTTTTTCTGCCGTTTCATCTCGCTCTGCTTTTAATGTTTCTAAATGTTTTTCTCTCGCGGCACGTCCAAACAACGGTATTTCAGGGAATTTAGAATAACGCCATTGACGTTCTGAAACTTTAACAACGACCCCATCTTTCAATTCTTCTGTACTAAATACCGCATCATCAAAAGAAGAAGGATCGCCCTCGATGAGGTAAAGATCGTCCGGACAATCATCTAATGTCGCTAACTGGTTTTTAACCGCTTCTAAATCACGAACGACAATAGCATGTCTTGCTTCGCCATAAAGCGCTGAAAAATATGGCGCATCATCAAGAGAAACATCATCATATAATTCAGAAAGTAATACTCCGCCAAAACGTTCTGCCAATTGATTTAAACGTGCATCTTCAGAACCATCCGGTTGGCTTAGACGGCTAATTTGCTCATCTAATTGTTGCTCTTTGCGTGCTAATTCATCACGTAATAATGTTGCTTCACGCTCTTTTGACAGCATCGTTTGCATGAATTGCATAACCGATTGGCTTGCCTCAAATTTCTCGCCACATTGCTCTTCTAAACGAGCTAAAGCAGATTGTGCCGTATGCCATGCAGGTGCGTTCTTAGCCAACTGATTATATTGCTGATTTAATTGCTCACGTTGTTGGCGTTGTGTTGAACGCACCTCAACAAATTCAGCTAATTCTGCTTCAAGATCTTCTAAACGCGCTTGTTGCTCTTCAAAATAACTTTCTAAAGATTCTGCATCGGTTAATTCTGTTTGCGCTTTTTGATTGAATTCAGCTAACAAACGTTCTGCGTTTTGTTGTTGATGTAAACGCTGTTCAATCTCATGCAATTTTTGACGTAATCCTACAGCCTGAGCCGCTTGCATTTTCTGTTCTGAAAACGCATTGAGTAATGTTCTAGCTTCTTCCCACGCTTGTGAGCGGTCAATTTCGCCTGAAATTTTGCAAACTAATTCATACGCCTTTTCAAACTGCGTTTTTGCCATATCTGAAACAGATAAGCGCTGCTCTAAATCAAATACCTGATCAGTCAAATCTTCAGTCTGAGCAGCAAATTCAGCATGATAATCTTCCACATTGTGTAAGTCTAAATGCGGTAATCCACAAAGCTGCTTGGCTTTTTCAAGCGCATTGATTGCCTGTTGATATTGCAAAGCTCTTGTTTGTTGAGCATCTAATGCCTGCTGATAATCAGCTAACTGGGAACGGAGTTCTTCAACTTGATCATCCATTTCATCTGCTTGAGCTTGAGCATGTTCTACAGCTTCCGAAACTTCTTCCATCGCCATTTGCTGCTCTTCAATCTTTTCATTTAGCTCTTCTACTTCATCTTGGTAGCGTTCTACTTTTTCTTGATGACGAAGTGCATTCATCACTAAATTTAAATGATCGTTCGCCGAATTATATTCAGCCTCTAACCCGTGCTCTGATTCAGAAATTTCAGCGACTTCTCGACTAAACTCCACTAAACGTTGTTGTTCAAGTTCTAGTTTGGATTTTGAGCTATACCAAGCTTGACGTTGCTCAAGCGCAGCTTGCACATTACCTCTACGTTCATTCGCATGGCGCATATAATCCGCAGAAACATAGTTAGTCGATTCTGTGATCAAACGCTTGAACATATCACGATCAGATTGAGTTACCTTGATCGCCTCAAGAGTCATACGGTTTTCACGTAACGCCGATTCCATATCTTGGAACGCTTGGCGAACGCCCGTATTTTCAGGTAGAAGATAATCACGTAATGATTTGGTAATAACGCTTGAAATACCACCGTAAAGAGAAGCCTCAATCAATTTATAAAATTTGCTACGGTCGCCCGATGAACGTAAACGCTTAGGAATAACACCTAAGTCAAACATAAAGCTATGATAATCTGTAATTGAATGATATTGCTTAAATTGAACTTCACTTTGTTCAAATTTATCTTTAAGTTCATTCAATGCTAATACACGTGCTTTTTCACCTACTTGCTCGGTAAAAACACTAATAACAGACTGGTTTGAAGCTACATTCTGTAAAGAGAACGAACGAATATCGACTTTTTTATCACGCCCAGCAACCTGTTGCAAACGAACCCCAGTTAAAACACGTTGCCCACGAGAGTTAATACTTTCTAATACGGAATAACAAACGCCTGCTTTCAATTTACCGTATAAACCTTTATCACGAGAGCTGGAAGTTGAACCTGCTTCGGTTGTATTACGGAAGTTAAGTAAGGTAAGATCAGGGATTAACGCCGTCACAAACCCAGCCATCGTAGTCGATTTACCCGCCCCGTTACCGCCTGAAAGAGTGGTAACCAGTTCGTCCAAGTCAAAGGTTCGAGCAAAAAAACCGTTCCAGTTAATTAAGGTTAGGGAACGGAATTTGCCACGCACAACAGTATCTTGGCGTTCATTTCGGATAACAGCCGGGGAAATTTGTTCATTATTTTGCAATGTGAAATCCGTGTTTTGCATCAGGATTTTTCCTCTGTTCGATTTAATTCTGTATTAATAATGGTCGCAAGTTGCGTAATTGATGTCGTATTAAGATCAAAGAGTTTTGACGTTCGAGAATAAACTTCAAAATAATCAGGCTTTCCTTCTCTTAAAACTCGTTCCGCATTTAAAGCAAGCTGTGCAACGACAACATCAAAATGCTCTCTTGGTACATACCGAGGCTGAATACCGCTACGTTGTTGTTCTTCTGCTCGCTTTAATGTACTTAGCCAACTGACCTCTTTTGGGCAAGTACAAATCAACACGGCAGTTTTATAGCCTTGCTGCTTAAATAAATTCAGTTCATTTAATGGAATATCGGCGGTACGAAAAGTGCCTTCAATTAACACATTAAAACGGTGCTTAATCGCCTCATTGCGAATACGCTGTACCATTTTCCCAGTAAATTCAGCCGTATATTTTGCCGCTTCTTTTCCATATTTTTGGTAAATTTCGTGATATTGCTGATGATAGGGGCGAAATTCATCTCCATTGATAATCAATAAATCAAAATTTAACCGCTTACTCATTTCAAGCGTACCAAAAGATTTACCGGCACCTGGTTGCCCACCTAGAAGAATAGCAATAGGTTCTTTCTGGGACGTAATGTGATTTTCTGCCATTAAATTTGCCCAAATTTTGGCAAACTTACTTTCGACATCTGCATTAACATCATAATCTTGCATAAGATCGCCCTAGATCAACGGCAAAGAATGATATTTATCGCTAATTTGCTTTACCTGCGTTGAAAGCAGTTGAAAATCGAGTGCATCTGGTTCTGAACGATAAATTTCACTTCTCAATCGGCTTAAATAAATTTGGTCATCATTTAAAGGCAATTCCAAACGTTTACTCAAATCTGCCTGTGCCGTTGCGATTAACTCGATCAAGACATCTTTTTGCATTAAGGTACACATCTACTCTTCCTCACCATTCAATTCTTCTTCATTTGCAAATTCTTCGTCAAAACTGACCGCTTGTTCTTTAATAGCAGTAGGGTTTGTCGCCTCACCATCACGGATTAAACGAAGTTGAGCTTCACGAGGATCGTCCCCTGCTCTCACATCAGCCCCAAAACGGAATACTGACTCCGAAATCACAAATTTTTTGCTGTTTTGATCGCCAACACGAGCAATCATTCCCAAACGACCTAAACGGCGTAATGCCCCACCTACTTTCTCAGCTAGCTTCGCTTTGTCTAAATCCGAACCGGTTGAACGTGGATTTACCGCTTTGAGAAGTTTTGTTTCATCGGCTAAATTTAAAAGCTCTTCATAAGCATCATCTTGGCTAAAAATACCTTGTTGTGCCAAACGTTCTGGACTTAAATAGAGATAACAAAGTACTTTTCCCACTAACATTTCCATTTCAGACATCGCTGAACGAGCAATCAAAGTTGTTGCTTTAGGGCGAAGGTAAAAAAAGCCTTCCGGCGCACGAATAAGCTCAACGTGATAACGGCGATAAAACTGCTCAAGCTCGCTTTGGTAATCCATCAAAAAAGCGTGTTCATCAAGGGCTTCTAAACTAATATGTCGCCCTGCTCTTAATTGACTGTCAAGTTGCGGAAAAATCGGATTAGCAATCGCTTCAGCCAATTTGGTTGAGATAAGTTCTTGGGTGTTTGTCATTGTCGTTCTCTATACTGTATTAATCGTTTCTTACTAAATCCTGTCTAAGAATTTCAGCCCAAACAAAAGGATTTTGTTGCTTTAATTCATCTAAAGATATACTTTTTTCTTGATAATAACGTAAAAAATCCTTTTTTCGTCTGTTTTTAAGCCTATTATCGTTCAAAGATAACCTATTTATTGTTCTTTCCGCATTTTGAGTGATTTCATTATCCATCTGAGGATTAATTAGCACCTCTCCCGTGCCAAAATGAATGTAAAAGAGATTATCTGGCAAACTAAAAGGATCTAACACATCTTCAAAATCACGTTTTTTACTATTTGCACTGCCACAAGCAAAGCGATAGTTATCCCATTCATAAGCCAAATGAGGATATTTAGCCTTAGGCTTAAAATGATCTACCGTACGGTATCCACTAATTTCATCTACTTTTATCGCATAATAAGCACAAACACCATCGTATGCGATATATAAGTCATCTAAGCATTTTTGCCAATAAGAAGGAAGTTCTGAAAATATAGTATTTTCCTGAAGCCATTTAGCGCCTTTTTGACGAACATTCCTATCGAAGTTATCAGGTTCGGGTTGCAATGATATAGGGATCATAATACCCCTCTCTTTTGACAATAAATCAGCCAAGGTGTCCAAAACTCATCTCGTTCATCTAACGCTTGTACTAACTCAACTCTTAAATGATTAATTTCATCAATACTGGCTTTTGGATTTAGCATTAATGTATTCGCCTGATTAATTAAATCTTCATATTCAGGGGCTCGACTACTTGGTAAATTAAAAGCCTCACTTTCTAACCAATTTTCAACCGTACCTTGTTTATCAAACACTCTTTCTGAGACTTCAATACTCCCTTCATTGTTCAAATCAAAATCAATCCATTTATCTTGTTTCTCATTAAAAATAGGCTCTAATGAAGCCATTACCAATGGGGAATGTGTAGCAATAACTAATTGAACATCAATCTCTTTAGACAAACTTTTTATAACATTTAATAGAGAGGGGACAACTTTTCTCTGCCATTTAGGGTGAAGGTGTGCTTCTACTTCATCGACTAAAAAGGTTAAAGACTTAGCAGGCGTTTTCCCTAATAATTCACTGCTCTCACTATGCCTTTTCCAAGCATACACAAGGAAATAAGCTAAAGTAACCATTCGTTTTATGGCTGATGAACAGTGTGGCAAAAGTATTTCTCTGCCATACGGCATTTTAATAGTTGGATAAAGTCGAGAATCGCCCAAACTAAAAGGTTTTAATTCCCCTATTTCTAATTCTTCATTAGTAGCCGAAAGAATGGCTAATACTGATTTTAATTGTTCAAACTCTTTCGTCTTTCCTGTTTGCCAAATTTGCCAGTCTTGTAATAGCCCGTTAAAAAACTGATTATTTTCTTTGTCATTTACTCCTTGCCAAATTTCTTCTTGGGTATAAACAAAAGCCAATTGTCTATTACGAGTAAATGAGCCATCATAACGAAGCATTCCATTATGTTTAGCGAAATTATTCAAATTTCTATCCCACAATGCATAGCTACCATCCGCCATTACATAAATTGCAATATCAGAAAATTCCGCTTTAGCTCTAGACATATCATCAATATCCAAATGTCTAGACCAATACTCTTCTGATTTGTATGAATATATTTCAGTTTGTCCTTTGGTATCTTGAACAGAAATAAATGCACGCTCGGAAATATTTAATGGCTTAGCCACATAACCACTCTGAATACTACGATTTATCTCTTGGGGAAAATGCCCCGAAAGCACAAACCAAAGAATGTCTAACAGAAAACTTTTACCTAAGCCATTATCTCCAGTTAAAACATTCAAACGAGAAGCAATATTTAATTCTAAGAGATCTTTTATACCCACATTCTGTAGCTTTAAATAATCAATCATATTATTTCCTTTAGCCAGTAATACCTTACTAACCTCAACTACCTATTAAACTGGTCAATCACATTCGCTTGTACTTCAGCTCCGTAATCGTTAATAGATTGCCACTCAGGGTAAATGGCGTGATTATCTGAACTTGCCATCCCCAATTTGACCGCTTGATCTACAATAATTCTAGCTATATCAAAATGACGTGATTGCGGATATAAAGCCAACTGTTCACGTAAAATTGCACCAAGGTCAATCGGTTTATTCTGCTCGCGGAAAGGCGCCAAGTGTGCTTGCATAATAGCAATGATTTGCTCTTGGACATCAGTCATAGATTCATATTCCAACTCATGCGGTAATTCACCAACGGCTTCCGCTTCATTTAACTCGCTTTCATCATCACGCAAGTCAAGTAAACTTTCTGCTTTTGCCGTATAAAGCAACCACGGCGACTCAAAATAGTCTTGAATAGATTGGCGTAAACGTTGCCCAAAAACACGATTTTTATCCATATCAATTGCGGTACGGATAAATTTATGGACGTGGCGGTCATAGCCGATCCAGAGATCGATTGCCTGCTGCCCCCAGCTAATAATACGATCCAGTTTATTCTGCAAATTGACGACCAACTGGTCGATAAAATCTAAATCGTGGCGACCAATTAAACAGCTTTGAATTCGCAGAAGTTGCGCTTGTAATTTATCGCCTGCAGCGTTGAGTGTATCTTGTAACTCACGCAAATTGCCTGAGGTTTCATCTAATAAACGCTCACAGCTCATAATTGCTTCGTGCCAGTTTTGGCTTAACAAAGTTGCAATTTGTTCACGAATTTGATGTTGATTTTCGTCCATCATTCGTTGCGAAAGATCAATACTGTCAAAAATTTCCGCCACAGAATATTTTAACGGTGCAAATACATTATTACGCCAAAAACGTTCATCACCGCCTTCTTCTGCTGCGACTGAAGCTCGCTGAATTTCATCGGCAACAATGGAAAGCTGAATAGAAAGTCTTAAGGTTGAAAATTCTCTCTGACGAACATAATAATCAGCCACACCAACGCCAAGCGGTGTTACACGATAAATGGATAAACCTTCCGTAAATTCACTGGAAAAACGGTTCAAAAAACGCTGCTTAACGAGATCATTAATCGCATTGTTGGCTCGCTGAATCAGCGTTGCTTCAGATTGTTCAAAAACTTGTGAAACATAGCGAAAAATATCAATTAGATCGCTTTCCAACAATTCGCCGTCAATTTGTTCATTATTATAAATAGAAATAGCGAGTAAGAAGGCAAGGCGTTCGGGAGGAAGAGAAAGAGAAAATTCTCGCTCTTTCGTCCAAGTAATAAGCTCGGGGATAGTTTGTGCCAATTCTTGTTGCATCATAAAAGAGGGCTTCGTGTAATTTAATTCTAAAAAATGACGTTTATTGTACAGTAAACCGAACAAAATAGAAATCAGAAAAGCAAGCGGTTGTTTTTGATTGATCTTTTGCAAAAATCAACGCAAAAACAACCGCTTAAAAGTGGAAAGTTTAATCTACGATTTCAACCGTAGAATTAATACTTAAGCCTCGAACGAGTTGTGAGCCTTTTCTTGCTCTTTCGCCACGATAATTATCAATATCACTCGGTTTTAACGTGATTTTCCGTTTCCCCGAAACAAAGACTAATGATTGATTAGCTTTAATCAATAACAAGCGAGCCAATAATTCACGACGTTCTTTGGCAGCTTGTGCCGAAATATTGATGATTTTATTCCCCTTCCCTTTAGATAAGATCGGTAGTTCGGCAATAGGGAAAACCAACATTCTACCTGCGCTGCTCATTGCAACCAATGAAACATCTTCTTCATTATCAATAAGTTGTGGCGCAAGCACTTTTGCATTTTCGGTTAAAGAAATCACCGCTTTACCGGCTTTATTTCGAGAAACTAAGTCATCAAAAGTACAGATAAATCCATAGCCGGAATCTGAAGCCATCAGCACTTTTGTTTCAGGCGCTGCCATCAACACCTGCTCAACGATTGCGCCTTCCGGTAAGGTAATTTTACCGGTAAGCGGTTCGCCTTGTGAACGGGCTGAAGGCAAAGAAGTCGGATCAAGTGCATAGGCTCGCCCAGTGCTATCTAAGAAAACGACCGGTTGATTACTGCGCCCCCTTGCGTGTGCTAAATAACCATCTCCGGCACGGTAGCTTAAACCTTCTACATCAATGTCGTGTCCTTTCGCACATCTTACCCAACCTTTCTCAGAAAGAATAACGGTAACATCTTCTGTTGGGGTTAAATCACTTTCTGAAATCGCTTTCGCTTCAGCTCGCTCCACAAGTGGAGAACGGCGAGGATCAGCAAATGTTTTCGCATCTGCCTGAATTTCTTTTTTGATTAATGTGTTCAAACGGCGTTCTGAACCTAAAATTAGACGCAGTTCATCACGCTCACTTTCCAGCTGATTTTTCTCCGCTTGTAGTTCGTGTTCTTCTAATTTTGCTAAATGACGCAAACGTAGATTTAAAATAGCTTCCGCTTGAATATCGCTTAAATTGAAACGTGCCATTAACACGGCTTTCGGCTCATCTTCATTTCGGATAATACTGATCACTTCGTCAATGTTGAGAAAGGCGATCATTAAACCGTCTAAAATATGCAAGCGGTTTAAAATTTTATCTAATTTGTCATTCAAACGGCGAGTAACGGTTGAGCGGCGGAAAGAGAGCCATTCAGTTAAAATGTCATGTAAGTTTTTAACTGCCGGTTTACCGTCCAAACCAATCATATTCATATTAACACGGTAGCTTTTTTCGAGATCTGTGGTTGCAAACAGATGATCCATTAAAGCATCAAAGTCAATACGGTTAGAGCGTGGCACAATCACGATACGAATTGGGTTTTCATGATCCGACTCATCTCGAATATCATCAACCATTGGTAATTTTTTGTTACGCATTTGATCGGCGATTTGCGCAATAATTTTAGATGGCGAAGCCTGATGCGGTAAGGCTTGAATGACAATTTCACCATCTTCTTTGCTCCAAACCGCTCGCATTCTGATTGAGCCTCGCCCCTGCTCATATATTTTGGCAATATCGCTTTTCGGTGTAATAATTTCAGCTTCTGTTGGGTAATCAGGGCCTTGAACAACCGTTAATAAATCGCTCAATGTCGCTTTTGGATTTTCCAATAACATCACACTTGCTTCTGCTATTTCATTGATATTATGTGGCGGAATATCCGTTGCCATACCAACTGCAATCCCTGTTGAGCCATTCAATAAAATATGCGGTAAACGAGAAGGAAAAGTCACCGGCTCTACTTTGGAACCATCAAAATTTGGTTTGAAATCAACTGTGCCTTGGTCTAATTCAGAAAGCAAAATTGCTGCGATTTTGGTTAATCTTGCTTCTGTATAACGATAAGCTGCGGCATCATCTTCTAAACTACCCCAGTTACCTTGACCATCAATCAGCGGATAACGGAAAGTAAAATCTTGTGCCATACCGACCATTGCGCCATAGCAGGCAGAATCGCCGTGTGGGTGGAATTTACCTAATACATCACCGACAGTTCGTGCCGCCTTGGCATACTTTGCCGTTGCATTTAAGCCTAATTCCGACATCGCATAAATAATACGGCGTTGTACCGGTTTTAACCCATCGCCGATAAATGGCAACGCACGATCCATAATAACGTACATTGAATAATTTAAATAAGCATCTTCAGTAAAACGCTTAATAGGCATCTGCTCAACGCCTTCATAATTGATGATTTCGTTACTCATATTCTCTTTATTCCTTCAATTTGAAATATATTTTCTATGATCTGTGGATATTTGTCCATTTGAAAATACAAGCGGTTCTTTTTATGAAAGGTTTTACGTTTTTTTGTAAATGGTAAAATAGTTGGCGATTTTGTATAAAAAAGTCTGTATAATACGTTCGTTTTATTTCAGATTTGTAGAGGCGGCTATCAAAAGTCATCTTTCCAAGTAAGATCATTTTTGCTAGTCGCAATTTTTAGGAAATAAAACAACAATAAAATCCAAAAATTTAAAAGGAACATTCAAAATGACTCCAATCGTCAAACAATTTAAATACGGTCAGCATACCGTAACTTTAGAAACAGGGGCTATTGCTCGTCAAGCAACGGCAGCAGTAATGGCAAGTATGGACGACACTACCGTTTTTGTTACTGTGGTAGCAAAAAAAGAGGTGAATGAAGGTCAAGACTTCTTTCCATTAACTGTAGATTATCAAGAGCGTACTTACGCTGCAGGTCGTATTCCGGGTGGTTTCTTCAAACGTGAAGGTCGTCCATCTGAAGGCGAAACCTTAATCGCGCGTTTAATTGACCGTCCAGTTCGTCCACTTTTCCCTGAAGGTTTCTTCAACGAAATTCAAGTGATTGCAACAGTGGTTTCTGTTAATCCACAAATCAGCCCAGATTTAGTGGCGATGATCGGTGCGTCAGCTGCATTATCTCTATCTGGTGTGCCTTTCAACGGCCCAATCGGTGCGGCTCGTGTTGGTTTTATTGATAACCAATTTGTGCTTAACCCAACTACATCAGAACAACGTTTAAGCCGTTTAGATTTAGTAGTGGCTGGTACAGACAAAGCGGTATTAATGGTTGAATCTGAAGCAGATATTTTAACTGAAGAACAGATGTTAGCAGCAGTGGTGTTTGGTCACGAACAGCAACAAGTGGTGATTGAAAACATCAAAGAATTTGTGAAAGAAGCAGGCAAACCACGTTGGGACTGGGTTGCTCCAGAGCCAAATACGGATTTAATCAATAAAGTTAAAGCATTAGCAGAAGTTCGTCTTGGCGATGCTTACCGTATCACTGAAAAACAAGCACGTTATGAACAAATTGACGCAATCAAAGCGGACGTTATCGCTCAATTAACTGCAGAAGATGAAACCATTTCAAGCGGTAAGATTGTAGATATTATTACCGCATTAGAAAGCCAAATCGTGCGTAGCCGTATTATCGCAGGCGAACCACGCATTGACGGTCGTACCGTGGATACCGTGCGTGCATTAGATATTTGTACTGGCGTTTTACCTCGTACGCACGGTTCAGCGTTGTTTACTCGTGGTGAAACACAAGCATTAGCGGTTGCGACATTAGGTACAGAGCGTGATGCACAAATCATTGACGAATTAACAGGCGAAAAATCAGATCGCTTCTTATTCCACTACAACTTCCCTCCATATTCAGTAGGTGAAACAGGTCGTATCGGTTCGCCGAAACGTCGTGAAATCGGTCACGGTCGTTTAGCGAAACGTGGCGTGTTAGCAGTAATGCCAACGGCAGAAGAGTTCCCGTATGTTGTGCGTGTGGTTTCTGAAATTACCGAGTCAAACGGTTCTTCATCAATGGCTTCTGTATGTGGTGCTTCTCTTGCGTTAATGGATGCCGGTGTGCCAATCAAAGCAGCTGTTGCGGGTATTGCAATGGGCTTAGTGAAAGAAGAAGAGAAATTTGTGGTACTTTCAGACATCTTAGGTGATGAAGACCACTTAGGCGATATGGACTTTAAAGTGGCAGGTACTCGTGAAGGTGTAACTGCATTACAAATGGACATCAAAATTGAAGGGATCACCTCTGAAATTATGCGTATCGCATTAAATCAAGCAAAAGGTGCACGTATGCACATTTTAGGCGTGATGGAACAAGCGATCCCTGCACCACGTTCAGAAATTTCTGACTTCGCACCTCGTATTCATACAATGAAGATCGATCCGAAGAAAATCAAAGATGTGATCGGTAAAGGTGGTGCGACAATTCGTGCATTAACCGAAGAAACCGGCACATCAATCGACATTGATGATGACGGCACAGTGAAAATTGCGGCAACAGACAACAACGCCGCAAAACGTGTGATGGAACGTATCGAAGAGATCGTTGCAGAAGTCGAAGTGAATGCGATCTACAAAGGTAAAGTAACTCGTGTGGTTGATTTCGGTGCATTCGTGTCTATCCTTGGTGGTAAAGAAGGCTTAGTGCATATTTCTCAAATCACTGAAGCTCGTGTAGAACGTGTTGCAGATTATTTATCTGTTGGTCAAGAAGTTCAGGTGAAAGTGGTAGAAATCGATCGTCAAGGTCGTATCCGCTTAACGATGAAAGACTTAAATAACGAAGCCACAGAGACAACTGAAGAAGCTCAAATTCAAGAAGAACAAGCTGAAATCTAATTTATGCTTATCAACCTCTTGAAAAAGAGGTTGATTTCTTTTCTTTCGTAGGGCTGTTTACTAATGTTACAACAGACTAAAGTTTTTCGATTTTTATTACTCTGCTTTTTATCGGCTTTTTTTCTAACCGGTTGTATTAGTAATCGTAATATATCGGAAATGATTTCAACAGATAAACTTGCACTGGCTGAATTAAATCCTCAACTTCGTTTTGAACAAGAAGTTATGGTGGTACGCCTAACACAGGTATTGCAAGAGGCAAAATTATCTGATTTGGAAATGGCAGATCTTTATTTTGAACGAGGCGTTTTATACGATAGTTTAGGATTATGGTCTTTAGCCCGTTATGATTTCAATCAAGCTATTTCGTTAAATCCCAAAATGGTAGCCGCCTATAATTACATAGGTTTATATCTTTTGCTTGAAGATGACTATGATAGCTCAGTTGATGCTTTTAATGCCGTATTAGAACTCGATCCGCAATATGCTTACACCTATCTTAATCGTGGTTTGGCATTTTATTATAGCGGTCGTTATTCTGAGGCAGAACGTGATTTTCTCCATTTTTATAATGAAGATAAATCCGACCCATATCGAGCATTATGGCTTTATTTCAATGAATTGGAAATTAAACCGCAAGAAGCGAAAAACAACCTGATTGAACGTTCAAAACTACTCTCTCAAGAATTTTGGGGTGTAAATATTGTTCGTTACTTTCTAGGTGAACTGTCATTGAAACAACTTAGGGCAAAAATTGAAGCACAAGCGCAGCCTAACACTGCCACTTATGCCGAAATTTTAACCGAAACTTATTTTTATCTAGCAAAACAAAAACTCAAATCGAATCAAAAAGATGAGGCAATTAGCCTTTTCCGTCTTGCTCTTGCAAATCAAGTGTTTAACTTTGTTGAGTATCGTTTTGCCCTGTTCGAACTCTCACAACTTCGTAATAACGAAAGTTTAAACGGAATTCGAACTCCCACTGTTGTTGGGGAATAATTAGGACGATTAAAGCGGTCATTTTTGCAAAAAATTTTACAAATCTAACCGCTTACTGTAACAGGTTAATAAAGCATTGATTTGCTTTCTATATATTTTTCTTACCTAAAAAGCTCAACAATATAATTTTTATTTTTAGTGAAATGCCAATATCCATTAATTCTCTTCCTCTTTAGCAAAGAGGGGATTAAGTTATGGAAAAGCATTATCTAAAACAACCCTTTTTGGAATTTTATGACTGAAACAAATTTAACTTTTGCCGACTTAGGCTTACCACAATCTATCCTTGACGCTGTAAATGAGATGGGATTTGTTACCCCTTCACCTATCCAGCAGGCTTGTATTCCACACCTCTTAAATGGTCGTGATGTATTAGGAATGGCACAAACAGGAAGTGGTAAAACAGCGGCATTTTCTCTGCCTATTCTTGCGCAAATTGATCCTGAACAACGCCATCCTCAAATGTTGGTTATGGCGCCCACTCGTGAATTAGCGATTCAAGTCGCAGATGCATGTGAGCAATTTACCAAAAACATGCGTGGTATTCGTACCGTTACCATTTACGGAGGTCAGCGTTACGATATTCAAATCCGTGCATTAAAAAATGGCGCACAAGTTGTGGTGGGAACACCAGGGCGTATTCTCGACCATATTCGCCGTGGTACACTTGATCTATCGGCACTTAAAGCCATCGTACTTGATGAAGCAGATGAAATGCTACGTATGGGATTTATTGAAGACGTAGAAACGGTAATGGCTGAATTACCTGAAGATCACCAAACGGCACTTTTCTCTGCCACAATGCCAGAGCCAATTCGCCGTATTACCAAGCGTTTTATGAAAGATCCGCAAGAGGTAAAAATTCAAGCGTCCCAACGTTCTGCACCGGATATTGCCCAAAGCTACTGGTTAGTTAATGGCTTCCGTAAAAATGATGCGCTTCTACGTTTCTTAGAAGTAGAAGATTTTGATGCGGCAATTATCTTTACCCGTACTAAAACCGGAACTATTGATATTGCGGAACTTTGTGAACGTAATGGCTACCGTGCGGCAGCACTCAATGGCGATATGACACAGCAATCTCGTGAACAAGCGTTAGATAAACTCAAATCAGGTCGTTTAGATATTATTGTCGCAACGGATGTGGCAGCACGTGGTATTGATATTGATCGTATTAGCCTTGTTGTGAACTATGATATTCCATTAGATGCAGAATCTTATGTTCACCGTATCGGTCGTACCGGTCGTGCCGGACGTTCTGGTCGTGCATTATTATTTGTTGAACCACGTGAACGCCGCTTACTTCGTAACATTGAACATCTCATCAAAAAACCAATTGATGAAGTGGCTATTCCAAATCACGAAATCTTAATGGAAAAACGCCGTGCTAAATTCAAAGCACGTATCGAAAAACAACTTGAACATCACGATTTAGAAAAATATCGTGAACTGTTAGAAGATTTATTTACTGCTGATCAAGATCACGAGGAACTTGCGGCGGCAATGATGATGCTACTTCAAGAAAAACAAAAACTTATTCTTCCGCCAGATCCGGTTATCAAAGCTGCTCGTGGTGAACGTGGTAAAGGTCGTGAAAACCCACGCTCTGCGGAACGCCGTGGTAACGGTCGTGAGCACCGTGATAACAATGGTGTAGCAATGGATCTCTATCGTATCGAACTAGGTCGTGAAGACGGTGTTGAAGTGCGTCACATTGTTGGAGCAATTGCCAACGAGGGTGATATTAACAGCCGTTATATCGGACACATCAAGTTACACGATAAATACTCAACCATTGAATTACCGCAAGGTATGCCAAAACACTTAGTACAACACTTTGCGCAAAAAGCCCGAGTATTAAGTAAGCCTATGCAAATGTCTTTCTTAGGTCCTGCAGGCGGTGCAACAAATGCGAACCCTTACGAAGATAAAGGGGGACGAGGTAAAGGACGTGGTGGCAGAGATGGTCGCCGTGATGAACGAGGCTTTAAAGATCGTAAAGAAGGCGGATTTAAAGAAAAACGTTTTAATGAGCGTGGTCGCCGATAATCATTTATCTAGTAAATCATATTGTGATATGTGTAGGGGCGAATTACATTCGCCCTGATATTCTCGCAATGTTTCGGGGCTAATGTAATTAGCCCCTACAAATTATTTTATATTGTTACATTATATCAATAAGACTAGTGAAAAACTATGTTCATTCAACCCACCCAATCCCATTGCGATTTAACCTTAACGGAGCAGGATTTTTACTTTATGCAATATGCCTTATCCCTTGCGGATAAAGCAGAACAAGAAGGTGAAATTCCCGTTGGTGCTGTTTTGATTGATAAAAACGGGAAAATACTTGGTGAAGGTTGGAATCGTTCGATTATCCTTTCTGATTCCACTGCTCACGCAGAAATTCAAGCAATCCGAATGGCTGGAGAACAATTGCAAAACTACCGCCTTTTAGACACAACACTTTATGTGACTTTAGAGCCTTGTACAATGTGTGCCGGTGCAATTTTACATAGCCGTATCGGGCGTTTAGTTTTTGGAGCATCGGATTACAAAACAGGGGCAATTGGCTCACGCTTTCATCTTTTTGAAGACTACAAAATGAACCATTTTTTACAAATTCGTGGCGGAGTAATGCGTGATGAATGTAGTCAAAAAATCAGTGCATTCTTTAAAAAGAGAAGACAGGAACAAAAACAAAAGGAATAAAAATGGCAACTTACATTGTTGGCGATTTGCACGGCTGTTTCAAAGAGTTACAAGCCTTGCTCGCTCAAGTTTCTTTTAATCCACAAAATGATGAACTTTGGCTAACCGGCGACCTTGTTGCACGAGGCGAAGACTCACTGGCTTGTCTTCGTTTTGTTAAATCGCTTGGAAATAAAGCGCAAACGGTTCTCGGTAATCATGACTTACATCTACTCTCTACCCTACTAGGGATTAAAAAAGTTAAGCCGTCCGATCATGTTGATAGTATTTTTACTGCCGAAGATCGTGAAGAATTGCAAAACTGGCTTCGAAATCAACCGCTTGCTATCCAACATCCTCAGCATGGCTTTGTTCTGGTTCATGCTGGCATTAGTCCGGAGTGGGATCTTCAAACCACCTTTCGTTGCGCTAAAGAAGCCGAGCAAGTTTTAAGAAGCGACCATTATGCGGATTATATTGCTCAAATGTATGAAAATACGCCTAACCACTGGGATGAGCAACTTACCGGTATTGAACGTTGGCGTTATATCGTTAATGTTTTTACCCGCATGCGTTTTTGTTATACCGACAAGCAGTTAGATTTTGCGTGTAAATTACCTATTGAAGAAGCGCCTTCTGAGCTAAAAGCTTGGTTTGAATTAGATAATCCTCTTTTTGCACAAGAGAACATTATTTTTGGACACTGGGCAAGCCTTATGGGGAAATCAACACGCCCTAACATTTATGCATTAGATACAGGCTGCGCATGGGGGAATCATCTCACCATGTTACGCTGGGAAGATAAGCAATACTTTACTCAAACGAGATTCCGATAAAAATCTGCACCCTTTCGGTGCAGATTTTGTTTTTAAGCATTAGCTTTCCATTTTCCATTAACCGCTGTACCAATCACTTTAAATTGTGCATTGAATGCCGTTAGATTAGCGATTTTACCTACTTCAATCGAACCAAGTTTTTCCTCAACCCCAATTGCTCTGGCTGGATAAAGATTACACATTCTTAATGTTTCATCAAGTGGAATCCCCACTTCAATAACCGCATTTCGAATCGACTCTATCATGGTAATAGCAGCGCCACCTAATGTTCCTTTTTCATCAAAACATTTACCATCTCGCACATAAACGGTTTTCCCGACAAATTGGAATTGTTCGATATCTGAACCAGCTGCCGCCACTGCATCGGTTACAATACAGAGCTTATCGCCTTTTACTCGTTTGGCAATGTTGATATTACCATAAGTCACATGTAAGCCATCAACGATAATGCCGGCATAAACATCACCACTATCCAACACGGCACCAACAACGCCCATTTCTCGCCCTGAACTAATGGGCGACATAGCATTATGTAAGTGCGTTGCAAAGGTTGCACCTTGTTTAAAGGCTTGCTTAGCTGTTTGATAATCGGCATTAGAATGCCCGATAGAAATGACAATACCAGCATGAACAAAGCGTTCAATATGTTTCGCTGTTGGATTTTCGGCTGCCAACGTGATTTTCTTAATCACATCTGCATTTCGGCATAAATATGCCACCATGTCATAGTTTGCTTCACGGATATATTCTGGTCTATGAACCCCTTTTTTCGCAATGCTTAAATAAGGACCTTCCAAGTGTAAGCCTAATGCTTGATTATCGTGCTTCTCAAGATAATCACGCATGACATTAATCGCTTGCTTCATGCCTTCATCAGGCGCAGTAATAAATGTTGGTAAGAAACTCGTTGTGCCGGATTTCAAATTGGTTTCCTGCATAATCTCCAGCGTTTTGACGGTTGTTTCTTCATTGAACATTACGCCCCCACAACCGTTAAGTTGCAAGTCAATAAAGCCAGCGGTTAGATTTGCGCCTTGTAAATCAACAATCGGAAGATCTTTAGGTAAATCTTTCTCAAAAACGACCGCTTCTATTTTGTCATGTTCAACAATTACCGCATGCTGATAAAGCACATCAAAGCCTGTGTAAATAACACAATTCGTTAATGCATATTTCATCTTAATTCTCCAGAAAACTTGCCGTTATCTCAGCAAGAACATATCAATACCGCAATAATACGCTATCTCGCTACGTTTTTCTCCAGTTGTTTAAAGTATTTCACGGTTTTTACTTTAAGTTCTTGAGTTGCCGGCTCATCACAAACCACAATGGCACGTTTATGTAGTTGCAAAGCTGAGACTGTCCAAAAATGATTTACTGCGCCCTCTACACAAGCCTGTAACGCTAAGGCCTTATTGTAGCCGGTTACGAGAATCATCACTTCTTCCGCATCTAACAATGTTCCAACTCCAATCGTTAAGGCAAATTTGGGTACCTTATTCACATCATTATCAAAAAAACGCGAATTTGCAATGAGCGTATCTTCGGTTAGGGTTTTGATCCGTGTGCGAGAAGAAAGCGAAGAGGCTGGTTCATTAAAGGCTATATGTCCATCTACCCCCACGCCGCCCATAAACAAATGGATTTTGCCATAGTGACGGATTTTTTCCTCATAACGTTCACATTCTGCATTAACATCTTCTGCCATGCCATTCAGTAAATTGATATTTTTGGGTTGAATATCAATATGATCGAAAAAATGTTTATGCATAAATGCGTGGTAACTTTCCGGATGTTCAGGTGGAAGCCCTACATATTCATCCATATTGAACGTCACCACATATTTAAAACTTACTTCTCCGGCTTGATAAAGTTTAATCAGTTCTTGATATGTTTTGAGTGGCGTTCCCCCTGTTGGCAAGCCCAGTACAAAAGGATTTTGTTCAGTTGGTTGAAAATGGTTAATACGATCTGCGATATAACGAGCAGACCATACCGCAACATCTTCTGCCGTATCTAAGGGAATTAAACGCATTTGATTTTCCTCCTGAAAATTATAAATATGTCGCTTTTAAATGTTTAGCCACTTCAATTTGTTTGTCTGTTAATTTTGCCGTCATTGGCTCTCGACAATACCCAGCCTCAATACCTTCTAACTTCAATAGTTCTTTTAAGGTAAGGTATAACCCATTTGCTAAAACACCTTCAATTAAGTCATTCGTTTCATGTTGAAGTGCGAGAGCTTCATTCAATTTTCCAGCTCTGGTTAAATCAAAAATTTGTCTAGCGCGTATGCCATTCACGTTAAAGGTAGAACCAATCGCACCATCAACGCCTAATGAAACCGCCGGTAACATCATTTCATCAAATCCAGCCCAAATGAGATGATTTGGATAGGCTTTTTTCAGACGTTCTAGTAAATAGAAATCTCCAGCGGTAAATTTAACGCCAATAACTTTAGGATTTTGGTAAAGTTCGCCAAATTGTTCTATGCCCATATTTACCCCTGTTAGGAATGGGATAGAGTACACGATCATATTGTTGCCAGTCTCCGCAATGATGGTGTCGTAGTAATGTTTAATTTCAGCAAAACTGAATTTATAGTAAAACGGTGTGACCGCAGATAAACTGTCATAGCCTAATTCGGTTGCATATTTGCCTAATTCAACCGCTTCTTTTAAATTAACACTGCCCACTTGAGCAATTAAGGCTACTTGATCTTTAGCTTCCTCTTTAGCGATACGGAAGATCTCTTTTTTCTCCTCCGTAGAAAGCATAAAGTTTTCGCCCGTAGAACCGCCCACATATAATCCATCCACTTTCATTTTATCTATATTGTGACGAATAATTTGGCGTAATCCTTTTTCATTGATCGTACCATCTTCGTTAAATGAGACGAGTAATGCGCTAAAAATACCAGTTAAGTTTTTCATAAAATATCCCCTAATGTTTAAAACTATTGATTCATTTCTGCCCATTTCGCCGCGCCAATTAAACCGGCATCGCCGGCATAACGCGCTTTCACAATAGGGCAATGGTAAATAGACGGTAAGGCTTGCATGAATTTTTCCACCAAAGACAAATAGCCTTCTGCTAATCCAACACTTCCACCGATAACGATTTTTTGTGTATCTAAACCTATTTTTAAATCCGCAATTAAATTTGCGATCGCTTTTGCAGATCTTTCAACTAATTGAACCGCTTGTAATTCTTGCTGACGGAAGCGTTCAAAGACTTCTTTCGCTGAACAAGGTGCTTCCCAGTTTGCGGCTGCGGCTTCAATCGCTCGTCCTGATGCAATTGCCTCGACACAACCAGGTCGCCCACAACCACAAATCGGTCCATTCGGATCGGCTAACGTATGTCCTAAATGCCCTGCGATACCGTGAGGTTCACAGAGCAACTGTCCATGTTGAATAATGCCTCCACCAACCCCTGTAGAAACTGTGATAAAGACAAAATTCTGAATTTCTTCCGGATCTTCGTGTTGATATTCTGCACAAACTGCTGCTTGTACATCATTTAACAGAAAGATAGGTTTATTGGTTAATTGCGCCAATGTTTCTTTCAACGGGAATTCTGCTAATCCACCTAAATTTTTAGGATTTAATGCAGTTAAAATACCTTGGTTAATAATCCCAGTTGAAGCCACCGAAATCACATCAAATTGTCCTTGATACTGAGCGACAAGTTCGGCTAATACGGCTTTCATT
Source organism: Actinobacillus minor NM305 (assembly GCF_000175195.1). GTDB lineage: Bacteria > Pseudomonadota > Gammaproteobacteria > Enterobacterales > Pasteurellaceae > Haemophilus_A > Haemophilus_A minor. The sequence goes on along the minus strand of NZ_ACQL01000106.1, from coordinate 52,018 downwards.
GCGCTACTTTCTTTTGATTGCGGTGTGGTAATTTGCATTCGTTGAGACAGCTGGTTATTCTCGACTAACGCTGCTGCAATTTTGGTTCCACCAATATCTATTGATAAACATCGCATACTAGCCTGCCTTAGTGCTTTCCGCAGATTGAATCGCTTTTGCAAACCAACTCACAATATGTTCAAGGCGCGTTAAAGCAGAACCAACAGTTACTACATCCGCCCCAATTTCTATTGCTTTTTGAGCTAATTCCGGTGTGTTATAACGCCCTTCTGCCATCACAAAACAGCCCGCTTTTTTTAGGTCGATAACAAGTTGATAATCAGGCTCATCGGGAACGGCTCCTCCGGTATAACCTGACATTGTACTTCCAACAATATCAAATCCCAATTGCTGACAATATAGCCCCTCTTCTAAATTGGAGCAATCCGCCATTGCTAAACAACCTTGTGCGTGAATACGCTCTACCGCTTGTTTAATCTCCACGGGGCGAGTCCTAAAGGTTCCATCGACAGCAATAATATCTGCCCCAGCTTGAGCTAACGCATCAATATCTTCTAAATAAGGTGTAATCCGCACTGGCGAATCAGGCAAATCTCGCTTCACAATACCGATAATCGGCACAGTAATATAAGGACGGGTTGCTTTTAGATTTTCAACACCTTCCATACGAATACCTTTCGCACCACCAACAACCGAAGCCATTGCCATTGCCGCCACAATTTCCGGTTTATCCATTGGTCCATCATCAACCGGTTGGCAAGAAGCAATGAGTCCATTTTGAATTTGAGCTAGAATTTTTTCTTGGGATTTATACATATCCCCTCCTCTTTATTTGGATAGTGAAAAAATGTTCAAGATTTTTCAGCGATTATATGCCTTTTGAAATTTCACTCCATTATTTTTTTCTAAAAATGTGAAGTAGATCTCAAAAATGAAATAAAGCTCCAATAAAAGATTGAAAAATGAATTTTTTGTTCTATTATGAATAAAAAACAAGCATCCACTTGTTTTTCTTCCTCAATATTTTTATGCAACTTCTATGAAAGGAGCACACTATGAAAACACAATTTGAACTCAATGAATCTCGTCGCCATTTTATGAAACTGCTGGCAGGCGCAAGTGCCGGCTTGGCTTTTAGTGGCACCTTAGGCACATTCTCAGCAGAGGCTTTTGCAAGTGCTCCTGCTGGTTCAAGTATTGAAGCAGGGATTGCTTACCCAATCTCTACTGGCTTTGACCCTCTAACTGCAAGTGGTGCATCTTCACAAGCGGCCAACTTACATATTTTTGAAGGCTTGGTAGATTTACACCCAGCAACTCGCCAACCTTATCTTGCGCTTGCAGCTAAAGATCCAGAGATGAAAGATGATGTGACCTATCACGTCACATTAAGAGATGGTGCCGTTTTCCACGATGGAAAACCAGTAACAACGGAAGATGTTGTATATTCTTTTGAACGTGTACTTGATCCGGCAAAAGCTTCGCTATTTGCACAATTCATTCCATTTATTGAGTCCGTAAAAGCACTTGATGATAAAGTAGTGGAATTTAAATTGAAATATCCATTTGCGTTATTTAAAGAGCGTTTAACCATTGTCAAAATTGTGCCGAAACATATCGTAGAAGCAGGACAATCTGCCTTTGATGCGAATCCGATCGGCTCTGGTCCATACCGTTTTGTTTCTGCCACAAAAGATGACCGCATTGTTTTTGCTGCTAACCCAGCATACAACGGTATTTATCCCGCTAAAGTCGAAAAAATGACATGGTTCTTATTAGCAGATGATGCTGCTCGTGTCACAGCGCAAGAATCTGGTCGTATTCAGGCAATGGAATCTGTGCCTTATTTAGATGCTCAGCGCTTAAAACGTAAAACTGAAGTTCAACCAGTACAATCTTTTGGATTACTCTTCTTAATGTTTAACTGTGAAAAAGCGCCATTTAATAATCCGAAAGTGCGCCAAGCGTTACATTATGCGATAGATACTCAAAAACTGATTGATATTGCATTCTTAGGTAATGCAAAAGCAGCAACATCTTATGTTCAAGATACGCACCCTGATTATGTCAAAGCGACTTCACAATATGATTTTGATAAAGCCAAAGCAGAAGCATTATTAAAAGAAGCCGGTGTGACAGAATTAAAATTCCAACTTTTATCCACAGATCATACTTGGGTTAAAGAGTGCGCACCACTTATTTTAGAGTCTTGGAATGCCTTAAAAGGTGTAAAAGCAACACTTCAACATCTTCAATCTGGTGCATTATATGGTGCTCACGTTGATAAAGGTAACTTTGAAGTCGTTATTGCCCCAGGAGATCCATCTGTATTCGGTAATGACTTAGACCTCTTACTTAGCTGGTGGTATCGCGGTGATGTGTGGCCAAAACGCCGCTTCCGTTGGTCTAATACACCAGAATATGCCGAAGTACAAAAATTATTAGACGAAGCAGTCAGAGCTAAATCTCATGAAGAAGCCAAAACCGCTTGGACTAAAGCGATCAATATTATTGCGGAACAAGTTCCACTTTACCCAATTATCCATCGCAAACTACCAACGGCTTGGAATGCAAAAGCCTTAACAGACTTCCAACCATTACCAACAACAGGTCTATCCTTCCTTGGAGTGGGTCGTAAATAGTCATCCATATGGGCGTAACTCGCTTACGCCCTTTTTGCAAAAATCTTCAACAATTTGACCGCTTGTTTTTCTAAAACCATAGGAGAAAAACATGGAAATTATCCTTCGCCTCCTCTTCCGCCGCCTAATGGCTTTGCCCGTTATGATACTTGGCGTAACCGCTTTAGTCTTTGTTGTCTTGCAATTTACTCCAGGTGATCCTGCAACGATAGCTTTAGGCGAAAGTGCTAGTGAAGCCGCCAAAGAAATCTATCGAGAACAACATGGCTTAAATGACCCACTGATTGTTCAATATCTGCGTTTTTTAGGCAATTTATTCGTGCTCGACTTTGGTATGACTACACCACCTGAACAGCCGATCGTAAATATGATTGCTAAAGCATTCCCTCTTACATTACAGCTAACATTTATCGGTGTGATTTTTGCGGCGATTGTCTCTTTTAGCTTAGGAATTACTGCAGCACTTTATCGTGATCGTTGGATAGATCAAGTTATCCGTCTGATTTCTGTGGCTGCCGTTGCAACCCCTTCATTTTGGCTTGGGATTTTACTCATTCAATATTTTTCTCTGAAATTGGATTGGTTACCTTCTGGTGGTTTTGTGCCTTTTAGTGAAGATCCGCATGAGTATTTCCGTTCAATGATTTTACCTTCACTCGCCCTTGCTGTTCCTGTTTGTGCCTCACTGATTCGTGTTGTACGAACCACAATGGTAGAAGAAATGGATAAAGATTACGTACGTACAGCAATTGGTAATGGCGTCCCTTACGCAACGGTTATTCGCCACAATGTTTTACGCAATGCGTTAATTACACCGGTTACCGTATTAGGTTTGCGTGTCGGCTATTTGCTAGGCGGAGCCGTTGTTATTGAGCAGATCTTCGACCTTCCGGGTATGGGAAAACTCATCTTTAATGGCATTGTGAATCACGATTTAAATCTGGTTCAAGGCGTTGTCTTAACCATTGCTTTTACCTTCGTACTGGTCAATATCATTGTCGATATTCTCTACTTACTCATTAACCCTAAAATTCGGAGTCTATAATGTTTCGTCAAGAATTAGCCGCTCGGCTTGCAAATGGCGGTGCAAGATTCAGAGCCTTACCAACCAGTTCAAAAATCGCCTTTATCTTTATTCTTTTTGTGGCGGTCGTTGCAATATTGGCTCCGATAGTTGCTACTTATGATCCATTACAAACGATTCGCCCTGTTCAAGCGCCAAGTAGCGAATTTTTATTCGGAACTGACCGCTTGGGACGTGATATTTTCTCGCGCATGGTTTGGGGAGCCAGAACCTCACTCTTTATTGGTCTAGGTGCTGTGGGTGTCGCTATCATTTTCGGAAGTATTTTAGGTGCGACAGCAGCAACAGCCGATAAATTAGGCAATGAAGTTATTATGCGCTTGATGGATATTCTAATGGCATTCCCAGGCATTGCACTTGCAGCGGTATTATTAGCTACCTTTGGCAATTCCGTCCCCGTCATTATTATTACCATTGCGGTAGTTTATACCCCTCAACTCGCTCGAGTCGTTCGCGCTAACGTCATTTCACAATGGGAAGAAGACTACGTTCGTGCAGAACGAGTATTAGGTGGAAGCCGTACTTATATTTTATTAAAACATGTGGTTCGCAATACTGCTGCTCCCGTTTTAGTCTTTGCCACGGTCATGGTTGCGGATGCCATTGTTTTTGAAGCCTCACTCTCCTTCTTAGGTGCTGGCGTTCAACCACCTTTCCCATCTTGGGGGAATATCTTATCTGAAGGTCGCAATCTTGTATTAAGCGGATTCTGGTGGGCGACAACCTTTGCGGGTATCTTCATTCTCCTTACGGTACTTGCACTAAATATCTTAGCTGAAGGCTTAACAGATGCTCTTGTGAATCCAAAACTCAAACGTCTTACAAAAACGAAAGATGATGTAGCCAAACCGCTCTCTACAGATGTGCAAGAGGCAATGGCAGAAACATTAGCGTTAAAACGTTATTTAAATCAATTACACCAAAAAGAACTTACTCGTACTGATCGCATGCAGTTACAAAGTGAGGCAAAACCAATTTTACAAGTGAAAAATCTCTCTATTCGCTTCCCAAACCGTTATGGCGAGATTCCATTAGTTGATGAAATCAGCTTTACCGTTCACGAGGGCGAAACAATGGGGTTAGTCGGTGAATCCGGTTGTGGTAAATCCATTACTGCCTTCTCGATTATGGGATTATTACCAAAATCAGCCCAAATAAGCGGTCAAATTTTATTTACGGATCGCAGTGGTAAACAACATGACTTACTTAAATCAGAAGAGCTCAATGCTTTACGAGGTCATGAAATCGCCATGATCTACCAAGATGCATTAAGTGCTTTAAATCCATCTATGCGAATAAAAGATCAAATGGCACAACTCATCAGCCGTGGAGGCAAACAATCTGCTGAAACCTTATTACAATGGGTTAAACTTGATCCTGAAAAAACGTTAAACCGTTATCCACATGAACTTTCAGGTGGACAACGCCAACGTGTCTTGATCGCAATGGCTTTAGCTCGAGAACCTAAATTACTCATTGCGGATGAACCGACAACCGCTTTAGACGTTGTGGTTCAAGCCGAAGTCATTAAATTATTAAATGAATTACGTGAAAAATTAGGCTTTGCTATGGTCTTTGTAAGCCATGACCTCGCACTTGTTGCACAAATGGCACACCATATTACCGTGATGTATGCAGGACAAGTCGTTGAATCTGCGCCAACCTCTGCACTATTGGCCTATCCAACCCACGAATATACACGAGGATTGCTTGGTTCAGTGCTTTCTACGGAAGTTCGGGCAAAACGTTTGTATCAAATACCGGGTAGCGTGCCTTCGCCATTTGATTTTGCAAAAGGCGACCGATTTGCAAGTCGCTCTCTACGTCCTGAGGCAAATCCGGAACAACGTTTACCATTAGTGCCAACAGACGATCATCCTCAACATTTATGGGCATCCCATTTGAACGAGGCAAAATAGGAGGACAATATGAGTATGAAAGTATTAAAAGAACAACCCATTATTGAGTTATCCGATATTGTTGTAGAATTTGCTTCTCGTGATGGTACACTGTTCAATCCTAAAAAATTCACAGCAATTGATCATGTCAATTTATCGATTTACGCAGGCGAAACCGTTGGGCTGGTTGGGCAATCGGGCTGCGGTAAATCGACATTAGCAAATGTGATGATCGGGCTACAAAAACCGACTTCAGGAACCATTAAATTTAATGGACTACAAATGAAGTATGGTAGCGCAGAAGCTAGGAAACAGTTTGGACGTCAGGTTTCGGTCATTTTCCAAGATCCTGCCACAGCGCTCAATCCAAGAATGAGGGTATTAGATATTTTGAAAGATCCTATGGATATCCATAATGTCTTACAACCCAAAGAACGTGAAAAACGTGTTTATGAACTGCTTTCTCGTGTTGGGCTCCCTCGTTCCGCTGCTCAGGTAGAACCCACTCGCCTTTCCGGCGGACAAAAACAACGTGTTGCGATAGCCCGAGCATTAGCATTAAGTCCTAAATTGATTGTGGCAGATGAACCTACTTCAGCATTAGATGTGTCGGTACGTGCGCAAGTATTAAATCTACTTGCCGATCTTAAGAAAGAACTCAATCTTGCGATGGTCTTTATTTCTCACGATTTACAAACTGTTCATCAAGTTTCGGATCGGATTGTCGTCATGAATGGTGGAAAAATTATTGAAACAGGCTCTGCGGATGTGGTGTTTAACAACCCAAAAGATAGCTATACCAAAACATTAATTCAAGCAGCACCTTCTTTGCTATAAATATCCCCAACAAAAAATGGTTGCTAAACTTTTTACTAGCAACCATTTTACTCCTCCAAAATTTTAACTTTGGATAATTTATGCTTTACGGCGATTTGCCATCACTTTCCCGATTTCACTCAATTTTTCGGCTGAAATATATTGGCGACCGAGTTCGAATAACGGCTCTTCTAGTGAAATATGCAAATCATAGCCGGAAATAAACCGCTTGATCAATTCCACATCTACTTCCACGATTTCATCGTTAATCAATGCTGTTAATTGGGTAGAGAGTGCATCCCAATTCTGGTGCAAATGAATATGCTGCGATTCTAGTTCATCAATTTGTGTTTGCGCTTCGGGGTAAACCGCAAGCAAGGCCGGGAAAAAATCAAGTTCTTCATCTTCGTGATGAAGGGGAGCTGATAAATTAAAATAATTCAAAATTTGCTGAACATCATTTTTAACGATCTGATTTACACCATTTTGTGTTAAATAATTCGGTAAAATTTGAAGCTGTTTGCAGAAGCGTTTTACCTTACTGTGGCAGGCATAAAGCATTTCGATCGGTTCAGCCCAGCTCGCAAATTGTTGTGGCGCAAATTGTTCCATATTTTCTCCTTATGAAAAAAGTGGCGTAAAAATACGCCAGCTTTTCTTTATTCGCCTTTTTGTAAAGGTGGGACTTCTTTACCAATTTTGGCATAAAACTCAACAACAAAATCATCAAAGCGATCTTCTTCTATTGCTTGACGAATTTGTGCCATTAAACGTTGATAATAACGTAAATTGTGAATGGTATTTAATCTCGCGCCTAAAATCTCACCACATTTATCTAAGTGGTAAAGATAGGCTTTCGTATAATTTTTACAGGTATAGCAATCACATTCCGGATCTAATGGCGATGTATCGCTTTTATATTTCGCATTACGGATTTTCACTACGCCATCGCTCACAAACAAATGCCCATTTCGAGCATTTCGTGTCGGCATAACACAGTCAAACATATCAATACCACGGCGTACACCTTCAACTAAATCTTCTGGTTTCCCTACCCCCATTAAATAGCGAGGTTTATCCGCAGGCAATAATGGCGTAGTGAATTCTAAAATGCGATGCATTTCTTCTTTTGGTTCACCAACCGCTAAACCGCCTACTGCATAGCCGTCAAAACCTATGTTTACTAAACCTTCTACTGAAATTTTACGTAATTCCTCATAAGTACCACCTTGCACAATACCAAATAATGCTCGTGGATTTTCTAACTCATCAAAACGATCGCGGCTACGTTTTGCCCAACGTAACGACATTTCCATAGAATTTTTGGCATAATCAAAAGTTGCCGGATAAGGAGTACATTCATCAAAAATCATCACAATATCCGAGCCTAAATCATATTGGATTTCCATTGATTTTTCTGGTGAAAGGAAGATTTTTTCGCCACTGATTGGATTTTGGAATGTTACGCCTTCCTCTTTAATTTTGCGTAATTTACCTAAACTAAAGACTTGGAAACCGCCACTATCGGTTAAAATCGGACCGTGCCATTGCATAAAATCATGCAAATCGCCGTGCATTTTCATCACTTCTTGTCCTGGGCGAAGCCAAAGATGGAAGGTATTTCCTAACAAAATTTGAGCGCCAGTGGCTGCAACTTCTTCAGGCGTCATACCTTTTACTGTGCCGTAAGTGCCAACCGGCATAAATGCCGGGGTTTCTACGTGAAATTCGCCTTTCGGACGATTGAACGTTAAACGTCCACGACGAGCATTACCGCTCGTGCATTTTAATTCATACTTCATAAAGCTCCTTATAGATAAACAGTCTATAAATACAAGCGGTTAATTTCCGCTATCATTTTACTTAATTAAAAACGAATGCCTGTGCCGAGTCCTAAACCGACTCCCACACCATTCGAACCACCACCGGCATTAACACTGCCTGAAAAACTACAACCTGCTAAAATACCAGCAATAAGCAGGCCAAACAGTATTTTTTTCATATTAAGGTTTCCTTAATTGATCAGAACTTGTTATAGTCCTCATAGTCTAAAAGTTGTCATTTTACCTGTTTTTTAAGCCTAAACCTAATTTTTAGAGAAATCTTTATGAAACTTTTACATAAATTAAGTATTTTACTTTCGATAGGCGTAGTTGCTTCTGTCGCCTCTGCAAATTTATTGAGTATTTCCGAGCAGGAGATCAATCAGTATTTACAAACTCGTGTTGCTGAAAAAGTCCCATTAGAAGATCAAGTTGGTATCCCCGGACTTTTTCAACTTGACTATAAATTGCACGGTTTAAACACTCGAATTGGACAAACCAGTGAGAAAAAAGTAGAAATCCAAGGGGTTGTTGATGGTATCCTTATCGCAAAAGGGAAAAAATATGATGCGCAAATTACGTTAAATATGGATACCACGCCTTATTACGATCCCGAAAAAGGTGCACTTTATTTAAAAGATGTGCGTTTATTAAGCTGGAAAGCTTCACCTGAAAAATACCAAGACGAGTTACAAATGTTCTTACCTTTGTTATCAGATGGGTTAAGTAGTTTATTAAATCATAATCCCGTCTATACGCTTGATGAAACAAAAACCAAAGAAGCATTAGTCAAAAAATTTGGGAAAGCCATTGTTGTTGAAAAAGGCTTGCTGCGTTTAGAAACCTCTGTATTTTAATTTAAAGGATCACAATGAAAGATATTGAACAACTCTTTGCCAATAATCACGCTTGGGCAACTCAAATGAAAGATGAGCAATCGGATTATTTTAAAGAGCTTGCCGAACACCAAAACCCAACCTATTTATGGATTGGTTGTTCTGATAGCCGTGTACCGGCAGAAAAATTAACAGGATTAGGACCTGGCGAACTTTTTGTTCACCGTAATGTAGCAAATATGGTTATCCATACTGATCTTAACTGCCTTTCGGTTGTCCAATATGCAGTTGATGTGTTAGACATTAAACACATTATTATCTGTGGACATACAAATTGCGGGGGAATTAAGGCCGCCATGGGAACAGTTGAAGATTATGGGCTAATTAGTAACTGGCTTCTGCATATTCGCGATCTGTGGTTTAAACATGGCCATCTTCTCGGTAAATTATCCCCTGAACAACGTGCCAATATGCTCACACGTTTAAATGTGGCTGAACAAGTTTATAACTTGGGACGTAGTTCCATTGTTAAGACAGCGTGGGAAAGAGGAAAATCGCTTTCACTTCATGGCTGGGTTTATGATGTCAATGATGGCTTTTTAATCGATCAAGGTGTAATGGCAACAAGCCGTGAAACACTTGAAATCACTTATCGTAATGCCATTGCGAAGTTAATTAGCGAAGCTGATGAACTTGCTAATCGAGAATTAGCAGAAAAAGAAACCGCTCAAGATAATCAAAAACAAACGGATTTTATTGCTGAACAATCACTTTCTGAATAGTTCAGCTTACCTTAATAAACGCTAAAACTTGATATAGATCACGTTTTAGCGTTTTTAACCTCATTTCTTTCTTAAAAATACAAAAAACATCAAAAAAATTTAAATCTTTTTATTTTATAAAATTTGGTTCAATATACTCATTTATCGTTTACCTTTAGATTTTTATTTATAAAACACTAAATAAAACATATTTTTAGCATATTACTCCAAATAACTATCCAAGACCACTTATAGACAAATGTAAAAAACTTTTGCACAATGCATACCAAACACAACGCATAACAAATCAAGCGTTGCTTTCTCTTATCTCAACTTTTTCGGATGTTATTCGGAGGATTCAATGAAAAAACTTTCTGGTGCAGAAATGGTCGTACAGTCCTTGTTGGACGAAGGCGTTGAATACGTATTCGGCTATCCAGGTGGCTCGGTTTTAGATATTTATGATGCAATACACCAATCAAGCCTTAATCACGTATTAGTCCGTCATGAGCAAGGCGCTGTCCATATGGCTGATGGCTATGCTCGCTCTACGGGTAAGGTCGGTTGTGTGCTGGTGACTTCAGGCCCTGGGGCAACCAATGCGATCACGGGAATTTTAACCGCTTATACCGATTCTGTGCCACTTGTGATCATTACCGGTCAAGTACCGTCATCCCTTATTGGTACCGATGCTTTCCAAGAGTGCGATATGATTGGGATTTCTCGCCCTGTAGTAAAACATAGTTTTATGATCAAAGATCCGCAAGAAATTCCGGAAACAATTAAAAAAGCATTTTACATTGCCTCAACAGGACGTCCAGGACCGGTTGTCATTGATATTCCAAAAGATATGGTAAACCCAGCTAATAAATTTGCTTATGAATATCCAAAAGAGATTGCTTTACGTTCATATAATCCAACAGTACAAGGACATAAAGGGCAAATTAAAAAAGCATTAAAAGCATTATTAGTTGCGAAAAAACCGGTTCTCTTTATTGGTGGTGGCGTAATTTCTGCCGAATGTTCTGCCGAACTCACTGAATTTGCACAAAAATTAAATTTACCGGTAACCAGTTCGTTAATGGGCTTAGGCGCTTATCCAAGCTCAGATAAACAATTCTTAGGTATGCTAGGTATGCACGGTACATACGAAGCTAATAACGCAATGCATGAGAGTGACTTAATTCTTGGCATCGGTGTACGCTTTGATGACCGTACAACCGCAAATTTAGCGAAATATTGCCCAAATGCAAAAGTTATTCACGTAGATATTGACCCTGCTTCTATTTCAAAGACGGTACAAGCCTATATCCCGATTGTAGGTTCGGCTAAGAATGTATTAGACGAATTCCTTGCTTTACTTGAAGATGAAAACCTTGCAAAAAATCAAACAGATTTGACCGCTTGGTGGCAACAAATTGATGAGTGGAAAGCGAAAAATTGCTTAAGTTTTGAAGAAAGTAAAGAAGTCATTAAGCCACAACAGGTTATTCGTCTTATTCATAAACTCACGAATGGCGATGCCTATGTTGCTTCCGATGTAGGACAACACCAAATGTTTGCTGCATTACACTATGGTTTCGATAAGCCTCGCCGTTGGATTAACTCAGGTGGTGCGGGGACAATGGGCTTTGGCTTACCTGCAGCGATTGGTGTGAAATTTGCCCACCCAGAGGCAACGGTTGTTTGTGTCACCGGCGATGGTTCTATCCAAATGAATATCCAAGAACTTTCTACGGCAAAACAATATGATACACCCGTTGTCATTGTGAGTTTAAATAACCGCTTCTTAGGTATGGTAAAACAATGGCAAGACATTATCTATCAAGGTCGCCATTCTCAAGTTTATATGAACTCATTACCGGATTTTGCAAAATTAGCCGAGGCTTATGGTCACGTTGGAATTACAATCGACCACCCAAGCGAGTTAGAAGAGAAATTAACCCAAGCCTTCTCGATTAAAGATAAATTAGTCTTTGTTGATGTAAAAGTAGATGAAACCGAACACGTTTACCCAATGCAAATTCGTGGCGGTGCGATGAATGAAATGATTTTAAGCAAAACGGAGCGTACAGATGCGTAGAACATTATCAGTTTTACTCGAAAATGAATCGGGTGCTTTATCTCGCGTTGTAGCACTTTTCTCTCAACGTGGTTTTAATATTGAAAGTCTGACCGTTGCCCCAACCGATGATGAAAGTCTCTCTCGTATGACTATTGTTGCAAACGGTGATGAAATTGTACTTGAACAAATCGAAAAACAACTACACAAGTTAATTGATGTTTTTAAAGTGATCAATTTAAGTGCTTGTGAACACGTTGAACGTGAAATTATGTTGTTGAAAGTCCGTGCAACAGGCTCAACCCGCGATGAATTAAAACGTATGGTCGATATTTTCCGTGGGCAGATTGTTGATATTACGCCTAAGCTTTATACCATTCAATTATCGGGGACAAGTGAAAAACTTGACGCTTTTGTTGATGCGGTTAAAGCAGAAACAACCGTAATTGAAATTGTTCGCTCAGGCTTAATCAGCCTTTCTCGTGGTGAAAATAACTGTTTATAAACAATGTAATGTCCCCTATACGAGCCGTATAGGGTTACCAATCTGAGCCCGCTCTGCGGCTCTTTTTTCAGCCCCAGCGGGGCTGGGCTTAATGAACCTAGCACGGCTCGTGCTAGGTTATGTCTCAAAATGAACTTTGTCAGCAATCTGAATTGTTTATAAAAAATGTTCCCTCTTTCAAATGAAAGAGAGTTTTTTAATCAAAATCAAATCCCCAAAAAAGCCCATTTAAAAAGACTCTTTAGAATATTTTTAAATGGGCTTTCACCTTGGTAGGCTTTGCGGTGTTTTGCATTACGCTGATGGCTGCCTTTTCCTTTTCGATTACGTTCCACTCGTTGTTTAAATAACGGATCTGTCACTAATGCTTTAATTGCGCTTTGCTTAATTTCACCTCGTTGGTGTTCATAAGATAAATGCGGAAGTGGTTTCATTTTTTTCGTCATTTCTCTTTCCTCTGTTAAAAATCACTGGATATTTTGTCAAAAAATCTCGGCATTGTATATAAGAATAATGAAAAGTTAGGTATAATCTTGCAACTTATTCGTAATAAGCGGTTCAAAGATAATAAGATTTTGCAAATACAGAGGTTTTTATGAAAAAAGAAGAAGTTGGACACAATTTCTTAGCCCGTTTAGGAAAAACTCGCTTACGTCCGGGCGGTAAAGTGGCAACCGATTGGTTAATTGCAAATGGCGATTTCAATAAAAATAAAAAAGTGCTTGAAGTTGCCTGCAATATGGGAACAACGGCCATTCAACTCGCAAAAGATTATGGTTGCCAAATTATTGGTATTGATTTAGATGAAGAAGCACTCGAAAAAGCACGAGAAAACATCAAAGAAAATGGAGTTGAAGAACTTGTTCAAGTGCAACGTGCCAATGCAACAAAATTGCCTTTTGATGATAACTCATTCGATATTGTGATTAACGAAGCGATGCTAACCATGTTACCGATGGAAGCTAAAGAAAAAGCAATCCGTGAATACTTGCGTGTATTAAAACCAAATGGTTTTCTACTCACTCATGATGTGTTACTGAATACCGATGATGTTGAAAGTGTCATCAATGAATTACGTGAAGCGATCCATTTAACGGTTTCTCCACTAAAAAAAGAAGATTGGAAAGCTCTTTTCCATCGTTGTGGATTCCGCAATGTCGATACTTATTCAGGCGAAATGTCTTTATTATCGCCAAAAGGATTAATTCACGATGAAGGTGTACTCGGTGCAATGAAAGTAATTGGTAATGCCTTAAAGCCGGAAAATCGCGAAACTTTTACCAAAATGTTTAAAACCTTTAACGATCCCGAACACAAAATGGGATTTATTGCAGTTTGTAGTCAGAAATAGATTTTATGCTTGCACTCTTTAAAGAATGGTACACACAAAAATTTAATGATCCCCAAACAGTTGCCTTACTAGGTATTTTACTTTTTGGCTTTGGTATCATCTACTTCTTCAGTGGGCTAATTATGCCCCTGTTAGTTGCGATTGTGCTTGCTTATTTATTAGAATCGCCAATCCGTTTCTTAACAGAAAAGCTGCATTTTCCTCGATTACTGAGTGTTCTCCTTGTATTTGGGGGAACGGTTTCCATTGTCGCTTTTTTGTTAGTCGTTATGGTGCCGAGTTTATGGAATCAAGCGGTCAATTTTATTCGTGATTTACCAAATATGTTTAACCTACTCAATGAGTGGGTTCAAGCACTCCCCGAACATTATCCGGAACTCGTGGATTATGCGATGTTAGACGGAATGATGTCTTCCTTAAAAACGAAGATTTTAGGGTATGGTGAATCATTATTAGCGATCTCGGTAAACTCTATTATCAGTTTAGTCGGATTAGGCATTTATGCTTTTTTAGTGCCATTGATGGTCTTCTTTTTATTGAAAGATAAACCGATTTTCTTACGTTCTTTCATTAAAATGATGCCGAAAAACCGCCGGTTAGCGACTCGTGTTTGGATTGAAATGCAAGGGCAAATCGCCAATTATATTCGAGGAAAATTCCTCGAAATTTTAATTGTCAGTGTAGTTACCTATATCATTTTAATTTTCTTTGATTTACGTTATCCGCTATTGCTCTCAGTAGTAGTGGGGTTATCCGTATTAGTGCCTTATATTGGTGCGGTCATCGTAACCATTCCGGTTGCCTTAATTGCTTTGTTTCAATTTGGCTTATCGCCGGATTTTTATTATTTATTACTCGCTTTTGTTATTAGCCAGTTGCTAGACGGTAACCTTGTGGTACCATTTTTATTCTCTGAAGCCGTAAACTTACATCCATTAACCATCATTGTCGCTGTGCTGATCTTTGGTGGCTTGTGGGGATTCTGGGGAGTCTTTTTTGCGATACCTTTAGCAACTTTAGTGAAAGCAGTTATCAATGCATTACCTTCTAATGAATAGTTCGTCATTTTTAATAAAAGGATTATCCAAATGACCTCTCCCCCTAGACATCCTCATTTAACGGATCTAAGTGTCGTAGCACTCGGTGGTGGTCATGGTTTAGGGCGTGTATTATCTGCCTTATCCTTTTTGCGAGAAAACCTGACCGGTATTGTGGCAACTACCGATAATGGTGGATCTACCGGTAGAATTCGCTCACAGCAAGGTGGAATTGCATGGGGAGATCTACGCAACTGTTTAACTCAAATTATTGTAAAACCCACCGTTGCCTCTGCACTATTTGAATATCGCTTTCCTGGTAATGGTGAATTGGGTGGGCATAATTTAGGTAACTTAATCCTTAAAGCGTTAGAAAATATGCAAATTCGACCGCTTGAAGGACTTAATTTAGTTAGAGAGCTTCTTCATGTTCGAGCCTTCTTGATTCCCATGTCTGAAACGCCCGTAGATCTTGGTGCTTATCTGACAAATCAGCAGATTATTGGCGAAGTTGCTGTGGATGCTTTAGAAGAGCTACCTCAAGGTTTATTTCTTGAACCCGAAATACAAGCAACACCCGAAGCGCTTTTAGCGATTGAAAAAGCTGATGTCATTTTGTTAGGCCCGGGAAGTTTCTTTACCAGTATTATGCCAAATTTGTTAATCCCAGCTTTAGCAAAACGCATTAGCCAAAGTTCGGCTAAAGTCATTTTTATTGATAACATTGGGATTGAACACAGTATCGTAAGTAATTTGACGCTTGCGGATAGAATTCAATGGGTTGAGAAAGCAATTGGCTGCCAGCGAGTGAATGGTGTGATCACCATCCCAACTGAAATGACTCCATTACCCGAACATCTTTGTGTACTACGCCGCGATTTATCGGCTGAAGATGTTTATTATCGACATGATCGCTACAAATTAAGTAAAGCGATCAACGATTTAGTTGCATTAATTTCATAAACAAAGCGGTCGATACCGCTTTATTTTTTCTTAGTTTATAAAAGGATAATATGTTAGTTTCCGATTTTCATTTTGATTTACCTGACAATTTGATTGCCCGTTACCCAATGCCTGATCGCAGTGCAAGCCGTTTACTCTACTTAAATGGCGAAACAGGGGAATTTGCTGATCAACATTTTACGGATTTACTTGAGCATTTACACGAGGGCGATTTGCTTGTTTTCAATAATACCCGAGTTATTCCGGCGCGACTTTACGGTCGAAAAATCAGCGGTGGAAAAGTCGAAGCGTTAATTGAGCGAGTATTAGATGAACATCGCTGTTTAGCCCACGTTCGTGCATCGAAAGCCCCGAAAGAAGGTACACAGCTTATTTTTGGCGAAGATAAACTTGGCGAGGGAAATGGCTTAGTTGCAACCATGGCTGCTCGTCACGATACGCTTTTTGAATTACATTTTGAGAGTCAAAATAACCTCTTTGATCTCCTTCAATCGGCCGGTCATATGCCACTACCGCCCTATATTGATCGCCCTGATGAAGATGCCGATCAAGAGCGCTACCAAACCGTTTATAGTAAAGTACTTGGCGCAGTGGCTGCCCCAACGGCTGGGCTACACTTCGATAATACGATGTTAGAAAAACTCAAGGAAAAAGGCGTCAATACCGCATTTGTTACCCTACATGTCGGAGCAGGTACATTCCAACCCGTTCGTGTTGAAAATATCTTGGATCATAAAATGCATGCTGAATATGCCGAAGTTTCACAAGACGTTGTCGATAAAATTTTGGAAACAAAAGCCAAAGGCAAGCGAGTGATTGCAGTAGGCACAACCTCTGTTCGCTCTATTGAAAGTGCCGCGCAAGCAGTCAAAAATAGCGATACGTTAATTGAACCATTTTTCTCCGATACCAGTATTTTTATTTACCCAGGCAAAACATTTAAAGTGGTTGATGCTTTAGTGACAAACTTTCACTTACCTGAATCAACCCTAATTATGTTAGTTTCTGCATTTGCAGGCTATAAAAATACGATGAATGCTTATCAGCATGCGGTGGAATCACAATATCGTTTCTTCAGCTATGGCGATGCGATGTTTATTCAGAAAAATCCTCGTGCGACCGAAGATCTCCCAACCTCATGAAAATTTATGGATTAACCATTGATGCTCACACCCGTTGTGAGCATTATCACTCTCCTCTCGATATTATCGCTATCAAATTCAAATGTTGCGATAAATTTTATCCTTGCTATCAATGCCACAATGCTTGTGAAAATCACCCGATTCAACGTTGGGCAGTAGATGAATTTCATGAACAGGCGATTGTGTGCGGAAATTGCTATCAAACATTAAGTATTACCCAATATACTCAAGTCACACAATGCCCCTACTGCGCCTCAGCATTTAATTCTGGCTGTAAAAAGCATTATGCAATTTATTTTGAATGGGAAACCTTTGATTCAAAATAGCCTTGATACCAAGCAGAAAAAGCATTTCGCCCGGTTTCCACCGTCCAATGGTCTTGATGAAATGTTACTCTAATCATGCCTTCTTTTGCGGTATTCAGTAACGGCACCTGATAACGCTGTAACCGCTCAACTATCGTTTTATTTGGCATTTTCCATGGATTCCACCGCCCTGTCGAAACCACTGCAAGCGTTGGACGGGTTTTCGATAATAAAACCTCGCTCGTACTGGTTTTACTCCCATGATGAGCAATTTGGAGAAAATCAATCTGTCCTAATGAGGAAGAAAAAATCCGTTCTTGTTCCACGCCAGTATCTCCCGTTAATAAAAGTGTAAAGCGGTTAATTTTGACAAGTAAAATGCAAGAATTTTGGTTTCTTGCTTTTTCTACACGCTGTGAAGGATAAATTGCCATAAACTGAACCTCGCCAAATTGCCATTTATCGCCAGCCAAACAAGATTGCGGTTGAACATCCGCATAGGTTAATTGGCTACTCGAAAATAATTTTGCATGTGGGTAAGCCGTTAATAAGTCCAATACACCGCCAGAATGATCATTATCATCATGGCTAAGAAAAATGGCTTGAACTTGAATATTACGCCGTTTCAAATAGGGCAAAATTTCAAGTTTTGCCATAGAGTTCTTTTGTTCTCCCTCCCCCCAACTCACGCCGGTATCGTAAAAAATTGCTTGTTTTTGACCGCTTTCATCTTGATAAACAATGGCTTGTGCTAATCCCTGCCCCACATCAAACGTAATCCACTCCACGGGTGTTTCTCGCCATGAATAAAAGCAAAAAACAACATAAGCACTACTAAGAACAGCAATACCTTTGTATAAGAAAGATTGAGTTTTTTGGCTATTTTTCATATAAAACCCAAATAGCACTACTCCATTGATGAATAATATTTGTCCTTGCTGCCAAAAGCTTAGGTCATACCATGCATTTGATAAAGGCTCAAGTAACCATAAACTAAATTGAACAATGTAATCCGCCAATGCCCATGTGCTAAATAGATTATCCGTTAATAATGTGAATAAAATAATAGGAACTAACACCATACTATATAGTGGTACTATCAGCATATTCGCAGGCAAACTCAAAGGTGATGTCCCTGCAAAAAAGAAAAATTGCACAGGCGAAAAAATCAACCAAATGCCCATTTGTAGATGTATCAATGAAACGATAACTTTGCCAATTTTATGCTGCGTTTGGGAGAAAGGTATCCAAGAAAATTGCGCTAATGGAAAATAACGATACCATAAAATTAACGATAGTACCGCTAAGATCGATAGCCAAAAGCTGTCTGATAAAATGGCAACCGGTTCAAACACCAGCAATAACGCAACAACTCGCCACCAGATTTGTAACGAGGTATAACGTCTTCGAAAAAATTGGCAAGATAGAAGCACGGTCATGGCTAATAATGCCCGAAGTGTTGGCGCTGAAAAGCCAGCTAAATAGCTATATTCAAAGGCAATTACAAAGCCAAAGAGCCGAGGAAAAAGATAAGAATATCCCAAAGAAATACCTATCCGCCCTTTTAATAAACACCATTGAACACCTTTTGCCAGCCAAAATCCAAATGCCATCGCCAAAGCAATATGTAGTCCTGAAATCGCAATTAAATGAGCCGTTGCTGTTTTTTGAAAAGGTAGCCAATGTTCATTCTTCAACCAAGCACGTTCTCCAAAAGCCAAGGCAAGCAATAACCCTTGACTGTCTAGCTCTGCTGTTTGCTGGTAACTACGATTCAACCATAGTGTTCGGAAAGGCGTATCAAATTCTTCAAGTAACTCTGCTTTTCTGACAGTGGCAATCCCATCAATATGGTTAGCAAAATACCAACGTTGTCGATCAAAGTTTCCCAAGTTATATCTTCCTGAGATCGGACGAAGTGTAAAATCAACGGTATATTTTCGATGCAAATATAATGGTGTTTTAGCTTGCCATGTTAAATAAATTTGCTGATCGTTCGCTAATTTACCAATGGCGGTTTGATACTCTTGTTGCTTTAAAATTTTAACAATCTCAATCGTCTCTTTCACTTTAGAGGCTGGCTGACTCTCTGCTATTTTCACAGTGTAGGAAATGGATAAGTAACTTATCCCCATCAGTATCCCTAATCCCATATGCCAGTAATGTTTCCTTATCAGATTAAACAAAGCCCATATGAAAGCTAAAAGCACGATAAATGATAAATAATCACGAGGAAGAAAAAGAAGTGGTAAGAAAGAAATACTTAAATAAATGGAAAAACGATCTAAGTTCATAGTGATAGGGCAACTTTTTCTAACAGTATGCCTTTTATTTTTAAACCTTGCTGAAAAAATATTTTAATTTTCGAGCGAGATCGCAAAAATTTTTCCCAAAAAGAAAAAAGACGATATTAAATCGCCTTTTTGCCAAAAAATAGTTATTTATGCCTGAATAATTTTCGCAAAGCAAGCGGTTAATTTTTCAAGATCTTTTACACCTTTTGCACTTTCAATGCCAGAATTAAGATCAACACCTAAACAACCTTGTGCTAAAGCAGAATCGAGATTATCTAAATGAATACCTCCGGCTAAAAGTGATTTGTTTTTCAGCTCTTCAGGAATGATAGCCCAATTAAATGATTTCCCTGTCCCCCCTTGTTGAGAGCCAGATTGACTGTCTAAAATGAAACGACTTACTAATGGATTATCAACAAATGTCCAAGAATCTGCATTTATATCAATAGAACATGCTTTCCAAATTTGTGTTTTGCCTTCCAGACGTTCCGCAAGTTCTGCGATATATTGCTCATCTTCCTGCCCATGCAATTGAACCGCAAATAATTCAAGCTGTTTTGCTATTTTTTCCACAAATTCAACCGCTTGATTTTGAAATACGCCAACATATCGTAATGGTGCATTAACCACAAGTTCTTGCGCTTGACGTAAAGAGAGCTGTCTCGGCGAACCTTCTGCAAAAATCAATCCGCCATATAAAGCGCCCTGTTCATAGACCGCTTTAACATCTTGTGTGCGAGTTAATCCGCATACTTTATTTTCGCCATATATCACCGAACGAACCGCATTATTGAGATCTGCACTTCCCATTAAACTGCTGCCGATCAAAAATCCATGCGCAAAAGGTTTTATGGTTCTGATTTGTTGATGATCATAAATACCCGACTCTGAAATTAATCGTACATTTTCCGGAATTTGGTCACGATATTTTTCAACTAGTCGAACAATGCGATTCATATCAATCGTTAATGTATGTAAATCACGGTTATTAACACCAATAATTCTTGCGCCAAGGGATAATGCTCGCTCAAATTCTTGCTCTGTGCTGGTTTCTGTTAGTACGCCCATACCTAATGAATGAGCTAACTCAGACAACATTCTATATGTTTCATCATCTACGACAGATAACATCAATAAAATCGCATCGGCATTGTAATAACGAGCTAAATAAACCTGATAAGGCGAAATAATGAAATCTTTACACAGAATAGGTTGTGTCGTTTGCTGTTTTACCTGATCAATGTAACGAAAATCCCCTTGAAAATATTGTTCATCCGTCAAAACAGAAATCGCAGATGCATAATGTTTATAAACTTGAGCAATCGCATCTAAATCAAATTCCGCCCGAATCAATCCTTTCGAAGGCGATGCTTTCTTACATTCTAAAATATAGGCTGGGATTTGATGAGTTCCCATCGATAATTGACCATAAAAATCCCGATCCGCAGGTTTTAATGCCTGTTTAAAATGAGCTAAAGGAAAACTCTGTTCTTTATTTTGAACCCAAATGGCTTTATCTTGAACGATTTTTTGAAGAATGGTTGGTTGTTGAGATTGCATATTTATCCTTCTTTTATTGTTATTTAGCGGAAATCTGAGAACATTCCAAAAAGTTTACTCTAATCATCTTACAATAGAAAGAAAAAAGAAAATAGCCTAAAATAGCCACCTAAATTTTTACCACATTGAGGAAAAAGATGAAAACGAAGGTAAAACAACTTTTAATTGAATTACAAGAAGCGATGCACCATCATCAATTATGGGAAGCTACGCCTCCAAGTGCTGAAGCATTAGCAAACAACCAACCGTTTTGTGTTGAAACACTTACGCCAACACAATGGCTTCAATGGATATTTATTCCAAGAATGCATGCATTATTAGAACAGGGCAATGAACTTCCACGCAATTTTTCAATTACAGCTTATTTGGAAGAATCACTAAAAAATGAACCTTATTTAAGAGCCCTTCATCAACCATTATCACAAATGGAAGCGCTGCTAAAAAGCTAATATGATGCTAGAAATTCTTTATCAAGATGAAGATCTTATTGCGATCAATAAGCCGGCAGGTATGTTGGTTCATCGTAGTTGGTTAGATAAGGCGGAAACCGTTTTCGTCATGCAAACGCTTCGAGATCAAATTGGGCAACACGTTTTTCCGATACATCGTTTAGATCGCCCGACATCTGGTGTATTACTTTTTGCACTCAATAGCGACATGGCGCGAACGATGTGCGAATTATTTGAAAATCATCAAGTAAAAAAAGGCTATCTTGCTATCGTCAGAGGTTATTTAGAAGGAAAAGCGAGAGTTGATTATCCATTGAAAGTAATTTTAGATAAAGTAGCCGATAGATTTTCACAAGAAAAAGAACCGCAAGAAGCGATTACAGATTATCAAGGTTTAGCGACAGTCGAAATGCCTTATCCTGCTGGAAAATTTCAAACAGCTCGTTATTCGCTAGTTGAACTACAGCCACAAACAGGGCGAAAACATCAATTAAGACGACATTTAAAGCACCTTTTTCACCCGATTATGGGCGATACAAAATATGGTGATTTACATCAAAATCGTACGTTAGCCGAGCAATCCGGTGTTGAGCGATTAATGTTGCATTCACATTTTATGCAATTTCAGCACCCTAAAACCTTGCAAAAAATAGAAATAAAAGCGCCGCTTGATCAGCAATGGCGTCAATTATTTACATTCTTTAATTGGAACTTTACACATTTTTATTAGACAAATGGAGAACAATATGGATAATGCTCTACTCTCATTAACTCATGAGCAACAACAAGAAGCCGTAGAAGAGATCCAAAAATTAGCCCAACAAGGTATGAGTATGGGCGAGGCAATTCAACTCGTAGCAAATCAATTACGAGAAAAATATAAACAATCGAATTCGGAGAAAAGTGAATGAAAAAATTATTAGTTTTAGCCATTAGCATGATATCAGCAACAACGATGGCTACTGAAGGTAAGAAGAATGAGGAACCAAAAGCATTTGATGGCAAGCCGGCAGTTGCTTTGCGTGTTATTGATTTTAATGGTAAAGCTCCCCGTGTTATCAAAGGTAATAAACTCTCTATCAGTAAAAAACAACAACTTTGTTGGTCATCTATCAATGTGCCGGTATCTGGAAAAGTTCGTGTTGCAGAAGTTTTTTATGCACCAGCAGCAACTGACTTCAGTTCACCAGGTATGACAATCAACGCTTCAGCAGATAAAAAAGAATTTTTAATTGTTGGAGATGTTGTTGCTACTAATAATGAACATGTAACCCGTTGTTGGCAATTTGATTCTAAAGATCCGATTGGCGCTTATCGAATGGAAGTTCAGATTGGCGATGTCGTATTTAAAAATTTAGCTTTTGAAATTGTAAAATAATTGAACGTAAAAATTAGGGGAATCACATGATTCCCTAATTTTTTATACCGATGCCAGTAACTGCGCTAAGTTATATTCAAGATACTCTGCACTTTTCAAATAATACTGTAAAGTTTCTTTATCTCTATGTGGGAATAATGGGAACACCTGAAAAAATTGTTCAACCATTTGCGGATCATGGACTTCACGTAAATAATCAGCTAATTTCTGTTCTAAGATATAGCCCTTTTCTTTACTTAGCGCTTGTTCAACTTCTGCTCTAAAACGCTCCGTATGCCCAACCAAATAACCTCGCTGCGCTTTACTCAAACTACTCAGCCACATGCCATCTCGTTTAGGCATTTGCACTAATAATGAAAAAATATCATTTAAATTACCTTCCAATAATTCAAACTCTAACTCGCAAATAGGGGCCGAACCGATCTCGTTTTTAATTTCGCCTTGATCAAGAGCTACTTCAATTTTGGTATTTTGATATTGGATAAGCCACTTGTGGCGAATAAAGTCAGTACTGAATTTTGCAACTAGCTGTTCTGAGATTTGCTCTGCTTCCGGAATTTGCAAATTAAAATGCGAATTTAACCGCTTGAAGTCTGGATCTTTAGACTCCAAAGGAAGATTATATTCAGGGCGAACATGCAGACCACCAATGATTTCCCCTTTCATTTTTAAGGTCATTTCATAATTGCCATTATAAGTCCGCACGCGAAATCCCATCTGATTTTTGGCAAAATACTGTTCAGCGGTATCAAAATACGTATTCCCAAGCGAGTTGGTTTGAATCTCAATCACATTTTGTTGCGCTAACCAATTTTTTATTGGTGTTATATTTTCAGGTAAGAGCATGATCTTTAATTCAATTTCATTTTGCATAGAATTCCCATTTTTTGATAAACGCATTTTTGGTATGATGATAACGTTATTTTAGCAAGAAAAATTTATCCATGTTTAATAAAATTCAACATAAGCTTCACAACTTCGTGCAACGTGGCTTAGATAATCATTTAAGACTCGCTGTAACCGGTCTAAGTCGAAGTGGCAAAACTGCTTTCATCACGAGTTTAGTCGATCAACTGTTACATATCTCAAAAAGTGAGAATCCACATCTTCCTCTTTTTGCTCCTGCTCGGCAGCAACAAATTATTTCCGTTAAACGTGTAGAACAAGGTGATTTAACCATTCCTCGTTTTGAATATGATAAAAATCGTCAGTGTTTTGAAGCCAATCCACCAAGTTGGTGTCCATCAACAACGGGGATCAGCGAAATTCGCTTGGAGATTCGTTTCCAGCGTAAAGAAGGTCTGTTAAAACATCTCAAAGAAACCGGTGTACTTTACCTCGATATTTTTGATTACCCTGGCGAATGGTTATTAGATTTACCGTTACTTACCCAATCTTTTAAAGAGTGGTCAGAAGCTCAAAAGCAAGTTCATCACGGTAAACGTGCAGAACTTGCGGAAGAATGGCTACAAGCGGTCAAAAATTTAGATTTATTTGCAAAAACAGATGAAAATCAACTTGCCGAATTAAGTGAAAAATACACCGCTTTCTTGTTAGCTTGTAAGTCTCAGGGAATGCAATATATCCAACCCGGTCGCTTTGTGTTGCCAAATGAAAATAGCAAAGGTGCTCCCGTATTTCAATTTTTCCCACTCCTAAATTTATCTGAACAAGAGTGGCAAAAATTAGAAACAAGTGATGAGAACAGTACGTTTAAGACGTTAAAAAAACGCTATCAACACTATCAACAAAAAATTGTAAAACCGTTTTATGAAAACTATTTTTCACAATTTGACCGCCAAGTGATTTTAGCGGATTGCCTCACACCTCTTAATCATGGCTATGATGAATTTTTAGAAATGAAAATTGGGTTGCAACAACTCTTTAAACACTTTCATTACGGAAATCGAACGTTATTCCATCGCTTGTTTTCATCCAACATCGATAAGCTTCTGTTTGCGGCAACCAAAGCCGATCATGTTACACGAGATCAGCTTCCCAATTTAGAGAGCTTAATGCGCCAGCTTGTACAAGAAGGTGGGCGACATGCAGAATTTAAAGATATTGAAATTGCTTATCAAGCCATTTCAAGCGTGAAAACAACCGATTCAGTTATCGTTACCCAACAAGGAAAACAAATTAAAGCCATTCGGGGCATTCGTTCAAACGATAAAAAACTGATAACCATGCATGCAGGTACTGTGCCAAGCCGTTTACCCGAAGCAAATTATTGGCAATTTAATACCTTTGAATTTGATCAATTTGCTCCAAAACAAATCGCTTTTGATGAGGCTATTCCCCATCTTCGAATGGACGCTGTATTGCAGTTTCTATTGGCGGATATGTTAGATTAAGGTAGAATTCCATTTATTTTTTTAGAAAAATTCATTATGAGTAAAAAACCAAAAGTCGCTTCAAATACAATTGCATTAAATAAACGGGCTAGACACGAATACTTTATTGAAGAAGAGGTTGAAGCAGGATTAGAATTGCAAGGTTGGGAAGTAAAATCGCTACGTGCAGGTAAAGCTAACATCGGCGATAGTTATGTTACTTTTAGAGATGGACAAGCCTTCTTATTTGGTGCAACCATTACCCCGCTTAATGTGGCTTCAACACATATTGTGGCAGACCCAACTCGCACACGAAAACTTTTACTGAACCGCCGAGAGCTTGATTCACTTTTCGGAAAAGTTAATCGAGATGGCATGACTGTTGTGGCATTATCCCTTTACTGGAAAGCCGCTTGGGCAAAAGTGAAAATCGGTGTCGCAAAAGGGAAAAAATTACACGATAAACGTGAAGATATTAAAGATAGAGAATGGCAACTTGCTAAACAACGCATCATGAAAAATGCCAATCGTGGTTAAGAAATATTTTTATTAAAGTAAAGAGACTTAGGGACAACATATGATCGACCAAAACTTACTTCGTACAAATTTAGATGAAATCGCTCAAACACTTAAAATTAAGCGTAACTTTACGTTAGATGTTGAGCGAATCAAATCATTAGAAGAGCAACGTAAAACACTTCAGGTTAAAACAGAAACCTTGCAAGCTGAACGTAATGCCCGTTCAAAAAACATTGGTGCAGCAAAAGCTCGCGGCGAAGATATTTCCGTATTACTTGCTGAAGTTGATAATATGGGCAATGAACTAACCGAGGCGAAAAATGCTTTAGATCAAGTTCAAGCAGAAATCCGTGATATTCTTCTTGCTGTGCCTAACTTACCGGCGGAAGAGGTGCCTTTAGGTAAAGACGATAGTGAAAATTTAGAAGTGGCTCGCTGGGGGGAACCTCGTCAATTTGATTTTGAAGTGAAAGATCATGTGACTTTAGGCGAAAACCTAGGTGGCTTAGACTTCGCCGCAGGCGTAAAATTAACGGCAAGCCGCTTTGTTGTGATGAAAGGTAAACTTGCTCGCTTACATCGTGCGCTTTCTCAATTTATGTTAGATTTACATACCGAACAACACGGCTATGTTGAGACAAACGTACCATTTTTAGTAAATCACGACACCCTATTTGGAACAGGTCAATTACCAAAATTCGGCGAGGATTTATTCCATACTCAGCCATTAACAGGACAAGATCCGAACGAAACACAGCGTCCTTTCAGTTTAATTCCAACCGCAGAAGTGCCGGTAACCAACTTAGTGCGTGATGAAATCATTGATGAAGAAACATTACCGTTAAGATATACCGCTCATACGCCATGTTTCCGTTCTGAAGCCGGTTCATACGGACGTGACACTCGTGGTTTAATTCGTATGCACCAGTTTGAAAAAGTGGAAATGGTGCAAATTGTTGCCCCTGAAAAATCAATGGAAGCCCTTGAAGAATTAACCGGACACGCTGAAAAAGTATTACAACTCTTAAATCTACCGTATCGTAAAGTATTACTTTGCACCGGAGATATGGGATTTGGTTCAGCCAAAACTTACGATTTGGAAGTATGGCTACCAGCACAAAATACTTACCGTGAAATCTCGTCTTGCTCAAATATGTGGGATTTCCAAGCTCGCCGTATGTCAGCTCGTTGTAAAGCGAAAAATGATAAGAAAACTCGTTTAGTGCATACATTAAATGGTTCTGGCTTAGCCGTAGGACGTACTTTAGTGGCCGTGTTAGAAAACTATCAAAATGCGGATGGTTCTATTACAATCCCTGAAGTATTACGTCCGTATATGGGTGGGCAAGAAGTGATTAAAGGTTAAATAATATTATAAAGCAATCGCTTATGTGATTGCTTTTCTTATATATTAAGGAATGCAAAATGGAAAATCAAACACAAGAAAAATTAGAAATAATCAATAAAGCAACGGAATTAAACCAATTTATTAAATCGATTATCAATGATAATAAAGAGCTTAATTTTATTGATATAACAAAAATCCAAAAAATAGCAAATTTAAATGAAACATTATTAAATAAATTAACAAAAGATGAGCTAGAAATCGCTATTATCGGCTTAGAAAAAGCAGGAAAGTCAACTTTTGCCAATGCTTTAATTGAAAGTAACATATTCCCATCAGCTGCAGAACGTTGTACATATACAATTACCCGTCTTACTTACGGTGAGGATAGAGCTATTGTAACATTCTATACCGAAGAAGAATTTAATGAACGATTTATTGATTTACTCAATACTATCAAGTATCCAAATATTGATAAAAATACCTTAAAAACCTTAAAAATAGAAGACTTTACCCATTATTTTAATTCCTTAGAAGAAAACCAACCTGAGTTATATAATACTCATAAGGGCAAAGCTGAAATAGAAATTAAAGATATCCTTTTAAATAAGGATAAATTGTTATTAGATAAACCGCAAAAAGTATTTTTAGGTGATGAAATTCTATCTCAAGAATTTAAAAGTTATATTACCGGGAATAATGATGATAGAAGCAAACCTTATAGCGTAAAAAGTATCGATATTCAATCCTCAAAATTAAGTCAATTAAAAAATGCTGTTATCTATGATGTACCTGGCTTTGATTCAACAACCCAATTACATACAGAACAAACAACTGAACGACTAAAATCAGCTGATGTAATTATTTTAATTACAAATGTTGGACAAAACCCTAATATACAAGGTACTGTACTTAATATTTTAAAAGAACAAGTTGATGAAGATGGATTAAAATTAAAAGAAAAACTATTTATTTTTGGTAACAAAAAAGATACTGCGAATACTTTAGAACAGGCCAATAATAATCATCAAATATTATTAAAAGATGTTATTAATCTCGGTATAGGTACAGAGTCTACCGTCTGCACAGGTTCAGCGTTAAAATATTTATCTTTGAAAAATATTGCAGAAGATAAGTATAAAAATAACTTTGACATTGAAGATAATATTCATGCATTTAGAGAGCTAATCATAAAATATCATCAGACTGATCGATTCAATCTTGTTAAAATGAAGTTGAAAAATGTAAAACAAGATTTTATTAAAGAAATTCAAGTGCAACTCCATAATCATCAACTAGAAAGTATGCCATCATCTGAAGAAGATGCTAAACATTATATTTTTACTAAAGCTAGCACTGAGCTTCAAAGTAAATTTAAAAAGGCTATTAGCAACATTAGAACCCAATTAAAAGCTGAAATTATTGGTTTTGATAATAAACCAAACAGAACGCTTACCGAAAAACTACAAAATAGATTTGATGAGAAGTCAAACTTCCCACAAATTACTGAAAGTAATCTTGATGAGATCATTAGAGAAACAGATAAAAGCGTATCATTAGAGCTTAATGAAGCAACAAATCCTTATCTAAGAAATAAAATTTCAACACAAATTAGACAAAATATTTCTGATGTAATTCGAGACTTCTTCGAACAAAATGGTAAAGAAAAAGAAGCTCAAATTATTGAGAATTTACTGAATGAACTGAATCCTGAAAGAAACATAGCTGTTAGAAATGAACTCATTCAATTTATTCAGAATGTTAGAACAGAAAATATCTATAGTCATGAAAAATATGAATATCTGTTTGAACGTTTCGCTCGAAATCTATTTGATATTTTCAATTATAGCCTAGGCTCTAATGCAAGAACGCAGAAATTTAATAACGCCAAAAAAGACTTTATTTATCTTGATGCTTATTACTGTGAAGATAAAGATGAAGACTTTAAGCTAATTTCTTTATTACTAACCCAGAAGAGTGAAGATGAAAGTACAATAGAACTCATCCTAACAAAAATATACCAAACTATTGGTGATTGGATTAAAAATGATACATTTTATATAGATAAAGCAAAAGAGACTATCGGTGTTTTAAAAAACTTCTTTGCAAAAGGATCAGATTCAGAGAAGAAAGAAGAATCGATTATTACAACTAAAAAACTATTTGATTTAGTAGATGCTAAAGATATTGTCAAACACGCTAACAAAAGTGCAACAAAAACAGAAATTCTACATGAAATCAATACTGACATTACCAATATTAAAGATATTATCCGCAATGCTGTCATTAAGGCTATGGATATAGAAACTGTATTTTTTAACAGTTTCGATAAGCAATTATCAACTCTGCAAGAAGCTACTGAGATAGATAATTGCCAATATAATAGATATCAGGCATTAATAAACAGAGTTATTAGTATTAATTACTCTCACGAACTATCTAATATTGCCAAAGCTATCGAACAAAACCATAAGAAACGTGAATTCTTGTCAAAACTAAGAGAATTTGTTAGTCGAGCAACCACAATTTGTTGATGTGAGTAATGGAGGTAAAAAGAGGTATAGTAGACACAAATGTATTACTCACTTTTTTGCCTACTTTACCTCTTATTTTGAGTAGAATACGTATAAAAGTAAAAAAGAGTTAATAAGGATCTATAAAAAATCATTATCAACTCTTTCATCTACTCTTAAATATCTAACTGCGCATATAACGCATTGCTTTCGATGAAGTCACGGCGAGGTTCAACTTCATCGCCCATTAAGGTGCTAAACAATTTATCTGCAGCAATGGCATCGGTAATGTTCACTTGCAACATTTTGCGAGCAACCGGATCCATCGTAGTTTCCCATAATTGCTCTGGATTCATCTCACCTAACCCTTTATAGCGTTGGATAGTTAAACCTTTACGAGATTCTTTCACTAGCCAATCTAATGCTTCCGCAAAACTGCTTATCGCTTGGCGGCGTTCGCCTCGCACCACATAAGCACTTGGCGATAATAAATCGTTAAGTTCATGACCTAATGCGGTAATACGTCCATATTCATTACTTGTCATAAAGTTAAAGTCTAAGCGATAAGTCGTATCCATACCGTGAGTTGTCACAATAATTTCAGGCTCATAAATTTGGCGCTCTTCATTAAAGAAAACGCCGGCACGATAGAAACTTCCACCCGTTTCTTTTGCCATCAATTGTGTCATCAATTGCTCATTCCAAGCGGTTACTTTTGCTTGATCTTTTGCCAATTCCGTTGAAAGTGCCGGTGTATAAATCAACTCATTTAATATGGATGCTGGATAACGGCGAACTAAACGTTCAAATAATTTTTGTACGTCATTATATTGCGTAATTAAGCTTTCTAGCGCAACGCCACTTAATGCCGGAGCATCTTCGCTCACAAATAAGCCGGCACCTTCCAATGCAATATCAATTTCATATTGAGACATTTCATCGTTATCTTGAATATAACGCTCTTGCTTGCCTTTCTTCACTTTGTAAAGCGGTGGCTGTGCAATATAAATGTAACCGTTTTCAATCAATTCCGGCATTTGGCGATAGAAGAAGGTTAATAAAAGCGTACGAATATGCGCGCCATCAACGTCCGCATCGGTCATAATAATGATTTTGTGATAACGTAATTTTTCAATGTTGTAGTCATCACGTCCAATCCCCGTTCCTAACGCAGTAATTAGAGTTGCCACTTCTTGTGAAGAAAGCATTTTATCGAAACGAGCTTTTTCTACATTTAGAATTTTACCTTTTAACGGTAAAATTGCTTGGTTTTTACGATCACGACCTTGTTTTGCCGAACCGCCCGCAGAGTCCCCCTCCACTAAGTAAAGCTCAGAAAGTGCAGGGTCTTTTTCCTGGCAATCTGCTAATTTACCCGGTAAACCGCCTAAATCTAACGCACCTTTACGGCGAGTCATCTCACGAGCTTTACGCGCTGCTTCACGCGCTCGAGCCGCATCAATAATTTTGCTAACGATATTTTTTGCATCATCCGGATTTTCAGCAAGGTATTCCGCTAATGCTTCATTCATTGAACTTTCTACTGCACCACGCACTTCTGATGAAACGAGTTTATCTTTAGTTTGCGATGAGAATTTTGGATCTGGTACTTTAACTGAAATAACAGCAACTAAGCCCTCACGAGCATCATCACCTGAAGCATCGATATTAGCATCTGCTTTTTTCAGTACACCACTGTTATCCATATAGTTTTTTAACGCACGAGTTAATGCTGCTCGGAAACCTGCTAAGTGCGTACCACCATCTCGTTGTGGAATGTTATTGGTAAAACAGTACACATTTTCGTTATAGCTATCATTCCATTGTAATGAGACCTCAACACCAATACCGTCTTTCTCGGTTGAAAGATAGAAAGGCATGTTGTGGATATGTGTTTTACCTTCGTTTAGATATTCCACGTAGGCTTTAATACCACCTTCGTATTTGAAATGCTCTTCTTTACCATCACGTTCATCAACTAAACGGATTGATACACCTGAATTTAAGAATGAAAGCTCACGTAAACGTTTTGAAAGAATTTTGTATTCAAATTCCGTTTTGTTTTTGAAAATATCTAAACTTGGCCAAAAACGAACCATGGTTCCTGTTTTATCGGTGTTTCCGATTACCGTCAATGGTGCATTAGGTTCACCAAGGCTATAAAATTGTTCATGAACATGCCCTTCACGGCGAATCGTTAATTGAAGTTTAGAAGAAAGGGCGTTTACTACCGATACCCCTACACCGTGCAAACCGCCCGATACTTTATAAGAGTTATCGTCAAATTTCCCACCTGCGTGAAGTACGGTCATAATTACTTCGGCTGCCGAAACACCTTCTTCCGGGTGAATTCCTACCGGAATACCACGACCATCATCTTGTACTGAAACGGAATTATCGGAATGAATAGTTACCACAATATCTTGGCAATAGCCGGCTAATGCTTCATCAATCGCATTATCTACGACCTCAAATACCATGTGGTGTAACCCCGTGCCATCGTCTGTATCGCCGATATACATCCCCGGACGTTTACGTACAGCATCTAAGCCTCTTAAAACTTTAATACTTGAAGAATCATAGCTTTGTTGGTTTTGTTCAGACATTCCTAATCCCTAAAATTTATAAAACGGATAACGGTAAACAGGCAAAAAAACCTGACCGAAAAATTATGCAGATTATAACAGAAAATCCATCGAAAAGCGAAAAATAGACAAAAAACAACCGCTTGCCATCAATGACAAGCGGTTGTTTTTGATATCAAATTTACAGTTTTTCCACTAACTCAACAGCATAACCGATATAAGTTGCCGGTGTCATCTGTTTTAAGCGATCTTTCTCTGCTTGTGGCAATGCCAATCCATCAATAAATTGACGCATCGCTTCGCCATCTACACGTTTGCCACGGGTTAGCTCTTTAAGTTTTTCATACGGTTTTTCAATACCGTAACGGCGCATTACCGTTTGAATTGGCTCTGCTAATACTTCCCAGTTTTGATCCAATTCATCTCGCAAGTGTTGTTCATTCACTTCTAACTTGCTAATTCCTTTTAAAGTAGCTGCATAAGCGATTAACGCATAACCCAAACCTACACCCAAATTCCGCAATACGGTTGAGTCGGTCAAATCACGCTGCCAACGAGAAATTGGTAATTTTTGCCCTAAGTGGTTCATGATCGCATTCGCTAAACCTAAGTTACCTTCTGAGTTTTCAAAGTCAATTGGATTAACTTTATGTGGCATCGTAGAAGACCCAATTTCACCTGCAATGGTACGTTGTTTAAAGTGATTTAACGCAATATAGCCCCACATATCACGGTCGAAATCAATCACAATCGTATTAAAGCGAGCGACACAATCAAAAAATTCCGCAATGTAATCGTGCGGTTCAATTTGAGTGGTGTATGGGTTCCAAGTTACGCCTAAAGATTGCGTAATAAATTCTTGGCTGAAAGTGTGCCAATCTACATCAGGATAAGCTGATAAATGAGCATTGTAGTTCCCCACTGCCCCATTGATCTTCGCTAAAAT
Organism: Actinobacillus minor NM305; assembly: GCF_000175195.1. Lineage (GTDB taxonomy): Bacteria > Pseudomonadota > Gammaproteobacteria > Enterobacterales > Pasteurellaceae > Haemophilus_A > Haemophilus_A minor. The sequence continues at coordinate 18,871 of NZ_ACQL01000106.1, read as the reverse complement.
CTCTAAGTTTTCTAACTGTTTATATTGACGTTTCAAACGATATGCCACGTTTGCCATCTCTTTACCAATAGTGGTTGGGCTTGCCGGCTGACCGTGCGTACGAGAAAGAAGCGGAATATTTTTGTAACGATGAGCCAATTCCACAACAGCATCAATCACTTTTTTCCATTCAGGTAATAAAACTTCTTCACGAGCCGTTTTGAGCATCAAGGCGTGAGAAGTGTTGTTAATGTCTTCAGAAGTACAAGCAAAGTGAATAAACTCATTGATTTTTTGCAGTTCAGGCAAGGCTTCACATTTCTCTTTTAAGAAATACTCAACCGCTTTCACATCGTGATTTGTGGTGCGTTCAATCGTTTTAATACGGTTCGCATCTTCAATGGAAAAATTTTCAACAATGCTGTTTAGGTAATCGTTTGCTTTTTCAGAAAAAGCAGGAACTTCGTTAATTTGTGCGTGAGCTGCCAATTTTTGTAACCAGCGCACTTCGACTGTTACACGAAATTTAAGTAAGCCAAATTCACTAAAAATAGGGCGAAGTGCAGCCGCTTTATCTTGATAACGACCATCAATTGGGGATAACGCTGTTAAAGCCGTCAGTTCCATTCAGATTTCTCCGTAAAATAATTAAAAAAACTGGGCAAGAATATAGCATTTTTCCCAAGAAATTTCATTAGTTAGTTGAGATATTGTCAATTTACTTATAAAAAAAGACCGCCGAAGCGATCTTTTTTCATTAACTAAGCAAATACACCGCCTGATAAGGCTCCAGCTCAATGCCATTTTCAACTTGGGCGAGATTTTGGTAATTGTTTAACAAAATCTGACCGCTTGTTTCTAACCTAACCACTTGTTTTTCTGCACTTAAATTTGCCATCACCGTCAATTTTTCCGTTGCGTTAGTGCGTTGATACGCCCAAACAGACGGGTGTTGTGGCAGTAAATCTTGGTAATCGCCATCAGTGAGCACCGCTAATTTTTTGCGTAAGGCAATTAACGCTTGGTAGGTGTAAAACACGGAATTTTTGTCCGCAAGTGCTTGTTCTACGTTGATTTCATTGTAATTGCGTGCCACATCAATCCACGGTGTGCCGGTTGAGAAACCGGCATTTTTCGAGCTATCCCACTGCACCGGTGTGCGAGAGTTATCACGGGATTTTTGTGCGAGGATCTTGATAATCAGCTCATCACTCACGCCCTTTTCTTTCAGCTCCGTATAGGCATTTAAGCTTTCTACATCACGATATTCTTCAATGGTAGCAAAATTCGGGTTGGTCATTCCGATTTCTTCCCCTTGATAAATATAAGGCGTGCCTTGCATTCCGTGTAGCAACATCGCTAACATTTTTGCCGAGGTGGTGTGGAGTTCGCCTTCATCGCCAAAGCGTGACACAATACGCGGTTGGTCGTGGTTGCACCAAAACAACGCATTCCACGCTTTGCCGTGCATTCCCTGTTGCCAGTAGTTGAAGATCGATTTCAATTCCACATAATCAGGTTTGGCGTACGTCCATTTTTCACCGTTCGGGTAATCCACTTTTAAATGGTGGAAGTTGAAGGTCATCGACAATTCCGAACCGTTCAAATTGGCGTATTGTTGGCAATGTTCCAATTTAGTGGACGACATTTCGCCTACGGTCATTAAGCCGTATGGCGTTAAAGCGTTTTGGTTAAGCATTTGTAAATATTGATGAATTTTCGGGCCGTCCGTATAAAAACGGCGTCCATCGCCTTCAAAATCATCTTCAAATTGTTCAGGTTTGGAAATCAAATTCACCACGTCCAAACGCAAGCCATCAATGCCTTTTTCCGCCCAGAATTTGCAAATATCAAATAATTCTGACCGCAGTTTTGGGTTTTCCCAGTTTAAATCCGCTTGTTCAGGGGCGAATAGGTGCAGGTAATATTTTTGCGCCTTGTCCGACCATTTCCACGCCGAACCGCCAAATTTGGATTTCCAGTTGGTCGGTTGCTCTTTCCAAATATAATAATCGTGATATTCGCTGTTTGGATCTTCGCCTTGTTTGAACCATTCGTGGAAGGTGGAGCTGTGGTTGAACACCATATCCATCACGATACGAATATTGCGTTTGTGTGCCTCGGCAATCAGTTGCTCAAAATCCGCCATCGTGCCGTAACTTGGGTCGATATTGCGGTAATCGGCAATGTCGTAGCCGTTGTCGATTTGTGGCGAAACATACATCGGCGTAATCCAAATGCCGTCAATGCCAAGGGTTTGTAAATAATCAAGGCGTTTGATAATCCCTTGAATATCGCCCGTGCCGTTCCCTGTCGCATCTTGGAATGATTTTGGGTAGATTTGGTAAATTACCCCGTTTTGCCACCAGTTTTTGTTGTTCATTTTTATTTTCCTAACATTATATGCGGTTGGATTTTGAAAAATTTTTGCAAATTCAACCGCACTTTAATTATTCCACTTCGCCCTTCAACGCTTTACGTTTGTACACCACCATTGTTAATGCAATCGGTACGATGATTGCCACTAACATTGCCACCGCAAAGGTTGCCCAGAATTGGTGTTGGATCGATAAAATACCCGGTAAACCACCCACGCCGATACTGCCGGCTAACACGCCGTTGAAACCGCAGATTAACGCCGCGCAAGCAGAGCCAATCATTGCGCATAACATTGGGAAACGGTATTTTAAGTTGATCCCGTACATTGCCGGTTCGGTTACGCCGAGGTAGGCGGATAATGCCGCTGGTAATGCTACCTCACGTACGGTCATTTTTTTCGTCATCATAAAGACTGCCACTACTGCAGAGGCTTGAGCGATATTCGATAAAGCGATTAAAGGCCAAACCGGTGTGCCGCCAATGCTTTGGATCATTTGCATATCAATCGCAAGGGAAGTTTGGTGAACGCCTGTCACTACTAACGGTGCATACAAGAAACCGAATAATGCCGCCCCGATTGGTGCAAATTCGCCTGTCATTGCTGCTTTCACCACATAAGCTACGCCGTTGTCGATTTCACGACCGATAGGGCCGATAACCGTATGTGCAAGGAAAACCGCTAAAATAATGGAAACCACAGGAACGATGATTAAATTTAAGAAATCAGGTACGATTTTGGTCATAAAGCGTTCGATGTAAGAAAGCGTTAAACCTGCCATAATTGCTGGGATCACCTGCGCTTGATAGCCCACTTTTTCAATGGCGAACCAACCAAAATCCCAAGTTTCAGGCAGTTGAGAGCCTAATCCATATGAGTTCATTAGCTGTGGCGATACTAGGGTAATCCCTAACACGATGCCTAAAATTGGCGAAGTGCCCATTTTACGTGCAATCGACCAACAAATGCCCACCGGTAAGAAATGGAAAATCGCCTCACCGATAAGCCACAAGAACGAGTGCATACTTGCCCAAAACGCACTGATTTCTACCAGCGTTTTGGTGCCGTCTTCAAACATTTTGATGTCGCCAATCACATTGCGGAAACCTAAAATCAAACCGCCGCTGATCAAGGCTGGCAACAACGGAATGAAAATATCCGCCATATGAGAAATCAGACTTTCATACCATTTTTGATTTTGGCGTGCTGCCGCTTTCACTTGCTCTTTGTCCACACTCGCCAAACCGGTTTTTTGCAACAAGATTTTGTAGTAATCGCCCACTTCTTGCCCAATCACCACTTGATATTGACCGCCGGTTGAAAAGTTCGCTTTAACCATTGGCAAGCCTTCAATTGCTTTCGCATCAACCTTGCTTTCGTCATTTAATACAAAACGCAAACGAGTAATACAATGTGTTACGGTCGCAATATTTTCACGACCACCGATATATTCCACAAGTTTGTCGATATTCTGTGGATCGATTTTTTGTTTAGCCATAAGAAAATCCTTTGCTGGATAAGAGAATTAAAATTGGTGCTGATTATAGATTGTTCTCTATTTAAATCAATGGGAACGTTCCCAATTTATGGATCACTTTTAAATTTTGTGATCCTGATCACATATTTCTAAATCAATTTAAAGGGAATTTTGTGATGTACTATCGCTGTTTCGCTATTTTCTAGCTGGTTGAGCAATAAATTCACAGCGGTAACACCTGCTTGTTCATAGCCGAAGTCAAGTGTGATGAGTTGAGGCACAAAGGCTTGTAAAATGGGATTTTGCCCGATACAAGCAAGCGGTAAATTTTTCTGATTTTCTTGCAAATACTTAGCTGCCCCCACGGCTAAACCTGTGGTAGCACACACTAAAATAGAAAGAGGAAATGACATCAAGGAGCTAATTTGCTGATACCCACTTTCAATAGATAATTCGCCTTTTGCGAGATAAGGCGTAAGCTGATGTTGCTCACAAAAGGTAAGATAAGCTGCCGTCCTTTTTTTTCCGGTGGTTTCATCACTATCAACAATCCCTAAATAACCAATTTTGCGGTGTCCTTGTTGATACAAATGTGATAGCAATGCCTTCATCGCATTTTCATCATCATAATAAACAGCACTAAAAGGTTTATAGGCTCTCGCCACCGTAACCATTGCTTTCTTCCAGCCTTTAAGATGTTTTTCTTTTAACGCTGAAAACCCAAACAAAATCACGCCATCAACTTGACGCTGTTGAAAAAGAGCCAGCTCTTGCACAACCCGTTCCGGTTTAAATTGACTTTCAACAATAAGCGGCGTGAAATTTTGCGCATATAACTCATTCAAAATACGACTGAGCGTTTGCGATTCAGCACTCGAATTCAACCGTGTAACAATAATGCCGATCACTTTTTCCGTGGAACCTCGCATTGCACGAGCGGTTCTATCCGGTGCAAAATTCAGTTCATTAATGACCGCTTGTACCCGTTCTCTCGTTTTTGGGTTTACATTTGGCGATTGGTTAAGCACCCTTGAAACCGTGGATTTTCCCACACCGCAGCGGGCAGCAATATCTTTAATGGTTAATTTCATAAAAGCAAAGCATCCATAAATCTTGAGCGTGATATTCCTTCTCACGCCAATAGAAAGTTACAGAGATTGATATAATTGTTGAACTTGACGAAGGAGTTTTCGGCGAGAAAATAAAAATTGCCAACGGTTTCCGCCAACCTGTTGCCATAAAATCCCCGCACGAATACCGGCTAATAATGCTACACGAATTTTATGCTGAATATCGGGGCGAACTAAATAATCCTGCATACCTAACACGTGAATTTTATTGCCTAGCGGACTGATAATATCGCTGTAAATAGACGCTAAATTGGCTATCATTTGATCCGCCATCACGTCCCCTTCATAAAGGGATAACTGACGTTCAATTTGCTGTAAACGTTGAATAAGCTGCGATTTTGCTTGCGGATTTTTATCCAATTTTTGACTTAACGCTAAAAGGCTAACCCAATAACGCCCAATTTCGGTATCCAGTTTACCATTTCCGCCACCTAATTGAGCGAGTGCTGTTTCTAAGCCCTGTTTTAAATTTTGGAGGGAATTGCCATACACCACAAGGGTTGATTCAGGCTGTGTAACCAGTAAACTTTTCACTAATACGCTAAAGTTCTCGCGATCTTTTGCCATTCCTTGATGAGCAAACTGCTGAACCAAGCTCGCAGCTTGACAAACCGCTGCATAGGCGATTGCAATATCTTGATAGTTTTTTGCCATAATTATTCTATTTAAAGGGAAATAAAGTTACGTAGAAGCGAAATATTTTTCGCCCTGATACTACATCATATCAAAAAGCTAAAGCAGTTGCCCGTTATCTATACGATAAACTTGATCAAACTTTTCAATACCTTTTAAACGGTGTGTGATCATCAATAGCGTCCGATCCGCACAATGGGTTAAAATTAAATCAAGAATTTGTTGCTCTGTTTCTCGATCTAGTCCTTCCGTTGGCTCATCAAGCAAAACTAACTCTGCTTTACTTAGTAATAAACGGGCTAAACCTAAACGGCGTTGCTCGCCGCCTGATAATGGTCTTCCACCATCACCAAGCCATAAATTAAGCCCTTCTGTTTCAAGCAGATACAACAGTCCAACTTTTTCAAGCACATCAAATAGCTGTTCATCGGAGGCTTGATTATTCCCCATTCGCAAGTTATCCGCCAATGTTTGACTAAAAATATGCACACGCTGGCTCAAGGTAACAAGGTGTTCTCTAAGGGTATTTTCTGAAAAATCAGCGATATTGCAATTTCCAAGGAAAATATGACCGCTTGTCGGATCGTAGTTGCGATTAAGTAACTGCAAAATGGTTGATTTACCACTCCCCGTTTTTCCTAACAAAGCGACCTTTTGCCCTTTTCGTAACGTGAATGAAATCTGTTTCAAGACCGATTGTGAGCTATTAGGGTAACTGAAATCAACATTTTCAAAACGAACAAGCGGTTGATTTTCTTCAATATTTTGCCATTGTGCATTGCCATTAAATACTACTGTCGGTGTTTGTTCCATTACATCATTTAAACGAGTTGCAGCCGTAATCAGTTGCCCTAAATGTAAAAAAGCAACGCCAATCGGCATTAAAATTTCTGCTGATGCCATCACACAGAAAATCACTAATGCAATTAACGCTTCAGGCTGTTCGGCATCCGGCACATTTATTGCGGTGGAAACCAAATAAACCACGACACAAACTAAAATACCGTTAATAAAGGTTAAAAATGCATTAGACAAGCCGCCTAATTGGCTCTCTTTACTTTGTGCATTAAGCCAAACTTTCTCCGTGTCTTGGAGCTTTTCGGTCGCTTGTTGAATAGTGCCAAAGAGTAAAAACTCCGCATTTAGTTGAATCCACTCAATGAATTGGCTACGGTAATTCGCACGAGCCTGAATTACCGTTTTCCCGATTTTTTTGCCTAAGTGATAAAAAGCAACCGGAACAATAAACAATAATGCAAACAGCGTACCGCAAATTATCCACGCTAAATCCGCCGAAATAAACGAAAGCCCAAACGCCATAAAGAGAATAACCATAACAGCGCTAATAAATGGCAACACTAAATTCAGATAAAGGGTGTCTAATGTATCAACATCAGCAACAAGACGATTTAACAATTCGCTATTTCTAAAGCGATTTAGACCGCTTGGACTTAATGGAATTAATTTGCTAAAAACTTTAACACGCAAATCTGCAAGTACTCGGAAGGTAACATCGTGCGTTACCAAGCGTTCAAAATAACGGGAAACCGTACGTCCAATCGCTAAACCTCGTACACCTGAAGAAGGATAGAAAAAATTAAAAGCTATCGCTGAGCCTACTAAGAATGAAGCGGCTAAAAACCACCCCGATAAGCTTAATAACCCGATACTGGCTGATAATCCTGTAATTGCGAGGATAATACCAAGCATTAAACGACCTAAATGGGTACGATAAAGTGAGAAAAATGGGAAAAGAGATTTCATAAGATTTATTAGTTAAAGAAAGGGCTTAAAACCTTATACCATAAGGCTTTAAACCCTTAGCTGATTTTCTATATTCTATAACGTTTTTGCGAGCGTTTTAATATATTCTTTAAACTGTTTACCAAATTTATCATGGCGTAAACTATACTCAACAAAAGCTTCCATATAGCCTAATTTATCACCACAGTCAAAAGTACGGCCAGTCATATTAAATGCTTCTACCGTTTCTTGTTCAATTAACATATCAATTGCATCAGTTAATTGAATTTCATCACCAACACCCACAGGTGTTCTTTCTAACAGATCCCAAATGTTAGCAGAGAAAACATAACGCCCTACCACAGAAAGATTTGATGGCGCATCTTCTTTTGCAGGTTTTTCTACAATACGATTGATTGTAGCTGTTTCACCAGCATTGATTTCAACACCACCGCAATCAACTACACCATAGTTACTTACTTCATCCATTGGTACTGGTGCTACCATAATTTGGCTATTTCCTGTTTCTTTGAAACGTTTAATCATTGCCGCTAGATTTTCTGTTTTTTGATTTGCACTAAAATCTGCAAGAATAACATCTGGCAATACAACAGCAAAAGGTTCATTACCTACAACAGCACGTCCACATAAAACCGCATGCCCTAAGCCTTTAGCATTACCTTGACGAACGTGCATAATTGTCACATCTTTCGGGCAAATAGAGCGTACTTCATCTAATAATTGACGCTTAACACGTTTTTCAAGCATAGTTTCCAGCTCAAAAGAAGTATCAAAGTGGTTTTCGATAGCATTCTTAGATGAATGTGTCACTAACACAATATCTTTAACGCCCGCAGCCACACATTCATTTACAATATATTGAATTAATGGTTTATCCGCAACCGTCAGCATTTCTTTTGGAATGGCTTTAGTTGCAGGTAACATACGCGTGCCTAAACCAGCGACAGGGATAATAACTTTCATATTTATTCCTTTATTTGTTGTAAGATAAATTAACCGCTTACATTATAATGCAAGCGGTTAATTTTGCTAAAGATTTTACATAATTTAATGATTATTGACGTAACAATGCCAAAATCTCATCTGTTTTTTGTTGCATCAGTTGCTTATCGCCACGCGTTTCTAAATTCAAACGCACAACGGGTTCGGTATTAGAGCTTCTTAAGTTAAAACGCCAGTTTTCATATTCCACACTAATACCGTCTAAAGTTTCAATTTTAGCGTTAGAATATGCTACTTTAACTCGCTCAATAGCTGCTTTTGCATCACTTAATTTACTATTGATTTCGCCTGGAGACGGATATTTTTCTAATCTATCTCCTACTAATTGACTTAAAGACTTACTGCTCGTGCAAAGTAGTTCTAAAGTAAGCAACCAAGGAATCATACCACTATCACAGTAGAAGAAATCACGGAAGTAATGATGGGCAGACATCTCTCCACCGTAGATAGCATCTACTTCACGCATTTTTTCTTTAATGAATGAGTGGCCAGACTTAGACATCACAGGAACACCACCTGATTGGGTAACAAGCTCCTCTGTGTTCCAAATTAAACGTGGATCGTAGATAATACGAGCCCCTTTATTCTTCGCTAAGAAAGCTTCTGAAAGTAAACCAACCACATAGTAGCCTTCAATAAAGCCACCTTTTTCATCAAACAAGAAACAACGGTCAAAATCGCCATCAAACGCAATTCCCATATCCGCATTATTCGCTAAGACTGCTTTAATAGAGTCCTCTCGATTTTCATGCAAAATAGGGTTAGGAATACCATTTGGGAAATTACCATCTGGATTGTTGTGCACTTTAACAAATTCTACTGGAACTTGTTTTGCCTTAAATTGTGCTTCAATCGCATCAATGATATGCCCTGCGGCACCATTACCTGAATTGATTACTAATTTTTTAGGCGTGAGTTTTGTTAAATCAATATAAGAAAGAAGATGCTCAACATATTCGCCTTGTACTGATTTTTGCGTATAAACACCACGTTTTTCTACAGCAGGAAAATTGTTTTCTTCCGCTAAGCGCTGAATATCCGCTAAACCGGTATCCGCACTAATTGGACGAGAGCCCTCACGCACCAATTTCATACCGTTATAATCCATGGGATTATGACTTGCAGTCACCTGAATACCGCCATCGGTTTTCAAGAATGAGGTCGCAAAATAAACTTCTTCCGTCCCCGTTAAACCTAAGTCAATTACATCCACACCAGAATCGAGCAATCCATTAGTAACAGCGCTTTTCAGTTCATTACTAGTTAAACGAACATCGCCCCCAACAACTACTGATTTAGGTTTTAAAAATTGCCCAAATGCTCGACCAATTCGATATGCGATATCAACGTTCAGCTCTGTGCCTAACTGACCACGAACATCGTATGCTTTAAAGCATGTTAATTTACCCATAGAATATTTCCTTTTTATTGATGGACATCATCATTCCTGTTCAGGTGTATTTTCCTCAGCTTTTTTAATTCGTTGATAAATTTCTTGTCTGTGTACTGAAATTTCCTTAGGTGCATTCACCCCTAATTTTACTTGATTACCGCGTACACTTAGTACGGTAATTTCAACATCGTCTCCTACGAATAAACTTTCTCCTGTCTTCCGAGTTAAAATAAGCATCTTTACCTCCAAGATAAAAGCCCTTAGATATTTGGGCTGGCAAGGCGGATTCATTCTACCTTGCCTTTGTTATATAAGATTATAATTTTGCTTGAATCCATTCTTGTGCAAAGTTAAGTGCTTTTGCTAAATTTTGTGGTTCTGAACCACCAGCCATAGCCATGTCGGGACGACCACCGCCTTTACCTCCAACACATTTAGCCATTTCGCCAACAAGTTCTCCTGCTTTAATCTGTGTGGTTAAATCAGAACTCACGCCAACAATTAAATTCACTTTTTCATCTACTACTGTTCCTAATACTACAATGGCGCTTCCAAGTTGGTTTTTCAAGTCATCAACCATTGTTCTTAGTACTTTAGGTTCAGCATTTTCTAATTGTGTTACAACAACATTTACACCGTTAATTTGTTTAGCTTGTTTTGCTAAATCAGCCCCAGCTTGAGAAGCTTGCTTCTCTTTTAATTGTTGCAACTCTTTTTCAAGACGTTTTGCTTTGTCTTGAAGTTGTTGGATCTTTTCGACAAGATTTGTACTATCTGCTTTTAATAATTCGGCAGAATGTTGCGTCATTTGTTGCAAATTATGCAACCAAGCTAATGCGGCTTCGCCTGTGATAGCCTCAACACGGCGAACACCTGCAGCAACCGCACCTTCAGAAGTAAGCTTGAATAAGCCAATATCTCCTGTACGTTTTACATGTGTACCACCACATAGTTCAATTGAGAAAACAGACATATCAACAACACGCACAATATCGCCATATTTCTCACCAAATAACGCCATGGCACCTTTCGCTTTAGCTTCTTCAATGCCCATTTCTTCGATCACAACTTGGATGTTCTCACGAATTTTTGCATTAACAATACGTTCGATTTCTTCAAGTTGCTCTTTAGTGATTGCTTCCGGTTGAGAGAAGTCAAAACGTAAGCCCTTTTCATTCACTAATGAACCTTTTTGCATTACATGTGAGCCTAAAACTTTACGTAATGCTGAATGTAGTAAGTGTGTTGCTGAGTGATTTAGCTGAATACTATGACGGCGTTCTGCTGCAACTTCAGCCGTTACTTTATCGCCAACTTTTAATTCGCCGGCTTCAAGTTGCCCAATATGACCAAAGACTTGACCATATTTTTGTGTATCTGCAACATTAAATTGGCAAAATTCTGTTGAAATTCGACCGCTATCACCAACTTGACCACCCATTTCTGCATAGAACGGGGTTTGATCTAAAATAATGATGGCATTTTCGCCGGATTTAATCACATCAACAGCATTACCATTGCTGAATAATCCCACAACGGTTGCTTCAGCAGTTAAATTGTCATAACCAATAAAATTGGTCTTACCGTCCACTTTAATGACATTATTATAATCAACACCAAAGTTACTGCTTGCTTTTGCTCTTTCACGTTGAGCTTGCATTTCTGCTTCAAAGCCAGCTTCATCAATGGCAATATTACGCTCACGGCAAACATCTGCCGTTAAATCTAATGGGAAGCCGTAAGTATCGTATAACTTAAATGCTACATCGCCCGAAAGGGTTTTATTCTCCACTTTTGTTAAAGCGTCTTCTAATAACGCCAACCCACGTTCAAGTGTACGAGCAAATTGCTCTTCTTCTGCTTTTAACGTTTTTTGAATATGCGCTTGTTTTTGAGCAACAATTTCACCGGCGTGTCCCATTACTTGGGCTAAAGTAGGCACTAATTTATAGAAAAAGGCTTCTTTAGCACCCAAAATGTTTCCATGACGAACGGCTCGGCGAATAATTCGGCGTAATACATAACCTCGACCTTCATTTGAAGGCACAACACCATCAGCAATTAAATATGAGCAAGAACGAATATGATCTGCAATAACTCGTAATGACTTGTTATCTAAATCTTTAACGTTTAATAACTCTGCAACCGTTTTAATTAATGTTTGGAAAATATCAATTTCATAGTTTGAGTTTACGTGCTGCATAACTGCCGTCATGCGCTCTAAACCCATTCCCGTATCCACCGATGGTTTTGGTAATTTTTCCATTGTGCCATCTGCTTGACGGTTAAATTGCATAAATACAATGTTCCAAACTTCAATGAAACGATCCCCATCTTCCTCAGGCGTACCCGGTAAACCACCCCAATATTTATCGCCATGGTCATAGAAGATTTCGGTACAAGGACCGCAAGGACCAGTATCCCCCATAGCCCAGAAATTATCTGAAGCATATGGAGCGCCTTTATTATCGCCAATACGAATAATGTGGTCAGCAGGTACTCCTACGATTTTATGCCAAATATCATAGGCTTCATCATCCGTTTCATATACTGTGACATATAATTTTTCTTTAGGTAAACCTAACCATTGTGGAGACGTTAAATATTCCCAACCGAATTGAATAGCATCCTGTTTGAAATAATCACCAAAGCTAAAATTCCCCATCATTTCAAAGAAAGTATGATGGCGAGCGGTATAACCTACGTTTTCTAAGTCATTATGTTTACCACCGGCACGAACACAACGTTGTGCCGTTGTTGCTCGTGTATAAGGACGCTTTTCTAAGCCAAGAAAAACGTCTTTAAATTGGTTCATTCCCGCATTAGTAAATAATAATGTCGGATCATTTTCCGGCACAAGCGAACTACTATCTACAACTGTATGTCCCTTGCTTTGGAAAAAATCTAAAAAGGATTGTCTGATTTCTGATGTCGTTTTCATCCTAATAAGGCTCTTGATTTAAAATTAAAATAAATTCATTACATATCTATAACTAATCTATTCTACACTTTTTATCACTATTTTGCTAAATTGAATAGTAAAAAAATACTAATTTTTCAAAAAATAACCGCTTGAAGCATCACACTTCAAGCGGTTGTTATTATTTAGATGATTAACTATTCACTTTCGAGCGGAACAACAAGCATATCAACTGCTACACTGTTCATCACTTGACGAGTTGAAGACATAAATTTACTCCAAAAGTCTTGATGATGCCCCGTCACAAGTAAATCAACATTATGTTTCTCAACTGCTTCTTCTAAAACTTGAGAAAAATCACCTGTACCGTTTAAGCGTTCTGCAACTGGATAATCTATTTTTGATGCTAATTCATCTAATGCCTTATTAGTTTCTACTGAAACACTATCTTGTACAGCAGACATATTAATATCAATTAATCCGGTATAAAGATCCGAAAAATTTACATCTACATGAATAATAGATAATTTAGCTCCACATTTTTCTGCAATTCCAGCACCTTTACGTAATAAAACAAGGCTTTCTTCTGAAAGATCAACTGCAACTAAAATATGTTTGTACATAATAGACTCCTTGTTGTGTCTGTATCTTTTTTATTGGTTATATGATATCAAACTCTTTTGAAGAAAAATGAGAGCTACTTCTCATTTTTGAAATTTTGTTAAAATTCTAATGGCATATTTCAATTAAAAGAGCTTGTTATAAAACTATACTTTCTTCCCTTGAAAATAAATGGTAAGATTTGCTCTAAATCAAATTTTAGTCAAATTAACACGGAATGAGTATGAAAATTGTGTCTGATTCAAAAATTTCAGGAAGAACAGCTTGCACGATTCACTGCCAAAACTGTAGTATTAGCCAACTTTGTTTGCCGTTTACTTTAAGCGAACATGAACTCACGCAGCTTGATAATATTATCGAACGTAAAAAGCCTGTTCAAAAATCACAAATTATTTTCCAATCCGGAGATGAACTCCGTTCTATTTATGCTATTCGTTCTGGAACCCTAAAAAGTTACACCCTCAGTGAAAATGGTGAAGAACAAATTACGGCTTTCCATTTACCGGGTGACCTAATTGGTTTTGATGCCATTATGAATATGAAACATGTAGGCTTCGCTCAAGCGCTAGAAACGGCTATGATTTGCGAAATCCCGTTTGATATTTTAGATGATCTTGCAGGTAAAATGCCAAAAATCCGCCATCAAATTATGCGTTTAATGAGTAATGAGATCAAAAGCGATCAAGAAATGATTTTATTACTTTCCAAAATGAGTGCAGAAGAAAAATTAGCGGCATTCCTATATAACCTATCACAACGCTTTGCTGCTCGAGGATTTTCTGCTCGAGAATTCCGTTTAACAATGACAAGAGGCGATATTGGGAATTATCTTGGTTTAACTATTGAAACAATTAGCCGCCTTCTCGGCCGCTTCCAAAAAAGTGGAATGATTACAGTTCAAGGAAAATACATCACGATCAATAAAATGGATGAATTGATTGAAATGGCTGGAGGAGCAAAAAATCAAATCCCGATAAAAGATATCAGTCATTGTTGTGGTTAAATTATAGTATAATTGGAGAATTATAAATAAAGGGAAGTAAAAACTTCCCTTCAGACTGCTGAGCGCACTTTTATGTGCGGTCAGTTTTTGCTTCATAAGGTTATCGGACAAAAAGCGGTAACAACGCAAGTATCGCCCAAATTGTTTTTACGATAAAAAAACCTAGCACTTAGGCTAGGTTAAATTGTTTATTGAGAAAGTTCTTTAATTTCCTGCTCGCTTAGACCTAATCTTTCCCAAATAGCATAATAATTATCATCTAAAGCAAGTTGTACAGCCTCTTTAAATTCGCGAAAATTTGCAGGATAAATAGGATATTCATCATCTGATAATGGATAATCTTCACAACACGTCCAAATAGCCCAATGAGTTAAACCGCTAAGCCCATTTAATTCAACAAGGTTATTATTCCAAATCCAAGTTATCAATAGAAGAAAATAATCTACTCTGTTCTTCCCATCTAGAAGATCAATGCAATGTTGCTTAAAATCTAATTTTGAATGAGATGACTTCAAATAAGAAACCGCATTAACTGCTTTATCCCATTCTTGTTTAGCAAACTCTTCTTTTGTCATCGTAAATATCCACTTTTCAAATAATTAGATAACTGAAACCGCTTCATATCAGGCTTATCCTTAGGAATAAACGCAGTAACAAAATTTCCATCTTTATCTATTACTGCCGCCATTCCAGTGATTTTATTGTAAAAAACTCGTGAACCCTCTAATCTATATCGCCCAAGTTCAATTGTTTCAACATTATTTAAATGCTCAATAATTATTTCTTGGTACTGTTTCAACATTTTAGGATTTTTTTAGTATTATCAAAGCCAAAATCTTCAATATGTTTAAATTTTCTATCTAACTGCTTTCTTGTAAATTTTATCCCTTTTAATACAAATGTATCAACTTCTGGATAAATATAATTTGGATCAAATTTGCAAGCAAAATTTGCCACAAAAGCGGAAGATTACTTAATTGATGAAGTGATTATGAAGCTTGTTGATTTAATCGATCCGCAATAGAAAAACCGCCCTCTTGGCGGTTTTTTAATGCCTATTTAACTCGAGCGGTGGCTTGATACAAAATAGGAGGATAGCAGTTACAATATTTTTCAATTAAGCCACCAACAGTATAAACCTCTTCTAAGGCATAAAGCAAAGGTTCGAATCCTTTAGGGCGTGCCATTGTTTTATTTACCCATAACCAATCTATTATAATTTGCAAAATACTCTCTAAAAATAACCGCTTACCATTCAAAACAAAGCGATTTTGCGGTAAAATCCCTATAATTTTTTCATCATTAAATTAAAGGTTCATATTTATGCAACAACAATATAACCCAAGTGAAATTGAACCCAAAGTTCAACAATTCTGGGCAGAAAATAAAGTTTTTAAAGCTGTTAAAGATGTAACAAAAGAGAAATACTATTGTCTTTCAATGTTGCCATATCCATCAGGCAAGCTACATATGGGGCACGTGCGTAACTACACCATCGGTGATGTAGTTTCTCGCTATCAACGTATGATCGGTAAAAATGTGTTACAGCCAATGGGTTGGGACGCTTTCGGTTTACCGGCAGAAGGTGCCGCAGTGAAAAATAATACGGCACCGGCAAAATGGACGTATGAAAATATCGAATATATGAAAGGTCAGCTCAAAATGTTAGGCTTTTCATACGATTGGGATCGTGAGGTAACAACTTGTCGTCCGGAATACTATAAATGGGAACAATGGTTCTTTACCGAGCTTTACAAAAAAGGTTTAGTGTACAAAAAAACCTCAACAGTAAACTGGTGTCCGAATGATGAAACGGTTTTAGCCAATGAGCAGGTTCACGAAGGTTGTTGCTGGCGTTGTGATACCCCTGTGGAACAGCGTGAAATTCCACAATGGTTTATTAAAATTACCGATTATGCAGAAGAGTTATTAAATTGCTTAGACAACTTACCGCAATGGCCGGATCAAGTAAAAACGATGCAACGCAACTGGATTGGTCGTTCTGAAGGGGTAGAAATTACCTTTAAAATTGCAGGTTCAAATGCCACTTTACCTGTTTATACTACTCGTCCGGATACATTCTTTGGCGTGAGCTATGTCGCAGTGGCTGCGGCACACCCATTAGCAGAATTAGCGGCAGAAAATAATCCGGCATTAGCAGAATTCATTAAAGAGGCGAAAAATACCAAAGTAGCAGAAGCAGAATTAGCCACAATGGAGAAAAAAGGCATGGCAACAGGACTGTTTGCTATCCATCCATTAACTGGTAAGGAAGTGCCTGTTTGGGTTGCTAACTTTGTGTTGATGCATTACGGTACCGGTGCGGTCATGGCGGTTCCAGGGCACGATGAGCGTGATTTTGAATTCGCTCAAAAATATGGTTTACCAATTAAACAAGTTATACAACCGATTGATGGTTCTGAATGGGATTTCAGCAAAGCCGCTTTTACCGAACACGGTAAGCTTGTTAATTCTGCTGAATTTGATGGTTTAGAATTCGAAGCAGCATTTAATGCCATTGCCGATAAATTAGAAGCAATGGGCGTAGGCAAACGCCAAGTGAATTTCCGTCTGCGTGACTGGGGCGTTTCTCGCCAACGTTATTGGGGTGCACCAATCCCAATGATGACGTTAGAAGATGGCGAAGTGGTTACTGTACCATTAAAAGATTTACCGGTTATTCTACCTGAAGATGTGGTAATGAACGGCGTTCAAAGCCCGATTAAAGCCGATCCAAACTGGGCGAAAACCACTTATGAAGGCAAACCGGCATTAAAAGAAACGGATACTTTCGATACCTTTATGGAATCTTCTTGGTATTACGCACGCTATACCTGCCCACAATATCACGAAGGCATGTTAGATTCTGATGAAGCAAATTACTGGCTACCAGTGGATCAATATATCGGTGGTATCGAACACGCAACAATGCACTTGCTCTACTTCCGTTTCTTCCACAAATTATTGCGTGATGCAGGCATTTTAAATTCAGATGAACCTGCCACTAAATTGTTGTGTCAAGGTATGGTGCTTGCCGATGCGTTCTACTACACCAGCCCAACTAACGAGCGTATTTGGGTTTCGCCAACACAGGTTACTTTAGAACGTGATGAAAAAGGTCGCATCATTAAAGCAACCGATCCGGAAGGTCGTGAGCTTGTTCATAGCGGTATGACTAAAATGTCGAAATCGAAAAATAACGGTATCGACCCACAAGAAATGGTAGAGAAATATGGCGCAGACACCGTGCGTTTATTTATGATGTTTGCTTCGCCTGCTGAAATGACGCTTGAATGGCAAGAATCTGGCGTAGAAGGTGCAAAACGCTTCTTAGGTCGTGTGTGGAATTTAGTCTATGAATACGCGAAATCGCCTGCAACGGTTGCATTAGATGTGGCTTCATTAACCAAAGCACAAAAAGAATTACGCCGTGATGTGCATAAAACCATCGCAAAAGTGAGCGATGATATTGGTCGCCGCCAAACCTTCAACACCGCTATCGCTGCTGTAATGGAGTTGATGAATAAATTGACCAAAGCACCACTTGAAACAGAACAAGATCGTGCGGTAATGGCAGAAGCACTAAGTGCAGTGGTACGTATGCTTTACCCAATCACACCACACATCTGTTTTGAATTGTGGCAAGCATTAGGCAATGAAACCACTATCGACTTCGCTCCTTGGGTTGTGGCTGATGAAGCCGCAATGATCGAAGATGAAAAACTGGTTGTGGTGCAAGTAAACGGCAAAGTTCGTGGTAAAGTGATGGTTCCAGCAACAGCTTCAGAAGATGAAGTAAAAGCAGCAGGGCGTGCAGATGCGAACGTGGCAAAATTCTTAGAAGGGCAAGAGATCATCAAAGAAATCTACGTGCCGTTTAAAATGCTGAATTTTGTGGTAAAAAACGCATAGTTCAGAATGATGGGATAATTCCCAAATAGATGAATAAACCAAGCGGTCAAATTTTCAAATTTTTTTGCAAAAATGATCGCTTGTTATTCAAGCTACATTCTCAAAATGGAGAAATCCTATGTTAAAAAAAATTGTTCTTTTATCAGTATTTGCTCTTTCTGCTTGCGGTTGGCACTTCAAAAATAATGAAATTTTGCCCGAAGAACTCCGCACGCTCACTTTTGAAAGCGCAGATCCACATAGTGATATGGCTCGTATTTTACGTAATCAATTACAGCTTAACGATGTCAAACTTGTATCCAAACAAGACGGAATTTCAAAATTACGCTTAGTTGGCGCTTCAAGCGATAGCAAAGTTGTATCTGTTTTTAAACAGGCTCGTGAAGCGGAAAAACTCCTTACGTTAAATGTCCAAGCAATTGTTGATGTACCGAAAAAAGGAGCTTATCCTTTAGAAGTATCTGTTCATCGCACATTCTTTGATGATTCACGTGCTGCATTGGCTAAATCAGCCGAAAAAGAGATGATCATGAAAGATATGTATGAACAGGCTGCTCGCCAGCTTATTATCAAAATGACAAGTTTGCATAAAGAATTAAACCAAGCAAAATAATGAGATAAAATCTATTCCTATCTCAGATTACTGACAAACCTTTTTAT
>NZ_ACQL01000107.1 GCF_000175195.1 Actinobacillus minor NM305 | reverse complement strand
TTTGGGTCAGTAGTTAATGTGGACGGTTTAACGGTTTTTCCCCTGCGGGTCGTATTGAAAAGCCATTGAAAAGCTGATGGATAACTCTTCGAGTTACCCACGAGCTTTCCAACAGCTTTCCAACACTAAAAACCTACCGCCCACAATAACCACTTCCCTAATAATAAATTTTTTTATTTTTATATTGGTTCAAAGGCTCACGATGTTCGCCTAATAAAACGAAGTCGCCTATCGGCTCCGCTGATTTTTATATATCACTCTCGGGGCTTTTGGTGTACTATTGTCTTTTGTAATAGCAAGGACACAAAAAGGG
>NZ_ACQL01000108.1 GCF_000175195.1 Actinobacillus minor NM305 | reverse complement strand
AAGCAGTGGAGACGCTAAACAAAGATAACAAAGATGTGAACTTTGTGAATGGCACAGGCACGACAGCACGTGGAGATGCAAACAAGCATATTACATTTGATGTAAATAAAGCGACCTTAAGCAAAGGTACGGATGGTACAGTAACAGCCAGTGCCCAAGGAGATAATTTTGCAACAGCACAGAATGTTGCAGAGATGATCAACAACACATCAAGTGAACTGAAAAATAAAGGCTTTAGCTTAACGGCGGAAGATAATCAATCGGTGAAAAAAGCCTTGGGCGAAAGTATCGCTGTGGTGGGTGATGAGAACATCAATACGACAGTGAGTGCAGGTAAGTTAGAAGTTCAGTTAAGTAAAAACTTGAATGTAACTAGCGTAAATGCTACCACGGTGAATGCAACGACAGTGAAAGCGGGTGATACCACCGTGACGAATGATGGTGTTACGATAGCCAATGGAGCGGCAAATAGCCCAGTGAGCTTAACTAAATCAGGATTGAACAACGGCGGCAACAAAATCACTAATGTTGCAAATGGCACGGTAGGCGCAGACAGTAAAGATGCGATTAACGGTGGTCAGTTGCATGATGTGATTAGTAAAG
>NZ_ACQL01000109.1 GCF_000175195.1 Actinobacillus minor NM305 | reverse complement strand
TAGATAAAAAGGTTTGTCAGTAATCTGAAACCATCCCGAAGGATGGTTTGCTAACTCAAGAAAAATGTTTTATTGAGCGTAAGTAATAACTTTAATGACTTTAGTTACATTACGCACATTACGGGCAACGTCTGCAGCCGCATTTGCTTGGTTATTATCTAATTTCCCCATTAAGAAAACTTCACCATTTTCTGTAATGACTTTAACTTCTGTAGCTTTTACTTCTGAATTTAAGAGTAACTTAGATTTTACTGTTGTTGTAATCCAACTATCTAGTGCAATTTGGCTTGTGCCAATTTTTTCGCCGGTACGAATTTCGTTATAAACTTCTTTTACTCCTTCTACACCCGCGGCGATACTTTTTGCCGTATCTGCAGCGCCACTATTTGGGACTTGTCCAACTAGCAATATTTTCCCATTATAAGCAACCACATTGATACGAGCTTCTTCTTTGAGCTGAGCATCATTTGTTAAGTTATATGCGACTTTTTCTTCCAACACTTCATCATCTACCTGAGTGCCGGCGGTACGAGGATCGGTCGCTACTTTTGTTGCTACGGCAGCGGTTGTGACAACAGCTGTTGCGATACAACCTTGTAAAGATAACAACCCTGCTAAGATTAATGTTATCAATGAAATTTTTTTGAGCATCTTCATAGAAAATCCTTATTTAATTTTAAGAAAAAAGTAGGTGATCCACTAATTCACAAAGTAAATTCACACAGAACAAATGCCCTTCAACAATTCTTGCCTCATTGGTTGAGGGCATGGCAATTTCAATATCTTGATCTTCAAGAAGTCCATTAGTATGGTCATTTAAAATACTTGTAAATGCAATAATATCTAAGCCTTCATTTTTTGCAAAATGGATCGCATTTAAGACCGCTTCTTCATTCCCGATAGGGGAGAAGCTAACGAATAAATCGCCTTCTTTCGCAACGGCTTGTAATTGCTTGCGGTAAAGTTGTGCTAACTCGTTATGATGAGCTGCAACGCTAGCTAAAACACCATCAAACTGAAGCAAAACAGCCGCAAAACTCGGGCGAGCCAGTTCATACTTATGTAATAAATGGCTGACTAACATTTCTGCATTCGCATAAGAGCGACCATGCCCACATACAATAATTTTATTGCCACGCAGGAGACACTCTTGCATACGTTGTGCCGACTCACTCAATTTATGCGGAAGTAATTCTGCTGCCGCAATTTGGACTTGGATGCTTTCGGTAAAGCGATCCTGTATCTTCTCTAACATATTGATTTGCTGATATATTTCTAGCCTAGAAAATTAGGTATCCATAGTGGCGGTTGTTCACCTTCAAAAGCCACTACATCAAAACGGCAATTTGCTGTCTCAAGGCTTTGTTTTCTCTTGGTTACTAGCCACATATTTGCTGCATTAAGCCATTTTTGTTGCTTGCGGTAATCGATGCTTTCGACCGCAGAACCAAAGCGGTTACTTTTGCGCTGGCGAACTTCAACAAACACTAAGGTTTCCCCTTGTTGCATGATTAAGTCTAGTTCGCCACATTTAAAAGATTGGTTAGCTGCAATGAAGCGTAGCCCTTGTGCCTCTAAATACACTCGGGCTTTCTGTTCATAGAGAGAGCCTTGAGTCCGTTTACTAATAAGCTTGTTCAACAGCTCCATTGCGGTATTGCATCCAAGAGAGAGTTCGTTCAATGTTACAATTTTGACCTGCACTTAAATCGCCGGTTAAACCGGATACTTTATAACCGGGGATTTTGCTAAACTCATTAAATTTATTCGCTAATGACCAAGCATCTGCACCCATTGCATATAAACGCATCATGGAGAAATCGCCTTCGGCTAAGTTTTGCGATTTTTTATATTCATCTGAATTTGGGTCAGCTAAAAGTGGGATTTCACTAAATTTTACCCCTTCCATAGCTGTATAAAATTCAATACCGCCGTTTGGTGAATTACTTCTTGAAGATGTGTAAATCGCAAGTTGATCTTTTAACGGCGAATTATCAACGCCTTGTTTAACACCTAAAACTTGCTCAGATGTACCTAAAATGTATAAACCACCTTTTGTGATTCCTGAACTTAAGATAGACGCAATCGCATCTTCAGGAGAAGAGTAATAGCGTACATCCGCATCATTACCGCTTAATTGACGCCAACGTTGCGCAAAGGCATCGGCAGAACGTTGTCCGAAATCGCCTTGAGGAGCAACAACAATTATCACTTTATTGCCATCAGCATAGGCACGATCAGCACCTGCTTTTGCTTCTGATTCCGGCGATAACCCATAGTAACAAACTTGAGGAATCGCTTTTACATTAGCCGTTGAATTTAATGCTAATACATTGATTCCTTTAATTTCCGGGCTATCTAATGCCTCATCTACATTATTTTTCAATAATGGACCAACGATTATACCTGCGCCATTTTGTTTTGCATTGGCTAAGAGTGTATTAATATCGGCAGAATTCGTATCGTAAGTCTTAACCAGCGTTGTGCTAGAACCTCTAGCATCATCAAAACCACGTTTAATAATATCACCTAAGATTTTTGCTTCACCGCTTAACGGTAGTAATAGTGCGATATCATTAAGTTGAGTTTGTTGATAGCTTGCCACATCTTTTAATTCTGTTGGCATAAGGCTAACTGCGCTATGGTTTGGATACTGTGCTTTCCAGTTGTTGATTGCCCCCGGCATTTGTGCAGGATTAGTGACATTTTGATTATAAAGTGTAATCAATGCAATCCAACCGGCAAACTCCATTTCACCAGCAAATGGCTGTGCTTTCTCAATGCCACGGTTTGCGTTACGTAAGGTTTCCCAAATTTTATCGTTATTTTCCTGACGGGCTTTAATATCTGTTAAATAATTATTCATTAACGCACGTGCACGAACGATCTCTTCCGCATTTTTTTGATTTTCGGCAATACGAGCTTGTGTTTCATAATAGCGGAGTTGTTGCGAACGACTAAGTTGTGTTGTGCCTAATGTTTTTAACTGTGCTTGTGCATCCGCATTTTTACCTTGTAAGGCGGCAAGTTGAGCTGAAACTAATTCATATTCCAGTTTTTGCGTTGGATTTTCTTGTATCTCTTTTAATGAAGCATTTAAGTTGCTAAACGTATCTTGCGCCTCTTCTGCTTTATTTTCATCAATGAGCTTACGTACAGCTAAAAGTTGATAGGAAATTTTATCTTCTTTTTCTTTTGCTTGGTCGGCTTTATTGATATAGAACTCCGAGCTTGCATAAGCATCGTCTTTCATCGATTCGGTAACTAAATTGGTTGAACTACATGCAGAGACAAAAAGTGCGAGAAAAGTCGGGACAAAAACCGTTTTCATTTTTTGTTTAAATTGCGCTGCCATTTTATTGCTCCCTAAAAGCATAGAAAAAAGAGTATAATTACATCGAAAATAATGTGAAATCTTACTTATCAAACGAGTGAAAAGCAAATGAAAAACGAACAAAAAGGTATTTTATATATTGTTGCGACCCCCATTGGAAATTTAGGCGATATTACGCAACGTGCTTTAGATACCTTTGCTCATGTCGATCTGATTGCGGCGGAAGACACCCGACATAGCGGACTTTTATTAAGCCATTACGGCATTAAAAAGCCTTTTTTCGCCTTACACGACCACAATGAAC
This sequence comes from Actinobacillus minor NM305, assembly GCF_000175195.1. Lineage (GTDB taxonomy): Bacteria > Pseudomonadota > Gammaproteobacteria > Enterobacterales > Pasteurellaceae > Haemophilus_A > Haemophilus_A minor. Next base: position 67,656 of record NZ_ACQL01000109.1, on the reverse strand, counting down.
AACAAAAAGCGGTCGTTTTAGTTGAAAAATTAACAAAAGGCGAGAATATTGCGCTGATTTCAGATGCCGGCACACCGCTGATTAGCGATCCGGGGTTTCATCTTGTCCGTCATTGCCGTCAAGCTGGGATCCGCATCGTGCCTGTTGCTGGCGCTTGTGCGGCAATCACGGCATTATGTGCATCAGGTATTGCATCAGACCGTTTTTGTTTTGAAGGGTTCCTGCCTGCAAAAACAAAAGCACGTTGCGATAAATTAAGCGAATTAGAAGCTGAACCTCGCACGTTGATTTTCTATGAATCAACTCACCGTATTTTAGATACGTTGGAAGATATGAAAACAACGCTCGGCGAAGATCGCTATATTGTCATGGCAAGAGAATTAACCAAAACATGGGAAACCATTCACGGCGACAGCATAGCGAATTTACTGGATTGGGTAAAACAAGACAGTAATCGTATTAAAGGCGAGATTGTTCTTGTAGTTGAAGGCAAGCCTCAAAGTGAAGATGAGACATTTTCTCCACAAGCGGTAAAATTATTAACACTTTTAACCAAAGAGCTTCCACTTAAAAAAGCAGCGGCTATTGTCGCTGAAACCTTTGGTTACAAAAAGAATGCGTTATATCAGTATGGATTAGAGCATTTGGATAGCTAATTAGAAAGCGGTCATTTATTGAATTCGCAACATTCTCTATAAAAATGACCGCTTTCCTCGATGCTGATTATTTAGTCAATAAATCCAACGCTTCTTGGTATTTGGCAACCGTTTTTTCAATCACATCAGCCGGAACACGTGGCGCCGGAGCCTGTTTGTTCCAACCGCTATTTTCTAACCAATCACGAATAAATTGTTTATCAAATGACGGTGGGTTTGTGCCCTCTTGATAAGTATCGACAGACCAAAAACGGCTAGAATCCGGCGTTAATACTTCGTCCATCAGCGTTAAAGTCCCGTTTTCGTCTAAACCAAATTCGAATTTGGTATCACAAATAATAATGCCTTTGGTTAATGCATAATCCGCAGCTTCTTTATAAAGCGCAATGGCTGCATCTCGAACTTTTGCCGCTAATTCTGCACCGATTTGGCGTTCGCATTCTGCATAGCTAATGTTGATATCATGATCGCCCACTTCTGCTTTACTTGATGGGGTAAAAATCGGTTCAGGTAATTTACTTGCTTCAACTAATCCCTTCGGTAACGCCAATCCACAAATCGTGCCGGTTTTTTGGTAATCCTTTAAACCGCTACCGGTTAAATAGCCACGCACAATAGACTCAATTTTGACCGGTGTTAAACGCTTACAAACGACCGCACGGTATTGGATTGCCTCGGCTTCTTCTTTTGGTAATACATCAAATACGCTATCGCCGGTAAAATGATTTGGCATAATATGAGAAAGTTTATCAAACCAGAAATTCGAAATTTGGGTTAAAATTTCGCCTTTACGAGGAATAGGATCATCTAAAATGACATCGAAAGCGGATAAACGATCGGTCGCAACCATTAACATGCGCTTATCATCTATTTCATAGAGATCACGTACTTTACCGGAATAGATTTTTTTTAAACTGATTTGCATTTTCTCATCCTATATAAGATTTAGTAAAAACTGTGACGAATTATACCGCTTTACGCAAACGATTGCTAATTTTTCAGCAAAAAAGAAAATTTTTAAAAATTTTCTGAAAAAAGGGTTGCTAATTTCAAAAATTAAGCGTATTTTGTAAAGCAATTCAACTTTGGAGATTAGAAAATGACCTTTATTCGCAAATATCATCACCACCATTTACCTGAATAATCTTTCGGGCATTTGGCGTGTTCGGAAGATCAACTTCCGAGAGCGAATAAGTGTAATCTAACCATATTCACAACCCCTCGGAAGGTAACTTTCGAGGGGTTTTTCATTATTCAAAATAAATTCAAAAATAGAAGGAACAAACAATATGTCAAACAGCAGCAGACTCCGCATCGCCCTCCAAAAAAAAGGTCGTCTAAGCAAAGATTGCGCCGAGCTACTTAAACAATGTGGGGTAAAAATCAATTGGAATGAACAACGTTTAATCGCCTATTCTGAAAATTTACCGATTGAAATTTTACGTGTACGTGATGACGATATTCCAGGCTTAATCTTTGATGGTGTGGTCGATCTCGGTATCATCGGCGAAAACGTGTTGGAGGAAGAAGAACTCGGGCGTTTAGCCACAGGCGAAAACGTGGAATACAAAAAACTCCGCCCCCTTGATTTCGGTGGTTGTCGCTTATCTCTTGCTATTGATCGCGACCGCACGTACAACGGCGTGCAAGATTTCAACAATGCCCGTATCGCCACCTCTTACCCGAATTTACTCAAACGCTATATGGCAGAACAAGGCGTTTCATTTAAAAGCACCTTATTAAACGGCTCCGTGGAAGTCGCCCCTTCAGCAGGGCTTGCTGATGCCATTTGCGATTTAGTTTCATCAGGCGCAACCCTTGAGGCAAACGGTTTAAAAGAAGTGGAAGTGATCTACAAATCCAAAGCCTGCTTAATCCAACGCCAAGAACCGCTTTCGGCGGATAAACAAGCTTTAGTGGACAAATTGCTCACTCGCATTCAAGGTGTACAACAAGCCACCGAAAGCAAATACATTATGCTCCACGCACCAAAAGAAAAACTCGCAGAAATCACCGCACTTTTACCCGGCGTAGAAAACCCAACGATTTTACCGCTCGCCCACGACAGCTCAAAAGTCGCAATGCACGTGGTTAGCCAAGAGAACTTGTTCTGGGAAACTATGGAAAAACTGAAAGAAATCGGTGCAAGCTCGATTTTAGTGCTACCGATTGAGAAGATGATGGAATAATAAATGAAATATGATCCGAATATACATCATCGGCGTTCGATAAGATTAAAACATTTCGATTATCGTCAAGATGGTTTTTACTTTATTACGCTTTGTTGTAAAGATAATGCACATTTTTTTGGTGAAATTATTGACGATCATATGCAATTAAATGAAATTGGGGAAATTGCCCAGAAATGTTGGTATGACATCCCTAATCATTTTGAAAATGTTGAGCTACACGAATTTGTCATTATGCCCAACCACATTCATTTCATCATTGAAATTGTAGGGGCGAAATATTTTTCGCCCAATGACCCAAATGAATTTATGGTCAATCGCCCGAAAGGAACCTCGCAAACAATTGGCTCTATTGTTCGAGGATTTAAAGTGGGTGTAACAAAATGGGTAAGGCAACATACTCAAATTCATACATTATGGCAACGAAATTATTATGAACATATTATTCGGACGGAAGAAAGCTACCATAAAATTAGTGATTATATTAAATATAATCCATTAAATTGGCGAACCGATAGATTTTATTCATAAATATCAGAACGTAATTAGGGCGAAAAATATTTCGCCCCTACAACCGACAGGAAGGATAAAAATATGCAAACCCTCATTTGGAACAACTTAACTGAAACCGAAAAACAAGCTGCTCTTTCTCGTCCTGCGCAATTAGTGGGCGAGAGTGTTACGCAAGCGGTTGAAAAAATTAAACAAAATGTCAAAACCAACGGCGATAAAGCCCTGTTTGAATTAGCGGAGCAGTTTGACCGCATTAAGCTCGATAGCCTTGTTATTTCTGCTGAACAGATCGCACAGGCAGCGAGCCGTATTCCTGACGAACTCAAGCAAGCCATTCAAAACGCTAAACGCAACATTGAGCGTTTTCACAACGCTCAACTTCCGCAAGGTGTGGATATTGAAACTCAAGCAGGTGTGCGTTGCCAAGTGCTGACACGCCCTATTCAGCGTGTGGGTTTGTATATCCCGGGCGGTTCAGCGCCACTATTTTCAACGGTGTTAATGCTTGCTATTCCTGCCAAAATTGCCGGCTGTAAGAAAATCGTTCTTTGCTCACCACCGCCGATTGCCGATGAAATTCTTTACACCGCCAACCTATGCGGCGTGGAAACCATTTATGCCGTAGGTGGTGCGCAAGCGGTATTTGCTATGGCAAACGGTACAGAAACAGTGGCAAAAGTGGATAAAATCTTCGGGCCGGGCAACGCTTTTGTCACCGAGGCAAAACGCCAAGTGGTGCAAGAAGGCACGGCAATTGATATGCCGGCAGGGCCTTCGGAAGTATTAGTCATTGCCGATGAAAATGCCGATCCTGATTTTGTTGCCAGCGACTTACTTTCTCAAGCAGAACACGGTGCCGACAGCCAAGTGATTTTGGTTACGCCAAGCGAAACATTAGCAAAACAGACCGCACTTTCTATCGAAAATCAACTGGCACAATTACCACGTGCAGAAACCGCTCGCAAAGCCCTTTCACACAGCCGCACCTTTATTGCTGACAGCATCGAACAAGCGGTGGAAATCAGCAACGAATATGCGCCTGAACACTTGGTGGTGCAAGTGGAAAATGCCCGAGATTTGCTCGACAGTCTAGACAATGCCGGCTCGATTTTTTTAGGCGCATACAGCCCCGAAAGTATGGGCGACTACGCCAGCGGCACCAACCACGTGCTACCAACCTACGGCTACACCCGCACCTATTCCAGTCTAGGTTTAGCGGATTTCAGCAAACGAATGACCGTGCAAGAACTCACGCCACAGGGTTTCAAAGATCTCGCAAAAACCGTGGAATTGATGGCAGCAGCGGAGCAATTGGATGCGCACAAACAGGCGGTGTCAATTCGATTGGCGAAGATTAAAAAATAATCGTAGGGGCGAAATATTTTTCGCCCTGAATTCCCCACGATGTTTTGGGGCAAAAAATATTTTGCCCCTACAAATAAAAATGCAAATACAGGAAAACAATATGACAATCTCACAACTCTCCAGAAAAAACATCCAAGCCCTTACTCCATACCAATCTGCACGCCGTTTGGGGGGCAATGGCGATGTGTGGCTAAATGCCAATGAATATCCGACTTCGCCGACTATTGACGTGCAATTATCGGCGTTTAACCGCTATCCCGAGGCGCAACCTGAAGGCGTGGTTAATGGCTATGCGGCTTATGCAGGTGTGAAACCTGAGCAAGTCATTACCACTCGTGGCGGCGATGAAAGTATTGAATTGATTATCCGCGCTTTTTGTGAACCGACCGATAGCGTGTTGTACTGTCCGCCGACTTATGGAATGTACAGCGTGTCGGCGGAGACCTGTGGCATTGCGCTCAAAACTGTGCCTTTAACCGCTGATTTCCAACTCAATTTGCCTGAAATTGAACGCAATTTGGACGGGGTGAAAGTGGTGTTTGTGTGCAGCCCAAACAACCCAACAGGCACGCTCGTCAAGCGGTCGGATTTGCTCAAACTTTTGCAAATCACCGCAGGCAAAGCCATTGTGGTGGTGGACGAAGCCTATATCGAATTCTGCCCGCAAGCGACAATGGTCAATGAACTGCCAAATTATCCGCACTTAGCCATTATCCGCACGCTCTCCAAAGCCTTCGCCCTTGCCGGCTTGCGTTGCGGTTTTACCCTTGCTAATGAAGAATTGATCAGCGTGCTACAAAAAGTCATCGCCCCTTACCCACAACCTACCCCTGTAACCGACATCGCTACCCAAGCCTTAACTGATCAAGGCTTGAGCGAAATGCAACAACGTGTTGCCGATGTGCTAGAAAACCGCAACTGGTTAATCGACCAACTCAAACAAATCCCAAGCGTGGTTGAGATTTTCGACACTGAGGCTAACTATGTACTGGTAAAATTCCAAGACGGACAAAAGGTGTTCAACGCCTTGTGGGAAAAAGGGATTATCTTACGTGACCAACACAAAGCATTGGGGTTACAGAATTGTATTCGGATTTCTATTGGCACGAGAGAAGAGCTGGAAAGAACGGTGGAGGCGATTGGGGGAGTATGATTTGCCTAGGGCGAGCCGCCCTAGGCTCCGTAAACTCAGCCACGTTGTGGCTGTATGAGAAAATATATGATCTATACTAAACTTTTTTATCATATCGTTTTTCGTACTTTGCAAAGTATCCCTGCAATTAATGAGGCAAACGAAAGAGAGTTATACCAATATATTTGGGCTTTTTGCCAACAGCAAAAATGTATTTTGCATCGCGTAAATGGTATGCCTGATCATCTGCATCTGCTGGTAGAAATTCATCCGAGTATCGCAGTCGCTGATTTTGTGAGACAGTTAAAAAATGCCAGTCATAAGTGGCTTGAAATGCATAATGCACTTTTTCCTGATTTTTATGCGTGGTCAAAAGGTTATTGTGCGTTAAGTTACAGTGAACACGAAATTGAGACTGTCATCAATTACATTAAGCGACAGAAAGAACATCATAAATCGCAAACTTTTATTGATGAAATGAAAAATTTGCTCGGTGATGTAAATGAATATTTAGAGCAAGAACTATAACCTAGGGCGAGCCGCCCTAGGCTACATAAACCCAGCCACGCTGTGGCTGATAGTCAGAAAATTAGAGCCACAGCGTGGCTCGGATTATGTAACCCCACACGGCTCGTGTGGGGGATAACGGAGAAACAATATGCAACCAACCCTTTTCATCGACCGTGACGGCACGTTAATTGACGAACCAAAAACCGATTTTCAAATCGACAGTTTAGAAAAACTCAAATTTGAGCCGAATGTGATCCCAGCCTTGCTCAAGCTCAAGCACAAATACCGCTTTGTAATGGTAAGCAATCAAGACGGCTTAGGCACGAGTTCATTTCCACAAGAGACCTTCGACAAACCGCACAATGCGATGATGGAACTATTCCGCTCACAAGGCATTGAGTTTGATGACGTGTTAATTTGCCCACATAAACCGGAAGACAACTGCGATTGCCGCAAACCGAAAACCAAGCTGTTACAAAAATATATTGAGCGTGAACTGTTCGACCCTGCCACCAGTTTTGTTATTGGTGACCGTGCTACAGACGTTCAGTTGGCGGAAAATCTTGGTATTCGTGCCTTGCAATATCACCCTGAAAAATTAAATTGGGATTTGATTGCGGAAAAATTATTGGGCGAAGCCGTGACTAATATCGGCGACCGCCAACCACGCTATGGGGAAGTGGTGCGCAAAACCAAAGAGACGGACATCAAAGTGCAAGTATGGCTGGACGAAACCGGTGTGAACGACATCAAAACCGGCGTGGGCTTTTTCGACCATATGCTCGACCAAATCGCCACTCACGGCGGTTTCCGTATGAACATCTCGTGCAAAGGCGACCTATGGATTGACGAACACCACACCGTTGAAGACACCGCCCTTGCCCTCGGTACTGCCTTAAAACAAGCCATCGGCGACAAACGTGGCATCGCCCGTTTCGGTTTTGTGTTGCCAATGGATGAATGTCAAGCTCAATGTGCAATGGATTTATCCGGCAGACCGTTTATTAAATTCAAAGCAGATTTCAAGCGTGAAAAAGTCGGCGACTTCAGCACTGAATTGACAGAGCATTTCTTCCAATCTATCGCCTTCACGATGCTTGCCACCTTGCATATCAAAGCCAAAGGCGACAATGATCATCACAAAATCGAAAGCCTGTTTAAAGTGTTCGGCAGAACCTTACGCCAAGCTATTCGTATCGAAGGGAATGAGTTGCCGAGTTCGAAAGGGGTTTTATAATCTCTCATCTTCCCCTCACCCGCTTGCGGGAGTGGGGGAAAAGAGTTGCAGGAATTTGCAAAATTTTTTGGAAAAGTTACCGCTGGTAAAGGAATGATAGTTCAAGCATCCATGCTTGGGCTAAAAGTTTGATTTTGTAACAAGCGTGGATGCTTACGCTATCATGGGGAAGGAATATGCTAACTAGGGAAAAATTAAAGACTATAATTAATAAGTTAACAGAATATGAGCGAACAGCAGAAAATATAAGTATTTCAGATGCAGAAAAATTAAAATTCTGTAAATCTATATTAGAACGTTTCGAACAAGATTACGAAGAATGGACTGAGTATTGTCCATTTAGTATTAAATACACATCTCAATATATTTCAGAAAGATATATTAGAATTACTGGAATTTCAGATGAGTTATATTTATCTTGTGCTAGATTTTTAAGAGAGTATGTTTTTTCTTTAGAAAGAAAAGGTTATAAAGATTCTTGGGTTAATAGTGATTGGGTCTTATTTAAAAAAGAATCAATAAAATTTGTAGATTCTGATCATCAGACGTGGTTAAGCTATTTAATTAATGGTCAATTTGATATTGATTTACTAAATGATTATTTAGGAGAGAAATCATTTCAAGCTTTTCTAAATTATGAAAGCAATCTAAAAGATGTTGAAGAAAGCTCGGAAACATTAAAATCTAATTTTGCTGCAAAAATAAGTAGATTGGAAAATTTTATCAAAGAAAAAGAAAATAACGTTAATAAATTAGCAGAGCTACTAAAAGAACAAAAAACAGCATTCAATTTTGTCGGTTTATCCCAAGGTTTTGAAAATTTATTATCCCAGAAAAGATGTGCTAAATGGACTTCTTTTATAATTATGTTTGTATTTTGCTTTCTTTTAATTGTACTGCCAATGTTTTTTCTTGGGGGGAGATTTCTAAATTGGTTTCATGAATATAATATCCAGTGGAAAGATATTGGCTGGGAGCAAATGTTGCCTGTTCTAGGTTTAGAGATTATTTTGATTTATTTTTTCCGAGTTGTATTAAATCACTATAACTCAATTCAAACTCAAATAATGCAACTTGAATTAAGGCAATCTCTTTGTCAGTTTATTCAGAGTTATGCAGATTATGCAAAAGAGATAAAAGAAAAAGATGGAGTTTCACTAGAAAAATTTGAGAGTTTAATTTTTAGTAGTATTTTGTCTTCTGCAGATAAAGTTCCTAGTACATTTGATGGCTTAGAACAACTAGCTAATTTGATAAGAGAATTTAAGAAGTAGGAACTAAAATGCTCAATAAATTAGATCAATGGCTTATTTATCATCAAACGAATAATCAATTAAAAGGCATACAACGTTTTTGTGTTGAATTTCTATTTTTTGGATTAAAAGAAGCCAGAGCGTGTTTATTTGCGGGGTTATTTTTTATTGCAATGTTTATGATTCCTAAAGCAGGAATCTGGAATATACCTCGTTACGATTTATTGTTAATTTTTGCATTAATCGTACAAGGTATTATGTTCTGGACAAAATTAGAAACTCTCGATGAAATAAAATCCATTACCTTATTCCATTTTATTGGTTTTATTTTGGAATATTTTAAAACATCAAGCAGTATACAATCTTGGGCGTATCCTGATTTTGCTTATACTAAAATTGGTGGTGTACCATTATTTACCGGTTTTATGTATGCAGCGGTGGGAAGTTATATTATTCAGGCGTGGCGATTATTTGATTTAAAAGTAAAAAGTCATCCACCTTATTGGTTATCAACCTTAGTTGCTATACTGATCTATTTGAATTTTTTTACTCATCATTATATTGGTGACTATCGCTGGTATTTAGCTGCATTTGCAATGGGACTATATGCACGCACTTATGTTTATTTCACCCCTTACGATCGCAAGCGAAGAATGCCGCTTTTATTAGCATTTGCATTAATTGGCTTTTTTATTTGGTTAGCTGAAAATATCGGAACGTTTGTCGGCATCTGGCAATATCCAAACCAAATGGGAGCATGGACAACAGTGCATTTAGGAAAATGGGGAGCTTGGTCACTTTTAATTGTGATGACATTTACTATTGTGGCAAATTTAAAACATATTAAAAAAACTATTCGTATTTCAAGAGATTGATTTTGCAAAAATTTGTAGAAATCAGACCGCTTGTAACAAGTAGAAATGATAAGGAAAAAACATGCTCACAGCCAATACTTTAACCACCGACATCAAACAAATCATCCTTCAATCCCGCGAAACTGCTATTCGTGCAGTGGATTTCCAACGGGTGCTGATGTATTGGCATATCGGCAAGCGGATTTTTGAAGAAGAACAGCAAGGGCAAGAACGGGCGGATTATGGCGCTTACTTGATTAAAGAGCTAGCTCAGCAACTTGTGCCTGAATTTGGCAGTGCTTTTGGGCGCCGCCAATTGGAGCTATTTCGCCAATTTTATCGTACCTTTCCAATTGCGAACGCAGTGCGATCGCAATTGAACTGGACGCAATATCGTATGTTATTACGCCTTGATGATGCGGACAAACGTGAGTTTTATATTGCAGAAAGCGTGAAAAATAACTGGAGTTCGCGTCAGTTGGAACGGCAGATTTACAGCAATTTGTACGAGCGTTTATTGTTAAGCAACGATAAAGCCAGTGTACTTGCGGTGGCGAGAAATGAGACGGTACCGACCGATCCGAGACAAATTATTAAAGATCCAATGGTGTTGGAGTTTTTGGGCTTGCGCCGTGAAAGTGCTTATTACGAAAAGGATTTGGAGCAAGCGATTATTACCCATTTGCAAGATTTTCTGTTGGAATTGGGCAACGGCTTTTCCTTTGTGGCTCGTCAAAAACGCCTGCATTTGGATGGTGATGAGTTTTTTGCCGATTTGGTGTTTTACAACCGCTTGTTGCAATGCTTTGTGGTAATTGAAATTAAAACCCACAAACTCACGCATCAAGATTTGGGGCAATTGCAAATGTATGTGAACTATTTTGACCGTGTGGAAAAACTGCCCCACGAAAACCCGACTATCGGTATTTTGCTCTGCGCCGATAAAAATGATGCGGTCGTCAAATTCAGCCTGCCTGAAAACCAAAAACAAATTTTCGCTAGCCAATATCAGCTTTATCTGCCAACGGAAAAAATGTTATTGGACGAAATGCAGAAAGAAATTGAGAGCTTTGAGCAGAAAGTGGAAGAGCAAAGGGCGAGTTATTTTGCGCAAAGACGGGATTAAAGTGCGGTTGGGATTTATTAAGTTTTTTAGGGGGGAATATTATGTCTCATAGAGTTTTCAAAATTTATAAAACTGAAAATAGTCATTCTATTGATGGTTTGAATAATTTAGAAATTAGTGGGAGAATAAGATTCTTAAAAGGTGTTTTATTAAAAAATAGCCTGTTTAAAATAGATGATAATGGCGATTGGTGGCTTAAGTTTTTTGTTGGTAAAATCTATGAGCAATCATTTTTAATAAGTGAAAATTTGGAACGTAGAGAAACTTGTTTATCTACACTAAGTGTAATAATTGATAAGTGCAATAGTTTTAATTCAGACCATTCAGAGTGCCTGTCCTTGTCTATAAGAGATAATAAATCAATAAAGCTTGAAAAATTTTTAGAGTATTCATCTCACTATAGCTATATTGATGCAAAAGGAATCGCATTTTTTTCTAAATTAGAAGGGCAACAAGAACATTTTAAACGACATATAATTTTACAATCTTTAGCTTATGCTTATTTAGGTGCGATCGAGTTTATAACAAATAGATTGGCAGAAAAAGTAAGTTGTGATGATTGTAATATCTCTGATTTAAATGATTTATATATTGAGGCGGCAAAGTTTAATTCTATATTTTTCTTTTATCAGCCTGTTCTAAGCCAAAACACTAGTTTAACAGAAGCTTGGCGTTGTATTGATAAAGCTCTAGATGTTAATGTTTCTTTTAAGGAACTTCTAGAACAGTTATCCATTGTTCATTATATATTAAATTTAGATTCAGAAAATAAAAAAAGAGACTTAGAAAAACAAGCTAAAGCCCGACAAGAAAAATGGAATTTGGCTTTTGTAATTATAGGAATTATTCTCGCTATTATAGAATTATTAAAATAGGATAAAAATGACCAACCTAGTAATCATCGACACAGGCTGTGCAAACCTGTCTTCTGTAAAATTTGCATTCGACCGCCTGAATATTCAAGCGGAAATTAGCCGTGATTTGGCAAAAATCAAATCGGCAGATAAATTGCTGTTACCAGGCGTGGGTACGGCGATTGCGGCGATGAAAAATCTGAAGGATCGTCAGCTGATTGAAACCATTCAAAACGCTACTCAACCGATGCTTGGCATCTGTTTGGGGATGCAGCTGATGACGGAATTTTCCACCGAGGGTAATGTGGAAACCTTGCGCCTGATGAACGGTAAAACGGAGTTAATTCCGAATACAGGCTTGCCGCTGCCGCATATGGGGTGGAACCGTGTGCGTTATGCGGCGGATCATCCGTTGTTTGCCGGTATTGAGCAAGACAGCCATTTCTATTTTGTGCATAGTTATGCGGTGCTACCGAATGAAAACACCATTGCGACCAGCAACTATGGCGTGGATTTCTCGGCGGCGATTGCGAGCAAAAATTTTTATGGCGTGCAATTTCACCCTGAACGTTCGGGCAAAAACGGAGCGCAGTTGTTGAAAAATTTTGTGGAGAATATCTAATGGCGGAAGTGTTAGCCTTAAAAGTCGGTTTGGTAGAAAACGTCACTTTTACGGATGGTACGACTTTAGAAAGCGCCATTCGCAAGCAACCAGTAGACAAAATCACCGTTCACGAATTAGGGGCAGAAGGCAATGATGTAGGTTTGAAAGCCCACCACGGCGGTGTAGATAAAGCGTTGTTTTTTATGGCGGAAAAAACCTTTGAAAAATTGACCGCACTTATCGGTAAAGATTTCGATTGGAAAAACACGGCGATTTACGGCGAGAATTTTATCGTTTCCGAATTGGATGAAACCAACGTTTGTGTGGGCGACCGTTATCAAATCGGCGATGTGATTTTAGAAGTGTCGCAACCACGCAAACCTTGCGAGCGGTTGTCGCTTAATTCTGAGTGTGCGGAGACGCAAAAAATCGTGCGAGAGCAAGGTTTAACAGGTTGGTATGTGCGTGTGGTTCAAACCGGCGTTTGCAAAAAAGGCGACAAAATCCACCGCTTGCAACGCCCGTATCCAGATTTAAACATTATGCACCTAAACCAACTTGCCGCACAAAAACCAACAGAGGCAATGCGTGCAGAGTTAGAAAAAGCTTTGGCTTGCGAAGTGTTGGCAGAGGCGTTTAAGCGGACGTTGAGAAATCAGTTGGGGCGAATTTTGTGATGTCGCTCGAAAAATTTGATATACAGCATTGCAACCAGTGTTGATGTGTATAAAATCACAGTTCATTGCAAGAGGATATTGTATGAACGAAATTAAATTTTTTGAGAATAGCCAAATTCGTTCCATTTGGGATAAAGAGAAAGAAGAATGGTTTTTTAGTGTCGTGGATATTGTGCAAGCCTTAACAGGCAGTAGTAATCCTCGTCGCTACTGGAGTGATTTAAAACGTAAAATTCGTGATGATGAAGGTGGTATTGAACTGTACGAAAAAATCGTACAGTTGAAATTAAAAGCCCCTGACGGAAAAATGCGAGAAACGGATGCTACGGATATGCAAGGCATTTTTCGCATTATCCAATCTGTGCCTAGCCCTAAAGCGGAGCCATTGAAAATGTGGTTGGCGGAAATCGGGAAAGAACGAATTGATGAGATTATCGATCCAGAATTAACCATTGATCGTGCATTAGAAACCTATGTGAAAAAAGGTTATTCGAGGGAATGGATCAACCAACGTTTACAAGCGATTCAAGTGCGGAAAGAATTAACCGATGCTTGGCAAGATCACGGCGTGGCACAAGGACGGGAATTTGCGATTTTAACCAATGAAATTACGCAAGCTTGGAGTGGTATGACGACAAGAGAGTACAAAGATTTCAAAGGGTTACACAAAGAAAATCTGCGAGATAATATGTCCACCACGGAATTAGTACTGAATATGCTAGCGGAGGCGGCTACTAAAGATATTACCCAAATTAGTCACCCACAAGGTTTAGAAGAAAATCGTGCAGTAGCAAAACGCGGTGGTAGTGTGGCAAAAGTAGCGAGGGAAAGCTTGGAAAAGGAAACGGGTAAGCCGGTTATTACACAGCAAAAAGCCATTGATTTTGCCAACCTAATTAGTAATGTAGCGAAGTTAAATAAGAAATAATTTTTTTACAAAAAAATTTAACAGGAACAAACACAATGAAAAAATCTATTATTATCCCTGCCCTTGATTTGATTGATGGACAGGTGGTGCGGTTGCACCAAGGCGATTATGCCAAACAGACGACTTATAGCGACAACCCGATTGAGCAATTTGCCGGCTACCTTGCACAAGGGGCGGAGCAATTGCATTTGGTGGATTTGACGGGGGCGAAAGATCCTGCCAAAAGACAGACCGCACTTATCGGTGAGATTATTGCGGCGACCAAATGTAAAATCCAAGTGGGCGGCGGTATTCGCTCGGAGCAAGATGTGGCGGATTTATTGGCGGTAGGAGCGAACCGTGTGGTGATTGGCTCGACAGCGGTCAAAGAGCGTGAGATGGTGAAAGGCTGGTTTAACAAATACGGTGCGGAAAAATTTGTGTTAGCGTTGGACGTAAACATTGATGCAAGTGGTCAAAAAATCATTGCGATTAGCGGTTGGCAGGAAAACAGCGGTGTTTCGCTGGAAGAACTGATTGAAGATTTCCAATCGGTTGGCTTGCAGCACGTTTTATGTACGGATATTTCTCGTGACGGCACGTTGGCGGGGTCAAATGTGGATTTATACAAAGAAATTTGTGCGAAATACCCTGATGTGAATTTCCAATCGTCCGGCGGTATCGGCTCATTGGACGATATTAAAGCATTAAAAGGCACAGGCGTGGCTGGCGTGATCGTGGGGCGCGCGTTGTTGGAAGGTAAATTTAATGTAGCGGAGGCAATTTCATGTTGGCAAAACGGATAATCCCTTGTTTAGATGTGCGTGACGGACAAGTAGTCAAAGGCGTACAGTTCCGCAATCACGAAATTATCGGCGATATCGTACCGCTTGCCAAACGCTATGCGGAAGAAGGGGCGGACGAACTGGTGTTCTACGATATTACTGCTTCATCAGACGGCAGAACCGTTGATAAAAGCTGGGTGCAGCGCGTGGCGGAAGTAATCGATATTCCGTTTTGCGTAGCAGGCGGCATTAAAACCATTGACGACGCCGAGCAAATTTTTGCCTTCGGCGCCGATAAAATTTCCATAAATTCGCCCGCACTGGCGGATCCTGATCTAATTTCCCGCCTTGCGGATCGCTTTGGTGTGCAAGCGATTGTGGTGGGGATTGATAGCTGGTTCGAAAAAGAAACGGGCAAGTATTGGGTCAATCAATACACCGGCGATGAAAAACGCACCCGCCAAACTAACTGGCAGTTGCTCGATTGGGTGGCAGAAGTGCAAAAACGTGGCGCAGGAGAAATCGTGCTGAATATGATGAACCAAGACGGCGTTCGCAACGGTTATGATTTAGTCCAACTGAAAAAAGTGCGTGAAGTCTGCCACGTGCCGCTAATCGCCTCAGGCGGTGCCGGCGAAATGGTGCATTTTAGAGATGCATTTGTGGAAGCGAATGTGGACGGTGCGCTGGCGGCAAGTGTGTTTCATAAGCAGATTATTAATATTGGGGAGTTGAAAGAGTATCTTGGGAAAGAGGGTGTTGAAATACGTAAATAATATCTAGCAGGTATTTTATCCTTAACATACATAAACAGTAGAGGTTTTAGTAACTTTTAATTATAATAAAATCAATTCATAATTAAAGGTATTATAGAGTGTTTCTAGTGTAGAAATCGGAGATTTAAATGCGTTTATCTAGAAAATTTATTCAATTTTTTGGTGATTCTTCATCAAATGATGAAGGAAATGATGTATTTCTTTTTTTGGAATGTCTTATTTTATCGGCTATTGTTGGATGGAATTCTAGTTCCTTTTGGATAGGTATAAGTACTTTTTCAGTTATTCTAATTCTAGTAGCATTATGCCTGGCTTCTTTCGAAAAAGAACCTTGTATACTAATTATTATATCACTTTTTTTTAGTGCAGGGTGGGGATATGGTGCATATATTGTAGTTTCTTATATTTGGGACTCTGCAGGCCTACTTCTAGGTATTCTAATATTTTTCTCAATTTTTTTTATACATATGTCATCATTAAAGGTTGCACTAATTATATCGGAAGTAAAAGGTGAGAAAGACGAAATATTACAAAAAGAATATCAAAGAGCTAGGTTAGAAAAAGAAATAATTAAGAGCAGAAGAGAAGAATAAAATTAGGTATGAGAATTGAAAAAATCAACTGGCAAAAAGTGGACGGTTTACTTCCCGTGATCGCCCAAAACGCCCAAACCTGTGAAGTGTTGATGCTCGGCTATATGAACCAAGAGGCATTAGACAAAACATTAGTCGAGAAAAAAGTAACATTTTTCTCCCGCACCAAACAACGTTTATGGACGAAAGGGGAAACATCGGGGCATTTCTTAAATGTGGTGGATATGAGCTTGGATTGTGATAACGATACCTTGCTGATTTTAGCCGATCCGATTGGCGAAACCTGTCATACGGGGGCGGAAAGTTGTTTTCATCAATTTGAAGCTCAATCTGAAGGCGATTGGACGTGGTTTAGTAAATTAGAACGCACCCTTGCCGAGCGTAAAAACGCTGATCCTGAAAGTTCTTATACGGCAAAACTTTATGCGAAAGGCACGAAGAAAATCGCACAGAAAGTCGGTGAAGAAGGGGTTGAAACCGCACTGGCTGCGATGGCAAAAGATCCCGATGAATTAGTTAGCGAAGCGGCAGATTTGGTTTATCACTTAACAGTGTTGCTCCACAACGAAAATCTAGCGTGGCAAGATGTGATTGAAAAACTCAAAGAGCGTCATCAAGGGATCGGGCTGCATCCTGAAGGGTCGAATAAGTAAGTAAAAGGGGAGAACGCAATGTTCTCCTTTTATTTTTCTAAAATGCCCCAGAAAACAGATTTTAATGAGATTTTCTGTTAAAATAGCGAGTTTAATAAAGGCTATTTTCCAGATAAGAACTTTCTATGTTTCGCTTTGCTCAAGCCGATGATTTACCTCGTATTCTTGAAATTTACAATCAAGTTTGGGGCAAACTTCCTTAAGTGGCGGATATGGAAACGCATTTTGAAGATTTAGTAATCTTAAGATTGAAATAAGGCGTATGTGGCAACTAAAAGCATTTTCCGAACTTTCTGCCCAAGAACTTTTTGAAATTTACCAAGCTCGAGTAGCTGTTTTTGTCGTAGAACAAAATTGTGCTTATCAAGAGGTCGATGAAAAAGATCTGAAAGCCTTACACCTTTTTGCAAAAAATTCGCAAAAACTGACCGCTTACTGTCGGATTATTCCCGAACAAGACGGCGTGCATATCGGCAGGGTATTAGTTACAAAGGAAGCACGTGGAACAGGTTTAGCGAAAAAATTGATGATACAAGCACTTACTGTTTGCTGGCAACAATGGCAAAGTGAAAAGGTCTATGTGCAAGCCCAAGCCTATTTGCAAGATTTTTACCAATCGCTTGGGTTTAAACCGATTTCCGAAGTTTATTTGGAAGATGGGATACCGCATTTGGATATGATATTAAACAATGAATAATAAACTAAACCAAATCGAACACTTAAAAAATCAACTGGCTCAATATCGACCATTATCAACGGCTGAAGTACAACGCTTGCGAGAAGAGTTTATTATTGAGAGCAGTTATAATTCTAATGCGATTGAAGGTAATACAATCACATTGCGAGAAACAGTGCTGATTTTAAAAGAAGGTATTACCATTGCGGAAAAGCCAATTCGTGAACATTTGGATATTATCGGTTTTAAAGATGCCTTTAACTATATTTATGAATTAGTGGCAAATAATGAGCCATTAACTGAACGCGCGATTAAAGATATTCATTCTTTGGTATTAATGGGGAGTGCGGAAAATCGTGGCGTTTATCGCAAAATTCCTGTACGTATTTTAGGGGCTGAAAATGAGCCAACCGCACCTTATTTAATTGCGGAAGAAATGCAAAGATTAATTGAAAAATATCAGCAGAAATTGACCGCACTTCACCCGATTGAAGCCATTAGCTGGTTACATTTGGCGTTTGAGAGTATTCACCCTTTTATTGATGGTAACGGGCGAACTGGGCGATTGCTGATTAATTTTGAATTACTCAAACAAGGTTATTTGCCGATTGATATTAAATTTACGAACCGAGCAAAATACTATCAATGTTTTGATGATTTTCATAAAAATCAGCAAAGTGCGGTGGCTTTAACGGAATTAATTGCGGATTATGAAATTCAAGAGTTAGATCGGTATTTGAGAATTTTGGAGAAATACAATGACCAAAATCGAACAAATTAGAGAACAACAACGTCAACTGCAAATTCAGTTTAAAGCGTGGATGGATGATAAGAAAAAGCGTGAAGTGCTGACATTTATGCGACCAAATGGCAATATCGTTGAGCATTATCCTGATAACACTGAAAAAGTTATTAAATATGCAACAAAATAATTTAGCGATTTTTTACTGCGGTACAAACGGTGCAGGTAAAACAACTTTGCGTGGTTTTAATAAAGATACAGTACAAATCGTGATTGATTCTGACCATATTGCGATGGAACTTAATCCTGAAAATCCACGCTTAGCTGATGTTGAAGCAGGTAGAAAAGCGATTGAATTATTTAAATTTGCGACAAAAAATCAGATTTCATTTTCAATGGAATCAACTCTTTCAGGTAAATCCATTTTAAATCGAATAAAGCAAGTCAAAGAAAAAGGCTTTACTGTTCGATTAAATTATATCGGCGTAAATGATCCCGATATAAATGTGAGACGAGTAAAGGCCCGAGTGAGAGCGGGTGGTCATTTTATTGATGAAACAACTATCCGTAGCCGTTATGATATCAGTTTGCAAAATTTAACGAAAATCTTACCGCTTTGCGATGAAGTATTTATCTACGATAATTCAGGTGAAGTCCCAAATTTAATTTTTCATCTTAGTGAAAATGAATTAACGCAATGGGTTGATGAATTACCGAAGTGGTGTGAAGAAGTCAAAACAGCACTGTAAATTCCTAGCACGGCAAAGCCGTTAGATTAGTTATAATTCAGCATCGTTGGAGCTGGGTTCAGAAAAAGAGCCACAGAGTGGCTCACTCAGCCAAAGGCTGCTCGTAACCACGTACGGCTTGCTGTGCGTGGAAAAAGAGCGGTTGAATTTCTGCAAAATTTTGTAAATTAAAATGCTGGCGCTCGTCTTTGAACAGCACTAGCAGGGTTCCATTGGAGAAGTAAATATTTATTATGAAAGATATGATGAAACTACTAATCGGTAAGTATAAAGCAATTGGAATTATAGCTATATTACTACCATTTATATATTATTTTTTTGAAAAAATTTGGGGGAAGTATGAAATCTTATCAAATTTAATTTATGGAATATCGGCTTCTCTTTTTTCCTCTCTATTTATTCTTGTTAGTTTTAATAAAGAACTAGTAGATTTAATTAATAGTATGAACTCTGAATTTGAAAGACATATAGAAACTATAAAGAATGAATTAATTCCATTTAGAGATCAAATTATACAAACGGGGTTAATTGGAATCGTTAATACCAATAACATGAAGAGTTTAAATATTGATATAGTTAATTCTAGTAAACTTATCATAGCAATGAATGATGGAAAAAACTTTTTATCTAATAATTCAACTGAATTATCAGAAAGGTATAGTGATAAAAGTAAAAAAACAATTATTATTCTTTTTGATCCTGAAGCAGAATGTGAAAATGTCCTTTGTCGTCAAAATGGTAAAGATGTAGGAGTATATGCAACCAAAATAAAAGATGTTATTAAAGATTTAAAACGTAAGAAAGAAAATAGTGCTGACATTGAAATATATGTAACGGACGTTATGTTAAGAACACATACAGTTATAACTGACAATATTGCTGTATCTGGCACGTATAGAAACTCTCAAGGTAAAGATAATATTCCTCCTAGTTACATCTACAGTAATCAAGGAAAGGAATACAATTTTATACTAAATGATATTGAAAAAATAAAGAATTCAGCTAAAAAAGTTTAATAAACTTATCAAATAGAGAAAAACCAATGACCCAAAAATTCGAAATGGCAGATCGTTTCGACTCATCGGCAGTCGAACAAGCACTTTATAAACACTGGGAAGAACAAGGCTATTTTAAGCCGAATGAAAACCCGAATGTTCCAAGTTACTGTATCGCAATTCCACCGCCAAATGTGACGGGGAGTTTGCATATGGGGCACGCTTTCCAACAAACCTTAATGGATACTTTAATCCGTTTTAACCGTATGGAAGGTAATAACACCCTATGGCAAGCAGGGACTGACCACGCGGGGATTGCGACCCAAATGGTGGTGGAACGTAAAATTGCAGCGGAAGAAGGTAAAACCCGTCACGATTATGGGCGTGAGGCTTTCATCAATAAAATCTGGGATTGGAAAGCTTATTCAGGCGGTACAATCAGCCAGCAAATGCGCCGCTTAGGTAACTCAATCGATTGGGATCGTGAGCGTTTTACGATGGACGAAGGTTTGTCCAATGCGGTAAAAGAAGTGTTCGTACGTTTACACGAAGAAGGCTTGATTTATCGTGGTAAACGCTTGGTAAACTGGGATCCGAAATTACACACGGCGATTTCCGATCTTGAAGTGGAAAACAAAGAGAGCAAAGGCTCGCTGTGGCATTTCCGCTATCCATTAGCCAACGGTGCGAAAACGGCGGACGGTAAAGATTATTTGGTGGTGGCGACTACTCGTCCTGAAACGATGTTAGGCGATACTGCGGTGGCGGTTCACCCTGAAGATGAGCGTTACCAGTCTTTGATTGGCAAAACCGTGATCCTACCGCTTGCGAACCGTGAAATTCCGATTATTGCGGACGATTATGTAGATCGTGAGTTCGGTACAGGCGTGGTGAAAATTACTCCTGCCCACGACTTCAACGACTACGAAGTAGGCAAACGCCATCAGTTGCCAATGGTGAACGTGATGACCTTAAATGCGGACATTCGTGCTGAAGCGGAAATTATCGGCTCGGACGGTAAACCTTTGGAAAATTACACCGCACTTATTCCGGCGGATTATCAAGGTTTAGAGCGTTTTGCCGCTCGTAAGAAAATCGTGGCGGACTTTGAAGCCCTTGGCTTGTTAGACGAAATCAAACCGCACGACTTAAAAGTGCCTTACGGCGACCGTGGTGGTGTGCCGATTGAACCGATGCTGACAGACCAATGGTATGTGAGCGTGAAACCGCTTGCCGAAGTCGCAACTAAAGCAGTGGAAGACGGTGAAATTCAATTCGTGCCGAAACAGTATGAAAACCTTTATTTCTCTTGGATGCGTGATATTCAAGACTGGTGTATTTCTCGCCAATTATGGTGGGGACACCGTATCCCAGCGTGGTACGATGCGGAAGGTAACGTTTATGTGGCACGTGATGAAGCGGAAGTACGTACAAAATACAACTTACCGGCAGATTTAGCCTTAAAACAAGATGAAGACGTGTTGGATACTTGGTTCTCATCAGGCTTATGGACATTCTCAACCTTGGGCTGGCCGGAGCAAACGAAAGAACTCAAAATGTACCACCCGACCGATGTGTTAATCACAGGCTTTGACATCATCTTCTTCTGGGTGGCTCGTATGATTATGTTTACGATGCACTTCATCAAAGATGAAAACGGCAAACCGCAAGTGCCGTTCAAAACCGTGTATGTAACAGGTTTGATCCGTGATGAACAAGGGCAAAAAATGTCAAAATCAAAAGGGAACGTATTAGACCCGATTGATATGATTGACGGTATCAGCCTTGAAGATCTGCTTGAAAAACGTACGGGCAATATGATGCAACCGCAGTTGGCAGAAAAAATTGCCAAAGCGACCCGTAAAGAATTCGAGAACGGTATCGCTCCGCACGGTACTGACGCATTGCGTTTTACCTTAGCGGCATTAGCGAGCAACGGACGTGACATCAACTGGGATATGAAACGTTTAGAAGGCTACCGCAATTTCTGTAACAAATTATGGAATGCGAGCCGTTTCGTATTGACCAACGATAAATTAGACTTATCGGCAGGCGAAGTGGAATACAGCTTGGCGGATCGTTGGATCGAATCTAACTTCAACCGCACCGTAGGCGAGTTCCGTGATGCCTTAAGCCAATACCGTTTCGACTTGGCGGCAAATACCATTTACGAGTTCACTTGGAACCAATTCTGCGACTGGTACTTAGAACTCACCAAACCTGTGTTTGCTAACGGTACTGACGCACAAAAACGTGGTGCAAGCCAAACCCTCGTGCGTGTGTTGGAAAAACTATTACGTTTAGCGCACCCGATTATTCCGTTCATCACGGAAGAAATCTGGCAGAAAGTGAAAGGCTTTGCAGGGGTAGAAGGCGACACTATTATGTTACAACCTTTCCCGAAAGTAGAAGAAAGCCAAATTGACGAAGCGGCGGAAATGCAAATCAACTGGTTGAAAGAGGTGATTGTGGCGGTGCGTAACATTCGTGCCGAATGTAACATCGCCCCAAGTAAAGGCTTGGATTTCTTAGTGCGTAACCTGTCTGACGAACATTGCAAAATGTTAGCGGAAAATGACCGCTTGTTAAAAGCAATGGCGAAGTTAGACAGCGTACAAGTGCTTGCTCAAGGCGAAGAAGCGCCGCTTTCTGTGGCAAAATTGGTGGGTAATGCGGAAGTGTTAGTACCAATGGCAGGCTTTATCAACAAAGATGCCGAACTTGCTCGTTTAACCAAAGAGATCGAAAAACTTCAAGGCGAAGTTAAACGTATCGAAGGTAAACTCAGCAACGAAGCCTTTGTGGCAAAAGCCCCTGAACAAGTGATCGCTAAAGAGCGTGAAAAAATGCAAGAGTACCAAGACGGACTTGAGAAATTGCAAGCGCAGTATAAGGCGATTGAGGCGTTGTAGTAAGGAAAAGTTTTAGGGGCAAATGGAATAGTTTGCCCCTGTATCTATCAAGAAAAGACTATTTCTTCTTACACTGTGCCAAAATATCAAGCTCCGTGCGGTACTCTTTCAAACTTGTCATATCCATATCCATTAGGCTAAATACGGTATGAAAGAAGTTATCGTGCGAGTAAGGTTGTTCTGCATTTTTACGCAAACAGTCTAAATCGAACGGTTCATTTTTTGCCCATGCATTAGAGAACCCCATTATCATTGGGGTACACGATTATCTTTTAAGTTCGCTGATACGACATCAGCGATCATTCTATCATCTTCAACCAATAAAATTCGCATTGTTTAATCCTTTTTGAACCGCTAGCCGGTTTACAAGCGGTAAAATTAGCAGAAAATTAGCGTTTAAAATTTTTTGCAAAACAAAAACGGTACTTACCGAAGTCAGTACCGTTTTACCTTGGGGGTTATGTTATTAAGGATTATTTATTGTTTAATTTTGCATCTAACGATAATTTTCCTGCACCTGTTACTAATAAGATTAAGAATGCCATACAGTACATTACCGCTAATTCACCTTTATTTGTTAAAGGATCGAAAATGGTTTCTGCTGTCATATGCATAAAGAAGTAAGCGTATGCCATTTGACCTGCTAATAAGAACGCGGTTGGACGAGTGAATAAACCTAAAATAGTGAATAAACCGCCTACGATTTCAATAATACCGCCAACGCCGTAAATAGAGAAAAGTGGCACGCTACCGTTTCCACCAGTCATTGACATTGGAAATTCAAAGAATTTCGCTGTGCCGTGAAGTAAGAACATATAGCCGATAACAACACGGGCTAATAAAAGAATAACCGGGCTTAATTTTTCAATTGCTTGGTTCATTTTGTTAAATTCCTCGATAAAAAAGTAAAATAAATGTTACGGCGTGCATTATAATGAAAAATTCTCATTTGATAACCCTGCTATTCCTAAATAAACTCTTTAGCTTAACTTAATAATAAAGGTTATTTGATATGTACGATTTTAAATCAATGTCGATTTTTGTGATGGTTGTAGAACAAGGCTCTATGCAGGCAGCCGCTGAAAAATTACAGATGACGCCTTCTGCTGTTACGCAATCTTTACAAAAACTTGAGCAGCAACTCAAAATCAAATTATTAAATCGTACAACACGTAAACTCTCTTTAACTGAAGCCGGAGAGGTGTTTTATCAACATGTAAGGCAAATGCAAAAAAATGCAGAAAATGCGGTAAAGTGTGTGGAAGTACTACGTTCTGATCCTATTGGCTGGCTAAATATTTCTTGTCCTTCCGGCTTTATGGATTCCAAATTGCTTGATGTTTTAAAAGAAATTATCGAGAACCATTTGGGTTTTTCTCTCAATATTTCTTTTTCTGATAAGAATGTCGATCTCCTCGAAGAACAAGTTGATATTGCCTTAAGAGTGGGGACAGGTGCATTACACGACACGATGATTGCCCGTCATATTTATGATGTTCAATTTGCGATTCTCGGGCAAAAGGATTATTTGAGTAAGCAAAAACTCCCAGATTCACCAGAAGGGTTATCAACATTAGATTGGATTCACTTCTCGCCGTTAGCACCGAGCGAAATAGAATTATATCAACAAGATAAAAAAATTAAGGTGTTACCGAATTATCGGGTTAAAACAAATAGCTTGTTGGCAAGTCGGTGCTTAACGATGAAAGGGTTTGGCATTTCATTACAGCCTTTAGTGGATTTAGATAATGAACTGCATTCTAAGGAATTAGTGAAGCTTTTTCCTGAATGGCATTTGCCTTCAAGCCCGCTCTATCTGGTCACTTTACAGCGAATTCAGTCTGAAAAAGTGCGTATCGCTTGTGAGGCGATCACGCATTATTTTCAACAACTAAGCGCGCGCTAAAGTCCAAACCTGTACTTCTTTAACACCGGCTTTCTTTAATTCAAGGCAAATAGTATTTAAGGTTGAGCCGGTGGTTACCACATCATCAATAATTGCAATGCGTTGATAAAATTTACCCGCTTGTCGTTGAGGTTGGTAACGAAATGCACCTTTTAGATTTCGCCTTCTTTCTTTTGCGCTCAATTCTCGTTGCGGTGCGGTATGGCGAATTCGGCTTAAACTTTGAGTATCGAGTGGGATTTTCAACCAAGTGGAAAGGCATTTTGCAATCAATTCTGATTGATTATAGCCTCGTTGCCAATGTCGCTGCCAAAAAAGTGGTACAGGGATGATAACTTCAGGTAATTCCAGTTGATGTTCACGCTGTGCTTGTTTGACCGCCAGCAACAACAAACGGGCAAGCGCTTGATCTAACCAGTAGTGTTGCTGAAATTTAAAGCGCTGGATCCAATCTGCAAGCGGTGGTTTATACAAGGCAATTTGCACAATGCGTTGCCACTTGGGCTCATTTCTTAAGCACTCTCCGCAAGATAAACTATTCTCAGCGAGTGTCGCGCCACAATGTCCGCAATAGGGCGATATTGTGATCTCTTTAATACATTGGCTACAAAAGCCGTGTGAAGCGATCATTAGCGGTCGATCGCAATGAAAACAGCGAAAACGTAATATATTCATATTTTTTTCCTCTTTTGGGAAAAAGGTAACAGAAATTGCGTTTTCGTTTTGCGATCATGCCCGAAAAAAGGATTTTTTGATAAAAAAACGGCTAATCAAATGAATTTGATTAGCCGTCCTGTTTTTTATCTACTAATAATGTATTAAATTATTTTGGATTACCCACCGGTAATACTTCACGACCAAAGCTATCGTTGATGATATCCGCAGCCGCTAAGTAGAATGCTAATAATGCTGTTAATAAACCGAAGTTACCACCAATGTGTGTTAAAGTGTGGTTACCTGTAAAATCGCCGGCTGCTAATAAGTAGAACGTAATGGTTAAAGCAAGGAAAATCGCTTGTAATGCACGTGCTTTTGCTAATGTACCGATAAACATCATTAACGTAAACGTACCCCAAACTACTAAATACCAACCAACGAATTCAGGCGAAACAGTTGCACCGAAGAAGACTTTTAATAATGCGAATGACCACCAGAAAGCACCGTAGCTTGTAAATGCTGTGAAACCAAAAGTGTTACCTTTTGAGAATTCAAACATACCTGCGATCATTTGTGCTGTACCACCGAAAGCAAAGCCCATTGCAAGCACTAAGCCAACATTTTCGCCACCGAAAGTACCATTGTTGATTAAGCTAAGTAACCAAGTTGTTAATGCAAAACCACATAAGCCAAGTGGAGCAGGGTTTGCTGTTAAAGAATTATGATTTGACATTGAAGACCTCGTATAAATGTCGATTTAAAAACACCGGTATGATGTAGCAACTTCTACATCATATCGAATTTTACTTACCGCCTGTTTTTAACAGGTTCCAGTATTTTTCATAAATTTCTACCGCAGAACCCACATCTGCTTGCAGAACGCCTTTTTCAATTTCCGCTTTAGGTGGGAAAATCAAAGGATCATTTACCGTTTCTGCCGGTAGCAACGCTTTCACACCTTCATTTGGCATTGAAAAGCCCATCGTTTCGATCACTTCCTTCGCACTTTCAGGACGAAGCAAGAAATCAATAAATTTATGTGCCGCTTCTTTATTTACCGCACCTTTCGGGATCACGTAGTTATCCATCCATAACACCGCACCCTCTTTCGGGAAAATAAATTGTAAATCTTTATTTTCATTTTTCGCACGATAAGCCGAACCCGACCACTGCATACCTACCGATACTTCGCCTTGTAAATAAGGCATTTCAGGCGAATCCGAGTTAAACACTAACACGTTTGGAATAAGTTTTTTCAAACGCTCATAAGCAGATTTAATCTCTTGCTCATTTTCACTATTTGGCGATTTACCATCTAATAAAAGCGCAATATGGAAAACTTCACGAGAGTCGTTCATCAACAATAATTTGCCTTTGTATTCCTCACGCCATAAATCGCCCCAACTTGAAAGTGAGCTTGGATCGATTTCTGAAGCATTTACCCCAATACCCGTTAAACCGTAAACATAAGGTAACGAGTATTTATTTTCAGGGTCGAACGGTTTTGCCATCAATTCCAACGACACATTTTTTAAATTTGTCAGTTTAGATTTATCTAATTCCGCTAACATACCTTCTTTTGCCATCTTGCCCACATAGTAGCTTGACGGAAAAACAATATCGTAGCCTTTTGAATTTGATAATTTTAACTTAGAGTACATCTCTTCATTACTTTCGAAGGTGGAATAAATCACTTCGATGCCCGTTTCTTTGGTAAAACGCTCTAATAAAGAAGAAGGAACATATTCTGTCCAGTTATACACATAAAGTTTTTCAGCGGCATGAACTGCCATTGCTGAGAATGCAACAGCAATTGCTGTGAATTTCGCCAACATTTTATTCAATTTTTTATCCCCATAAGATAAATAAGGTAAAAAAGACAACGAGAGGAATTACCCCTCGCCCAAAAAGCGTGCGATTATAGCGATTTCATGTTTATTTTTCTAGAAGAAAAATGAATTTTTAGTGAGATGCAGAAATTTTGTGAAAATGGCTAGTAAGAAATGAATATACTGATCCTAAAAAATGGGGATGCAGTAATTACACAAAAATAATTTAGATCCCCCCCCTCTGCGCAACCTTTTTTATTTATAACCACCGAAGAATGTAATCACTTTCTCCAGATCTTCTTGCTTTTTAATACGAATAAAAAGACGGCGATTATTTTTCAGATCTACCACTAACACATTTTGCTCGGCTAAATTAATTTGCGCAATCTGTTCATATAAAAAATAGAAATTGCCAAAGAAAAAGCCCTGTTCTTTTAATAGTAAGCGAGGGTAACGAATGAACGCCGAATAGACTGCTAAGACAATACAACCGCATAATAAGAATACAGTAAGAGGTTCAATGCCTGTTTGCACGCCCTGCACGATAATTAACACAATTAGGGCAATTAAAATCCCGGTGTCTAAACTTGCTTGTCGAATTAACGGCACACTTAGTCGGGTTTCGCCGTTTCGTCTGTCCATAATGAGCTGATCATAGAGAATATAGAGCAAGCTCAAACCAATAGCTAAAATCAGAAGTATATTTGTCATTTGTAAAATGTTCTTAAAAAAAGACCGCTTGTATTCTAGCACAAGCGGTCTGATTTATCGGATTTTTTGCAAATTATGCAAGAATACCTGTCCACGCACCGAAAATACCGATAACGAAGAAGCCGATGATAATCCAAAGCGCATTCACACGGTTACGTAATAACCACATACAAGCAAAGGTTAAGAGTAACGGTAATAAACCCGGCATTAAGCTATCTAAGATAGATTGAACAGTAGTGATCTCCGTTGTGCCGTCTTGTTTTTGAATGGTAGAAACCACAAGTGGTACATTAATGCTTGTCCATTTTTGAACCAAGGCCCCCATAATAAACAAGCCAAGAATTGATGCACCTTCAGTTAATTTTTGCAATAAACCGCCACTCATATCTTGAACCACATTTAAGCCTTTTTTATAGCCGTAAACAACGCCATAGTAACGGGTTGCTAAACGCACAAGGTTAAATAAGACGAAGAAAAGTAGTGGACCTAATAAGCTACCTGTTAAGGCAACGCCTGCACCTAAGGCTGCGAATACTGGACGTGCTGTTCCCCAATAAATCGGGTCGCCCACACCGGCAAGAGGCCCCATCAAACCCACTTTGATCCCGTTGATTGCCGCATCATCGATAGGTTTACCATTCGCACGCTCTTCTTCCATTGCGATAGTTACCCCTAATACAGGAGCCGCTACGAATGGTTGAGTATTGAAGAACTCAAGGTGACGTTTGATCGCATCTTTACGCTCTTGTGAGTTTGGATCGGGATATAAACGTTTGATGACCGGCACCATTGAGTAGGCAAAACCTAACGCTTGCATACGCTCGAAGTTCCAAGAACCTTGGAAGAGATTAGAACGGCGTACCACCGCATTTAAATCGCTCTGTGTTACTTTTTTGATTTCAGTTGTCATAGTCTTACTTCCTTAGTCTAATCTGTTGTCAAGGTCGTTGTTTGTTGCTTGCACTTGCACCACTTGTTTACTTTGGTTGTATTTCGGGTGAAGTTGGATATAAATAATCGCTGTGATAGTACCTAAAACCCCTAATGCAACAAGGTTGAAATCAGTAAATGCTGCAATTACGAAACCCGCATAGAAGAATGGCATTAAGTGACCTGCACGCATCATATTGATCACCATCGCATAACCTACAACCGCAATAAAGCCACCGGCAATCTTAAGACCTGTTGTTACAACTGGTGGAATGGCTGCTAACATAGATTGAACACTATCCGTACCTGCTGTCATCGCAACGATTAACGCTGGGATTGCAATACGCATTGCTTGAAGTAATAACGCTGAACGGTGGATCCAATCCAGTTTATTTAAGTCGCCAGTTTCAACGGCTTTATCCGCTGCGTGTTGGAAACCAACTGTAATCGCACGTACAACATAAGTTAAAACTTGACCTGCCGCTGCAAGAGGAATAGCGAGTGCAATCGCTGTCGGAATATCTTGTCCGCCTACGATAACCAAGATGGTTGAAACCACTGACGCCAATGCTGCATCTGGTGCTAATGCTGCACCAATGTTCATCCAACCTAACGCTAATAATTCTAATGAACCACCAACAATGATCCCCGTTTTCATATCGCCTAATACGATACCGATTAAGGTACAAGCGATTAACGGACGGTGAGTTTGCCACTCATCAAGGATTGATCCCATACCTGAAATACAGGCAACAAGGAATACTAAGATTATTTGTAATGTAGAAATTTCCATAATAATTTCCTTAGATTAAGTTATTTTTCTTGAGTAAATCCATCATATATTGACGGCTATCATTCGATACTTTACGCACATCAAGCTCAATACCCTTCGCATCTAATACTTTAAATGCTTCGATATCTTTATCATCAACAGCAACGGCGCTGGTAATCATTTTCTTACCGTCTTTATATGCCATACCACCGATATTGATCGATTTGAACTCAACGCCGGCTTCCATTAAACGAACCACATCTGTCGGGTTAGTGAAAAGTAACATCATACGTTCGTTCGCATATTCAGGATTGTTGTAAACACGGATCATTTTATCCACAGGTACAACGTGAGCCGTTACTCCCGGAGGTGCTACACTTTTCAGCATAGTCGAACGCACACTATCTTTTGCTACATCATCGTTCACTACCACAATACGGCTAACACGGCTCTCTTTCGTCCAGCGAGTCGCCACTTGACCGTGAATTAAGCGGTCATCAATACGGGCTAAACCAATCACTAAGTTACCTTCTTGATTTTTTTGTGCCACTTGAGGCTGAGCCGGCGCCGCTGTTTGAGCCGAAGGTGCCGGTGTAGCCGCCTCTTTTGGTTGATGATTTAACGAACGAATACCTGTTGAACCGGCTTCAAGCGCAACTTCAACTAACTCTTCTAGCGTTTCAACATCATCACGCGCCATACAAGTATTTACTAACATTGGAATGTTGACACCTGCCACCACGTCCATATTAGCTTTGCCCTCTTGGAAACGGTTTGCCGCATTAAACGGACTGCCGCCCCACATATCAACTAAGAAAAGGACTTGCTCACACTGAGAAAGAGGCCCTTCAACTAAGGCTTGATATTTACCCATAATGGTTTCTGCATTTTCACCCGGGACAAAGTCAATGTATGCCACATTTTCTTGTTCCCCGATTAACATCTCGGTAGTTCCGAGAAGCTCTTTTGCAGCGACACCGTGGGTTGCTATGATAATAGCAATGCTCATAGGTTGCTCCTTATATGAGAATTTAAAAATCGGTTAATTTTTTATAAAGTAAAAAAATTGTTCGGATTGGATTTTAAAGAAAGAGGATTTTTCGGCAATCAGATTTATTTGAAAATGTGATCTATCTCTCACTTTCTTCTGATTAAATGATTATTTTTCAAGCTTATTTTTTTTATGAGAGAAAATAATTAGCAAGAAACAGCTGAAAATTGACCGCTTGTTGAATAATGCTCCCTCGTTTATAGAGGGAGCGAAGGTTGAAGGAGAAGTTAAATCATTCTTGAAATGCTACGCAATACCGAAATTTTCTACCACCACGTAACCCAAAAGAAATAAGAGAGGCAACCTAAAATAGCCACGGTTGCTAGGTTTAGAATTAAACCCACTTTTACCATTTCAGACTGTTTGATATAACCGGTTGCAAACACAATCGCATTTGGCGGTGTCGCAATTGGCAACATAAAGGCACAGCTTGCACCACAAGCAATAATTGCTGCCAGTGAAATTGGCGGTAAACCAAGCGAATTTGCTACCGAAATAAAGATCGGCATCATTAAAGCGGCACTTGCGGTATTTGAGGTAAATTCGGTTAAGAACACAATAAATGCAGCTAAGACGCAGGTCATCACCAACCAATGTTGGTTACCGATATTGCTTACAATTAAATCCGCAAGAAGTTTACTTGCGCCGGTATCTTTTAACACAATCCCAAGCACCAAGCCACCACCGAATAACATCAACACGCCCCATTCAACACGTTCCTGAATTTCAGCCCAAGTTGCCGTGTTTGAAATACACAGAGCGACAACCGCAACCATTGCGATAACAGCATCAAAACTCTTAATTGATGAGCTTAGTCCTAATGTTGAACGCACAATTGGCTCAATAACCGAGCCAGCAGTTAAACAAATCGCAGTAATCACAAAGATAACTAATGTTGTAATACGTTTGCCATTTAACGGAATTTGTTCCACTGTTGCCTCAAAAGGAACATCAAATTTGGGGCGTAAGACAACAAGCAACGAAAAAATCATTGCAATCATTAACAAAATGGTTACCGGCATTCCATAAGGCAGCCATTCAGAAAAAGAAACCTTAATTTGTGAAGCTAAAATTGCATTAGGGGCAGAGCCAACTAAAGTACCAATACCGCCAATACTTGAGCTAAAAGCCACACCGAGTAACACAAATACATATAAACGGCGGTTCTCTTTTAAATCCACTTTATGCAGAATACCAAGGGTTAGCGGTAGCATCATCGCAGCGATCGCGGTGTTGTTAATAAAAAGAGAAAGTAATGCAGTAACGGCAAAAAGATAAATAATCGTCAGTTTTAAATTCCCTTTTGCCAACCGGATCACGTGGCTGGCAATCCATAAATCTAATTTTTGCAGATTAAGTACAGCGGCAATCACAAAGCCACCGAAGAACATAAAGATGATAGGTTCAGAGAAAGGAGCGAAAGCCGCTTTCGTGTTCAATACATTTAAGCCGATCGCAAATACCGGCACCATCAATGATGTTACTGTGATATTGAAGGCTTCCGTTAGCCATAAAATCCCCACAAACACTAATAAAGCTAACCCTTTATTTTCTTCTGGTGAAAATGGCAACCCTTTCAGCAAGGCAAAAAAGAGCAATAGATCGAGAGCGAGAATGACCAAGCCTCTCTTTGGATTTTTAGTAGTGCTTGACATAATATCTTCCTGTTGTGTTGAAATTTTGAACTTGTTTTATGCAATTTTTATCGCAATCGTTTGCGTTATACTATGCTTTTTTAGATAATGCAATAGATAAAAATCGGCTTTTTTATATCAATTTGTAAAATGATTGTTAAAAATGCAACAAAAAATAAACTTTTAAATCATTCAAGCGGTCTGATTTAGAAAATGTTTTACAATTTAAGCGAATTATTTTATTTAATAAAAAAATTAAATAATAATTTGATCTACATTCGCAAAATCTAACTATAAAGTGATATACTTTACCCGTTTATATTTTTAACTTTGACAAAAAAGAGGGCTTATTATGTCTGTAATTAAAATGGCTGACCTTGACTTAGCGGGCAAACGTCTATTTATCCGTGCTGACTTAAATGTACCGGTAAAAGATGGCAAAGTAACTTCTGATGCACGTATCCGTGCAACGATCCCAACATTAAAATTAGCACTTCAAAAAGGTGCTAAAGTAATGGTTACTTCTCACTTAGGTCGTCCGACTGAAGGTGTATTCGAAGAAGCAAACTCTTTACAACCTGTGGTTGATTACTTAAATGCTTCAGATTTAGGCGTGCCAGTACGTTTAGTACGTGATTACTTAGATGGCGTTGATGTAAAAGACGGCGAAATCGTGGTTCTTGAAAACGTACGTATCAACAAAGGCGAAAAGAAAAACGATCCTGAGTTAGCGAAAAAATATGCAGCACTTTGTGATGTATTCGTGATGGACGCATTTGGTACAGCTCACCGTGCTGAAGGTTCAACCTACGGCGTAGCAGAATTCGCACCGGTTGCTTGTGCCGGCCCATTACTTGCAGCAGAATTAGATGCTTTAGGTAAAGCATTAAAAGAACCACAACGCCCAATGTTAGCAATCGTGGGAGGTTCAAAAGTTTCAACTAAATTAACTGTATTAGATAGCCTTTCAAAAATCGCTGACCAATTAATCGTAGGTGGCGGTATCGCAAATACTTTCATTGCAGCAGAAGGCAACAATGTAGGTAAATCTTTATACGAAGCAGATTTAATCCCAGAAGCACAACGTTTATCAAAAGCAACAAACATTCCTGTGCCGGTTGATGTACGTGTAGGTTTAGAGTTCTCTGAAACAGCTGCGGCAACACAAAAAGCGGTAAACGAAGTATCAGCAGATGAGTCAATCCTCGATATCGGCGATAAATCAGCAGAAGAATTAGCAGCAATTATCCGCAGCGCAAAAACTATCCTTTGGAATGGTCCTGTAGGCGTATTTGAATTCCCTAACTTCCGTAAAGGTACAGAAGTGGTTGCTCAAGCTATCGTTGATGCAACAGCTAACGGTGCATTCTCTATCGCAGGCGGCGGTGACACATTAGCCGCAATCGATATGTTTGGTATCGCAGATAAAATCTCTTACATCTCAACAGGTGGCGGTGCATTCTTAGAGTTCGTAGAAGGCAAAGTATTACCTGCAGTTGAAATTTTAGAGAAACGTGCAAACGGTTAATTTCTAATAGCCTAGGGCTTACGCCCTAGGTTACGCATAGTTCAGTCCCTCTGGGGCTGCTAAAGAAAAATTCTTAAACATTACATTTAAAGGAAACACTAAAATGGCATTATTAGACATTGTAAAACCAGGTGTAGTAACAGGCGATGACGTTCAAAAAGTTTTCGCTTACGCAAAAGCAAACAACTTTGCAATCCCTGCAGTAAACTGTGTAGGTTCTGACTCTGTAAACGCAGTATTAGAAACCGCAGCACGTGTAAAAGCACCTGTTATCGTACAATTCTCAAACGGTGGTGCACAATTCTACGCAGGTAAAGGTATTAAGCCAACAAGCGGTGCTCGTGCAGACGTTCTTGGTGCTATCGCAGGTGCAAAACACGTTCACGCATTAGCGGAAGAATACGGTGTGCCAGTAATTCTTCACACTGACCACGCGGCGAAAAAATTATTACCTTGGATCGATGGCTTATTAGAAGCGGGCGAAAAACACTTCGCAGAAACAGGTAAACCATTATTCTCTTCTCACATGATCGACTTATCAGAAGAGCCAATGGAAGAAAACATGGCTATCTGCCGTGAATACTTAGCTCGTATGGACAAAATGGGTATGACGCTTGAAATCGAAATCGGTATTACCGGTGGTGAAGAAGATGGCGTAGATAACTCAGATGTTGAAGAGTCTAAATTATATACTCAACCAGAAGACGTTTTATATGTTTACGACCAATTAAACCCAGTAAGCCCACGTTTCACTGTTGCTGCAGCATTCGGTAACGTACACGGTGTTTACAAACCAGGTAACGTAAAATTAAAACCATCTATCTTAGGTGCATCACAAGAGTTCGTTTCTAAAGAACGTAACCTTCCTGCAAAATCAATCGATTTCGTATTCCACGGTGGTTCAGGTTCTTCTCGTGAAGAAATCCGCGAAGCAATCAGCTACGGTGCAATCAAAATGAACATCGACACAGATACACAATGGGCATCTTGGGACGGTATCTTAAACTTCTACAAAGCGAACGAAGCATACTTACAAGGTCAATTAGGTAACCCTGAAGGTCCGGATTCTCCAAACAAAAAATACTACGATCCACGTGTTTGGTTACGTAAAATGGAAGAATCAATGTCTAAACGTTTAGAGCAATCTTTCGAAGACTTAAACTGCGTAAACGTATTATAATTTGTAAACTTTTCGCAAAATCAGACCGCTTGCAAAAGCGGTCTTTCCATTTTTTCGATATTATGTAACAGTAAGACAAGTATTAAATTTCGTAGGGGCGGGGTTTATCCCCGCCCGAATATTAATAATTGTTTACGGGCGGGGATAAACCCCGCCCCTACTACACGACGTAAATGTTCTTAAAAGAAGAAGGGATTAAATGGCGCTCCTTGAAATTCAGCAATTAAATAAACGTTTTACTGATCAAATTGGTTTATTTCGTAAACAAGATTTTTACGCCGTCCGCAACATCTCTTTCTCACTCAATAAGCGAGAAACCCTCGCGATCTTGGGCGCAAATGGTTCGGGCAAATCC
This sequence comes from Actinobacillus minor NM305, assembly GCF_000175195.1. Lineage (GTDB taxonomy): Bacteria > Pseudomonadota > Gammaproteobacteria > Enterobacterales > Pasteurellaceae > Haemophilus_A > Haemophilus_A minor. The sequence continues at coordinate 32,345 of NZ_ACQL01000109.1, read as the reverse complement.
ACATTAGCAAAAATGATCATCGGGCTAACTGAACCTACTTCGGGTCAAATTTTATATCGTAATAAACCACTGTCATTTGGCGACTACCAATATCGAGCAAAACATATTCGCATGGTTTTCCAAGATCCTAATGATGCCTTCGATCCCAATTATAATATCGGGCAGATTCTTGATGCGCCATTAAAGTCTCTCACGACACTCTCGGAAGAAGAACGTAATCAACGGATTTTTCGAACCCTCAAATGGGTGGGGCTATATAAAGAACACGTATTAACGCCCATTCAATCGGCTTCGAGTAGCCAAAAACAACGTGTCGCACTAGCGCGTGCTTTAATTCTTGAACCAGAGATTTTGATTATTGACGATACCTCAAGCTCCCTTGATTTCTCAGTAAAAACGCAGATGATCAATTTAATGCTGGAACTGCAACAGCGCTTAGGTTTATCTTTTATCTATATTGGGCAACATCTTGGCTTAATTAAACATATCAGCGATAAATTATTAGTGATGGATCAAGGTGAAACGATTGAATATGGCGCTACGAAAGAGATTTTACTTAATCCGCAAAATCCAATAACTGAACGTTTAATCGAAAGCCATTTTGGCAAAAAATTAACCGAAACTTCTTGGCTAGATTAAAGGAAATATATGCATAATGATTTCAAACGAGGAATAAAAGATGCCCTGCCCGTGATGCTGGGCTTTGTTCCCTTTGCCCTCGTGCTTGGCGCACAAGCGGCACAAAAAGGAATGCAATATTATGAATTAGGTATGATGACCGGGCTGAATTTTGCCGGAGGTTCAGAATTTACAGCAATCAGCTTATGGACAGATCCGGTAAATATTAGCTTAATTGTGATGATGTCTGTGCTAGTCAATTGCCGTCACTTGATTATGGGGGCAACCCTTTCTCTCTATATGAAACATATTAGCCGTCTTAAATCACTCGGCTTACTCTTTTTTATGTGTGATGAAGTCTGGGCGATGTCATTAGCGGATACTCAAAAGCACAAGCAGCAGCAAATCAATGTGAAATACTATATGAGCGTATCTATTAGCCTCTATTTGATGTGGCTCATTTTTACCACCTTGGGGGCTTATTTAGGCCCGATTTTAGGCGATATTGAACAATACGGCTTTGATATGGCATTTACCGCTGTTTTTATGGTTATGCTTAAAGGAATGTGGAAAACCTTTGATGCCGCCCGCCCTTGGTTTGTGAGTTTAATTGTCGCCGGTGGTGTTTATCATACTGTTGATGGCGCTTGGTATGTCGCAGCCGGTGCTATTTCGGGCGTATTATCAGCTTATTTTTGGAGTAGAAGATAATGGAATGGAATGTCTTTTTTGCCATTATTCTCATGGCATTTAGTACCTACTTAACCCGTATTGTCGGCTTTCTTATCTTAAGAAACCGTAAACTAAGCCCAACCACAGAAAAAGTAATGGAAGCCGTCCCAGGCTGTGTGCTGATTTCTGTCATCGCACCGGTCATTTTATCCGGCAACCTTGCGGATACACTCGCTGTGATTATTACCTTTTTCGCTATGATGAAATTCTCACTTTTTCCCACGGTAGTTATTTCAATTGCCGCAACTGGATTATTACGTATGCTTTTTTAAACTGACAAGCGGTTAAATTGTCTTTCTCATTTGCAAATAAAAAACAAAATTCGACCGCTTATCATCCATCAAAGATAGGAAAACATTATGCAACTCAAAGATGTTATCGAACAACGTAAAACGATTAAACGTTTTGACCCTACCGTCAAAATTCCCCGTAAAGAACTGGAAGAGATTTTTACCCTTGCACTAAAAGCGCCTTCAAAAGCTAACCTTCAGCCGTGGCGATTTGTGGTAGTCGATGATGAAGCACAAAAAAGCAGACTGCTTGGCTCTGTGGCTCACAATGTTCCGCCTTGTGAAACGGCACCGGTTTTAGTTTTAGTATTAGCGGATTTAGCTTACGAAAAACTACTCGGCGATATTCTAGATTTTTCCGTGGAAAAAGGCTGTTTGGGCGCCGGGTTCCGCCAAAATGCCTTTAATTTTTTACTTAGCGTACATCAAGCAGCTTTGCCGGCAGAAATTCGTGACCAAGTGCTGATTGATACCAGTTTAGCTGCTATGCAATTAATGCTTGCCATCAAAGATAAAGGCTACGATAGCCACGCTATTGGTATTTTCAATCGCCAAGCTGTCCTTGAATTATTAGAAGTCGATGCTGAACGCTATGCACCGGTAATGTTACTTGCCGTGGGCAAATCAGCTACCGATCCCGTCCCAAGTGTGCGTTTACCGCTGGAATATATGCTCTCTTGGAATAATGGGAAAGGGTTTAAAAAATAGCTCTTAAAAACATATACTCTTTATTACATTTCTTCTGCTTGTAAAAAAGCTCGCTTAGTTGTTACCATTGAATATGCGATTGATTAGCGAGTATTGATAAACAAAAAAGAGGAGTAACAACTCCTCTTTTCATTTCAACCTATCTACGCCAAATAATTTCACACTCAATTTTCACGCTTTGCGCTGTTTGATATTGCAAGATCTCATTGATAAGCCTGAATGTTTGTTGAGCAATCATATCGTGATCCTGCTTAATAGAATGAATGTGGAAAGGCAACGCATCTAACAAATGATGATCGTCAAAGGTGGCCAAATGTAACTCTTTCGTCACCAGCTTACCCATCAATTTATGTTCGGTCAAATAACGCAAAACGCCTTCTAAAAGGGTGTAAGAGGCGGTAAAAATCGCATCAGGCAAATACCCTAATTTTTCAACTACGTCTGCCAACATTTGATAACCGGATTCAGGTTGGTAATCTTTATGCAAAATCCAACCGCTTTCTGCTTTTAAATGCGCTTGTTCTAGCCCGATTTGAAATCCCTTCAAACGATTTTGGCTAGGCGATAGCGACAATTGCCCACCGAGGTAGTAAAAAGATTTTAATTCATAAGCTCGTACAATGTTTTCAACCAATTCCGCAATGCTCTCAGTATCCCGACTGGTAATGGACGGAATAGCTAAATCGGGAATGTATCGGTCTAATTGCAAGACCGGCGTATGTTTTAAGATCGCCTGATAATAATCTGGATCTTGATGCGTTGGCGCCGTAATCAATAAATCGACTTGGCGATTTAACAAGCTCTCAATCGCATTTTTTTCTTGGGTAGGATTGTCATCTGAACACGCGATTAACAAATGTAGCCCATTTTCTCGGCAGAGTTTTTCTAAGGTTTTAGCTGTTTGGGCAAAACCGTAGTTAGTCAAATCCGGAATAACTAAGCCAATCACATTCGTTCGCTGTGCTTGTAAGGCTTTAGCATACACATTAGCTCGATAGCCATATTGCTCAGCAACCTCACGGACTTTACGGCTCGTTTCCGCTTTGATACGAAAATCCTCTTCCTTATTGTTTAAGATAATGCTGGCAGTGGTTTTCGAAACCCCTGCCAATTTGGCAATATCATTTAGCGTCAATCTTTTTTGTTGCGTTAATTTCACAACCTTACCCTTTATTTTTCCTTAAAATTGAATGGCTTGAACCTGTGCGATTTGAGCGTCCACTGCTCGAGAACTGGTTACTTGATTTTCACGTTGTGCAATAAAGAAACGTGAGGTCATCACTTTCTCGCCACCGTTAATAAAAATTTCCACAATTGAGCGGTCAAAGTATATCTCAATGTCATCAAGGCGATCCACTTTCACGTGACGCACCGCATCAAATTTTTCCATTAGATCCGTTTGCGTAGTTTGAGAACGATCTAGGCTTAACACACCATTTTCATAGCGTAAAGCAAGATGCTGCCCTTCTTTATTGCGGAAGAATGTTAATTCAAGCGGTTGATTTTCAACATTGATTTGCAAATAACTTGTATCTAAATTTGCAATTTCGCCCGACAATTTTACCGCTTGTTTCTCGCCTAATTTCACGATAGGGCGTTGCGTAATTTTACCGTTTTCTAACACTAATTGACGTGGCATTGTTAGCGTAGAATGCCATTTGTATTTGTCTGTTGGATAAGTTAAATCCGGCAAACCAATCCAACCAAATAAAATACGATCGCTGTTTTGTACCGTTTGCGGTGCATAAAAATCAAAGCCGTAATCTAACTCTTCAATATGCTCCGCATTGAGTTGATTACCTTCAAGTTTACCCAATGCATAAGTCGCGTGATAGTTATTTTGGAATTGGTACTGCTCACGTAATTTCCCTTGTGGCGACCACACAAAAACATCTTTACCACCTAATTGGAAAAGATCAGGGCATTCCCACATAAACACATGACTGTTATCAAAATCTTTAACCGCCAATTCTGACACTAAACGAGGCGTGTCATTTAAATTATCCATTTCATAAATTAAACAGGTGCCCGTTAAATTTTCACGTTGCGCCCCTAATACAAAACGGATTTTACCCTCTGTAGTAATGTAAGGTTTTGGGTCACGCACGTGTTCGGTGTAACCTTTCGGTGCTTGATCGATAATACAGCGTTTTTCTAACAATTTGCCCGATTTATCAAAAATCGCAATGTTTTGATGTGGCACACGTTCATTATCTGACGGGCGGCGTGTATTGCCGGTATAAAATGCAACAATTTTGTCTTCCCATAAAATCGCACCGCCGGAGTAGCAACCGTGCGACTCAAACATTTCATCAGGAATAAGCAAATCGCCTTTTGTGAAAGTTTGAAAATCAGTGGTAATAAAATGCTCCCAATGCTTCATACCGTGCATCGCATCATAAGGAAACCATTGAGCAAAAACGTGATATTTCTCGCCATCAAAAATCAAACCGTTTGGATCGTTAAACAACCCTGTTTTTGGCGCTAAGTGGTAAGTGGGATAGAAATCGTGATCAGAAAGTACCGTTTGACGAATTTGGTTTAATTCATCAGGGGATTGTGCGTGAAGGCTTTTGTATTTGCCGTTGTTAAAAATGTGCATAATAAATTCTCAAAAAACTTCGTTTATAAATAAGGTACGTATTAACGCACCTTAGACGGATGACAAACCCTAAATAACATTGTTGTAGGGTGGGTCTTGACCCACCATATAGCCGTAACATATTGATTTTATTGGTGGGTTAAAACCCACCCTACAATATTCTAAATCCCCTTGATTGTTCGGGGCGAAAAATATTTCGCCCCTACAAAATTAGAGAATTTTATACGTAACCCAGTACGGCTCTGCCGTGCTGGGATATTAAGGTACATATATCCTTAATTCGCTAAAAATGCTTCTAATTGCGCCTTGTTTGGAAGCGCAGCCATTGCACCTTTTGCCGTTGTAGCTAAAGCACCTGAAGCGTTTGCTTTGCGGATCACTTCAACTAATGTGGCTTCTTCTTTCCAGTCTGACACTTGCGATAAACCGGCTAATAATCCACTTACAAAAGCATCGCCTGCACCTGTGGTATCTACCGGTTTTAACGCTTTGCCTTTTACCACTTGGCTCTTACCGTTTAAGTGATAAATTGCCCCATCTTTCCCTAAGGTAATGATGATCAATTTTTCCGGATATTGTGCAGTAATTACCTTCGTTGCTTCTTCTAAATTGGTCGTATTCGTTAAAAGCGTTAATTCTTCTTCAGAGAATTTCAGAATATCTGCCATTGCGATTACGCTGTTTACAACTTCTTTCATCTCATCTAAGCTTGCCCAAAGTGACTCACGTAAATTAGGATCGAAAGAAAAGAAACCGCCAACTTCTTTAATCCGGCGAATTGCCTCAATAGTCGTTGAGCGAGAAGGGTTGTTGATTAACGCAATAGAACAACAATGTAAAAAATCGCCTTGATGGAAAGTCGGTAAATCGCCAACTTCTAAGAACTGATCGGCACTTGGATTAACCATAAACGTAAAGCTACGTTCGCCATCATCTAAGCCGACAATCACCGTTGAGGTACGTTGTTGTGGATCTAAAATCATATTATCGGTGGAAACCTTTTCCGCTTGAAGCGTTTGTTGCATAAATTTACCCAGCGGATCATTACCCACTCGACCAATAAATCCTGCCTCACAACCTAAGCGAGAAACCCCCACCGCCACGTTTGCCGGTGCACCACCTGCGCATTTTAAATAGTGATTTTCTCCATCTGGAATTAAATCAACAACGGCATCGCCTGTTACCCAAATTTTACTCATAAAATCATTCTCTTTAATAACAAAAAAATACTGAAACGGATCTTAGCTAAAACGGTTTAGGTTTGCAAATTCAACTTAAAATTTGCAAACTTTTTTTGAAAAAATACCGCTTGTTCATTTAAAGCATTATAATCTAAAACGTTTATCGATTATACAAAGGTCTTTACTATGAAAAAAACGTTTTTCCTCCTAGGGTTTCTCTCATCATCTGCTTTTGCGATCCCCGTTGCAGAATTAGTCCCTGCCGCTCAGCTGCCTACTATTGAAGCAGAATTAACGACGGCTCCCAATGTGCCAAAACCACTTGAGCGCACCACACCGGCAAAAGTCGTTGTCAAACTTGAAAGCCTTGAGAAAATCATGCCTATTGATAAAGGCGTTCAATTTAAATATTGGACGTTTAATGGCTCAACGCCTGCACCTTTTATTCGGGTACGTGAGGGCGATATGGTGGAAGTACAACTCTCAAACCCTATCAATGGCAAGATGGAACACGCTATTGATTTCCACTCTGCTGCCGCACCGGATGGGGGAGCCGAAGCCAGTTTGACCGCACCTGGGAAAAGCACCACATTTGCTTTCCGAGTGATGACACCCGGACTGTATGTCTATCACTGCGGTGCCGCTCCGGTTGGCGTACATCTCGGTAAAGGCATGTTTGGTTTAATGTTAGTCGAGCCCAAAGAAGGTTTACCGAAAGTCGATAAAGAATTCTACATTATGCAGAATGAATTTTATGTAAAAGATGGTGCTAATCCTAACCTTAAAGTCTTTGATATGATGAAAGCCGATTATGAACTGCCTGATTATGTGGTGTTTAACGGCAAAGTCGGCGCTTTAACCGAACAAAATGCGCTAAAAGCCAGAGTGGGGGAAAATGTCCGCTTCTTTGTCGGGAATGCCGGCCCCAATAAAATATCTTCGTTCCATCTTATCGGTCGCACTTTTGATACCGTTTATGTTGAAGGTGGTACACTACAAAATCATAATGTACAGACTACACTTATTCCTGCTGGCGGTACTACAATCGTTGAAATGGAAATGCAAGTACCGGGGAAATATACATTTTTAGATCACAGTCTATTTCGCGCAGAAAAAGGCGCTAAAGGTCAATTAATTGTTGAAGGAGAAGGCAATCCGGAAATTTACCAAGGTAAAATCAAAGAGGAACGCTTTGATAAACGCAATCCTGATGCAGATGTGAATGCTGGGTTTACGCATTAAGTTTAGTATTAAGCGGGTCGATGTGCCCGCTCTTTTTCACTTCTTCCGTTTTGATAATCTATCCACCAAATCGCCCTTGCCTAAATACTGTGCTTCATCAAATTCAAAAACAGGCAAGCCTAGCTTAAAGCGCATCGCTAATAACCGAAGCCCAAAGCCTAAAATTAATGTGGCGATAACCACGACATTTTGGTTCAACCCTATTTCTTGCAAGCCGATATAGATACAAGTAGAGAGAAACGCAATACTGGCATAGAGCTCTTTTCGGAAAATCAGCGGAATACGATTACACAACAAATCTCGTAACACGCCCCCAAAAGCGCCCGTTACTACCGCCGCTACACAAGCGATCACTAAACCATACCCCATATCCAAGGCAACTTGTGCGCCAATAATCGAAAACACAATCAGCCCAAGGGCATCTAATACTAAAAAAATCGTGCGGAAATAACCTAAAAAAGGCGCGATAAACATCGTGAAAACGGCTGCGCCTGCCACGATGAGCAAGTACTCCGGATGTGCTACCCAGCCTAACGGGTAGTGTCCTAATAACATATCTCGTACCGAACCACCACCAATAGCCGTTACTGAGGCAATAATAATCACACCGAACATATCCATTTTTTCCCGACCGGCAGCCAATGCCCCTGTAATCGCTTCTGCAGTAATCCCAATAATATAGAGCGTTAAAAGCAACATTCGTAAAAATTCCTATAAAAATGACCGCTTGTATTATACCTACAAGCGGTCATCTTTTAAGATAATTTTACAATTTACAAACTCGTTTATTCTTTTGGTAAGTGTTTAATCGCTGCGATTAAGCCACCCCAAATAATCACTAACGCCACGAGCATCATAATAATTGCTGAAGTACTCATAATTCCTCCTACTCAAAATTTTTATCAACTTTATGTTCGGCAAGATTTAAATCTTTCCATTTTAGGCGAGAAAGCAAGAATGCTGCTACCAATAAGCTGATTGCCATGCCCCAACCAAAGGTATTTACAAACCAACGAGGATAGCCTTCATAACCTTCAGTAAACACTTTTGCCCCTTCACTGAACAACATAAATGCAAGAATACCGGTGGTAATCACGATGCATAAACGCCATACAAAACCCACTTTAAATGATGAGGTCGCATTGATATGTCCACCTAATAAACCGAGTTTCTCATTTGCCACAATCGCAATTAATGAAACAAATGCCACCGCAACAATACCAAAGTAGTTTACAAATTTATCCATCACATCTAGCATTTGTAAACCGGTTGTCGTTCCAAATAAAACGGTTGAAACGATCATCATTGGCACACCTACGATTAAAGTTGTTTGTACACGTCCAGCTCGTAATTTATCTTGTACTGCTGAAATGATTACTTCGATCACTGAAATAAACGATGTTAATGCTGCAAAAGTTAATGAACCAAAGAATAATACACCTAATACGGAGCCTAAAGGTGCTTCATTGATAATGGTTGGGAAAGCGAAGAATGCTAAGCCGATACCACCTTTAGCGACTTCGTGAACCTCTTGCCCTGCCGCAGTTGCCATAAAGCCTAGTGCTGCAAATACACCGATACCTGCTAATACTTCAAAACTTGAGTTCGCAAAACCAACAACTAACCCCGTACCTGTTAAGTCCGAATCTTTCTTCAAATATGAAGCATAAGTAATCATAATCCCGAAACAGATTGAAAGGGAGAAGAAGATTTGACCGTATGCAGCAATCCACACACTTGGATCAGAAAGTTTTTCCCAGTTTGGCGTGAAGAGCGCATCTAAACCTTTTGCCGCACCCGGTAGAGTTAAAGCGTAACCCACTAATGCTACAAACATCACAATAAGCACCGGCATTAAAATGCCTGAGGTTTTTGCAATCCCTTTTTGAACACCAAATGCCAATACCGCAAGTGCAATAATCCACATTGCAAGTAATGGGCCAACCACCATGCCGACAAATTCAAAGCTCACGCCATTTGCAATATCGCCCATTTTTAAGAATTCGCCTACAAAGAAATCAACAGGCTTCTCGCCCCATGCTTTTGTGAATGAGAAATAGGTATAAACTGCTGCCCAGCCAAGTACTACGGCATAGTAAAGCCCGATAATGACGTTTACTAACACTTGCCACCAACCAAAGGTTTCAAAATGTTTGTTAAAACGGCGATAAGAAAGCGGCGCACCACCACGATGACGATGACCAATCGCAAAGTCTAAAAAGAGAAGTGGGATCCCTGCGGTTAAAAGCGCCACGATATAAGGGATCATAAATGCACCACCACCATTTTCATAAGTGGTATAAGGGAAACGCCAAATGTTTCCTAATCCGACAGCCGAACCGATAGCCGCCATAATAAACGCTTTACGACCAGCAAAGGTCTCACGTTTTGGTTGAGTTGTTTGATTAGACACGAGAAAGTTCCTCTAAAAAATAAATCTATTTGCTTTAAGTCAAAAAAGTGCGAAAAATCGCAAACTATTGAAGAATATGCCTAAGCGGAAAAAAAGTAAAGGAAGAAAATATAAGAAATAACGTGCATTTTGGGTTTTTTATAGTTAAAAATTTCGCACGATAACGTTTGCGTTAGATTTTAAAACTAATAAATTCAATTTTTTAGATTTATTACTCAGTTTCATTTTAGAAAAATAGTAGGATTATTTCTTTTTTAATTGAGCAAAAAACAAGCGGTGGAATTTGTAAATCACATTGCAAATTCCACCGCTTGTAAGTTAAGTATGCTATTGCTCTAAAATAATCGGCTCAACTTTTGCCTGTTTAACCATATTATCTGCCACTTCAAGAATGGTAACTTTTAGGTTATACAGTTCGAATTGCGTGTCCTCATCGGGAATTTTTTCAAGGTGTTCTAGAATTAAACCATTGAAGGTACGAGCATCTTCTAACGGTAACTGCCAGCCGAAGAGTTTATTTAAATCACGTAGATTTGCTGAGCCTTCGATAATGACTGAACCATCTGATTGAGGCTTCACTTCTTCCTCTAAGGTTGGTGCAGTTGAAGTGGTAAATTCGCCGACAATTTCTTCTAAAATATCTTCGAGTGTGACCAAGCCCTTAATATCGCCGTATTCATCTACCACTAAGCCGATACGTTCTTTATTCGTTTTAAAGTTCATCAACTGAGTGGTAAGTGGTGTGCCTTCAGGAATGAAATAAACGTTATCCACCGCACGAACAAGCATCTCTTTTGTGAACTCATTTTTCTCTAACATTAAACGGAAAGCCTCACGAACGCGTAGCATACCGAGAATGTTTTTATCCATATTGCCTTTATAAATCACAACACGGGCATGAGGTGCGCTAGTAAGTTGGCGCATAATGGCTTTCCAGTCGTCATCAATATCAATTCCGCCAATATCATTACGAGGCACCATAATGTCGTCCACAGTAACTTTTTCCATATCAAGGATAGAAATCAGCATATCTTGGTGCTCGGTTGGGATAAATTTCCCCGCCTCTAATACCACACCTCTTAATTCTTCTGCGCTTAATCCGGTGTTTTCATCTTTACGAATATGCAGTAATTTCATTAACGCATTGATGATTAAATTCATCAAAAAGACGAGCGGTAAGAATAATTTTTTTAGCGGTGTGAGAATATAACTGACAAAAAAACCGATACGTTCCGGGTAAATTGCCGCTATGGTTTTTGGCAGAATTTCAGAGAAAACTAACATCACAAAAGTTAAGATACCCGTTGCTGCAGCCACACCCGCATCGCCGGCAATACGCATACCAATCATAGTGGCAATCGCTGAAGCAGCAATATTTACTAAGTTATTACAAATGAGAATAAAGCTTAGTAATACATCGGTTTTTTCAAGCAGTTTTTCCGCAAGTTGAGCGCCTTTGTGTCCTTGTTCGGCAAGGTGCTTCATTTTATAGCGGTTTAAAGACATCAGTCCTGTTTCAGAACCAGAGAAGAATGCAGATAAAAGTAGAAGAATTGCTAAAGTAATAAATAAACTACTCAGGGGGATACTGTCCAAAATTAAAATCCTTAATCAAAAATAACGTATTATAAAGTACCGAAAGTACTCAGATTGCAGACAAACCCAAATAAATAACATTGTTGTAGGGGCGAAATATTTTTCGCCCTAAACAATTAAAATATTTTGATAACCAAAATATTTCAAATTTTTTAAATAAAAAGGTTTGTTAGTAATCTAAGTACTACAAGTACTTTTCCTAAATAAGATGGCTACCAAAATAACCAACACTTAATAAAAGCATGCCTAAGATTGAATAAATCAGCACTCGATTTCCTCGCCAACGCAACTTCCATTGCCCAAGCAATTGAATGTTATACACTATCCAAGCGGCAAAAGAGAACATCGCCTTATGCACTTGCTCTGGCGCAAAAAAGTTATGGAGATAAATCATTCCGCTGACTAAGGTCACGGTTAAAAGTGCTTGAGCTGCAAGTGTTAATGTGAAAAAGTGGCGTTCTACCGTCATCAAAGGTGGCAACATTGCACAAAAGAGCATTTTCTTACTCTTCAATTTATGATCTAACCATTTCAACTGAAACGCATAAATCAAGGCTAGGAAGAAAAGCGCATAAGAAAAAAGCGCGATACCTAAATGAAAAATCAGCCCGGCATTTTCAGACAAATTTTTCGTGAAATGCCCCGTTGAAATCAGGGTAACTGCAACACTACAAATACCATAAGTATAAACCACCATTAACGGGAACCATAATGTTCGCCATTTTGGAAGGGCTAATGTTGCAACTGCACTTAACAGCAAGCTCATCAAAGCATTAACATTAGCAAGGGTAAAGTTTTGCCCATCAGCTAATAGCATCTCGCTTGATACACTTAACAGATGTAAAACAACCGCCAAGAGCCCGATACTAAATACCGCTTTTATATTCGGTTTTTTATCGCTGTTTACTTGATTTTCGAGATTGACCAACGTAGGCACAACCCATAATAAAGCACCGGAATAGGCAATTATTGTTAGAATAGCAAATAACATTTCACGCTCGATAAATTTTGTCTAATTAAGAATAATTTTCAGCTAATGGTAGAATTTAACCATTTTACGATTTTTTAGCTATCTTTAAAGAAAAATTTTTTGAATAATTTAGTTTATATCAAAAAGGCACAGAAGTAAGCGGTCATTTCCGCATGGATTTTTGCAAAAAAGCCGATTTTCCTTTTGACTATTTGACATTCTATCTGTAATATATCGACCCTATGCAAAAGGTAAAACTACCCCTAACTATTGACCCATATAAAGACGCGCAGCGTCGAATGGATTACGAAGGCTACATTTCTGCTAGTCTCCTTAGTCGTTTGGGTGAATCTGTTAGTAACGTGCTAAGCGATGCACAAGTTACTCTCTCGTTATACATCGACCCACAAAAACTGACTGTGATTAAAGGCACAGCAACTGTTGATGTGGAGCTTGAATGCCAACGATGCGGTAACCCATTTACGCAAACGCTCGACTGCACATTTTGTTTCAGTCCAGTGTCAAATATGAATCAGGCGGACGATTTGCCCGAAATTTATGAGCCAATCGAAACTAACGAATTTGGCGAAGTAAATTTACTAGATATGATTGAAGATGAATTTATCATTGAATTGCCTCTAGTCCCGATGCATAACGCTGAACACTGTGAAGTGTCCACGCAGGAACAGGTTTTTGGCGAATTGCCCGAAGAACTGGCGAAAAAACCGAACCCGTTCGCTGTATTAGCTAATTTAAAAAAGAACTAACTTAGGAGTATAGCCAATGGCTGTTCAACAAAACAAAAAATCTCGTTCACGTCGTGATATGCGTCGTTCACACGATGCTTTAACAACTGCTGCAGTATCAGTAGATAAAACTACCGGTGAAACTCACTTACGTCACCACGTAACTGCTGACGGTTACTACCGTGGTCGTAAAGTAATCAACAAGTAATTCCTTATTGGAGTATCACTTGAGTCATCTGACTCTTGCGTTAGATGTAATGGGCGGGGACTTTGGTCCCCGTGTTACTATCCCCGCATTATCACTTGCGTTGGCTCAACACCCAATGCTCAACTGTATCCTGTTCGGCGACCAAGCTGAAATTTCCTCCTATCTCAATAAACTTTCCCCCGATATTCAACAACGTATCGAATTAGTTCATACAGCAAAAGCGATCGAAGCAGACTTGCCTTTTATGCAAGCGATTCGCCAAAGTAAAGGCAGTTCAATGCGTTTAGCAATTGAAGCAGTGGCGAGTGGTAAGGCTCAAGGCTGTGTGAGTGGAGGAAATACAGGTGTACTGATGGGGCTGGCAAAACAGCTGATTGAACCTTTGCCAAACATTGATCGTCCTGCATTAACATCCTTGATTCCGACAATTGACGGCAACTCAAGTGTGATGTTAGATCTTGGTGCAAACGTTGAAGCAGATAGTGAGTTATTGCTTCAGTTCGCAGAAATGGGTAATGTGTTTGCAGAAGTGATGTTGGATTTGGTTTATCCACGTTTAGCGTTGCTCAATATTGGTACAGAAGACCATAAAGGAACGCAACAAATTCGAGATGTACACCAGCAATTAAAACAACGTAATCATCTGAATTACATTGGTTTTTTAGAAGGGGATAAGCTAATGAATCACCTTGCTGATGTGATTGTCTGCGATGGTTTTAGCGGTAATGTTGCACTTAAAACACTTGAAGGCGCAGCAAAAAATATTCTTTCTCTCTTTAAAAAGCCAACGGAAGATTCACATCTTTGTCGTAATACAAAACGTTATTTACTACGTTTAATCTTTTATCGTTACTATAAAAAGCTACAACAGATTAACCCCGATCGTCATAATGGTGCGACATTGCTCGGTTTATCGTCTGTGGTGGTAAAAAGCCACGGTGGAGCGAGTGAGCGAGCGTTTTTCTATGCAATAGACTACGCTATTCAACAGATTGAACACAACATTGGTCATCTGATTTCACAAAAATTACAACTCAAAACAATCAAATAAACTATTTGTAAGGAAAGCAATGCTTCACGAACGTTTAGAAGAATTACGCCAAGTTAAAGCCCAAGAAACACAATTTATTGAATGGTTAAATGACAACCAATTTGAAACACTCAATCAATTTTGCGAGCAACATTATCCTGTTTGGCTAAAATCGAAAGAAAGCGAACAAGAGCTACTACTTTATCCACAAGTCAATATTTCCTCACTGTGCGATATGGATTTTTTATTGTCGAAATTTGCTAGTAAACAAGCTCTCCATGCCAAATTAAAAGCATGGCACCAGATAGCACCTTCTTTTTTCAGTGCCTTTTTACTCGGTGAATTATGGGTAAAGATTGTTGAAGCTGAACGTGGTGCAAGTACTGCAAATCACGTCAGTCATAAAGCGTGGCAACGTGCTCATTGGGCAAGAGATATGGCATTTTATTGGGAATTAACGGCGATTGAGCAAGATCCACAAAAAGTGTGGAGCTATTTCAATTTACTGAACGTAACCGGTTATCTAGGTTTACCGGATTGGCTCTCAGCCTACTGGGCAGATGATGAGATGTTTGCGGATTATATTTACCCGATAGACGAAGCTCGTGCTTTTTTTGAAAGCTATGGCGAGAACGAAATCGTGCCTATGCGTCAATTTCCAACAAGCTTACCAGCTCCAACGGAAGAAGAGCTTGGCTTTCCGCTAAATTACTGGTTTAACCGAATCACAGCAATCAGTCCCTCTTATTTTCGTCCTTATGAGGTGTATCTCTATTATCTTTACCCACGTTGGTATGGGGATGAATATCATGACATTGATGCTTTTCTCGCAAGCCCTGTCTGCCAAGCTTTACCGAAAGAAAAATATAATGCACTGCTGTTCACGAAAGCTTGGGATTCAATTGAATATTTCGCAGAATTCGGTAGTGAAACACAGCAACAGCAAGAAGACCTTTTCAAACAATTACTGCCTTTACCTTATATTAGCCGGGTAAAAGTGAGCCTTTTCTTGCATTATATACGTTTCTGTAACGAATATGTGCTAAATACGGATATAGAACGCCATGCTCGTACTCAAGAATATGCTCAAACGTTGGTGATGACAGCCGAAGAACTGCTTGCCCAGTACGAAAAAGATTTATATTGGGATGATACAACGCATTTTGTGGGCAATATTTGTTGGTGGTTTACCGGCGTTCGTAATGTGTTGGGCGAAGATCATACACAACTACGCAAACGAGTTATTCAACTC
The DNA here is from genome assembly GCF_000175195.1 of Actinobacillus minor NM305. GTDB lineage: Bacteria > Pseudomonadota > Gammaproteobacteria > Enterobacterales > Pasteurellaceae > Haemophilus_A > Haemophilus_A minor. The sequence continues at coordinate 16,757 of NZ_ACQL01000109.1, read as the reverse complement.
TTTGCTTCTCGTTCACCGTTTGTGAAAACTCTTGAAGTGGGTGCAACAGAACTCGGCATTTGGGGCTTTGAGAAAGGTCAGATTGACGTGGATTGGCAAGCACTGATTGCTGAAGATCGTAATGAAAATTTTGATATTGATAATGCTCTTCGCTATTTTGCGATGGACGGCTATGCACAATACTCAATCGCATTATATAAAAAATTAGCAGAACTTGGACACGCGTTTAGCCAATACAGATTATATCAAATTCAACAAAACCTATATCTTCCGGAGTTTTTCGAGCCTTATAGCAACCTCCTTACCGAAGAAGAAGGTGAAGCCTTTTTAGCCAAAGCAGTGGAACAAGGTTTAACTCGAGCTTTAGTCACCTTTGGCGTTCGTGAATATGAACGTTTATGGCCAATGGAAAAACGTCCGAAAGCAGAAGCTGAACGGGCATTATCTGCTCTAAAACAAGCTGTGGAGCTTAAACAAACTGAAGCTTATATACCTTATATCCATTTACTCTATTTAGAAACAGATGCAGGCAAAGAGGATTATATTTTCAGAGAACTCGCACCAGAGTTGATGGTTGATTGTGAATTTAGCCAAGAAGATTTTGCGTGGCTTGCCAATCTGTATGCTGTTGCCTTCAAAGAAGGTTTTGGGGTAGAAAAAAACCGCTATGTGTCGCTCTTTTGGTCAGAAAAAGCTTGTTTATTAGAACCGGATAACGAGACATTCCAACAGTTCTTCAAGGATCTCCGCTCACCAACGGGTATTTTCTTTGCGAAATCCCGTTTTGAGAAAAAACTTGAACGTGATAAAGCACAGATCCCAGAGTGGGTGATGCCCGTAGCTGATCATTTTATTCAACTATCAAGTGCTTACGAAACCTCATATCCACTTTGGGATAATTTTCAGGATGAAGAGGATTTTTAAATATCTAGCACAGCCCTCATATTTATAAACGAATGTGAGCAAGCGGTCATTTACAAATAATTTTTAACAAATGACCGCTTGTCTTTTTATCGGGAATATTTGGTGGAATAAGGGTTTATCGGTATAATATGATCTAATTTTAGAAAATTGAGATAAGAATATGTATAGCAAGATTTTAGCAACCGGCAGCTATATGCCTGCTCAAGTTCGTACAAATGCTGATTTAGAAAAAATGGTAGAGACTTCTGATGAGTGGATTGTTACCCGCTCAGGAATGAAAGAACGCCGTATTGCAGCAGCGGACGAAACGGTTGCCACAATGGGTTTTGAAGCAGCGAAAAAATGTTTAGAACAAGCTAATCTCGATCCGCAAGAGATTGATTTAATTGTGGTTGGCACAACCAGCAACTCTCACGCCTACCCAAGTGCAGCCTGCCAAATTCAAGGCATGTTAGGTATTGACGATGCGATCTCTTTTGATGTGGCAGCTGCTTGTACCGGCTTCGTTTACGCTTTAAGTGTTGCCGATCAATTTGTGCGTACTGGAAAAGTTAAAAAAGCATTAGTGGTGGGTTCTGATCTCAATTCTCGTAAATTAGATGAAACCGATCGTGGTACAGTTGTTCTTTTTGGCGATGGCGCCGGAGCGGTAATTTTAGAAGCCAGCGAAGAACAAGGCATTATTTCAACCCATTTACACGCATCCGCAGATACAAAAGAATCTCTGGTTTTACCTAATGTTGAACGAGGAAATGATCGCTCAGGCTTTATCTCCATGCAAGGTAATGCAACCTTTAAATTAGCGGTAAAACAACTTTCTGATGTAGTTGAAGAAACATTATCTGCAAATCAATTAGATAAATCCGAATTAGATTGGCTTGTACCACATCAGGCGAACTTACGTATTATCAGCGCAACCGCTGAAAAATTAGATATGTCGATGGATCAAGTGGTCGTTACCGTAGATCGTTATGGTAATACCAGTGCTGCCACCATTCCTGTTGCATTAGATGAAGCAGTGCGTGATGGACGTATCAAACGTGGGCAACTCTTGCTTCTTGAAGCCTTTGGTGGTGGTTGGACTTGGGGTTCTGCCCTTGTTAGATTTTAATCGGTGAATATCCATGTCTGAAAAAATTACTTTTGCCGATAAAAAACGTAAAACTGTTGAACAAGCAGAATTTACACCTGATGGTCGTTATCTTCGTAAAGTGCGTAGTTTCGTTCTCCGCACGGGGCGTTTAAGCGATTATCAGCGTGATATGATGAATAATAACTGGGAAAATCTCGGTTTAGATTATCAAAATACGCCTTTTGATTTTGAAGCGATTTTTGGCAACAACAATCCTGTGGTGCTGGAAATTGGCTTTGGTATGGGGCGTTCTTTAGTAGAAATGGCTGAGCAAAATCCTGATCGTAACTATATTGGGATTGAAGTTCATACCCCCGGTGTGGGAGCTTGTATCGCTTATGCCTTGGAAAAAGGCGTGAAAAATTTGCGAGTGATCTGTCACGATGCGACAGAGATTTTGCGAGATAGTATTGCTGATGGTTCATTGGGAGGATTACAGCTTTATTTCCCCGATCCGTGGCAAAAAGCGAAACACCATAAACGCCGTATTGTTCAGCCTGAATTTATTACTCGTGTATTAACCAAACTGTCGCCGAATGGTTTTATCCATTTTGCGACCGATTGGGAAAACTACGCAGAGCATATGCTAGAGGTATTACGCCGGTTTGAACGAGAGCTACACAATACTTCCGAAACCAATGATTTTATCCCTCGTCCAAGTTTCCGCCCTTTAACTAAATTTGAAGAGCGTGGACATAAACTTGGACACGGTGTTTGGGATCTCTATTTTACAAAAAAATCTTTTAACTAATTTTATTCAATAAGGAGAATAAAATGGCGATTAAACGTAATGCGCGTCAGCGTAAAAAAATGCACTTAGCAGAATTCCAAGAATTAGGCTTTTTAGTTAAATTCCAATTTGCTGATGGTACCGGTATCGATCAAATTGATGTTTTGGTTGATCGCTTTATTGAAGAAGTTATCCGTCCAAACGGCTTAGCTTATGAAGGTAGTGGCTACCTTGCTTGGGAAGGCTTAGTATGCTTAGAAAAATTAGGTAAATGTGATGAATCACACCGCCAATTAGTAAAAGGTTGGTTAGAAAACAATAACTTACAAAATGTTGAAGTGAGTGAGTTATTTGATATTTGGTGGGATTATCCTGTTCAAGGCTAATTAAACACTTTTCAAGCGGTCAATTTTTGCAAAAAATCCACAGAAATTGACCGCTTATCTTATCAATGAAAAAGGAAACAAGATGGAATTTTTTGCTTCTGTTCTGTCAATCATTATTGGTTTTTTAACCTTTATCTTAATCCTCCGCACTTGGTTTGAGTTTTGCCGTGTTGATATTCGATTACCCATTTCACAATCCTTATTGCGAATGACATCGCCAATTTTGAACCCTGTGAGTAAATTCATTCCAACAGTAAAAGGGATTAATTTTGCGGCCATTTTAGTGTCCGTATTACTCTTTACCTTAGAAAAATGGATTGTTTATCAAGCGGCTATCCCGCTTGCCGTGCTCTCAGGCATCTTAGGCGTAATTAAAACTTTCGGGCAAATTTTATTCTTTACCACCCTCATTCGTGCGTTAATGAGTTGGGTAACACAAGGTAACCACCCGTTAGACTATACCGTTGCACAAATTACCGAGCCGGTACTTGGCATAATCCGCCGCCTATTACCTCGCACTGGCATGTTAGATTTTTCAGTGATGGTTTTAGGCTTCGCACTGATTTTGTTAAACAGCCTGTTCTATAACATTTTTGGTGTACTTTGGGCGATAGCATAAGATGACAAAAGCGGTCGAAATTACCCAAGCACCAAACGGTATTCGTTTGCGTATCTTTCTTCAACCCAAAGCAAGCCGAGATCAAATAGTCGGCTTGCACGATGAAGAACTCAAAATAGCCATTACCGCGCCCCCTGTCGATGGCGCAGCAAATGCACATTTACTGAAGTTTTTAAGCAAACTCTTTAAAGTGCCTAAAAGCAGTATTGCACTAGAAAAAGGCGAGCTACAACGCCATAAACAAATTTTCATCCCAGAACCGAAACAAATCCCTCAAGAAATTGAAAATTTATTAGATAAATAACTAAAATGTTATATTGGAATTAGGAGACTATGGACAAAAATACCTATCGTTGGCCTTCACCTTGGTTACTTTATCCGGATCAAGGTAAAAAATCTTACCGTCTAAAACGCTTTCGTTATCATCTACGCGCTTTATTACATCGCTCGCTGATTAAAGCCTTCGAGCAAAAAGTGAATCAAACGCCCTTATTAAAAGAACTCTTATTACAAAGAGCGAGTTATAGCTACCCACTTGTTCATCGTTTTCTCGATAAACGTTTTAATAGCCAAAAGCGCTTGGCAATGATTTATGAAAATCTAACCTTTTTACCTCACTTTATGGCGGAAAAAGGGCTACCTCCCCTTTGGGAAAAACCGATCTGCTTTGGCGAAGTGATTGAAGATTTTGAGCTTTATCTCAACATTAATGAACATCAAGCCATGGAAGGTTACTGGGCATTAGAATTACGCTATAAACCAACCAATCAATTGGTTTATCTCCTCACTTTTGGGAAATTAGAAGAGGCGCTGTTAATTGCGGTGATTCAAGGGCCGAATTTTGAGGGTTCAAAAGAGATCGTCAAAACATTAACGAAGCAATGCCACGGATTACGCCCGGCCTATTTGATGGTTGAAGCAATGAAAGCGCTTACTCTAACGTTAGGTTATAAAACGTTATTAGGTATTCCACAAAAATACCAAAATAAATCCCGATGGGTACAAAGTAAACGTTATGTTGTTGATTATGATGCGATCTTCCAAGAAAGCTCAGGTAAAGAAGGGAAATACTGGACACTCCCTCTCACGTTTGAAACAAAACCGTTAGAAGAGATCCCGAGTAAGAAAAGATCGATGTATCGAAAACGTTATGCGATGTTAGATAATCTTTTGGCAAATATGCAAAGTATTTTGCATAAATAGTAAAAACGACCGAAAGCGGTCGTTTTTTATTAGAGATTTGCTATTACGCTTTTTTCAAAAATTCTGACTTCAGCATAATTTTGCCACAGTCAACATTGTGGTCGCCATTTACAAGGCGGATGCCTTTAAATTTTGTGCCTTTCTTTAAAACTTCTGATGAACCTTTTAGTTTCAGATCTTTAATCAGTAGTACATCATCGCCATCTGCTAATAAGTTACCGTTGCTATCTTTAACAATAAGTTGATCGTCATCGGCTTCAACGGTTTCTTCACCGGTCCATTCATAAGCGCAATCAGGGCATACAAATTGAATAGAATCGTGGTAAGTATTTTCGCCTTTACATTGAGGGCAAGCTGGGAATGTCATTTTTAAATCCTTCCGTTGTAATAAAACTTTATTTTATAACGAAATCTTCTAAAAAGTAAGGGCAAATCATAAGATTCGCCCTTTTCTACTTAAATCAATGGTTAGTAAAGCACACGTGTTTTGATCGTACCTTCGATCTCTTTTAAACGTTGTAATGCTTCTGAAGTATCTTCGGATTGTACATCAATCACAACATAGCCAATTTCCGGGTCGGTTTGCAGATACTGACCGGCAATATTCACATTCGCATCGACAAAGACTTGGTTAATTTTATTTAAAATACCCGGTTTGTTTGCATGAATATGGAGTAAACGTTTTGTATTATCGTGGGTTGGTAACGATACTTCAGGGAAGTTTACCGCAGATAATGTTGAACCATTATCTGAATACTTCACAAATTTATTAGCTACTTCAGTACCGATATTCGCTTGCGCTTCGGAAGTTGAGCCACCGATATGCGGCGTTAAAATCACGTTATCAAATTGACGTAATGGCGATTCAAACGGATCGTTGATCGATGCCGGCTCTTCAGGGAATACGTCAATTGCTGCACCACGTAATGTACCGGCTTCTAAACGTGCGGCTAAAGCGTCAATATCCACCACCGTACCACGAGCTGCGTTAATTAATACCGAGTCTTCTTTTAATTGGGCAATGCGTGCTGCACTCATTAGGTTTTTGGTTGAAGCATTTTCAGGCACGTGTAATGAAATCGCATCGCAAGTACTCAATAACTCATCTAGCGTAGCAATTTGTTGCGCATTACCTAACGGGAGTTTATTTTCAATATCGTAGAAATACACTTGCATACCTACCGCTTCCGCAATCACGCTTAATTGTGAACCGATATGGCCATAACCGATAATGCCTAATTTTTTACCACGAACTTCATTTGAGCCTGCAGCCGATTTATTCCACACGCCACGGTGTACTTCCGCATTCGCTTTAGGTACTTGGCGCATTAACAGAATAATCTCCGCCAACACTAATTCAGCCACTGAACGTGTATTTGAGAACGGCGCGTTAAATACCGGAATACCACGGCGTTTTGCTTCTTGCAAATCAACTTGGTTTGTACCGATACAGAAACACCCAATCGCAATCAGTTTATTGGCGTGCGCTAACACTTCTTTGGTTAAATGCGTACGAGAACGAAGCCCGATAAAATGCGCATCTTTGATTGCTTCAATCAATTCCTCGCCATCTAAGGCTTTTTTATGATATTCAATGTTGGTGTAACCTGCAGCTTTTAGAACATCTAATGCATTTTGATGCACGCCTTCTAAGAGCAAGAACTTAATTTTTGATTTATCGAGAGAAACTTTAGCCATAATAATGATTCCTTGTTGTGTTTGATGAGAGGATTTAAACACAATTTGCTCAAAATTTCACGAATCTTTTAGACCAAATCATTATAAGCGGTTCGATTTCGTTATTTTTTTGCAAATTGTGTTTGTCAATTATTCAAGGATTTTTGCCCCTTCAGGCGTGCCGACAATCGTCACATTGGCAAAACGTTGGGCAAATATCCCATTGGTAACCACACCCGCAATGTTGTTAATGGTATGCTCCATTTTTAGTGGTTCTAAAATTTTGAAATTATGTACATCTAAAATCACATTGCCATTATCGGTTACCACGCCTTCACGATATTCCGGTGAACCACCTAAAGCGACTAATTGACGAGCCACATAAGAGCGAGCCATTGGAATAACCTCAACGGGTAATGGGAAGATTGAGCCTAATACATCCACTTGCTTTGAGCTATCCACGATACAAACAAATTTCTTCGCTAATGAACTCACGATTTTTTCACGAGTTAAAGCCGCACCGCCGCCCTTGATCATATAACCTTGTGGTGTAATTTCATCTGCACCATCAATATAAACATCAAGTTCACTGACTTCATTAGCACTAAAGACTTCAATACCTAACGCTTTTAAACGTTCTTCAGAGGCTTTTGATGCCGCCACAGCGCCTTTAATTTGATCTTTCATTGAGGCTAATTCATCAATAAAGCAGTTTACCGTTGAACCGCTACCAACGCCCACAATCGTATCCGGTGTGACGAATTTTAATGCTGCCTTTGCCGCAATTTTTTTCATTTCTTGTTGGTTCATATTCTATCCTTTCGTTTTCATATCTTTCGTATTTGTGTAAATACACGATGAAAATAAGCGGTCGAATTTGCAAATTATTTTGCAAACAAGACCGCTTGTCATTAATTACGTTTTACTGCTTCAGCAATTTCTTCTGCACAGCTTTGAGCTAACGTGCCATCTTCACATTCCACCATCACTCGAATAAGTGGCTCTGTGCCTGATTTACGTAACAAAATTCGCCCTTTACCTGCTAATCGTTCTTCAACAGACTTCGCTACCGCTTTTACCTCTTCGCTTTCTAACGGATTATTGCCACCTGAGAAGCGAACATTAATCAACACTTGAGGGAATAACGGCACCGCTTTAGCTAATTCATTTAGGGTCATTTTGTGCGATACCATAGCCGCTAAAACTTCTAATGAAGCAATAATGCCATCGCCTGTGGTGTTTTTATCTAGCACAATAATATGCCCTGAGTTTTCACCACCGAGCTTCCAGCCTTTTTCTTTTAACTGTTCGAGCACATAGCGGTCACCCACGTTAGCACGAGAGAATGGGATCGCTAACTCTTTTAATGCGATTTCCAAGCTCATATTGCTCATTAAAGTCCCTACAACGCCACCTTGCAATTTGCCGGCACGTAATGCTTCACGAGCAAGAATAAAGAGAATTTGGTCGCCATCTACTTTATTGCCTAAATGATCTACCATCATAATACGGTCGCCATCGCCATCGTAAGCTAAGCCAATATCAGCACCTGCTTCTACAACCACTTTTTGCAGGGCTTTAATGTCCGTTGCACCACATTTTTCATTGATATTCAGACCATTTGGGTGTGTACCAATTTCAATGACTTCCGCCCCTAATTCACGCATAACATTAGGTGCGATGTGGTAGGTTGCGCCATTTGCACAGTCCACCACAATTTTATAGCCGTCTAAGCTAAGGTGTGAAGGGAAGCCGGCTTTACAGAACTCAATATAACGACCCGCTGCATCATTGATACGGCTGGCTTTACCTAAATTCGCCGAGTCCACGCAATCCATTGGTTCATCTAGCATTGCTTCAATCGCTTCTTCCACTTCATCCGGTAATTTTTCGCCAACGGCTGAGAAGAACTTAATACCATTATCGTAATACGGGTTATGTGAAGCTGAAATGACAATGCCAGCCTCTGCACGGAAAGTACGTGTTAAGTAAGCAATTGCCGGCGTTGGCATTGGACCGACAAAGACCGCTGATAAACCTGCGGCGGTTAAACCAGCTTCTAATGCAGACTCCAACATATAACCGGAAATACGGGTATCTTTACCGATTAACACTTTTTTTGTGCCTTGTGTTGCTAACACTTTACCGGCAGCCCAACCCAGTTTTAAAGCAAATTCCGGAGTAATTGGAAATTTACCGACTTCGCCACGTACGCCATCTGTACCAAAGTATTTACGTGCCATTTTTTATTCCTTCATTTATTCGATTATTTTAAAAAGTATTGATATGCCGGGCTATCATTCACATTTTGGAAACGATAGCCAAGCTGCTCTAAATGTTTGTTTAATTCCACTTCCGACCCTGCTTCGATCGCAAATGCAGCTAAAATATCGCCGTAATCTGCCCCGTGCGCTCGGTAATGGAATAATGAAATATCCCAATCTGTTAAGGCTTGTAAGAATTTTAACAATGCACCTTTTTGTTCCGGAAACTCAAAGCTATAAAGTTGCTCATTTTTAAGAGAAGTTGGTCTCCCCCCCACCATATAACGCACGTGGGTTTTTGCAATATCATCATCCGAAAGATCTGAAACATTATAACCGTTTTGCTGTAATTCTTTAATAATTTCCGCTTTTTCTGCGCTACCTGAAATACGCACACCAACAAAAATACAAGCGTTGGTATCATCGGCGTGACGATAGTTAAATTCGGTTACCGCTCGATTACCTAAAATTTGGCAGAATGTTAAGAAGCTACCTTTACGCTCGGGAATAGTCACCGCTAATAATGCTTCGTGTTTTTCGCCAATTTCACAACGTTCGGAAACAAAACGTAAAGTATGGAAGTTGAGGTTTGCCCCCGATAAAATACAGGCTAAATTTTCATCTTCAATGTTATTCGCTTTAACATATTTTTTGAGTCCGGCTAATGAGGTTGCACCTGAAGGCTCTGCCACTGCTCGCACATTTTCAAAAATATCTTTTAACGCTGCACAGATTTCATCATTATCGACTAAAACGACTTCATCCACATATTGTTGGCAAATACGGAAGGTTTCATCGCCAATACGCTTAACGGCAATACCATCAGCAAATAGACCAACACGATCTAAATCAATCGGTTTTCCGGCTTTCAGAGCGTGATATAAACAAGCAGAGTCCTTCGATTCTACGCCAATCACTTTGATATTTGGTAAGAGTTGTTTAACCAACACGGCGATCCCCGCAATTAGGCCGCCACCACCCACCGGCACAAAAATACGATCTAAATCTGAACGCTGTTGAACCAGCTCCATACCAATAGTACCTTGACCGGCGATAACCGCAGGTGCATCAAAAGGATGGATAAAGGTCATATTCAACTCTTGCGATAATTCTAAGGCTTTCGCTTTCGCTTCATCAAAGTTTGCCCCGAAAAGCAACACTTCTCCGCCAAAACCTCTTACGGCATCCACTTTAATGGTTGGTGTATTTTGTGGCATAACAATCAACGCTCTTAGTCCCAAATGTTTTGCCGAAAGCGCTACGCCTTGTGCGTGGTTCCCTGCTGAAGCAGCAATCACACCGGCTTCTTTTTGTGCTTTAGATAAATTCGCAATCATCGCAAATGCGCCGCGTAGTTTGAAACTATGTACGGGTTGGCGATCTTCGCGTTTAATAAAAATTTTATTATTTAAACGCTCGGATAATTTTTCCATTTTTTGCAATGGGGTTACTTGAGCAAGATCGTAGATATTAGAACTGAGAATGGTTCGGAGATAATCGGTATCGGATAGATGTTGCTGTGTCATAATAAGTTATTTATTGAAATTATCGTTAAGAAAATGAGATGTAAGAGAATAGCAAAAAGATCGTCAAATTTAACCGCTTTCTCTTGCCTTAAATGACAAAATCTTCCCTACATAGGCAGGGAAGATTTGGCTTGAATTAGTGATGATGACCGTGACCACCGCAACCACAGCCACCGTGGCCGTGGTGATGATCGTGCTCATGATCGTGATGATGGTGATGACCACCGCCGCAGCAACCATGTCCTTCTTCTTCATGACCGCCACAACCACAGCCGTGACCTTCTTGATGAATATGACCGTGAGCAATCTCTTCTAAAGTTGCTTCACGAGTTGCTACCACTTCAACAGAGAATAATAATTCTTGACCGGCTAACATATGGTTACCATCAACAACTACTTCATCGCCATCAACTTCAGTGATCACAACCGGTAATGGACCTAAATCTGTGTCTGCGATAAAACGCATTCCCACTTCTAGCTCATCTACGCCCATAAATACATCTTTTGGTACACGTTGAACCATATTTTCGTTATATTCGCCGTAGCCTTCTTCTGGGCTTACACGCACTTCAAAAGTATCGCCAACCGCTTTACCTTCTAAGGCTTTTTCTAAACCTTCAACTAAGTTGTTATGGCCGTGTAAATATTCTAATGGTTGATTTACCGGTGCTTCATCAACTAATACACCATCTTGCGTACGAACTTGGTAAGCAATGCTTGGTACAACATTTTTTGTAATTTTCATTTAATGATCCTTAATCTTAAAGAGATTTCGCATTGTAGCGGTTTATTCAACATTTGCAAACGATTCGGAAAAAATAACCGCTTGCAATGTGAAAGATAAAATAAATCTGCATCCTACTTGGCTAACCCTATTCTTAACCTTTGGGATGCAGATTCATTTCGCAATATCGCCTAGATAAGCACAAGTTCTTGGATACGATAACCTTGTGGGACTTCTTCTTTATCTTCAAAGGTTACAAATTCCCACGCATTCTCATTGGCTAAAATCGCACGTAATAATTTGTTATTTACGCCGTGTCCTGATTTATAAGCACTAAAATCGCCTAAGATATTGTAGCCACACATAAAGAGATCGCCAATCGCATCTAACATTTTGTGTTTCACGAGCTCATCTTTATAACGTAATCCATCTTCATTCAGGATACGATATTCATCTAATACGATAGCATTATCCAAACTACCGCCTAATGCTAGGCCGATAGATTGGAGATATTCTACATCTTTCATGAAAGTAAAGGTTCTTGCACGGCTAATTTGGTGAATGAAGTTTTCTGCCGAAAGCTCCATTTTAAAATTACGTACCGCTTTACTAATCATCGGGTGGTTAAAATCGATGGTAAAATCTAATTTTAAACCATGAGCATAAGGACGCATTTCAGCCCATTTATCGCCTTCTTCTACTCGTACCGTTTCTTTAATACGAATAAATTTCTTCGGTGCATTTTGTTCTTCAATACCTGCATCCAATAACAGATAAATAAATGGACTTGCACTGCCATCCATAATTGGGATTTCTGGGGCATCGACTTCAACAATCAAATTATCCAACCCTAAAGCAGCCATTGCCGCATTAAGGTGTTCTACGGTTGAAATACGCACGCCGTCATCATTGATCATACAAGTACAAAGTTGTGTATCACGGATAGATTCAGCACTTGCCGGGAAATAAACTGCTGGTTCTAAATCTGTACGTGCATAAATAATACCGGTATTCGCAGGGGCCGGACGTAACGTTAAAGTTACTTTTTTGCCACTATGTAAGCCAATACCTGTAACCTTTGTAGCTTGTTTGAGGGTTCTTTGTTTAATCATTTCCTGATTCCTATTTCAAGCGCTAGGCATTACGAACCTTTACGCATAAAGCCTGGAATAGAGTTAGGCGACCATACATTTGCACTATCAATCGCTTGCGGTCTTGACGGTGCTGATTGCTGTGGCTGCCCAAATACATTAGGTTGTTGTACAGGCTGCTGCACTTGAGACTGACCTTGGTAACCACCAACATTTTGTGATGTTTGGTAACCTGTTTGCGTTCCTTGATTTACATTTTGTGGTTGTTGCAAGTTAGGCTGAGTATGATTTAACATTGTCGCACGAGGCATTGAAAGCTCTTCTGCTTGCCCTAAACCTGTTGCAACTAAAGTCACACGAATTTGACCTTCCATTTCTGGGTAGAATGCTGAACCAAAAATAACGGTTGCATCCGAATCTGCAGCTTCTGTGACATATTTCATAATAGCGTCTACTTCTGCAAGTTCAAGGTCATAGCCTGAAGAAATATTTACTAGGATACCTTTAGCACCCGATAAATCCACATCTTCTAATAATGGGCTTGCAACAGCTTCTGCCGCAGCACGTTCTGCACGACCTTCGCCTTCTGCAATTCCGGTTCCCATCATTGCACGTCCCATTTCTGCCATCACTTTTTTCACATCAGCAAAGTCCACGTTTACAAGACCTTCTTTCGTGATCATATCCGTGATACCTAATACAGCATTACGAAGTACACTATCAGCAATACCAAAAGCTTCACTAAATTTAACGTTTTTTGGTAAAACTTTCAGTAATTTCTCATTTTGAATGATAATGAGAGAATCTACATTTTTGGAAAGTTCTTTGATGCCTTGTTCAGCAAAGTGTGCGCGTTTTTTACCTTCAAAGTTAAAAGGTTTGGTAACAATACCTACTGTTAAAGCGCCTTGGCTTTTAGCAATTTCAGCAATAACCGGAGCAGCACCTGTACCTGTACCACCACCCATACCGGCAGCAATAAAGACCATATCTGCACCTGCAATCATATTACTCAACGCTTCTCGATCCTCTTCTGCCGCCTGATAACCAATATTTGGATCTGCTCCAGCACCTAAGCCCTTAGTTATATTAGCACCGATTTGAATCGTTTGACGAACTGAGCTTGTGCGTAATACTTGTGCATCTGTATTGACCGAAAAAAACTCTACACTGCCTACATCATCTTCTTGACTACTTTTGACCATGTGGTTTAAGGCATTACCGCCACCGCCACCAACACCGATAACTTTAATTACCGCATCCGGCGTAGATTCGAAAATAGGTTCGAACATTCTTTTTATCTCCCTAAAGATTTGACGTATCGTCAATATCATAAAATTTATTTAAAAACTTGATTTGGTCCAATTTACAGCTTTACGGAATCCTTTTTTTAATACTTCCATCAGGTTATCCACTTTAGGATTATTAATAATTCTACCTTTCTCTTCGGTATTATAATGGCTGTATTGCAATAGACCGAGAACGGTTGCATATTGTGGTTTATTTACATAGTCAGTAAGACCTGTAATATTGAGTGGATATCCCACTCTAACGTGCGAACCAAAGATATTTTTTGCACATTCTACAATATCTTCGATTTGTGAACCACCACCCGTTAATACAAAACCTGCAATTAATTCTTGTTTTATACCTTTTTGGAAAAGATCATGACGTAATTGAACCAGTTCATTCTCGATTACTTTTAACAAATCAGCGTAACATTGAGATGTGACTGACGCAACTTGTGTTTTGGTATAAATTCTTGGTGCACTGCCCGCAAGCCCAGAAACCTCAATTTTTTTATCGGCATTATATGTTGGCTGTTCTATCGCACTGCCATAATTTACTTTAATATTTTCCGCTTCTGAACGAGATGTTGCAAAGACATGAGCAAGATAGTCCGTAATATTATTTCCAGCAAATGGAATAACCTTACTAAAACGTAACGCGCCATCGGTATATACCAGTACGTCCATCGTACCGCCACCGATATCAATTAAACAAACACCGAGCTCTTTCTCATCTTCAGTTAAAACAGAATAACTTGATGCTAATCCAGAAAAAACAATTTGATCGACTGTTAATTTAGCACGTTCTACTGCATTAACAAGGTTTCTTAACCAGTCTTGATGTGCGGCAATCAAATGAGCTTGTGCAACCAAACGATTGCCTGATAAGCCTAATGGATTTTTAGTCGCTGGTAACCGATCAACCTTATACTCTTGGGGAATAACATGAAGAATATCCAATCCATCTGGTAATCGTACTGAACGTGCATAATGCATTGCAGAATCAATATCTTGTTCTGTCACGGTATTGACAAGAGGTACTGCCCCCATTTCATTTAATGCCGTGATATGTTGCCCAGATAAAGCCAAAGTCACACCAATAATTTGACATTCTGAAATAGATTCAGCTTGTTCAATGGCACTCTGAATTGAGCGTACTGCAGCATCCAAATCAATAACGCCCCCCCGATCAACCCCTTTTGCAGGACAAACGCCTGCGCCCATCACATTAATTACACCATCGGGGAGTACTTCACCGACAACCGCAACAACCTTGGATGTACCAATATCTAAGCCAACAATAATTCTTGATTCTGCTACTTTTGTCATATTTCTGGTTTGCTATTCTTATTTTTGTAATGGAAGGAATCCTACCGCCGCACCATGCTCATAGCGTAAATCAACATAAGCTAAACGTTGTCCTTCCGGAATATCTATTTCTGGGAAAATCAACACAAAACGATCGATCTTAGATGTCCATTCTCCTCGCCCCAATTTTAATTCTACATTATTTGATAATGTTATCGACCAAGAACCACGATTATCTATCGCCACAGATTTAAGTTCTAATTGGCGTGCTTTTAATTCTGCTTGTATTTTGCCCCAGGCTTCTAACACAACTTTACTTTCTGTATCTGGTCCATACATTAAAGGAAGTCCTGTTCGATCAAATCGATCAGTGGGTAAACTAAAAACCACACCTTGTTCCGAAAGGTATTTAATGTTATTCCAAATTGCAACCGGGCGATGCTCTAAAATTGTAATCCCCAAACGATCGGGATAAAATTTTCGAACAACAACATCTCGCACCCAAGGCATTTCAAGTAGCTTATTTTTAACTTCTTGAATATCTTGAGAGAAATATCCTTTTAGAGTGGGATTTTTAGATAAAGTTTCACGAATATCCGAATTTGTCGTAAATTGTGTTTTATGCGTAAGTGCATAAGATCGAATCGGTGTTTTATCTAAACCTTCAAGTAAACGATGCCAATTCGAATAGACTAAAAAAGCGACCAAAAAGCATAATAACACAATTAGAGGCTTTATGTATCCAAACCATGTCTTTGGTAAAAAAGAAATTTTACCTTGAATAGCTTTGAAAGGTCCAAAATTCGATGATTTCTTTTTGCGAATGACCGCAACCATTACGCACTTAACTCCAATACACGTTCAACTAAACGCTCAAAACTATAACCTACAGTCGCCGCTGATTTTGGGAAAATACTATGGCTTGTCATACCTGGGCAGGTATTCACTTCAACTAAACGGAAGTTTCCTTCACCATCTTCCATTACATCAATTCGGCTCCAACCACGACAGCCCACTACATCATAAGCCTGCTTCACTAATTTAGCGACTTCTGCTTGGCGATCTGCATTTAACGCTGGCACAACATACTGGGTATTGTCCGAAATATATTTTGCGTGGTAGTCATAAAACTCGCCGTCTGGAATAATTTGTACCGCGGGTAACACTTCACCATCAAGTACTGGTACAGAGTATTCCGCCCCTGCTAAATTTTCTTCCACCAACACAATTGAATCATATTTTAATGCTTCTTCGATTGCAGGTAATAACTGTTCTGCAGTTTTCACTTTGCTCACGCCGACACTTGAGCCTTCGCTTGCAGGTTTCACAAATAATGGTAAACCTAATTTTGCAATAATTTCATCAGAATTGACCGCTTGTCCACGGCGAACGACTTCCATTGCCGCCGTTGGTAAGCCCACTGCATTCCACAATAATTTGGTGCGGAATTTATCTAAAGTAATCGCCGAAGCCATTACGCCACAGCCTGTATAGGGAATACCGAGTTGCTCTAACGCCCCTTGAAGCACGCCATTTTCACCAATACCACCGTGAAGAATATTAAACACACGCTGAATACCTTTTTCTTTTAATTTTTCAATCGGAAATTCTTTTATATCAATCGCTTCAACGTTATAGCCTAAACTTTGTAAGGCTTCAAAGACCGATTTACCTGAATTGAGCGAAACTTCACGTTCTGCTGAAACGCCACCAAATAACACCGCAATTTTTTCGTTTTTTAAGCTCATTATTTTTACCTTATTTATGTTTTACAAGCGGTCATTTATTGCAAAAATTTTACATTATTATGGGGAATTGTATGGGCGAATTACATTCGCCCTGATGTTACTATGATTATTTGGGGCAAATGTGATTTGCCCCTAC